>JABCYQ010000008.1 GCA_013290125.1 Vulcanimicrobiota bacterium
CGGGGGCCTCGGGGGATATCCTGCGCACGCGGCCCCATAGCCACTCGTCCAGCATCAGATCGCCCGCGACGACGATGCGCCGGCCGCGCATCGCTGCGAGCAAGTCGGCGACCCAGCGGCCGTCTTCGCGAGCCGTCATGTGCGCGCCGCGTGCCCGATGATGAATCCCGCGGCATCCACTAGATCGTGAGCGAAGTGCTCCGGCTGCGACCCGTTGAGAACTTCTGCATCGTGCCGCGGCGGCGAAGGCGAAACCATCACGGTGCGGCAACCGGCCGCGATGCCGGCGACGATGTCGCGCGCCCGGTCGCCGATCACCCACGACGTCGCGAGGTCGAGGTGCAGATCGCGCGCCGCGCGGAGGATGAGTCCCGGCTGCGGTTTGCGGCAGTCGCAAATCTTCGCGTATGCCGCGACCGGCGCGTCCGGAAGATGCGGGCAGCGATACGAACCAGCGATGTTCACGCCTTCTTGCGCCAGCAGTTCGATCACGCGGTCGTCCACCGCTTGCGCTTGCTCTTCTGTGAACAGGCCGCGCGCGATCCCGGATTGGTTGGAGACGATCACGAGCGCATAGCCCGCATTTTCGAGCATACGTGCTCCGTCGGCGGCACGCGGGACCAGTTCGACGTCGTCGGGTGTGCGCACATATCGTCGATCAACATTCAGGGTTCCATCTCGATCCAAGAAGACGCTCGAGCGGGCACGGCCGTCGCTCAGGTCTCGATCCACATGAGTTCCTGATTCAGGGTGACCAGATCGCCGTCGTTGACGCAGATCTTCGCGATCGTGCCGTCATATTCACTGACGATTTCGTTCATCAATTTCATCGCTTCCAGGATGCAAAGAACCTGCCCTTCGGCGACGGCGCCGCCGGTCTCCACAAACGGTGCGATGCCGGGGGCGGGCGCGCGATAGAACACGCCGACCAACGGCGCCAGTACTTTCTTGACGTTCGGCGGCGCGAGCGCGCTCGCGCGTCCGGCATCGGGCGCAAGAGGGTTGCCCGAACGAACCGACGATGGCGATTCCGAAGCGATCGCGGTGCTGGGAAGCGTCATGCGCAAGTCGATGTCCGTATCGCCGAAGCGGACGCGCAGCCGGTCCAATCCTTCGCGCTGCATCAGATCGACCAGTTTGTCGAGATCTTTCTTCTCGGGTGTCATGCGCTCTCCCGATGCCGCAACCGGCGGACTATCTCATCTTCGACTTTCGCGATCGCGACGCGCGCGCGCTCGCGGGTGACAAGGTCTTGGATCGTCGCTTCGCCCGCGGACAGTTCGTCGCTGCCGACGATCACCGCCAACGGTGCGCCGCGCGCAGCTGCGCCCTTGAGCTGTTTATCCATCTTGCGCAGCGTGTAGTCGACGTCGGCGCGAAATCCCGCGGTGCGTGTCGCATAGAGCAACGGAACGAGCGCAGCGAGGCCCGCCGCGTCGAGCGCCACGAATGCGACGTCGAGTTGCCGCTCGTCGCCGGCCGATGAACCAGCTGCGTGGGCGGCGATGATCAAGCGGTCCATCCCCATGCCGAATCCCACGCCGGGCGTCGGCGGACCGCCCATGGATTCGACAAGACCGTCGTATCGTCCGCCGCCGGCGACCGCGCTCTGTGCGCCGAGCGCCGGCGACGTGATCTCAAAGACCGTCCGCGTGTAGTAGTCCAAGCCGCGGACGATGTTCGGATTGATGGAGAACTCGATGCTCATCGCCCGCAAGCTCGACTTCACGCCGTCGAAGTGCGCCGTGCACCCGGCGCAAAGAAAGTCCAGCACGCGCGGTGCCGTCGCGATCAGCCGCTGATCCGCTTCGTCTTTCGAGTCGAGGATGCGCATGGGATTCGTCTGGAGGCGCACGCGGCTCTGCTCGGATAAGGTCGCGATGTTCTTTTCGAAATACTCGACCAGCGCTTTGCGGTAGACCGAGCGGCACGCCGGACAACCGATGGAGTTCAGATCGAGATGCCGGTCGCGGATGCCGGCACCGGCTACGACGTCCAACGCCAGCGCGATGACTTCAGCGTCCGCTTCCGGAGCCGCGGTGCCGAAACACTCGACGCCGACCTGATGGGCCTGCCGGAACCGGCCGCGCTGCGGCCGTTCGTAGCGGAAGAACGGACCGCGGTAGTACAGCTTGAGCGGCAGCGATTGCAGCATCGAGTGCTCGAGTACCGCGCGCACGACTGGAGCCGTGAGCTCGGGCCGCAGCGTGATGCTGCGACCGCCGCGATCGGTGAACGTGTACATCTCTTTGTCGACGATGTCGGTGCCTTCCCCGATCGTGCGGATGAAGACTTCGGTACTCTCGAACTGCGGCGTGCGGATCTCGCCGTAGCAGTACCGCGCGCAGACGCCGTCGATGACGGCCTCGAGCGCTTGCCAGCGCCGCGAGTCATCGGGAAGGATATCGTATGTGCCGCGAGGCGCCGTCAGGTTTTTCACGTCGCGCGTTTTTCGGTCAGCCTAATGGAAGAAAGATGGCGATGCGCCGAGCGTTCGCGCTGCCGGCGTAAGCGTCCCGCGCCTTATCAAAAGACGGGAGTAGCGGTGCACGTTCGGCCTCGCCGATTTCCGTCCCCCCGTGAGCTCGTTCTCCGCGCAGGCCCACTGGCTGCGATCTGTGTGTTGTGTGCGACCACGCCCGCGGATACGCCGCAGCTGCTGGCGATGCTCGCCGATTGGGCTTCGGTGGTCGTGGCTGCGCTTCCGTATGTCGTCTTGGGTACGCTTACGGCCATGACACTGCGCAGGTTTCACGCGCGCGGTCACCTCGCTGTCTGTATGCTCGCCATTTGCAATCCGGGCTGCGATTGCGCGCTCAACGGTTTTGCCGATGCGCTCTCGCACGCGGATCCATCGCTTGCCGGATTTGTTCTGACGTTTGCCGCGATCGCATCGCCGGTTTCGCTTGCCGTCACATACGCCGCGCTCGGACCGCACATGACCGTCATCAGGCTTTTCGGTGCCGCAGTCGCCGCAGCGCTGACGGCGCTGGCATGGCGCGTCATGCCGACGCGCGCAATGCAAGGTCATCACGCGTGCGATGTCGCCGCAGATCCGCCGCACGTGCTCGCGACTGCGCTCGTCGGGGTGCTGTGCGCCGCGGCGGCAGCGGCCGCCGGCAAACAGCTGCTGCCGCCGCAGTTCTTTTTGCACGTCTCGGCGGCGGCCATCGCCGCGACCGGCGCTCTGCTCTCGCCGTGTTCGACCGCCGATCCGTTCATGGCCGCTTCTCTGCTTCGCGATGCGCGCGACCAAGCGGCGTTCGTCGTCGCCGCGCAGGGCGCGAGCGTGCGACAGATTCTTCTCCTGGGCCGGAGTTTCGGCGTTGCGCGATCCATCGTGGCCACGTTGAGTTGCGCGATCGCGTGCGCTGCAGCGGTTTGCGTCGCGTGACCGCTCGTTCTCTTCTCGGCTTTGTCGGCGCGATGACCGGAGCGATCGCGTTCGAGCCGCACGGCCACATGCTGGTGGCTGCTCCCGCGCCGGTCACGGCCTGCACCGCTGCAATCTTGATCGTGGTGGCGTTTCGCGGCGCTCCGGCGCGCTCGATCCAGTTTGCTCTCGTCTGCGGCGCGCTCGCCGGATCGTGCGTCGTCTCAGCCGGCGCTCCGGCGGTGCGCGATGTCGCGGCCCATGCGCCGCGCGGTCACGCGGCAGACGACCTCTTCGATGCGCTCGATGCGCTCGATGCCGATCCGCGGGCGGTCGAACATCGCGAGATCTCGGTCAGCGGAACGTGGCTCCCGCCGCGCGGCGGTTGGCCGGCAGCGGTGTCGCGCCGCATCATGACGTGCTGCGCCGCGGATGCGGTCGACATCGGCTTCGATGTAGTGCCGCGCGGCGAAGTCCACCTGCGCGCCGGATCGTGGGTGCGCGTGACCGGCCTCGTACACGTGACGCTGCGCGACGGCGACATCCGCTACGAGATCGCCGGCGCGACGGTCACCCCGCCTTGATTCCTTGAAGGGGCCGCGTGATTTAGGAAAGCTCGACCTGCACGCCGCCCTGCATCACGAACTTCGGGCGCGTCATCGCATCCATCTCATTGACCGGATCGCCGTGCATGGCGACAACGTCGGCCAGCAATCCTGGTGCGAGACGACCGCGATCGCTCACGCCGATCAAATCGGCCGCCGAAGAAGTCGCCGAACGCAGCAAATCGACCGGATCCATGCCGAGCTTGTGGAGCAAGGCGAAGTCCAAGTTATTCTGCTCGTGCGGGAAAACGCCGGCGTCGGTGCCGTATGCGAACTTCACGCCTGTTCCGAGCGCCCGATGCACACCGGCATTGCGCAAGTCGCTCATCATCTTCGCCTTGTCGAGGCTGTTCTGCGGGATGTGATTCGGGTTTCCGGGCTGGATGATGGAGTCGAGCGCCCAGATCGTCGGGACGAGATACGTGCCGCGATCCTTCATGTTCCGCGCTGTGCTCTCGGAAACTCCCGTGCAGTGGTCGATCGAATCGCAGCCGCCCTCGACCGCGAGCGCGATGCCGGGATCTCCATGACAATGCGCGCTGACTTTGCGCTGGAACTTGTGCGCCTCATCCACAGTAGCCTGGATCTCATCGAGATTCATCTGCGGGATGTTCCACACGTCGCCGTACGATAGCACGCCGCCGGTGGCGAGGATCTTGATGAGATCGACGTGGTTCTTCACGTTTTCACGTACGACTTCGCGAAAACCGTAGGGACCGAAGGCGACACCCGTCGGGCGGTTGACGATGACATCGCTCGGCACGTCATTCGCGTCACCGTGACCGCCGGTGATCGTGAGCGGCAGACCGGCGACGAGCATCCTCGGGCCTTGGATCTCACCGAGCGCGATCGAGTCGCGAACCGCGAGGTCGATGCCGCTGCCGCCGCCGACGTCGCGAATCGTGGTGAAACCGTTGTGCAACATCGAGGCGGCGTTTTTGACGCTGAAGATCGCGGCTTCGGCGACACTGTCGCCGGATTCGTCGCGCGTGCCGAACCCTTCGAGGTAGATCGATGTGACGACGCGCGCAGCGACGTGCGTATGACAGTCGATCAGACCCGGCATTATCGTTGCGTCGCCGAGATCCACCACGTGCGCATCGGCGCCCGCGTCGCCCGCCATCATCGAGACGATGCGGTCGCCTTTGATCACGAGCACGCCCGGTGTCCGCATCGCCATTCCGTCGAACAGTCGCGCCGCGCGAAGCACGACGGCTTGCGTCGCGCCGAGAGCGCGGCGGGGCCAAAGCGCAACGCCCGCACCGAGCGCGCCGAGACCGGCGAGAAACGAACGCCGGCCTAAGACCGCAGACGCGCGCTGATGGATCGTCGCTGAATACGGCGTGTGCGGACAGTTGCAGTTGAAGTGAGTGGCCCGTGTGTCGTCTGTCACTTTTGTGCTCCAATGCCGGTGATGCGCGTCGTGTGCGCGCACCGTTCGCAGGTACGCGCCGCAGGATTCAAGCAAAGAGCATGCGGCTCATCCGCGATCGTGCGCGCGACTGCGCACACCAGTCGAAGGATTCAACAGTGCGCTTATTTCGCGTCAGCCGTGATCTTACATCAGCCGATCGGTTGATCGCAAATGAGATCATCGCTGCGCACACGTGGGCTTTGCCGGGCATCCAGAACTGTCCCCGCTGTTACGAGACATGGGCGTCGTGCGTCGCATATCCGGACGTCGACCTTTCGGCGTTGCAAGGCCAAGAGCGTTACCGGATCCGCCGGCCGCAATCGCTTTATGTCGTGCACCGCATGCGAGAGGCGGTCCGACCGTTCGTCGCTCCCGGAACGGCGCTGCCGCCGGGCGCGGAGTTCGGTCCGCTGGTCGGACATGGAAAGGGAACGTTCGGCGATTTCGGCTGGCCGGCGTGGCCGGGCGTTATGCTCGTGCGGCCCGACGTGGCGCTGCGCCTTGAAGCGGCAGGCATCACCGGCCTCCGCGCGGTTCCGACCCGGATCACGTACTGGGGCAGTGAGGATCCGCTCTACCGCGAGGTCGTGTTCGGCTATGAGGGCCGCGTCTTCGATGAATCGCTGCCGCCGGGCGGCGCGCCGGCGTGCGCAGCGTGCGGCCATCGCGATCTTCCGAGCGGGCGGCGAGCGGCCATCGATCCGCACACGGTGAGCGGCACGCTGGACGTCTTCCGCAGCATCGACGTGCCGTCGTGCATCTATGCCACGTCGGCATTCGTGGAGGCCGCGCAAGCATTGAGGCTCACCGACATCTCGTTCGCGGAAGTGCCGACGACAAGATCGCGGACGACCCGCCGCGTTACGTATAGGTTATGAAGGGGCCGATTTTATATCGGCCCACGTTTTGTTCGCCCGGGCCGACATAAAGTCGGCCCCGTCGATAAATCGGCGCGGTCGGTCGAACGGCGCGATCGGTTAGTGCAAGAAGTAGCGGCGGGCGGCGAAGACGAGCGCTATGTCGGCGTTGCGCGCCGCCTCGATGACCTCGGCGTCGCGCACGGAACCGCTTGGCGCGATCACAGCAGAGATGCCGGCCCGAATGGCTGCCTCAAGTCCGTCCGCGAACGGAAAGAATCCGTCCGTGGCAAGAACTGCCCCGCGCACGCCGTCGCCGGCGCGCTCGCAGGCGAGCTCAACCGCAGCGACGCGGTTTGTCTGACCACCGCAGACGCCGAGCGTCACCTCATCGCTGATCACGACCGCCGCATTGGATTTCACTTGGCGAACGGCGCCGAATCCGAACAAGAGATCGCGCCATTGCTCCCTGGTCGGCGCGATCTCAGTCATGACCGTCCACGCATCGGGCGGCGCGGACGGATCCGGATGTTCCACCAAGATGCCGCCGAGCGCCGAGCGAACTTTCCCGGCTTCCAGGAGTGCGGTCGGCAGCGACGCATCGAACTCCAGAAGACGAAGGTTCTTCTTCTTTTGCAGCCGTTCCAGTGCGGCCGGCGAGAACGACGGCGCCGCGACGACTTCCAAGAAGCGCGACGCCAAGACGTCGGCGGTAGCTTCATCCACCTCAGCCCCGCACGCCACGATGCCGCCGAACGCCGAGATCGGATCTGCGCCGAGCGCGGCAACTACCGCGTCGTGCACGTTCGCGCGAGCCGCTAACCCGCAGGGAACGGTGTGTTTGACGATCGCCGCCGCGACGGCGTGCCGTACGACGCCCGCCGGAAAACCGAGCGGCGCTTCGATCGGCGCAAGCAACCGCAGACACGAGTCGAGGTCGAGCAGGTTGTTGTAAGAAAGCGTCTTGCCGGAGAGCTGCTTCGGCAACCGCATCGCGTTGGGGCCGAGGTAAAACGCAGCGCGTGTCTGCGGATTCTCTCCGTAGCGCAGTCGTGCGGCGCGCGTCAGCTGCATGCGCAGCGTGTCCGGGAGATCAAGATCAGCCGCTCCCGCGAAGTGCGCCGCGATAGCGGCGTCGTAGCGTTCGCATCGCGCGAAGGCCGCCGTGGCCCAGACCCTTCGCTCTTCGAGCGAAGACCCGCCGCGCGCCAAGGCTGTTGTGTAGCCCGCGTACTGCTGCGGATCGGAAAGCACGGCGACGTGCGCGTAGTTCTTCGCCGCGGCGCGCAACAACGTCACCCCGCCGATGTCGATCTGCTCGACGATTTCAGCTTCGGACGCGCCCGGTCGCCGTACCGCCTCTTCGAATGGATACAGGTTCACGGCCACGACGGCGAACGGCGGGATGTCGTACTGCGCGAGATCGGCGAGATGCTGCGCGCGCGTCCGATCAGCGAGAATGCCGGCGAAGATCTTCGGATGAAGCGTCTTGACGCGGCCGTCGCACAGCGGCGGAAAGCCGGTGAGGGCCTCTACATCTTCACACGGCAGGCCCGCGGCGCGAAGATGCGCGGCGGTACCGGACGTTCCGTATAGCGCGTAGCCGTACTGCTGCAGTGCTGAGGCGAGCGATTCGATGCCCGTCCGGTCCGACACGGACAGCAGTGCGGCGGGCCCAGCCACGGTCAGGCCCCGATTTTTTCCAGCGCGAGCGAGAGCACGCTCGACGAGCCCGGCTCGCCCATCGTGATGCCGTAGATGCGGTCCGCAAGCGTCATCGTGGCCTTGTTGTGCGTGATGATGATCGTCTGCGCATCGCGCGCGACGTCGGCAAGCGCCGAGCCGAAGCGGCCGACGTTGGCTTCGTCAAGTGCGGCGTCGATCTCGTCGAAGATGTAGAACGGGCTCGGCCGGACGCTCAAGATGGCGAAGATGAGCGCGACCGCCGTCATCGCTCGTTCGCCGCCCGAAAGCAGGTTCAAGCTCGTCATCTTCTTGCCGGGCGGCTGCGCGGCGACTTCGATGCCAGCCTGCGTCGGATCGTCCGAATCCGCCAGCCAGATCTTGCCGATGCCGCCGTTGAACAGTCGCGAGAACGTCGCGCCGAACGCGGCGGCGATGCGCTCGAACGTCGCATTGAATTGGCGAACCGATTCCGCGTCGATGTCCGCGATGACGGAAAGGATGCTCGCGCGCGCCGATTCGAGGTCGGCGAGCTGCCGAAGAAGGAACTCGCGGCGCTCTTCCAGCGCTGCCTGATCTTCCAGTGCGTTGAGATTCACGTTCCCGAGCCGCGCGAGCTCGTCGCGCAGGCGCCGGATCTCGGCGTCCGCGTCGCCGTCGTACTCGGCGTAACGGGCGGCCACGGCATCGCATTCCTCTTGCGTCGCCGGATTCTGGGCGAAGGACTCGGCGAGCATCGCAATCTCGGCGTCGATCTCGGCCAAGCGTATGCGGTGACGTTCCGATTCGAGCGAGCGCGCCTGACGCTGGGCCGACTGCGCGTTGACCTGTTCTTCGAGCGCGCGAGCCCGAGCCGTCAGCCTGTCGCGCTCTGCCCGTGCGGCGTCGGCCTCCGCCTGGAGCGCCGCAAGCGCTGCGTCGGATTCAGATCGCCGCCGCGAGATCTGTGTCAGCTCTTCTTTGTTCTGCTCGCGCTCACCACGCGCCGCGCCCAGCGCTTCGATGCGCTCTTCGCGATGGGTCCGCGCGGCTATCACGTCGGAGCGCGCGGATTCCACGTCGTCGCCGGCCTGTGCGACGCGCTCGACGAGGCCGGCGGCTTCGGCTGCCGCGCGGCGGTGCGCGTCGCGCAAGCCGCTGACCGTGGATTGAAGTTCGTCCGCGCGAGTCGCCGAAGCGCGGCGCTCGTCTTCGAGCGCGTTCGCCGCTGCTCGGCTCGCCGAAGCCGTGGATGCGACGCGCTCTAGAACCTCCTCAGCCGCACGTACCTCGCGCGCCGAGCGTTCCCGTTCGCCGGCCGTGGCCTCGATCTGTTGGTGGTAACGCGCGGCTTCGACCTCGGCGCGCTCGCGCGCCGCGATGTCGTCTCGGCGCCTGAGCTGGGCTTCGATATGCGAGTCGGCTGCGCGCTCCGCGGCGGCCGACGCTTGCGCCGCCGCCTTTCGCGCTTCGCCCCACGCACTTTCTGCGGCGTGGACGGCTTCTTCGGCAGTCGTGCTCGCTTGAGAGAGCTGGACGATTTGCGCGCGCCGCGCGAGCGGCCCGGTATCGGCTTCGCTTGCGCCGCCGGTGATTGAAGCATTGCGGACGACTTCGCCCGCAAGCGTGACGATTGTCGCCGGAAGCAGCGTGGGCGCGAGGCGCAGCGCGGTATCCAGCGTGTCCACGACGACGACGTCGCGCAAGAGATGATCGAGCGCGCCGCGCACGCTGTCGTCGCACGCGACCAGATCCGCTGCGCGGCCGACAAATCCGGCCGAGGCAGAGGCATCTCGAACGAGCGGCAGCGCGACCTGGCGCGCGAGATCCAACGGCAAAAATGTGGCGCGGCCCGACTTCGTCGCGTCGAGCATCGCGATCGCCGCCTGTGCGTCGGCGGCCGTCTCTGTGACGACGTCGTGCACGCGCGCGCCGAGCGCCATGTCGATCGCCGCGGCGTACCGCGCGTCCACGCGGATAAGATCCGACACGACGCCTACGATCCCGCCCAGACGCGATGACGCTTGCCCGGCCACTACGGCGTTGACGCCCGCTGGAACTCCCAGTCTCTGCTGCTCGATCTCGCTCAGCGCGGTCAACCGAGCTCTGATCTCGACCGCGCGTCCGCGCGCCGCTTCGAGCGCGGTGCGCGAATTCTCGAGTTCTGCGCCGGCGTGCTCGCGGACGCGATCCGCGGCCGCCGCATCACGGCGCAACTGCTCGATCGACGCATCCAGCGCCGAGACGTTTGCCGCGAGCGTGCGCGCCGATTCCGATCGAGACTCGGCCGCTTCGCGATCCGCGACCAACGCAGCTTCGAGCGATTCGACGATCCGCGTCAGACGGTCGCGCTCCGCTCGCGCGGTGGCACACGCCGCATCGCTCTCCGCGGCCTTCGCGGCCGCCGTCGCGCGAGAATCTTCAAGAGCGCGAAGCTCGGCATAGGCGATCTCCCATTTGGCGGTTCCGTCGGCTTCGGCGCGGGCGGCGGATTCGGCTCGCTGCAGCGCCGCATCGCGTGCTTCGCGAGCTGCAGCCATCTCTGACGAGAGCCGCGTGACACGCGCTTCTTCGTCGGCTACGGCGCGCGTGGCCGCTTCGACGTCGCGCTCGCCCTCGGAGCAGCGCCGTTCGCTCTCTTGCAGCCGCACGTCCGCACCGGCCTGCGCGGCCGCAAGATCCTGGACTTCGTGGGCGGCATTCGTACACGCGGCGTTGCGCTCGTCGAGCGCCATCGTCGACTGATATTCTTCGTAACGGGCCGCCGACGATTCGGCCTGGAGTTTGGCGGTCGCCGCGTCGGCACCGGCTCGCTCAGCCTCTTCCTCGCCGAGCACTTCAACGAGCGTCGCACGCTCTTCTCGGCGCTCCGCGGTTTTACGCACGTGCGAATAGATCTCAAGCTCGCGCAGCCGCGCGCTCACTTTCTTGTGGCGCTTCGCACGCCGCACCGCCTGCTCCATGGCAGGCAGCGCCTTGCCCAGCTCGACGATCACGTCGTTGACGCGCACCGCATTCGCGTCCGTCTGTTCGAGGCGCCGCTGCGCCTCGCGTTTGCGCGATTGATATTTGCTCGTGCCGGCGGCTTCTTCGAAGATCTCCCGCCGTATCTCGGGTTTGGCCGAGAGGATCGCATCGATCTGACCTTGCGATATGATCGCCGAAGCATCGGGACCCAGTCCCGTGCCGAGCAGCAGATCCATGATGTCGCGCAGCCGCACTTGGGTCTTATTGAGGAAGTACTCGCCCTCACCGCTGCGGTAAGCGCGCCGGGTCACGGCCACTTCGGAATACGGCAGCGCGAGTGCACCGTCGGCATTGTCGAACGTCAGGGTGACTTCAGCCATGCCCATCGGGCGGCGGTGGCTGTTGCCGGCGAAGATCACTTCGTCCATGCGCGCACCGCGCAACTGCTTTGCGCTCTGCTCGCCGAGCACCCAGCGGACGGCGTCGACGAAATTCGATTTACCAGAGCCGTTCGGACCGACGATAGCGGATATGCCGGGTTCGAACAGCAGCCGCGTGCGATCCGCAAACGTCTTGAACCCGAAGATGTCTATGCTCTTGAGGTAGATGGACGAACCCCTCCGGCTGTCTGTAAAGTGTGCAGCGCATCCGCAGCGGCCGCAGTTTCCGCCAACTTCTTCGTCGGACCCGAGCCGGTTCCCAGCAAGTCGGATCCGATCGCGACTCGGACGACAAAGACCTTGGCGTGCGCGGGGCCCGTTTCCGAAGTCACTACATATGCCGGCGCCCTCTTGAATCGGCTCTGGAGCAGCTCTTGCAGGGCGGTCTTCGGATCGGCGGTCACTCCGACGTCGGAGAACGCGAGGTGCTCGTGCGTCACGAGCCGGGCAGCGCCTGCAAATCCCTCTACCGAGAACGCCGCACCGATGACTGCTTCAACCGCTGCGGCGAGAATTGTCGGGCGGCGCTCACCGTGGGCCGCCGCCTCGCCCTTGCCGAGCAGCAGCAGCTTCGCCACGCCCCAGCGTTCGGCAGTCGCCGCTAGCGCAGTGCGCGACACAAGCGCCGCGCGCCGGCGCGAGAGCTTCCCCTCTGACTCTTGAGGATAGCGGACGATGAGATATGCCGCTGTGGCGGCGCCGAGTATGGCATCGCCCAAAAATTCGAGCCGCTCGTTCGAAGTGGCGGTATTGGCGGAGCCGGCCGATGCCTTCGCCCGTGGGCCCTCGTGCGCGAACGAATCGTGGGTCAGCGCTTCGTCGTACGCGCGCCACGCGTCGTCCGGTGCGGAGACACCCAGCCGTTCGGCGAACGCGCGCACCTGACGGCGGCGGCCAACCGATCGAGACATTCTTTAGTCGGAGTACGCGCGGAAGACGAGCACCGCGTTATGACCGCCGAAGCCGAACGAGTTCGACAGCGCCACTTCGGGCGACGCTTTGCGCGCGACGTTCGGCACGCAATCGATGTCGCATTGCGGATCTTTCGTATGATAGTTGACCGTCGGCGGCAATACGCCGTCGCGTAGCGCCAGGACGGTGCAGATGCCTTCGAGCGCACCGGCGGCACCCAGAGCGTGGCCGAACATGGACTTGTTCGCGCTCATCGGGATCGTCTTGGCGCGCGCGCCGAACACCGCGGCGCAGGCCTGAACTTCGGCAGTGTCGCCAAGGCCGGTCGACGTGGCGTGCGCGTTGATGTAGTCGACGTCGTCCGGCACGCAGCCGGCGTCTTTCAGCGCGCGCTCGATGGCTAATCGAACACCGCGGCCCGACGGGTCAGGCGTCGCGATGTGGTGCGCATCGGACGACTGGCCATAGCCGATGATCTCGGCATAGATGTGCGCCCCGCGCTTTTTGGCGGACTCCAATTCTTCGAGCAAGAGCGCGCCGCCGCCCTCGGCGAGCACGAACCCATCGCGATCCAGATCGAACGGCCGGCTGGCGCTCGCGGGATCGTCGTTGCGCGTGGAGAGCGCCTTCATCGAGCAAAAACCGGCGACTGCAAGCGGGGTGACGGCAGCCTCGGCGCCGCCAGAGATGACCGCATCGGCGTCGCCGTGCTCGATCAGGCGGTACGCGTCGCCGATAGCGTTGTTTGCAGACGCACACGCGGATACCGTCGTCTGGCTTGGTCCGTGCACGTCGAATACGATCGAGATCTGCCCGGGCGCGCTGTTGCCCATCAGCATCGGGATGAAAAACGGCGAAACGCGGTCGGGACCGCGTTCGAGAAGAACGCTGTGCTGTTCCTCAAGCGTCATGATGCCGCCGATGCCCGACGCGACGATCACGCCGATACGGTCGCGGTTCTCGTCTGTGATCTGCAGACCGGATTCGGTCACCGCTTCGCGCGCCGCCACGACGGCGAACTGCGCGAAGCGATCCATCCTGCGCGCATCCTTTTTGCCGACGAGTACGCTCGGGTCGAAGTTCCGAACTTCGCCCGCGAACCGAGTCGGAAGATCGCGTGGGTCGAAGTGTGTGATCGGCCCGATGCCGTTCTTGCCGGCGATCGCGTTTGCCCAGAATTCGGGGACAGTGTTGCCGAGCGGGCTGACCGCGCCGAGGCCAGTCACGACCACGCGCCTGGATGAACCCATACGTTCGGGTTAATGGTCTTAGGCCGCGCGCTGTTCCTGCCCGTGGGTCGGTTGGGAAACGCTTCTGCGTGACCATTCGTTCTACAGTATATGGGTGCGCAACAGCAACGCGATTTTGAACGCGATTTTATTCGGAGGAAGGATACTATGCGCGCGTACCTTGCGGCCCTCTTGGCCGCCGCGGGCGTCTTCGCCCCACTTATCACGATCGGCGCCGCTCCGGCGCTCGCCGCGCCCCCATCCTGGTATAGCGGAAACCAAGCCGGCGGCAACTATAACAACAATAATGACGGCGACGACAATCGCCAAGCCTCGCTCACCGGTTGCGTGTTGCGCGTGGACAACGACCGCCGATTTGCGATCGAGACGCAACGCGGGACCGTCGAAGTCCGATTGAACGGACAAGGTCGCTACAACCGCGAGAACCGCGATCTCGACGATGTGCTGCAGCGCGGCGCAGAAGTGCGGCTGAACGGTCGCTACAACGGCAACGGCGTCTATGTGGCTGATGACGTGCAGCGGATCGGAAACGGAAACCTCGACCGCGACGACAACGGCTGCGGTTATGTCAACAACAAGTACAATCCGCCATACGTGCCGCAACGTCCGGTCGTTCCATATCCGAACGGCCAATACCCGAACGGCCAGTATCCGGTCAATGGGGCCACAAAGGTTCTCATGGGAACGCTGCTCTCCGTCAACGGCGGTTCGCTTGCGATGCGCAGCGCGGCCGGCTACACGTGGACTGTCTACTTCACAAGCGGCATGCGAGTGATGGACGCCAATTCGAACGCAGTTGGAACAGGGAGCTTGCGGGCCGGAGAGGCGATCACCGTCGCGGGCGTGACGCCATCATCGGCGATACTCTATGCATCGTCCATACGAATCCGCTCGTATCTCGGCTATTAAGATACGCTGACGCGCGCGGCGCATCCCAGGGAACGCTCGCTCGCTCGAGCGAACCGTGAGGATGCGTCGCTTTTTCTTTTTTTTCGGCGCTGTCCGGATATGCTTGAGGAGGCACATCATGCTCCGTCGGGCTGCACACGTCTTGCTCATTCTCACTATCGCGTACACGGCGGTAAGCGCCCCGAATAGCGCCACGGCCGCCACCACACAGGTCATCATGGGCAAGGTCACAGCGATGAATGGGAATAGTTTCCAAATGCGCAGCGATGCCGGCAACGTGCTTACCGTGCGTCGCGCGAATGCCATCGTATTCGACCTCTCCGATCGGCCGCTCCCGTGGGGCACCATTCGCGGCGGCGATACGATCACGGTATACGGCGCCGTCGTGGCTCCCGGCACGGTCAACGCGATCAACGTCAGAATCCGTACCGGTCCGATTCCTGAGGGCAAGCGCGTCGTCATGGGCGTTGTGGTAAGCGTCTCGCGCGATTCTCTGCGGATGCGCAGCAATGCCGGCTATATGAACACCGTCAATCGCAAGCGCGCCAACGTTTTCAACTTGTCCGGCGCGGCGAGTTCGTGGGAAGCGCTGCGCGCCGGTCGAGCGATCACGGTCTACGGCGATATCGTCGCCGACGGCGTGCTGAACGCGATCAACATCCGCATTCGATGACGCCGATGATCCGCGATTTGCATGCGCTAATGTCTCGCGAGTGAGGTGCCGATGACGAGAAGGAGGACGTTCTCCAAGTAAGAAGCGTCCGTATGTGGACCCTAAGAGTCTCCGCACTCTCCGTCCGCAAGCGATACGCGCCGAAGTGTGAAAACAGAAAGCGCAAAATAGTAGAGGCGTACAGCAACGCCCCGCATGCGATGGAAGACCAGGGGGGAGGTGACCTGCACACCATGGCCACGAAGAAGAAGGCGAAGAAGCCGGCAAAGAAGGCGGCGAAGAAGAAGAAATAACCGCCTACAAGCGGATATTTCTATCGGTAAAGATCCGGGGGTGTCGCAAACGCGAGGCCCCTTCTTTATTCAGAGGATAGACCGGTACGCGGGTCGCACACGATTCGCGCGATGTCGAACACCGCTCGCCAGCATGCTTTTAAGCCTTATCCTGTATGGCCTGGCTTCGCCTTGATCATCGTGCTTGCCGGCGTCGAGCTCAAAGACACGGCCGACGAGGAGACCGTCAATCTCCTCACCCACGTCAAGGCGACGCTTCCGCCTTCGGATGCGTATGTGATTCTCACGATCCTGATCTTCATCTACTATCTCATGTGCGTGTATCGATTTCACAGCGTGCTTCGCCAACAGACCGACGGCGACTATCCAGTGAAACCGCCGGAGGCAGCCTTCTACCATCTCGTGCCGCTGTTCAATTTCTACTGGGTCTTCGCGTGGCCAAGCCGATTCGCGGGCTATGTCAATGCAGAGCGCGCGATCAAGGTGGTCCCCGGGGTGGTCTGCGGCTTGGCGCTGATCCTTTCTGCGCTGACCAGCAAGTACTTCGACACTGCGGTGGGTTTGGCCGGGCTTTTCCTCGTCACCGCCTACCTGACCAATCGCCTGCGCCACTATGTCGGCTACCGGGAGCTCGACCGGGCTGCGGCGGCGCTGGAAAATCCGGTCTAACCTCCCGGTCAACCATCGCTTGCACGGTTTCGGTCGGTCATCGTCGGGTATACGGTGTGAGCGTTGTAAAAAGGGGGCGCTTACCATGACAGACGATCTCAAGAAAGCCGTGGAGAACACGAAAGACGCGGCACATGAATTGGAGCATAGGACGAAGGCCGGTTTCGAACACGCGAAGCGCGACATCGCGGGTGACGCGATGACGACCGGCGACAAGGTCAAGTCATTTGTGAATGAAGATGTCGAGAAGACCAAGGCCGACATAGACGAGGCGAAGCGAAAGCTGCGCGAAAAGACCTAAGCTCGAGTTTTCTACGCGGCGTATACGATGCGAGGCTCTGACCAGAGTCCTCGCATCGTCTATTTCAGCGGACCGCGCGGGCGCCTGGGCCATTAGTGAACAGCCCAAGCGAGCGTGAAACCGTCGGGTGTAGGGCTTACGAATCAATTGTCCCCGCTCGGGTGGTGACGGTTGGTGATTCGCGTAATTACACTCGGTTCGACGATTCGGCGAAGCGCTTTAGCTCAAGCGCTGCTATTCATTGAAGGAGTGTTCATGTCTCGTAGAAATTCTGCGCTCTCCACTTGGGGATCGGCGATCGGCGCCGCTGCCGTTTGCTTGGCCGTCGCTGCCTGCGGCGGCGGTTCAACCTCTGTCGTGCCTCGTTCCGTCGGCGAGGGTCAGCCGGCACTGCAGCGCGTCTCCTCAACGAATTTCGCTCGCTCCGCAACCAGCAACACGTGGAGCACCGGTGCGACGGCGCCGACAAAGCGGTATGCTGGTGGCGCCGCGGTAGTCGGAACGGATATCTACGTGGTGGGCGGATTCGATCCGCTCGGCGTGCTCGGTAAGAACGAGATCTACGACACCGCGACCAACACCTGGAAGACCGGTGCGTCGATGCCGACGAAACGCTACGCGCTTGCGGCGGCGGCCGTCAACGGCATCGTGTACGCGATCGGCGGAGCCGACGTGGCCAACAATACATTGAACACCGTGGAAGCTTATGATCCGGTGGCCAACACCTGGTCGACAAAGGCGCCGCTTCCGACCGCCGTGGACAGCATCATCGCGACCGTCGACAAGGGACTTATCTACATCGTCGGCGGCTTCAACACGGGCATCGGAAGATTCAACGGCGTGCAGGTCTACAACCCAGCGACGAACGTCTGGGCGAGCGCAGCGCCGCTGAACTTGGGCAAATCGTACGCTTATGTGGGAACTGTCGGCACGTCCATCGTCGCAGCGGGCGGACTTCTGAATTCCGGCAGCACGACCGAAGACAACGAAGTCTACAGTCCGCATACGAACTCGTGGGCGACGAAGTTGCATATGGTGTCGCCGCGCCAAGCCGGCTGCGCAGGCGGTATCGGTAACTTGCTGTACGCCGCCGGTGGCACGAAGAAAACGACGCCGCTCAATCACCTCGACGGTTACGATGCCAGGCTGAACACATGGACGAGTCTTGCGCCGATGCCATTTGCGGTCATCGGACCGGAATCGGCGACAGTGAACGGCCTGCTCTACTGCATCGGGGGATCGAATAACGGCACGGCGGGCCACATCCAATATTATGACTACGTGCAGATCTATCAGCCGTAGCATTCTGCTATCATCGGAAGGACGGGCCATGTTCTCAGTGCATCCTCAGCGAAGGCTCTGGTCAACATCGGCGTGCGCGATCGCCGCAAGCATTTCGCTCGCCGCGTGCGGCGGCGGATCAAACGCGATACTACCTCACGCTGCAGGGCAGGGCGCCGCGGCGTCGCAACGCTCGTCGTCCGAAACTGTTGTTCGGTCCGCGACCAGCAACACGTGGAGCGCGGGCGCGCCGCTCCCCACGCGACGATACGGAGCGGCGGCGGCCGTTATTGGAACGAAAATCTACGTCATCGGCGGATTCTCCACACACGGAGACTTGGGAAAGAACGAAATCTACGACACGACGACCAATACGTGGAAGAGCGGTGCGCCGATGCCGACGAAGCGAGCTGGATTGGCGCTCTCGGCGGTCAACGGCATCGTGTACGCGATAGGTGGCTCCAATGCGGGCGCGTCGCTCACAACGGTGGAGGCGTACGACCCGGTTCACGATACGTGGTCCGCAAAGGCTTCGCTTCCTACAGCGGTCGATAGCGCGGACGCTGCTGTCGACAACGGACTCATCTACGTGGTCGGCGGTTTTAGTAGCGTAACCGGGATGCGGCTGAGCACCGTTGAGACGTACAACGCGACGACGAACGTCTGGGGAACCGTGACGCCGTTGACGGTCGCGAAATCGGGCTCCTTTTCAGCTACGGTCGGCGCGAATATCGTGTCGGCTGGCGGCTTTTCCAGTGCCGGCCACGCGACGGATGACAACGAACTCTACAAAGTGACGAGGAACTCGTGGACGACCGAGAGGATCATGCCGTCGACGCGGTCGTCCGGATGCGCTGCCGGAATCGGCGGATCATTGTACGCGGCGGGCGGCGTGAAGACCAACACTTCGACATCCAATGCCCTTGCCGCGTTCGACGTAACGACAGACACGTGGTCCACTCTCGCGCCGATGCCGTTTGCTGTCGTCGCACCCGCGTCGGCAACGGTCAACGGCTTGCTTTACTGCTTCGGCGGTGCGAACAAGACGCCGCCGACATCGTACTTCAACTACGTGCAGATCTATCAGCCGTAATCCGGCTGTCAAATGTTGGTGCGCCGGAGAGGCAGTCTAAAGGCCGAGGAATGATATGTCCATAGTGGTGCACGGTTATCCAACCCGTCGTTCGAGCGCGAAGAAGATCTATATCGCCCTCGCGGTTGCCTGTCTCGCGCTACTGGTTCCCGCATTCTCCCGCGAACAACCGGAGGGGAGCATTGCGTGCGGATGGCAAGCAACAACTATCCCAAATGGAATTCCGCATCTGAATGCCATTGCTGGGACGTCGTCATCGAATGTGTGGGCGGTGGGGCCGGGGACGCCAACTCTCCACTTTGATGGTTTCTCGTGGTCGAGCGTATTTACTAAGAACTCAAGCGAAACGCAGGTGCTGAACGGCGTCTCCGCGCTGAACACGATAGATGCCTGGGCCGTTGGCTCGAGCTCTCCCCCAATGCACGATCTGAAGCCCCTGGTATTCCACTGGGATGGATCGACATGGGTCGAGGTGGCAGACCATATTTCCGGAGGCGCTCAGGGCAAGAGCCTTGATGGGGTCGCGGACATAAGCACTTCGGATGTCTGGGCTGTGGGTTCCATCTGCGCAGTCGGAGTGTGTCAACCTCTGGCAGAAATGTTCGACGGGACGCAGTTTGTGATTCACAACGGTCCGGAGCAGGGGAAGTATGCGAGCTACTACAGCGTTTCGGGAGATGCACCAACCGATGTCTGGGCAGTTGGATCTGTCTCGTCGTCGTCACCCCAAGGCTTTGTAAATAGACCGATTGCCGATCGTTGGGATGGTACCCATTGGATCGCAAGTCGATTGCCAGCCGACCTCGGAATACTTCTTTCGGTCAAAGTTAACAGCTCGACGGACGTTTGGGCGGCTGGCCAGGACGACATCAACGGCCGTTCACGTGCGCTTATCGAACATTGGAATGGAAGTTCTTGGTCGATTGTCCGCAATCCAGTACAAAGCAGTTATTCATTCTTGACAAGTATCTCGGGCACGGGACCAAACGACATGTGGGTCTCCGGGATCCGCACACCGACGCCGAGCCTGTACCACCCCATCACCGAACATTGGAATGGCTCGCGTTGGAATGAGGTCGACCCGAACCAGCCGACGATTGCGTCAAGCATTGCGATATTAGATCTAGGCCATCAAATCGTTTTTCTCGTGGGAACCGTTTACGGCGGAGGCGCATTTGTCGATCAGTATACTTGTAACTAGCCAACGGCCGTTTCCGCGCGCTCATCTCTTACCCCAGAGTCGGTTTGACGAGATAGAAGATAAGCGCTTTGAAATGGGCATATAGGCCTTCCAAGCGGTATTTGTCCGAGGTATCAAGGACGGTGTGGCGAGGCCTTAAGCCGGGAGCCGATCTGTGAAACCTGTCGATTTGATACCAAGCCTGCTCGATCGGTGTTGAACGAAACTCCATCAGATTCTGATCTTGCGGGGCTCATCGTAGTCGGAATCCTAGAAGGCATCTACTTGCAGATGTCGTCGAGGATTGGCGAAAGCAATCTGTGCGAGCTCAAGCGAACTTCGGCCGACAAGGAAATCTCTCGCCGAGGTAATCGAGGCGGAAATCCGTCCAGACGATGGCTAGATCGCCCCGCTTGGAATGCTATAGGCCGGTTTCAAAGCTCCTATCTACTGTCCCCAGAGTCGGTTGACGGGATAGGAGATAAGAGCGCAAACCGGCCTAAACCGAACTGAGCGCCGCAGCTTATTTCTCGTCGGGTGGTGTTCCGCCCCGTGACTTCAGGGCGCGCCTTTACGGCGCGCCCTGAAGTCACGGGGCTGTTGACCAGCTGCTACGGGAGCTGGTGCGGCTGCGTTCCACCCGGGTGCAACACGCCGTTCGCATCCGGCCGGGGCAGACGGCTGGTCATGAGTTGACGCGCCAGCATCTGCGCTTTGAAGCGCGCGAGCAGCTCCTGCGCTTTCGCCAGTCCAACCTGATGAACGAGACGCGTGTACGGGCTCAGCGAACTGAAGTTCGCGCGACGGCCCGTCATCGGCCGGTCTGGGCCGATCAGTTGCGCGACCGACGGCACGACCGCGAGACGCGCACCCTCAACGCCGAACGGTTTCGCAACGATGCGATAAGAGAACGCGAGCGTATGATGGCCGCCGGCGTTCTCCCGAACCTGGAAGCCGTTGCCAGTCTTGGCCGTCACGTAGAGGCCATTGCTATCGCCTTCGGGTGTGATGAAGACCAAGTAACTGCTGCGATGGTCGATCGCGTTGGAGAGCGACGCATCGATCGATACGTACCCTGCGCCGTTCGTCAGTTGCGCCTCGCCGAAGTCTTCGAGATCAGGCACAGTCGAGCGAGCGCCGTACGACTGCATGGTTTGACCATTCCCCGTGCGTCCGTTGATCAAGGTTCCACCCGCCGTCGTGATGTGGCCGGTGATGATGATGTTTGCTGTGTTATCCAACTCGAACCTGTTCGTGTTGACGGTGCCGTGTCCGCGCATGAGATCAAGGGTAGGATTGTTGCCCACGAGGATCCGCATGATGCGGCCGTCGCCGGATCCCGTGCCGTCGCAGCACGACCCGAACGCGAACATGCCATCGGTTGTCAAGTCTTCCGCTTCGACGAATTCTGCGTCCGCTTGTGTCGAACCGAGCCCGGTGTCGGAATTTCCCATGGCGTACAGGCCGATCGGGAATCCCCCTGCGAGGCAGCAAACACCACGCGATCCAGCGATGGCGATGACGCCTGTGCCCTGTCCGCCGTCGCCGAGCACGCCGGCATTTTCATCGGAAGTGCTCTCGCCATTTCCCGGCTGCTCGATGCCGGCGATCCCGAGCCCCGGCGAGACGCCCGGTACGCCGGCTGCAACGGTGAAGCTCAGGATGCCGTTCTGTCCGTAGACGAGTCCGCCGGTGCTCGGTGCGAACGCGGCGTTGTTTCCGTTTGCCACATATGCTAGTCCGATGCCGGCCGCCACATCGTTGGCACTTGTATGAATCGTCGTCTCGCCTTCGAGGGCGGGGCCCGTCAATGCGTCGTTCCCCGACGTGCCGAACACGCCCGCGCCACCATTGACCGCGAGCTGTCCGATTGACAGACCGTCATTCGACACGCCTTCGACTCCGATGCCGGACGCGATCTCCGATTGGCCTTCTACGCCGACTCCACTCGTGGATGTTCCAAGGAGTCCGACGCTCGGATGGGTCCCATCGGTGTTCTTCAGAGCTTGACCGTACAACCCGGTCGAGCTCGCGCCCCACACGAGTCCTTCCATTCCTACGCCGTTGCTCGTCGTGCTGTCTTGAAAGCCGAGCATCCCGATCGAACCATTGGTGTTGCCGACGATGCCTTCCATGGCCACGCCGCTGCCGTTTTGTATTCCCGAAACGACGGCACCCGTCGTGTTATCTGTGTAGCTCACGCTCGTGAACGGATTGACGAAGCGCCGATGCGAGGCACCGAGCGCAAGCGTGGTTGCGGTCAAACCGAGTAATAACGTCGCCGATGCGATAATCGCGAATTTCTTCCGCGGTGCACGCGTCCAGATTGAGCGGATCATGTGTAAGATCTCCTCTCCCGATGGAGGCAGCGCAAAATGACAAGAAACGCCAACTGCAAAGCGTCGGACGTATTCGGCCGAGTTTATGAACGGATGCACCAACTCCTTTGGATGAGGGAAATGTGGCGTCAACGTTTGATGACGCCCGGACCTCAATTCGAACCTGCGTTGCTGACAACGAGCTGGTTCAGGACGCTAAGGGCTGGCGCTATCGTTTGATTGCGCCAGCTCGTCGAGGTCAAGCTGTCATCATCATTTTTGCAACAACTGCGTCTTCGACTGGTAACGCAGTTGGAATGGATATCGAACTGCTTGGCAAACTCGGCGCCCTGCGACGCCCTTGAGTGCCTCGCGCGCTGGACTCCAACGTTACGACGTTGTTCCAGCGATCAATGGGCAAGCGACAATCGGACTCTCACAAGTTAAAATCAATAGCCTTTATGGCACATCAGTTTGAATCTGAAGACATTGGCCGGTACTTAGCGCTTCCGCTGAAGGACGAGGGCCGGATTCAAGGCCATTATCTCCTATCCCAGAGTAGGTTTGACCCGTCGCGCCGCGTTTGGTATACTACCGGGGCGTTTGCAACGGAGCGGCGCCGTGCCGCTGTCCCGAACACTGAACTGGAGAACCCATCGAAGTGCCTATCTACATTAACCTTCAGCGTTTTGCCCACAAGAAGGGTTTGGGATCCTCGCGCAACGGTCGCGA
Source organism: Vulcanimicrobiota bacterium (assembly GCA_013290125.1). GTDB lineage: Bacteria > Vulcanimicrobiota > Vulcanimicrobiia > Eremiobacterales > Eremiobacteraceae > JABCYQ01. Next base: position 22,930 of record JABCYQ010000008.1, read on the forward strand.
CTCCAATTCCCAGCGCCTCGGCGTCAAGAAGTTCGGCGGCGAAAAAGTCGGCGCCGGCAACATCATCTTGCGCCAGCGCGGCACGCGCTACTATCCCGGCGAAAATGTCGGCATGGGAAAAGACAACACGCTGTTCGCCTTGACGGCCGGTGTCGTCAAGTTCGTGCGCCGCGGCCGCGACCAGCAGGTCGTGGCGGTCGCATCCGAGGCTTGACCCGCGCCGCGCAGCTCGTGCCATTGACCGCTCGGCCCGCACGACGTTGCGGGCCTCTGTGTTTCTCAGGCCCTGGCCGACCCCGTAGCGATAACCGATGTTCGTAGACGAAGCGCATATCTCGGTACATGCCGGGGGCGGCGGCAACGGACTCGTCTCATTTCGGCGCGAGAAGTTCGTGCCGCGCGGCGGACCCAACGGCGGCGATGGCGGCCGTGGCGGATCGGTATACGTCCAAGCCGACGCGCAACGAACGACGCTGATCGATTTCCGTCACAAGCGCTCGTTCAAGGCGCAGCACGGAGAGCACGGCGGCGGAGACAATTGCCACGGCAAAGACGGCGCTGACGTCGTCATCAACGTGCCGCTCGGCACGCTCGTCCATCGCGATGGGCTGCTCATCGCAGATCTGAGCGATCCGGGTTCGCGAGAACTCGTCGCACGCGGCGGCCGCGGCGGTCTCGGCAATCAGCATTTCGCGACGCCGACCCGGCAGACGCCGCGTTTCGCTCAGAAGGGTGAACCGGGCGAAGAACACGAGCTCGACTTGCAGCTCAAACTTTTGGCCGACGCGGGTATCGTCGGCGCGCCGAATGCCGGAAAATCCACCCTGCTCGCATCCGTCTCGGCCGCGCGCCCGAAGATCGCCGACTATCCTTTCACCACGCTCGAACCGCAGCTCGGCGTCGTGCAGATCGACGTCGACGCAAATTTCGTCCTTGTCGACGTGCCCGGGTTGATCGAAGGCGCAAGCCACGGCGCCGGCTTGGGTGATAAATTTCTGCGGCACGTCGAGCGTACGCGCGTACTGATCCATCTGGTAGACGGCGGACTGGCGCCGGAGGAAGCGCTCGCGCAGATGGAGATGATCGAACGCGAACTCGCGGCGTGGAACCCACTGCTCGCGGCCAAGCCGCGCATCGTCGCCGTCTCAAAACAAGATCTTCCCGATGCGGCGGCGACGCTCCAAGCGGTGCGGCGCACCACATCGGCGCACGTCTTCGGGATATCGGCCGCCACCGGTCTCGGCGTGCGAGATCTCATGGGTGCGGCTTATGCGGCGATCGTCGCCGCGCGCAGCGCCGCCGGACCAACCGACGTCGCAAACGCGACAACGCTCCATCCAAAACCGAAAACGCCGAGTGCGCGCGTCGAGGTGCGCAAAGAGAACGGCGGCTATCGGATCGTCGGCGCGAAGATCGAGCGTCTCGCCGCGATGACCGAATTTGATTCCGAGGACGGGCGCGCGTACTTCGAGCGCGTACTGCAGCGCTGCGGCGCGCAGCGCAAACTAGAAAAACTCGGTGCTCGGCCGGGCGACGCCGTTCGCGTCGGCTCGATCGAGTACACGCTATCGTAGGCGCGGTGACCGGCCGCTTGCGCACCGGCGTCTTCGGCGGCACGTTCGATCCTGTGCACATCGGTCACACCGCGATCGCTCGGGGTTCGCTTTTCGCAGCGCAGCTCGATCGCGTGCTCGTGGTGCCGGTCGGCACTCCGGCGCACCGCGCCACGCATGCGTCCGCGCAAGATCGCGCGACGATGTTGCGGCTCGCGCTTGCAGGCGAGGATTCGCGCATTCAGTTCGACGCGACCGCACTCGATCAAACCGGCCCAGTCTATACGGCGGATACGTTGGCGCTCGTCCGCGCGGCGCATCCAAACGATGTATTGTTCTTCATCGCCGGCGCCGATTCGCTCGCGCGCAGCGTGTGGCGACGGCTTGACGAAGTCGCGCTTGCGGTCGAGCGCTTCTACGTCGTGCCGCGGCGCGGCTGCGATTGGCCGGACGTTCAGGCGGTCATCGCGCACCTCGCGCCGGATCTGCAAGCCCGCTTTGAACGGCTCGACGTGATCGCACCGGATGTCGAGGCGAGTGAGATCAGAGCACGCGTCAAGGCCGGCGAATCTATAAATGGCTTCGTCGCGGAGCCGGTGGCGAGTTATATCGTGGAGCGTGGGTTATATCGGAATTGAACGAGGCGAGCCTAGTTCGCGCCGAAGGCGGGGAATGCGAATCGCCCCGTCGCAATCGGTCGGGTTCGCTTCCGCGCTGCCGACGTGCCGAACCAGCCAAGCATCAGTATTCGGCATTGGCCAGCGATGCGTAGCCGATATTTTCGCGGCCACGAATCTGACGACGGTGTATCGAACGGCACGTCTGCCATTATAGTAGGACCAATGGTTCCCCACAATTCCGAACGTGTGGTCGCAGTGACGAGCGGCACACCGTTCGCCGTCATCGCCGGCCTCGCGCTATGCGGCTGCGCGCTCAACGGCGGAAACGCGGACAATGCCGGCGCGCGCAACTTGATCGCGCAGGGCCGGACGGGCGCCGAAGTCATCGTGGAAGGCAGCGTTCTGCGCGTGCTCCACACGAGCGATAGCGACAGCGGCGCACACGAGCGATTCGTCGTCGCGGTCAAGTCGGGCCGCGACGAGCAAGATATCTTGGTCGCCGACAATATCTCGATCGCGCGCGCTGCGCCCGTTCGCGCCGGCGACGACGTGACCGTGAAAGGCGAACTCGCAATCGATCCGACCGGACCGGTCATCCATTGGACGCATCACGATCCGCGTGGGCGGCACGTTGCCGGGTTTATCCGCGACCACGGCGTGATCTACGATTGAGCGCCGCCCGTGCATGAACGAGTGAGTGCCGAGCGTGGCTGAGCAACTGAGAGCCGTCACGCTGGCTTCCGCGTCGCCGCGGCGACTCGATCTGCTGCGCGGCCTCGGACTCGAAGTCACGGTCGTGCGCAGTTCTTATGAAGAAGACAACACGCTCGGCCCGGGCATGGGTCCAGCGGCGCTAGCGAAATGCCATGCCGAAGGCAAAGCCGCCGCCGCCCAAACGCACGGCCCGCCCTTGCTCGTCGCCGCGGATACGGTCGTCGACGTCGACGGAGTCCTGTTGGGCAAGCCGCGCGACGCCGCCGACGCGCGCCGTATGCTCGCTCTCCTATCGGGCCGGGAACACCAAGTGCACACAGGCTTTGCGGTCGTCGACAGAGGGCGAATGCGTCTTTACAGCGGCGTCGAATCCGCGCGAGTACGGTTTCTGCCGCTCTCCGCTGCGCGCATCAGCTCGTACGTCGACGGCGGCGAGCCTATGGACAAAGCCGGCGCGTATGGCATCCAAGGCCAAGGCGCGCTCAACGTCGCATCGGTCAATGGCGATTTCTATGCGGTCATGGGGCTGCCGCTCGCGCGGCTCGGTCTCGTGTTCGCCGAACTCGGTTACGAAGTAGCGTGAGGACGGATGAGCGGACTCTTCGATCGGCTGTATGCGCACTTCGCTCCGGAGGTCGGCGTCGATCTCGGCACGGCTAATACGCCCGTGTTCGTGCGCGGTGAAGGCATCCGTTTTTCTGAGCCGAGCATGGTCGCGGTGGACACGGACACCGGCGAGATCATCACGGTCGGGGAAGGCGCGCGTCAGATGCTCGGCCGCACGCCGCGCAACATCACGGTCGTCCGACCGATGCGCAACGGCGTCGTCTCGAACTTCACTTATACTGAGGCGCTCGTCAGGCGCTTGCTCGAACGCGCGCTGCGCGGCAGGCCGCTGATCCCGCCGCGCGTGATGATCGGCGTGCCCGGTTCCGCGACCATCGTCGAGAAAAAGGCCGTCACACAGGCTGCGCTCGGTGCCGGGGCAGGCCGCGTCTACTTCGTCGAGCAGGCCATGGCGGCCGCCGTCGGCGCCGGACTTCCGGTGCTCGAGCCCAACGCGTCCGGCATCGCCGACATCGGCGGCGGCACAACCGAGATCGCGATCATCGCGCTCGGCGGCATCGTCGTCGGTTCGTCCATAAAACTAGGCGGCGACAAACTCGACGAGGCGATCACCGCACGGTTGCGCTCGTCGCGCGGCTTTGTGATCGGCGAGCGGACGGCCGAACAGTTGAAGATCACGTTAGGATACTACGGGCGCCCGCTCGGACGGAAGCCGGTGGCGGTGGTCGGTCAATACATACGCGAGCGGCGGCCGGGAACGCTCGAGGTTCGCGAGGAAGAAATCGGCGCGGCGATCGCCGAGCCGCTCGGTGAGATCGTGGACGCGATCCGCGCCGTCGTCGAACGGACGCCGCCGGAGCTCGTGCGCGATCTTTCAGAGCGCGGGTTCGTGCTGGCGGGCGGCGGTTCGCAGATCGCGGGACTCGCGGAAACGCTGGGTCTCGTTCTGCGGCTGCCCGTGCGTCTCGCAGACCGGCCGCTCTCGTGCGTGGCGCTCGGCACCGGCGAGATCCTGCGCGATCGCGTTTTGTTCGATACGCTCTTCCCGGCGTCCGTTTCGCTGATCGGCAGGTGGTGGCGATTCCTTCGTTCTGGGATGAAAGAAAGCTCCTCGTTTTCCTCGCGCTGATCATCGTCGCGTCAGTCGTCATGCTCATCGAGATCGACGCCGCGCGCCGCGGCAGCCAATCGCTCGCAGATCAATTCGCGGGAACCGTCGTCGGTCCGATCCAAGGCGCGCTCATGGTCACAGGCCGCGCGATCGCGAACGAAGCGTACGTGACGACGCACGCGCGCGTCATCGCCGAACAAGACGCCGCGCTCGCAGCCAAAGCGCGCGCGCTCGCCGCGGCCGATGAACGGCTCAAAGCGCACGGCGTCGAAAATCGCGAGCTGTTGCGCATGCTCGCCGTTCGCGCCGCCGTTCCCGGCCGCACCATCGAAGCCGACGTCGTCGGCTATGCGCCGGAAGCCGCGCGGCGCGAGCTCGAGATCGATCGTGGTTCAAGTCAGGGTATCGCGCTCAACGACGTCGTTTTGAACGGCGACGGGCTGATCGGCCATGTGGTCGACGTGGGGCCATCGTCTGCGCACGTGCTGCTGATCGTCGATCCGACGAGCGCCGTGCCCGCGTATCTGCAACACACCCATGCGTGGGGCATCGTGACGGGCACGTGGCTTCACGCGCGGATGAAGTACATCGGACAGGACGTACATCTCACCTTCGGCGATGTCGTCGTGACGGGCTTGGGCGAGATCTACCCAGCGGGGATCCCGATCGGCACCGTGAGCCAGATCGACCGCAAGGACAACGCGCTCTATCAGGTCGCCGTGCTCCAGCCGGCCGTGAATTTCGAAGCGCTCGACCGCGTTCTGGTGTTGGTCTCGCGATGAGTTCGCTCGATCCGGCGCGCGCCGATGAGCGGCTGCGGATCGGACCGAGCGCTCCGCGCCGACGGGCGCGCGTGGACGCGGAGATCTCCGTGCCGCCGCGCTTCGGCGTTCTGGCCGTCCTCGCGCTTTGCGCGGGCATCGTACAATCCACGGTCTTGAGCGGCGTGGAATTTCGCGGTGCGCACATCTCTCTGCTCATCGTGCTCGTCGTGTGGACGGGTCTGCGCTGCGGCGTCGTCACCGGCGGCTGGTTGGGACTGCTGGCGGGGTTGATCGCTGACGCCTTAGGCGGCAACGGCGTCAATGTCCTCGGTTTCACCTTGGCCGGATTCGGCACGGGCCTGCTCGCCAGTAGATTTTTCTGGGATTCGTTCCCGGTCTTCATCGCGGCGGTCGCCGGGGCGACTGCGCTGAGCGCGCTGCTGTCGTGGGCGACACTTGCGATCGCTTTCGGTGAACGCGGTGCGTTCGTGCGAGACTCGCACACAGCCGTGTGGGCGATGATCGTGAATTGTGCCCTCGCCGCGATCGCGCTTGCGCTCGTCCGCTTCGGCCGCAGCCGCGGCATGATCCGCACGTGACGTTCGTCTCGCAGCGTCAGCGCGCGAGTGCGCCGGAAACGCCTGCGACACGGCGAGCGCGCATCGTCGCGTTCGCCGCCGGGATCGCGATCGTGTTCGTGACGCTCGTCGTCCAGCTCGCCGGCGTACAGCTGCGCGACGGCGCGCACTACGCGCATCTCGCCGACCTCAACCAGTATCGCACGATTCCCGTCGCCGCGCCGCGCGGCGTGATCTACGACCGGCGCGGAACGGTCGTCGCGCGCAATCGCCCGTCGTTCGTCATCCAGATCGTGCCCATGCAACTGGCCGATCCGTCGGCCGAGATCGACGAGCTCAGCCGCATCATCGGCGTGCCGTCGTCGGAGATATGGAAGCGGCTCCTCCATCAGAACGGTGTCGCGTACGCGAACTTCGACGAGCTGGCCAATGCGATTCCACTCGGACCGATCACGGTCGCCGACGACCTTAGTTCGCCTGTCGTAAGCAGGTTCGCGGAACAGGCGGATCACTTGCCTGGCACGGCCGTCGAACTGATCCCGGTGCGCGACTACCCCTACGGAACGATAGGCTCGCATATCCTCGGTGAGGTCGGCCAGATCACCGCCACAGAATATGCTGCTCGACGATCGAACGGCTATGGGCCGAACGACGTCGTCGGCAAAGACGGTTTGGAATATCAGTACGACCGCGTGCTGCGCGGCGTGCGCGGCGGCCAACAGATCAAAGTCAATTCCGCGGGTCGCTTCGTTGCGGACGGCTTTCCTTTTGCAGCGCTGCCGGGCGACAGCCTCGACCTCACCATCGACTGGCGGCTGCAGCGCGCCGCCGAGACGGCCGTGGCTGCGCAATCGCGAATCGTCTCATTGCGCACCGGGCATCCGGTCGCCGGCGCGGCGATCGTCGAAGATCCGAACACCGGCGCGGTGCTTGCCCTCGTCAGCCAGCCGAACGTCGATCCGAACGATTTCGCGACCGGCATCAGCGAGAAGCGCTACGCAGGCTACCTCGCCGACCCGCTCAATCCGCTTTTCAATCGCGCGATCGCAGGCAAATATCCCACCGGTTCGACGTTCAAGATGATCAGCGGCTCGGCCATCCTCGCATCAGGTCTGATGAGCGGATCGGACACGAAATACTGCGGCGGCGCGTTCGACCTGAACGGCTATATCTTTAACGATGACCTCGGCGGCGGCCACGGCACGCTGAACGTGCAGCGTGCTATCTCCGTCTCGTGCGATGTCTTCTTCTATCAAGTGGGTCACGAGCTCGGCATCGACCGGCTCGACCACTACGCATCGGCGTTCGGCATCGGTCACCAGACCGGCATCGATCTGCCCGGCGAGACGATGGGCACGTTGCCGACGCCCGAATGGAAAAAGAAAGTCGTCGGGGATGAGTGGTACGGCGGCGATACCGTGAACATGGCGATCGGCCAGGGATACGTCGAGGCGTCGCCGATCCAGATGCTGCGTGTCGCGGCTGCGGTGGCGAATGGCGGGCGCCTTTACGCGCCCTATCTCGTGGCCGACGTGCGCAACGTGCGCGGCAGGATCATCAAGAACTTCGGTCCCGATCTTCAGGGATCCGTGCCGGTTCCGGAAGACGACCTCGCGATCGTCCGCGCCGGCATGCTCGGTGCGATCGAAGACCCGTTTGGAACGGCGCACAACGTGATGATCCCGGGCTTCCACTTTGCCGGAAAGACCGGCACTGCCGAGAATTCGCCGACGATCGACAATCCAAAAGGCTACAACCACACGTGGTTCGTGTGCTTCGCGCCGTACGACAACCCCAAGATCGCGATCGTCGTGTTTATGGATCGCACCGGCGGCTTCGGCGCGGTGAACGCGGCGCCCGTCGCGCAAGCGATCATCGAAGCGTACTTCCATATCCGCCCGGCGGGTCCGAACGGCTCGGGCATCCGTGATTAGTCGCCGTCGCTCGGATACCGAAGGGGCCGACTTTATGTCGGCCCCTTTTTATATTACCCCGGCATCCCTCGGCGAAGTCTTCGCCGGGGACGCGGCGGACGTCGGGATATGATCTAATTCCGCCGCTCGACTTCGGCGGCTCTCGCCGCCTCAGACGCCCCGGCTTTCGACATCGCCGATGATGCCGTGGCAGATCGAGAGCGGCCGGCACGGCATGCCCAAGCGAGGCGTTGAACAAGGAGCGGAGCCATGGATGGCGAGAGCGAGGAAGTGAACCGAACGACTGAGCGAGCTGGATGCGAGCGACTGAGCGAGCTGGATGCGAGCGAAGGAGCGTCCTCGCGGGGCATGCCGTGCGGCCTTTGTATGTTGCGTCCAGAGAGGGCCGATATAAAACCGGCCCCTTCAGAAAATCGGCCAGCTGTACGCGGCTATTCGCGGACGGCGGTCGGGTAGCTCGCGACGCTTGCGTGCCCGGCATCGTCGACGGAGCGCACGCCGAAGATGTAGTCGTCCTTGCTGACCGGCACGGTCGCCGTCGTCACGTTGCCCACGTTCTTAGCGAACTGCCAGTCGGCGGCATCCGTTGCCCGCCAAACGATCTCGTAGCTCGCGGCGCCTGGTACTGCAGTCCAGCGCAGCAACGTATCGTAGCCCAGATGCGCGGCGACGAGCTGCGCACCGGTCGGCCGCGGCGGCGCCGTCGCGAGCATGGCGAGAGCCGCGACGTTCGCGCGCGTCGTCTGCGCCAGGTAGTCAAAGTCCATGAACTGCGGAAGATCGCCGAACTGCACGCCGTCTTGCACGCGCACGTCTTGATGCTGATGCGTGAAGTTCTCGTTCGGCTCGACGAATCTCACCGCCGAAAAACCGTCGGCTTGAAACGATTCTTGGTCGCCGCCGCGCAAGAAGCGATCGGCGCGCCAGATCTGGCGCACCGTGAAGTCGGGCAGATATTGCGGGATCACGTCGCCCACGAAACGCGCGAGTTCGCGCGACGGAGAATCGTTTTCGGAACCGACGAGATTCACGCGGTCGTCGACGGACCCCACCGGAAGAGCTTCGCTGAAGACGCGGACCACCTTGGGTTCGTGCGCACCGTTGCCGCCCGTGCTGTTCCCGATGATGTCGTCGTTCAGATCAGCTTCTACCGCGGTGCCGGCGGTCTTCAACTCATCGGCGTAGTGTTGCGAGCCCCATAATCCGAGTTCTTCGCCGTCAAAGCACGCGAAGACGATCGTGCCGCGGAAATGATGGGGCGCCATGATCCGCGCCGCTTCGAGCACGGCCGATGTTGCCGACCCGTTGTCGTCCGCACCCGGCGCGACCCGAGTACCGTTCGTGCAGTCGCCGTTGCAGTCGTCGAAGTGGCTCGACATGATGTACAGCGGACCGGGTGAGTCGCCGCGCAGCGTCGCGATGACACTGGACTCCGTGACGGCGCGTGGCGTTCGCGGAGTCTTCGGCTGCAGGTACGTATCCAGCCGCACCGTCATGCGGCCGCCGCTCTGTTGAGCGCTCGCTTCGAATTGCGCCTTGATCCAGTCGCGGGCCGCGAAGACGCCCCTCGTCGCCGTGGAGGTCGTCTCCGAGAAGTCGTTACGAGTGAAGAAATTCACCAGCGTCGTGTCGTTCGTCCGCAAGCGGTCGGCACTGACTTGGGAGACGAGCGCGGCGATCTGCGGATCGACGGGCGGCGCTGTGATGGTCGAATCGTCTGCTGCCGCGGCCGCGACGGATAAGGCGGCGACAAGGCCCAATGCAATAACGGAAGTTCGAATCTTCATGGTCCCTGGATTATACGCGGCGACCGCGGTTTCCGTGCGGGAGCGGATCGTCGGAAGGCTTGGGCGCCGGTGCGTACAACCGGCGTGACGTGGGCATCCTTCTCGCGCTGCTCTCCGCAGTTGCGTACGGCGCATCCGACTACATGGGCGGCATCGCGAGCCGGCGGGCTCGCGTGCTTGCGGTCGTGGTCCTCTCGCAGCTCGTCGGACTCGCGATTCTGTTCATGGTCCTCCCGTTCTTGCCGGGGGCCACCGTCACTCCGAGCGATTGGCTGTTCGGCGCGCTGGCCGGCGTCACGGGTTCCTGCGGGATCGCGTTTCTCTATCGCGGTCTGTCGCGCGGGCGTATGAGCGTGGTCTCGCCTGTCACCGCAGTCGTCGCCGCCATCGCGCCGCTCGTGTTCGGACTTGCAAAAGGCGAGCGGCCGTCGCTGCTCGCGCTCGCCGGTGTGGCGATCGCACTCGTCGCGATCGCGCTGGTCACCGCCGCACCGAGCCAGCAAGACGCGAACGTGCCGGCGCGCGATGCGGGCAGCCCGTGGTGGCGCGAGCCAGGCGTGATCGATGCGCTCATCTCCGGTCTGGCGATCGGCGGCTTTTACATCCTGATCGCGCAAACGAATCCGGCCTCGGGCCTCTGGCCGCTCGTCCCTTCACGACTCGTCTCAGCGCTGATCTGTGCAGCCGCCGCGCTTGTCTTTCAGCATTCGCTGCGGCCAGTGGCCGGTTCGTTCCGGCTCATCGTCGCAGCGGGCGCGGTCGACATGGCGGCAAACGCGATGTACCTAGAGGCGACGCGGTTCGGCTATCTCTCGATCGTGGCTGTGCTCGCTTCGTTGTATCCCGCAAGCACCGTGGTGCTGGCGCGCGCGCTGCTGCGCGAAAGATTCACACCGGCCCAGAGCATCGGTCTTGCGTGCGCCGCTGCAGGTGTGGCGTGCATCGCAGCCGGGAGATAGATCTCAAGGGGGCCCACAAGCGCGCCGCGAAATTTAGGATTGAATTGGGCGACCGTTGGTCGCCCTACTACTACGAGGTGGACTTGCGATGCAGACTGCGCCCAGATTCGCGTTAGCGGAAACGATGAGCCAACTCGGCACCGAGAGCGCGTTCGTCATGCTCGCCAAAGCGCGGGCGCTCGAGGCGCTGGGCCGCAGCATCATCCACCTCGAGGTCGGCGAGCCCGATTTCGACACGCCGGACCACGTGAAAGAAGCCGGCATCGCTGCGATTCGCAACAACCGCACGCACTACACGCCGTCGACGGGCATCGCCGAGCTCCGCGACGCCATCGCCGCCCACGTCACTCGCACCCGCGGTGTCCCCGTGACGCGCGATCAAGTCGTCGTCGGACCCGGCGGCAAGCCCATCATCGCCATGACGCTGCTGGCGATGCTCAATCGCGGCGACGAAGTGGTGATCCCGGATCCCGCCTATCCGGCTTACCGTTCGATCGTGACGTACGTCGGCGCGGTTCCGGTCTCAGTGCCGCTGCAAGAGAGCCGCGGATTCCGCTTCGATCCCGCCGATCTGGAACGCGCGGTCACGTCGAAGACGAAGATGCTTGTCGTGAACTCGCCGCACAATCCGACCGGCGGCATTCTCACGCCGGCCGACATCGCGGCCATCGCGGATATCGCTCGCCGGCACAACATCTTGGTCATGACGGACGAGATCTACAATCGTCATTCCTACGATGCTGAATTCGCTTCATACTACGGGTTGAGCGGACTGCCCGATCAGACGATCCTGATCGACGGATTCTCCAAGGCGTGGGCCATGACCGGATGGCGGCTCGGCTTCGGCGTCTATCCGAAGTACATCGCCGACGCGGTCGGCGCGCTCATGCTTAACACCGTCTCGTGCACGACGACGTTCGTGCAAGACGCCGGCATCGCGGCGCTCAGCGGCGACGACCGGCCGGTGCAGAAGATGCGCGACGAATTCTTGCGCCGCCGCGCGCTGCTCGTCGAAGGACTGCGCAAGATCCCGGGCGTGACGTGCGAGATGCCCGGCGGCGCCTTCTACGTCTTTCCGAATTTCTCGAAGATCGACACCGACGACGTCAAACTCGCCAATCACATCTTGGAAGAGGGCAACGTCGCCGTGCTCGGCGGCTCCACATTCGGTCCGAACGGCAAAGGCTTCATCCGGATGTCGTACGCCAATTCGGAAGAGAATCTGCGCGAGGCGCTCGCGCGCATCACCCGCGTGGTTGCCGCCTACAAGCGCTAGCTCGCGGCGTAGTCCGCCCTAACCCGACAGCCCCATCGCTGCTTTGACTTGCGCGAGCGTCGCCTGCGCGGTCGCGCGCGCTTTTTTCGTACCGTCCGCGAGAATTTCGTCGACGAATCGAGGCTTGGCCGCGATTGCGCGCAAGCGTTCGCGCAGCGGGGCGAGCGCAGCGTTCAGGTGACGTGCCATATCGGCTTTGTCTTCGACGCAGCCGAGCTTTCCCGCACGGCAACGGTGCGCGATGTCCGGCGCCATCGACGGATTGAACGCCGTCTGGAAGAAGAAAACCGGACAGGCCTCGGGATGGCCCGGATCGGTCTTGTGGATCTTCGTCGGATCGGTGTACATCGTCTTGATGCGGGTCAAGGTCTCGTCGTCGGTCTCGGCGAGCATGAGGCCGTTGTCGTACGACTTGCTCATCTTGCGGCCGTCGGTTCCCGGCACGTACGGCGTCTCCGAAAGAATGGCTTCCGGTTCGAGCAGCACCGTACCATAGTGGTGATTGAAGCGCCGGACGATTTCGCGGCTGAGCTCGAGGTGCGGCAACTGGTCCTGCCCGACCGGCACGCCCTGGCCCCTCATGATCGCGATGTCCACCGTCTGCAGTACGGGGTAGCCGAGAAAGCCGTGCGTCGCGATCTCGCTGCCGAGTTCGCCGATCTGATCCTTATAGGTAGGCACGCGTTCGAGCCACGAGACGGGCACGACCATCGACAGCAGCGTGTAAAGCTCCGAGATCTCCGGAATGCGCGACTGCACGTAGATCGTGCACTGCTCGGGATCCAGGCCGGCGGCGAGCCAGCCCATGACCATGGTGCGGGTGTCGGCTGCGATCTCATCGCTGCGCTCGAACTTCGTCGTGAGAGCGTGCAGATCTGCGACCTCGAAATAGCAGTCGTGGCGGCGCGAGAGATCCACAAACGTGTTGAGCGCCCCCAGCAGGTGTCCGACGTGCAACTTCCCGGTCGGACGCATGCCGGCCATGATCCGCTTTCGCGCGTTCGCGACAGGCTTGGGCGCGCTCGAGGAATCGGTCACCGGTCGATCACTCCTTGTCGCGCGTCGGGGGGCGCGCAGCGCTCATCTGTTGGCGGCTAGTCCTTGTGCTCCCCGCCGGAGTGAATTGCGGCCGGCCTCTCCCAAGCGGCGTCGCTCCGCGCATCACCTGTGCGATCACGTCGCGAGCGCGCTCGATCGCGTCGAGCAGCGGCAGTCCGTGCGCGCGATGCGCCGCGATCGCGGCGGCGAGAACGCAGCCCGTGCCGCGCATCGTCTTGCGCAGCCGCTTCGCGCCGATGTAGACGACGCCGCGCCGATCTGCAAGAACATCGAAACACGTGCCGCCGGTCAAATGCCCGCCTTTGACGAGCACCGCGCAACCGGCGCGTCGCGCGATGATTTGCGCCGCCTCGGCCGCATCCTCGACCGACCGCACTCGCATTCCGGCAAATCGTGACGCCTCATCGGCGTTGGGCGTGACGAGTTCTGCGCACTCGAAGAGCTTGGTCAGCGCGGCAATATCCTTGGGGCCGTTGAATCGACGGCCGCTCGTACTCGCAAGCACCGGATCGAGGATGATCGGCGGCAATTTTTGCGGATGTTCCGCGAAGAACGATCGGACTGCGCGAATCGCAGACGCGCCTGGGATGAGTCCGACGCGGATCGCGTCTGGTCGCGCTTCGGACCAGATCGACTCGAGCTGCAACCGGACTAACTTCGGGGCGATGGGCGCGACGCCGGTCACCGCCCGGCTGCTTTGTGCGGTCACGCCGGTGATGACTACGGCCGATCGGACGCCGAGCATCGCGTTGAGCGCGATATCCAGACCGATTCCCGCCCCGCAGGTCGGGTCGGTGCTGCCGATACTGCAAACCAGTGGATGCGCTCGGCTCACACCGTGTCTTCGTGCGCGTCGGGACACATCAAACGCCTGTTCTCCACATATTCACAGGCCCTGTGGATAACTCTGGCTCGGCGTTGGAGCCGGAGTTGAAGCCGCGTTTGCCGGAGCGGGGCTTGGCTTTGGAGCCGAACTTGCGGGGGCCGGGCTCGGCGCGGGCGTCCGCTGCGGCGCGATGGTCGGCGGTGGTGATTTTCCGCACGCCTTATAGACGTCGGCAAGCAGCGAGCGGAAGCGGTCGATCTGTGACTTCACCGTCTGCGGCGGAAGCGGCAGGTCTGGGGCACGGTACCACATTCCCGCCTCGGCGCGCAGGATCAAAGCGCGCGCGGTCGCGTTTTGCAGCGCGCCGCCGCCGCTCGCCGCAAAGCGCGCGGCCGCGAGCGCGGACCACAACGCTTGCTGATTCGGCGTTCCGTCGAATGCATCGAGCGAGCCGAGCGATGAACCTGCCGGAAAACCATACACCGGCGACGCTTTCTGATGCGCGTCGACATATTCGCTCGGCGTCGCGCTTGCATCGCGTGCGCCAAGAGCGCGCGCGACTTCGCTGACAACGGCCGGCGCGTCGGCGCGTTGCGCCCATGACTGATTCATTCGAACGCGCAGGACGATCATCGCTTTCGTGCCGGGCGACGCGTCGGCCGCGTACTGCGCCAACGACAAGAGTCGATTCGAAAAAGCTTGCGGCGGCGACGACGCGGCGATCGACTCGAGCGCGCTTGACGACGCTTCGTCAACAAAAAGTACGGGCATGTGCGCGGTCTTCGACGTCTGCAGATCATAGAGCTGATATGGTGCGGCGAGTTCCGCGCCCAGCGCCGCGATGGAGCCGCCCGCCTGCGACGCGCGCACCACGCGATCGGAGAAGATCGCGAATCGAGCGCCGGCGGCAGCGATCGCCTGTGCTGCCGCGTCGTCGTATGCGCCGAAAGGTGATGCAAGACCGGCGCGCGCGCCTTGGTTCAGCGCCGCGGCGGTCGAGAGAGCGTCCGATATCAGCATCGTCGCGTCAGCGCTCGCATCGAGCGGGATGGCGGTCGGATCTGATGCCGACTTTCCGCCCGAGTCGATCAGAAGCGGAAGAATCGGGTCGCCATCCGGTGTGGCGACGACTTCGAGCGCGCCGGTCGTCAGTGCCACCTCGAGTTGCGCGGCGAGATCCCGTATGGTTTCCGCGAGCAGCGAGCCGGCCGCGGCGGATAGTGCATCGCCACCACTTGGCGGAGCATCGAGCAGCGCGCGCGCCGCCGCAGATCCCGTCATCGCAAGGCTTGCGGCGGCATGGAGCGCCGCCGCACGCTGTATTTCGCTGCGCCGCATCGTGCAGTTCGCCGTGCCGCTGAGGTTGCATCGCGCGCGCACGGCATACGCGATGAGAGCCAGCCCTCCGTTCGATGAAGCAGTTGCCGCGTCCATCGTCGGCACGTGTGCGAGGATCTCAAGAACGTCGCGCGTGTGCTCGTCGCGCAAGGCGTCGGGCGCTTGGTCGGCCGCACCGAGCGGATCTATCGCCGCCGCGCGGAGTGCATTTTCGTAGCCCGGCGCGAGTTCGATCGCGAATCGCGCACCTGGATGGTTGCGCAGCGCGTTGACGAGCGCGCCGATCTCAAACGGTGCGCGCAGCGCGACGTCCATCCGGCGTACGTCCGTGTAACTCGACATCGGATCAGCGACCGACCAGACGAGCACGACCGTCGCGCGCGCCGCTTGCGCCGGCGCGGCAAGCGCGAGTGCCGTCAATAATGAGAAAAAACCGATGCGCAGCATGCGTCTCCGATTGTCGCCGGTTGTCTGCCGGACCTCTTGATTGGGGCCGATTTCATGAAGGGGCCGACTTTACGTCGGCCCGGGCGAAAATAACGTGGGCCGATATAAAATCGGCCCCTTCATTCATTGTGGTGAGAGGTGATCGACGATTCGCTGCAGTTCTCGATCGTCCGCGAAGTGCACGACGATGGTGCCGCCGCGCGCGCCGACGTTCAGTGTCACGCGCGTGGCCAGCGCATAACGCAGCCGATTCTCGACATCCGCCATATCCGGCGAGAGCGGCTTGCCGGCGCCCGGCAAGGGCGACGGTGCGGCCGGCTTTCGGCCGGTCGAGCGTGCGCGCGTCGCATCCGCGACGAGATGCTCGACATCGCGAACGCTCAAACCCTGTGCCACGATCCGCCGCGCGAAAGCTTCCGCTTGATCCGGCGGCAGGACGGCTAACGCGCGGGCATGGCCTGCGGAAAGCGCGCCGTCGCGCACGAGAGCCTGTACGGAATCCGGCAGCGTGAGCAGTCGCAGCGCGTTTGTGATCGTGGAGCGATTCTTTCCCAACCGTTGCCCCAGCGCGTCTTGGGTGAATCCGTGTTCTTCAAGCAATTGCCGATAGCCCGAGGCTTCTTCTATCGCGTTGAGGTCGGCGCGCTGCAGATTCTCCAAAAGCGCAAGTTCGATCGACGCGCCGTCCGCGACATCGCGGACGATCGCAGGTACTTCCGACAGTCCTGCGAGTCGCGCCGCGCGCCAGCGCCGTTCGCCCGCGACGATCTCGTACTGTCCGCGCGCACCTTTGGCCGGACGCACGATGATCGGCGAGAGCAGTCCGTTCGCGCGGATGGAATCCGCGAGCGATTCGAGCGCAGCGACGTCGAACGCGCGACGCGGCTGATTTGGGTTCGCCGCGATCTCGTCCAACGCGATGCTGAGCAGACCCGGTGCTGCAGTTTCCTGCCGTCCGACCGGAAAGAACGCGCCGAGCCCTCGGCCTAAGCCACGCCGTTGCGACATCGTGCAAGCACCTCTTCTGCGAGCGACGCGTATGCGAGCGCGCCCGCGCTTCGTGGATCGAACTCTGTGATCGGCGCGCCGTACGACGGCGCTTCGGAGACGCGGATGTTGCGCGGAATCCTGGTCGCGAATACCAGGCCTGGAAAATGACGCTCGACTTCGTCGACCACTTGTTTCGCGAGATTCGTGCGCCCGTCGAACATCGTGACCACGACGCCGTGGATGCGCAGCGTCGGGTTCAAATGCGCGCGCACGAGTTCTATCACGCGCGTCAACTGACCGAGACCTTCGAGGGCGAAATACTCCGCTTGGATCGGGATCAAGAGGGCTTCAGCCGCCGTCAGCGCGTTCAGCGTCAGCAGACCGAGCGACGGCGGGCAGTCGATGAAGATGAAGTCGAAGTCCGCCGCGATCGGCTCGAGCGCCGCCTTGAGGCGTCGCTCACGCGACAGCGCGCTGACCAGTTCGAGTTCCGCGCCGGCCAGATTCAGCGTCGCGGGAAGCAGCGTCAGGTTTTGCACGGCGGTAGCATGCAGCGCATCGCGCACGGTCGCGTCTTTGAGGAGCACATCGTACATGCACGTCTCGACGGCCGACTTTTCGATGCCGAGACCAGTCGTTGAATTGCCCTGCGGATCGATGTCGACGAGCAAGACGCGCTGACCGCGCCGCGCAAGCGCAGCGCTCACGTTGACTGCAGTGGTCGTCTTTCCGACCCCGCCCTTTTGATTTGCGACGGCTAGGATGCGGCCGGCGCGCGCGACGGATTCGTTCACGTCGCTTTGTGTGCTCCTGCGTAGTTCGAAACGATGAAGTCGCGCGCCACGGCGTTCAGCGCGTGCCCGTCGTTGAGCGCGGGATCGTCGAGAACCTTTTCAAGACAATATGCCAGCGTTTCGCCGACGCGCTTGTCGCCGTCGAAATCCGCATCGACGACATGTTCCGCGCGCATGATAGCGATGATGTCGCCGCCATCGATGCGCAGATCCGCAAGGCCGAAAGGCGCGCGCGCTTCGATCGTCGCTCGGACGCGCGCTTCGAATCTGCGCGCCACATCGGGATCGCGCGGCGGTAATCCGCTCGCAGCCACATCGGCCGCGCGCAAATCGAAGAGCGCTTCGACGTGCGTCACCCCGACGCGCCGGACGAAACGCCGAATCGCGGCGTCGGTCAGTCGATCGTCGGCGGCATACATGTGGTGCCGCACGAGGTGCGCGGCATCGCGTGCAAGATCGTTCGGAAAGGATAGACGTGCTAACGCTGAACGCGTCATCGCTTCGCCGACGATGTCGTGGCCATAGAAATGCGGGCCGTCTTTCGTTCTCGATTTTCCCACATCGTGGAAAAGCCCGGCAAGTCGGTGCGCGAGGGTTCGCTTACTTTCATCACAACATTTCACATTGTGGAAATATACGCTATACTTGTGGTACTCATTTTGTTCCATCCCCCATCCTTCCATGAGTTCCGGAAGAATTAAGTCGAGTGCGCCGACATCGCGAAGCAACTCAAGACCGAGGCTCGGCTTTGCGGATCGGACGAACAATTTGCTGAGCTCTTCCGAGACGCGTTGCTGGGCGACAGTCGAAACGAGCGCGATGGCATCGCGCATAGAGTTCACGGCGCGGGCCGTCGGGGTCAAATCAAAACGGGCCGTGAAGTGCGCGGCGCGCAAGATCCGCAAAGGATCTTCCACAAATGTTTCGTCACGGACGATATCCAGACGCTTAGCTTTGAGATCTGCGAGGCCATCGTAAGGGTCGACAAGTTCGCCGGTTCGGATATTCCTTGCCAGCATGTTGAGTCTGAAATCGCGCCGCCCGAGATCCTCTTCGATTGGAATCGAGGGGTCGGCGATGACCTCGAAATCGCGATGATGCGTTCCGGTCGATCGCTCGCGGCGCGGAAGCGCGATATCAGCCTTGCCAAAATCTGTTGCGAACTTGACGACACCAAACGACGCACCAACGAGTTCGGCCGTGCCCGCACGGCTGAGTGATGCGAGGAGCTCAGTCATTGGAATCCCGGTAACGAGATAGTCGAGGTCTACGTGATCGGGCTTTGGCCCGCCGAGTTCGGCTACCAATTCGTCGCGAACTCGGCCGCCAACGGCAAATACTCCGGCGCTCCCTAGGATGCGCGAGAGAAGCCGATCCATGTCGGTTTGCCGATGTTCCACGTGAAACGTTACGCTTCTCCAGCGTGGCGACGCGGCGGCCCGCCGCTGGGATGTGGGTACCCCTCAGGTGTCTTTCTCACCTTGCGGAACACCCAGACGTGGCGCTGTGCCTCCAAATGCGGGACAGCGACTCGGCGAGTCTCCGTTAGGACCAAGCAGCACGTTTCTGCGAACGCAAGTTCCTCTGGCGACGGCGCGCTCTCTCGTCCGCGATAAAGCGTGAGATCGCCTCCGACCTTGACCAACGGCGCTCCCAGTTCAAGAGCCACGACCGGTCTCGCGACCGCTCTCATGAGTACGGTGCCGGCCTTCTCGCGCCAAGCGCTCGATCGGCCTGCCGTCTCGCACGTGCTCTTCAAAATCGTAACTCGGTCGGCAATATTGAGTCGAGCAACCGCGGACACCAAGAACTCGGCCCGCAACCTGCGCGGCTCGATCAACAGCACCCGAAGATGCCCATCGGCCAACGCACAGGGGATGCCCGGAAGACCTGCACCGCTCCCGGCGTCCACGACTGGAGAGCGGAGTCTTGAGCCCGCGAGCGGTGCAAGGCTATCAAGGAAATGATGCGAGACAAGATCCGCCATCGTGCGTGCGCCGGAAAGATTCGTCGAAGCATTCGCTTCCAATAGTATCTCGCCGTATCGGATCAAGCGCTGCGCGATCGACGATGCCTCGGAGAACCCGAGTTCCTGCAGCCCTTCTGTCAATGTGGCGACATCGCGTGCGCTCACGCCCGCGCGCCTTCGGTCTCCACATTTTCCGCGCGCCGCGCGCTTTCGAGATAGATGGCGAGAACCGCGACGTCCGCCGGCGTCACACCGGGGATCCGGCCTGCCTGACCGATATTCGACGGCCGCACGTCGCTGAGTTTCTCGATCGCTTCTCTCGAAAGGGCGGCGAGTTTCGCATACGCGAATCCGGTCGGAATCGTGACGTGTTCCGACCGCGACATTTTTTCCACGAGACTGGATTGTCGCCGGATGTATCCTTCGTACTTTATCTCTACTGCCAACCGCTCGCCGAGCTCGTCATCGAGTTCGCCATCGGGGCTGACGTCGCGATAGGTCACGCCGGGGGAGCGCAGCCGCTCTGCGAGCGACTTTCCATCGCGGCGCGCGGCGCCAAGCCGGTTGCGTTCGCGTTGCAGAGCGGCCATGCGCGCTTCGAATTCTGAATAGGTTCGCTCATCGATCAGTCCGATCTCTCGGCCGAGCGGCATCAGTCGTTCGTCAGCATTGTCGAACCGCAAGAGCATTCTGTGTTCCGCGCGCGACGTGAGCATGCGATACGGTTCCGGCGCGCCTTTCGTGACGAGGTCGTCGACGAGCGTGCCGATGTACGATGACGAGCGCGAAAACGTCACGTGCTCGCGGCCCTGCGCTCGCCGCGCCGCATTGATTCCGGCGACGATGCCTTGCGCCGCGGCTTCTTCGTAACCCGACGTGCCGTTGACCTGACCGCAATGATACAGACCGCGTACGCGCTTCGTCTCAAGGGTCGACGAGAGCTCGGTGGGCGAGACAAAATCGTACTCGACGGCGTAACCTGCGCGCAGCATCTGCGCGCATTCCAACCCTGGCAACGTGTGCAGCATCGCGAGCTGAACTTCGGCAGGCAACGAAGTCGAGAATCCGCCGACGTAGATCTCGTCGACATCCCAGCCCTCCGGCTCGAGGAAAATCTGATGCGTCGGATTGTGCGCGAACTTCATCACCTTGTCTTCGATCGACGGGCAATAGCGCGGTCCTTTCCCGACGATCAAGCCTGTGCCGTACATCGGCGAGCGATGCAGATTCGCGCGGATCAAAGCGTGCGTCGCCGCGTTCGTCTGCGTGATGTGACATGCTAGTTGCGGTCCGGGAAAACCGGGCACCGAACGATACGAAAAACAGAGCGGCACGGCACTGGGCTCTTGCGCGAGCGTGCGCGAAAAATCGACGCTCGATCTATGCACGCGCGGCGGCGTGCCCGTTTTCAACCGAGCGGTCTGAAATCCAAGCCGGCGCAGCGAACCGCTCAGCCCGACGCTCGGTGACTCCCCAACGCGTCCCCCCGGCGTCATGCGCTCGCCGGCGAACATCTTGGCGTTCATAAACGTGCCCGCGGCCATAATGACCTGACTGCTCTTCCAAAGCGTCCCGTCATGCAGGACGACGCCACTAACACATCCGGCCGACGCGGCGATCTCCCCCACAAAGCCTTCCATCAAAGTGAGATGCGGGGTCGCTTCGACGACGCGCTGCATGCGTTTCGCGTACGCCCGCTTATCGGCTTGCGCGCGCAGCGCACGCACCGCGGGTCCGCGGCTCTCGTTCAGCCAGCGCGCGTGCAGATATGTCGCGTCGATGCACAATCCCATCTCGCCGCCGAGCGCATCGACTTCGCGCGCAAGCTGACCTTTGGCGGGCCCGCCGATCGACGGGTTGCACGGCATCAGGCCGATCGTGGATCTGTCGCCGGTCACGAGCAGCGTTTCGACGCCCATGCGCGCGGCCGCGAGCGCTGATTCAATGCCCGCGTGCCCGCCCCCGATGACGATCACGCCAAAATCTTGCACGACGGATGCGTTCGCCGCGCCGCCGCAACGTCCATGTTCGCGAGCGGAAGAAGACGCTGACAAGAGGGTTAGGAAGCGGTCGTCACTTGCCGACGCAAAACCGCGCGAAAATGCCGTCGAGCACTTCGTCCGTCACAGCGTCGCCCGTCACTTCGCCGTACGCAGCCGCAGCGGCGCGCAGATCGCCTGAGATCAGATCGAATGGCAGACCATCATCGATCGTCGCGCGTGCATGCGCAAGCGATTCCGCGGCTCGCGCGAGCGCGTCTATCTGTCGCGCGTTGACGACGAGCGCCTTGCCCGCGTCGATCAGACCGCCGCCCCAACTCAAGGTCGCGATGGAAGACCGGACGGCGTCGATCGTCGCCGCGTCGCGCACGCTGCCCCTGAGAAACACGCTCGTGGCGGACGTTCTCGCGATTTCGGGATGCCGGCGGGCGAGCTCGTCGGCACCGGCTCCGCCGAGGTCCGCCTTATTTGCGAGCACGATCCGTGGAGCGGCGGACGTCGCCTCGAGTGCGGCGATCGCGTCGTCGTCCAGCGCTTTAGAGCCGTCGATCACGCAGATGCGCAGCGCGGCATCGCGGATCGCCGCGCGCGCGCGCAGCACGCCTTCGGCTTCGATCGGATCGGCTGTCGCTCGCAGACCCGCGGTATCGCGAGCATTGATCACGACGCCGTCGACGACAAAACGCTCCTCGACGATATCGCGAGTCGTGCCGGGTTGCGCCGAAACGATCGCGCGTTCCGAGCGGACGAGCGCATTGAGCAGCGACGATTTGCCGGCGTTCGGCGGCCCTGCGATCGTGCAGACGACGCCGTCGCGCAGCATCTTTCCCGTATCGCTGCCGGCGAGCAACTCGCGCACCGCGCTCTGTTGATCGACGATGCAGCGAGCGAGCGCGACTTGATCCGGTGCGGGAACTTCATCAGGATAGTCGACCGCCGCTTCGATCTCGACGAGCCGGCTGAGGATCTCGGCGCGCAGCGCTTTTAGCCGTTTTCCGAGTTCGCCATCCATCCGCGCTGTCGCGGCGCGCGCCGCAAGTCGCGTTTCGGCGTTGATAAGATCCGCGACCGCTTCGGCCTGTGCGAGATCCATGCGTCCGTTGCAGAACGCGCGGCGCGTGAACTCGCCCGGGGCGGCAAGCCGCGCGCCCGCGGTGAACACGGCGTGCAAACACGCTTGCGCGAGCCCGGCGCCGCCATGGACGTGCAGTTCGACGACGTCTTCGCCGGTGTACGAGCGCGGTGACCAAAAACCGACGGCAAGCGCGTCATCCAGCAGCGCTCCCGATGTCGGCTCCACGACGGACCCGCGACGCAAGCGTGCCGCAGGCCATCTATCAGCGTCGCCTAAAGAAAAGGAGAAACATGCCGCGGCACATGCACGCGCCGCGGGCCCTGACAAGCGGATGATCGCCACGGCGCCGACGCCCGGCGGCGTCGCGATGGCGGCGATGGTGTCGGAGAATCCGTTAGTCGACGTAGCGGTCGTCGCGCGGATAGTCGTCGCCTGCGGGGCGCTCGCTTTCGCGAGGCCGAGCGACTTCCGGCCCGCGGTCGCGCCCACGCGCGGGTGACCGATCCCGGCCATCGCGATCGGGACCGTTGCGATCGGGACCATTGCGGTCGTGGCCATTGTGATCGTGGCCGTTGCGATCATGGCCGTTGCGAACGTCGCCTGAGTTCGCAGCGCGGCCAGCACGTCTCGCGAGGATCACGACGCGCCGGTCAAGGCCTGCGCCCGTGCTCTCTGTTTCGACGTCGCGATGCGCGGCAAGCGCCATGTGGACGATGCGCCGTTCGGACGGCGGCATCGGCTCGAGTTCGACTTCCACGCCTTCATGCACCACGCGGTCCGCCGCACGCAGGGCGATGCTTCGGAGCGTCGCGCGACGACGCGCACGATAACCTTCGACGTCCACGGCGAAGAATATCTCGCGATCGCCTTCCCGATGCATCACCGCGTTGGTGACCACGGTCAGCGCGTCGAGCATGTTGCCGCGTTTGCCGATGAGCAGTCCGAGCTCTTCGTCGCGTTCGTCGTCGCGATCGTAACCGCGCGTAGGCCGCTCGCGCACGCCGCGCACGTCGATGATGATCTGGCGCCCGTCGCGCGCCTGCTCGATGCCGCCGTATGAAAGCCTCGCAGGCAAGCCGAACGTGTGGATGAGACCGGCGAGAAAATCCCGCGCGTCCTTGAACGGAGCGCGCAGATCTTGCGGGCACTCCTCGCGGCGCCGGTGGAAACCGCCGCTGCCGCGACCGCCGCCGCGACCGAATCCGCCACGGTCCGATCGGCCGGCACCGCGGCCGTAGCCGCCCGAACCATATCCGCCGCCGCGGTCCGATCGGCCCGCGCCGCGGCCGCCGCTGTATCCAGACTCAAATCCGCTCATGATGCTCTCTCCCCGCGCGCTGGCCGGCGCGCGCTCGAACGACGACGGAAGGCGTCAAGCAGTCGTCGCTTTCGGCTGCAATTTCTTCACCTTGGTTCCGCATTTCTGACATTTATTGTTATTGACGAGGACGAGCGTTTCGCTGCACGACGGACAGTCGTGCGGATAACCGAGTTTCATCGCGTCCGTCTCTTCGGCGGGCTTTGGAATGCGCGATGGATTCCAGCGCATGAAGAGCACGGTCTGCGCGACGGACAGCACGTTGTAAGACAGCCAGTATAAGATAAACGCCGAATGCCAGGTCCTTCCGATGAAGAACAGGATGACCGGCATGATCATCGCTTGCGTGTTTATCATCTGCAGCTGCTGCTCGTCCATCATCCCGGAATTGGTCGTGAGCTTCACCGAGAAGTACATCGAAACGGCATACAGCAAGAGCAGCGCCATGTCGGGCAGGTAGAGATTCTGCGCGAGCACTTGCGGGAACGAATGCGAGAGCGCCGAGCCGATCCACAACCACGTCGCGTGCTGGAAGTTGTCGTTGTTGCGATTGATCGCGTTGTAGACGCCGAACAGCACCGGCATCTGCAGCAGCGTCGGCAGGCAGCCGCCGAACATGTTGACGCCGTGCTCGCGGTAGAGCTTCATGGTCTCTTCGCCGAGCTTCTGCTTGTCGTTTTTGTACTTCGTCTGAATGCGTTTGAGGTAAGGTGCGAGCGCCTGCATCTCTTGCATGTTGCGCAAGCGTTGGATCGTGAGCGGCACGAGCAGCACGTTCACGACGAATGCGAGCACGATCATCGACCAGCCGTAGTTGTGCGTCACGGCCGTGTTGATCCACTGCAGCACGTCGTTGAAACCCGTGCCGAGCAGGTCGATGAGGTCGGTGAACGGATTGGCGAACGCCGCCAACGCGAGGATCAGGTGGAACAAATCTTTCGCCGGTATCCTTTCAGGGTCAGGGCACTGGATCGAGGCCGCCGGCATGCCACGGCGCGCAGCGAGCGAGACGTGCGGTTGTCAGTGCAAGGCCGCGCAGCGCGCCGTGTCGGCGGATCGCCTCTACGGCGTACGTCGAACACGTCGGATGGAAGCGGCAGACTTGCGGCAGCAGCGGTGCGACGAATCGTTGGTACGCGCGCAGCAGCGCGATAAGCAGCGACGCCATCACGACGAGGCCGCCTTCAGGGCCGGCATCAGTTGTTCGCGCAGCGCCGCGAAAGGCACGCGTGCCGCTTCGGGTTTGCACTGCACGAGAAACCATCGCGGATCGCTCGCCGACGCGAATCCGGCGAACAACGCCTTGCACCGGCGGCGGAGCAGATTGCGCACGACCGCGTTGCCGACTTTCTTCGTGATCACCACGCCGAGCTTAGGCATAGACGTGCGCGCGCGGCCGCGCGGCGCAAATGCATAAACAGTGAGAGCACGCATCGACGCGATGCGGCCCTTTCGCATCACGAGCGTGAACTCGCGGCGGCCCTTGAGGCTGTCGAACGAGGGCACGGGTGGTAACCGCTAGTCGGGGGTCAGGCGCTTGCGGCCCTTGCGGCGCCGCGCCGATAAGACGCGGCGGCCGTTTTTGGTGGACATGCGTTCGCGAAAGCCATGCGTGCGCTTGCGGCGGCGGTTATGCGGTTGAAAAGTGCGTTTCACTGGACGGCGGAGCTCCTAATAATGGTCTTGCGGTGTCGCGAGATGGCCGCGAACACGATGAGTGCCGCCCACGATGGCGGCACCGCCGAATGAATAATTGAGAGTCTCTTATTTTACGCCCGGCCGGGGCCCACGGTCAAGAATGGTACGGCGCGACGGGCCAAGGCGCCTGCGATGCCGGTGGGACGCCGTGCAGCCCGAGGCGAAGGCCAGCGGTCTCCCACCGAGGGAAAATAACGAGGGGTCGGACCGCGGTGGACAGGCGGTGCATGGGCCGCAAAACTCAGCCTTTGCCGGCGCAGCCGCAACGCCAATGCCGGCGGCCGATAGCGCCGATTCACAACACCGAGATGGAGCGTTATTCACACCTGTGGATGAGATTGTGGATAACTTGCCCGCAGAGCCTGAAGGCCCGTGGCCACTGCGCGCACCGCGGATAAGCCATCGTTTCGAGGGCTGGCGCGGCGTGAGCGAAAATGCGCGATCTCGGATCGCGAGGTGCTCGTGAGAGACGGCAAAGCCATACGTCGCATGGCGTCACGCGCGGCGCTCTCAAGACTATCCACACGTTCGGCGATTTCGCTGTGGATATGTGCATAAGTAAATCGCGCAAACCCTGAAGGAATAAGGGTTTGCGGCCCCTAAACCGCGCCGACCGCAGGCTCTCCGGTTTCAAGGCCGGGCCGGCGTACGCATTTGAATTTCGAAGGATGTCACGATGAACTCAAGCGCGGTCATCACGAACGAAGAATACCTGTGGCAGACGACCCTCGTGGGTCTCGAGTCGCGGTTCACGAAACCGATCTTCGAAACGTGGATAAAGCCGATGCGCGTGCTGAGGCTGTCGACTGACGAGATCACGCTGAGCGTGCAAAACCAGTTCGCAAAAGATTGGGCGGAAAACCGCTTCAAGGGCACCATTTCCGCCGCATTGGCCGAGACGCTCGGAGCACCGATCAGCATCCGCTTCGTGATCGACGAGCCGGCGGAAGAGACCGATTCTAGATCTCTGCCTAGCGATGCTGTCCCGGATAACGGGGCGGGGCTTTCCGCGACGCCAACGGCATTTCGCAGCCCTGACGAGTTCCGCCACACCGGTCTGAACCCGCGCTATACGTTCGAGCAATTCGTCGTCGGCGCGACCAATCGATTCGCGCACGCCGCCGCGCAGGCGGTCGCCGATGCGCCGGCCCGCGCGTACAATCCGCTGTTCATCTACGGCGCCGTCGGTCTGGGCAAGACGCACCTCATGCATGCGATCGGGCACAAAGCGTTTCAGTCGGATCCGCGCGCTCGCGTGGTCTACGTCTCGTCGGAGACGTTCACGAACGAGTTCATCACGGCGATCAAGAACAACCAGACCGTCGAATTCCGCAACCGCTATCGCACGGTCGACGTGCTCCTGATCGACGACATCCAATTCCTCGAAGGCAAAGAGCAGACGCAAGAAGAGTTCTTCCATACCTTCAACACGCTGCACGAAGCGCAGCGCCAACTTGTGATCTCGAGCGATCGGCCGCCGAAGGACATCCAGACGCTGGAGAACCGTTTGCGTTCGCGATTCGAATGGGGCTTGCTCACGGATATCCAGTCGCCCGATCTCGAGACGCGCGAAGCGATCCTGCGGAAGAAGGCCGAGAGCGACGGCATCGACGTGCCCCACGAAGTGACGTCCTATATCGCGAAGATCATCCCGCTGAATATCCGTCAGCTTGAGGGCGCACTGATCAAGCTCACCGCGTACGCGTCGCTCTACAAGAAACAGATCACGGTCGAGCTCGCCACGGAAGTGCTGCGCAACGAGATCAACGAGGTTCCGCTGCGCAAGGTGACGATCTCGCTGATCAAAGAGAAAGTGGCGCGTTTCCACGGCATCACCGTCAAGGAGCTCGAGGGCCAGCGGCGCGATCAGCGCTTGACGGTGCCGCGCCAAATCGCGATGTACCTGGCCTGCGAATTGACCAATGCGTCGCTGCCGCAGATCGCGCGCGAGTTCGGCAAGAAAGACCACACCACGGTGATGTACGCGCGCGATAAGGTGAAGCAGCAACAGGATCGCGATCCCGAGTTCCGCAGCAAAGTGCGCTCGGTTCAGACCACGATCACGCAAGAAGGATGACGACCGGTGGATGGTCTGCGAATGATGTGGACTGTTCTGCGCGCCGCGGCGTAGAGGTGCGTCCTCTGTGAGCGACGTGGATGGATCGGGCATCTCATGCACACCGCAGCGCACATCGCAATGCGGCGCTGCGTCTCGCGTACAGACAAACTCCACAGCATACACATCACTACTGTGACGACGACCAATCGTAAAGATCTCTAATAACTTCCTGATCCGCGCAAGCCATCTGTGGATGCGGGAGAAGACGACAGTGCGACGAATCCGCGCAACGCATAGCGATCGCACAATCACCGATAGGGCGCTTTAGGCGTTCTGCCTCCCGGAGCGAGCATGAAGTTCACCTGCAACACGAAGGACATAGCCGGGGCCGTCGCCGCGGCCGTGAAAGTCGTCAACGCGCACACGACTATGCCGATCTTGGGCAATGTGCTGCTCACGGCGGGCAAGGGCCGGGTGAACGTCCGCGCGACCGACCTCGAACTCACGCTTGAGAATAATTTCGCCGCAGAGGTGAGCGAAGAAGGCGCGTGCACTGTCGGCGCGCGCTTGTTCTCCGGTTATCTCGCGAATCTGCCTGCGGCCGAACTCGTCATGCGCGGCACGCCAAGCCGCGCGACGGTCACGTGCGACCGCTCGAAATACGAATTCGTGGCGCTTCCAGCCGAGGAATTCCCGCCGCTGCCGGAAGGCAAGTCCGGCGATCAGTTCCGCATCGATGCCAAGGTGTTTCGCGAAGCCGTCAACGCGGTGACGTTCGCCGCGTCGAGCGAGGAAGCGCGCGGCGCAGTCCTCATGGGAGCGCTGCTCGAGATCGAGGATCAGCGCCTCACGATGGTCGCGACCGACGGCTATCGGCTAGCACGCCACGAGGCGCCGCTGACCGAAAAAGTTCGAGCCGGCGCTAAGTATATCGTGCCGGCACGAGCGCTCGGAGAAGTCGTACGGGCGGCGGGCAGCGGCGTGATCGAAGTGACCGCGCTCGGCGGACAGGCAAATCAACTCGTGTTCAACACCGGCGACGCGAAGATCATCGCGCGCCTGGTCGACGGTCCGTATCCCAACTACCAGCAGGTCATACCGAAAGAGTTCGAGCGAAAAGTCGTCGCCAGCACGGCGAAACTGCTGTCCGGACTGCGTCGCGCCGAAGTGGTGGCGGGCGAGCGCGCCAGCATGGTGAAGCTTGCGATGGAGGGCACGAGCCTTGTCATCACCGCCGCCTCGGACACGACCGGGAACGCGTACGAGGAGCTGGACGTCGAGCGCACCGGCGACCCGCTGACCATCGCGTTCAACGCGAAGTATCTCGTGGAGATCCTCAATCACGTCACGTCGGACACCGTCGCGCTCGAGTTCGTCGGCGCGCTTCAGCCCACCGCCATCCGCCCGAACGAAGGCGAGAATGCCGCACGGCAGCTATTCATCTTGATGCCGCTGCGCCAGTAGCGCCGTGCGCGTCCTCTCGCTCGAACTCGATCAATTCCGCAATTACGCCGCCCTGCGCTTCACACCGCCGAGCGGCGCATGTGTCTTCATCGGCGACAACGCCCAGGGGAAATCGAACCTCTTAGAGGCGCTCGCGCTGCTCGCCACCGGCAAATCATTCCGCGCCGCCCGCGAAGCCGATCTCATCCGCGACGATGCGCCCGCCGCGAGCGTGTCTGCGCGCGTCGCGACGCGACATGGCGAGATACAAGCCGCGTGCATCGTCGCGCGCGCGGGCGAAGGCGCTCGCAAACGCTTTTTCCGAAACGGCCGCGCGGTGCCGTACGGACAATTTCTCGGCGGCGTTATGGCGGTGACGTTCATCCCGCTCGATCTGCAGCTCGTGATCGGTCCGGCGGGGCTTCGGCGCCGGCTGCTCAACGCCGGACTCGCGCAGACCAGCCGGGCGTACTACCGCGACCTCGCAGCGTACGGCGCGGTCGTGACGCAGAAGAACGCGCTTCTGCGCGCGAGCGGCGCTCCCGATCGCGACCTCCTGCTCACGTATAACGAACAGATGGCGATCAGCGGCGGCCGCATCGCGAGCGCGCGCGCCGTATACGTGCGCAAGCTTGCGTCGGAAGCCACCGCCGCGCACGCGCGCTGGGTCGGTGCGTCGCCGGAGTTCGACGTCGCGTATCGACCGTCACCCGCACTGGCGGAAGAGACGCCGGAAGCGATCGAACAGGCGCTGCGTGCGGCGCTCGAGGCGAACCAGACCCTTGAGATCAAGCGGCGCAGCGCGCTATACGGGCCGCATCGAGACGATCTCGCACTCTCGCTCGGCGGGCTTCCGCTTGCGCGCTTCGGTTCGCAAGGTCAGCAGCGCACCGCGGTGCTGGCGCTCAAAGCGGCGGAATACGCGTCGCTGCACGCCGCGGCCGGAGAGCCGCCGATCCTGCTGCTCGACGACGTGCTCTCCGAATTGGATCGCGAGCGGCGACACGCGTTCTTGAGCAGCCTCGGAGATTTCGACCAAGCGTTCATCACGTCCACCGACGTGCCCGATATGCCCGCGACGTTGCGCGGCGAAGTCGTGCGCGTGCGCGCGGGATCGCTTGCGATCGAAAACGCGGCGCACGCATGAGCGGGCTGCGGAGCTTGCGGACTCTTGTGGCCGCATGGAAACCGGGCGGCGCAAGCGGTGCGGCGGATAGCGCCGGCGCGATCGCGGCGGCGTGGTCCGACGTCGTCGGTCCGGCGGTCGCTGCGCGCACTCGACCCGCCGGTGTGCGCAACGGGATCTTGACCATCTGGACGGCTGGGAGCGCATGGAGCGCCGAGCTCTCGTTCCTCGAGCCTTCCATTCTCGCGAACTTGCAGACGATCGTACCCCATGCCGGCGTGACTCGCGTGCGGTTCTCGGTCGCGAGCGGGCGCACGAAACGGCTGCTCGACGGGGTGGTCACACGTTCGCCCCAGGCGGGTCGCTTTGCGCAGTCGCGGGAATCCGCATCGATTGACGACGCGGACGCGCAACGGGATGCGACGCATGAGCAGGATCCCGAAGCGATCGTCGGTCGATTGCGCGATCGCCAGCGCTCGCTCGACGCCCGCCGCGCCCGCGAAGGATGGGCGCGATGCGCGACATGCGGCGCGTGGACGCCACCGCAAACGGCAGGAGAGCTGCGCTGCGTGCGATGCGCCGAGGAGGAGCGCCAGTCCGCAGACCGGGCGCTTGCGCGCGCACTCGCTGATGCGCCGTGGCAGACGCCGCGCGAATTCATCGCGAACATCCCCGGAGCCGATCGCGCCGGGTATGAGCGCGTGCGGCGCCACCTGCTTGCGAGTCTCGAAGTCCAACTGGACAACTCGCGCCGGCGCTTGCGGCGCGGTTCGCTCGAAGCCGCCGATCGCGTCGCGGCATGGACGTACGTCATGTTGATCGCGCGCAAACACAAACGCGCGGTGCCGCGCGCAGTAGTCGCCGATGTGCTCGACGAGATGTGGGCGGACGCTCTGGGATTGCGCGCAAACGCGCCGCGACGAGAGGCTCGCGCGGCGCCGTGGGAGAACAAAAAAACAGCGCGAACACGCTGATTTCACACGTAGTTTCGCGATCATGAGGATTTCGTATTGGCCAAAAAAGACAAAAGCGACGACTCGCAAGACGGTAAAAGCGACCCAAAAAACGGCAAGGGCGACCCGCAAGAGTACGGCGCGCAACAGATCAAGGTTCTCAAAGGCCTTGAAGGCGTTCGCAGGCGGCCTGGTATGTACATCGGCGACACGAGCGTGCGCGGCTTGCATCAGATCGTCTTCGAAGCGGTTGACAACGCCGTAGACGAAGCGCTTGCCGGCTACTGCCGCCAGATCGACGTCACGCTGCACAAAGACGGATCGGCATCAGTCGCCGACGATGGCCGCGGCATTCCGGTGGACGTCATCGCTTCCGAGGGCAAGCCCGCCCTCGAAGTCGTCATGACCGTGCTGCATGCGGGCGGCAAGTTCGAAGGGTTGGGCTACAAGGTCTCCGGCGGCCTGCACGGCGTGGGGATATCGGTCACAAACGCGCTGTCGGAGTGGATGGTCACCCGCGTCATGCGCGATGAGAAGATCTACGAGCAGCGCTTCAAGCGCGGCATTCCCGCCGGCAAGATGAAAGTCGTCGGGGTCGCCGACGGCACCGGCACCGTGCAATCGTTCAAGCCCGACAGCGAGATATTCTCGACGCTTGAGTTCTCGTTCGACATCTTGCAGCAGCGCCTGCGCGAGCTCGCGTTTCTCAATCGCGGCCTGCGCATCAACTTGAATGACGAGCGCAACGACAAGAAGCAGAACTTCTGTTACGAAGGCGGCATCAAGAGCTTCGTCGAGCAGCTCAACAAGAACAAAGAACCGCTGCACGACGTCCGCTACATGACGGGCGAAAAACAGCATATCCAAGTCGAAGCCGCGCTTCAATACAACGACGGTTACATCGAGAACGTCCTCGCGTACGCGAACAACATCCACACCGTCGACGGCGGCACGCACTTGGCGGGCTTCCGATCGGCGCTGACGCGCGTGCTCAACAGTTACGCGAAAAAATCGGGCATGCTCAAGGACGCAGAAGGCAACCTGACCGGCGAGGACCTGCGCGAAGGTCTGACGGCCGTGATCTCGGTGAAGATCCCCAACCCCGAATTCGAAGGGCAGACGAAAGCGAAGCTCGGCAGCGCTGAAGCGCACGGTGTGGTCAGCGAGATCGTTGGCGAAGCGCTCGGTTACTATCTCGAAGAGAATCCAGGACCCGCGCGCCGCATCATCGAGAAATGCGTCAACGCATCGCGGGCGCGCGAAGCCGCCCGTAAGGCACGCGATCTCGCGCGGCGCAAGAACGCGTTGGATGGCGGCTCGTTGCCCGGCAAGCTCGCCGATTGTTCGGAGCGCGATCCGGCCAAGAGCGAGATATTTCTCGTCGAGGGCGAATCGGCGGGCGGCAGCGCGAAGCTCGGGCGCGATCGACATTTCCAAGCTATCTTGCCGCTGAAAGGCAAGATCCTCAACGTCGAAAAGGCGCGCCTCGACAAGATCGTCAGCCACGAAGAGATCCGCACGCTCATCACGGCGCTCGGCACCGGATTCCACGAAGACTTCGACGTCTCGAAACTGCGCTACCACCGCATCTATATCATGACCGACGCCGACGTGGACGGCGCGCACATCCGCACGCTCCTTCTGACGTTCTTCTTCCGTTATATGCCGAAGTTGATCGAGCTCGGGCATCTGTTCATCGCGCAACCGCCGCTCTATCAGGTCCGCAAAGGCAAGAAGTTCTGGTACTGCTATCGCGACGAAGAGCGCGATGCCGTGCTCGCGCAGGCCGGCGACGGCTGTTCGATCCAGCAGTACAAAGGTCTCGGCGAGATGGATCCGGAGCAGCTCTGGGAGACGACCATGGACCCCGAGGCGCGCATCGTGCGCAAAGTGCTCCTGGATGACGCGGTGGCGGCCGATGAGATGTTCACGATCCTGATGGGCGAGAAGGTCGAACCGCGCAAGCTCTTCATAGCTGAGAACGCGCGCGATGTGGTCAACCTCGACGTCTGAAGGGGCCGACTTTGTCTGAAGGGGCCGACTTTATGTCGGCCCCGCGAATATTACGTGTGCTGATATGAAATCGGCCCCTTCAGAGCAGTGACGCCGCTTGCCATGATACGCGTGCCAGATAAGGGAAGAAGAGACGCGTGCGCAGGCTTCGGAAACTCGCCGCGATCCTTACGGCGATCGCGCTTGTCGCCGCCCTCACGATCTTCTTGCAGGGTCCACGGTCATTGGCGGTCCGGGTGGCGCTGCAGGTCGCGCTCGCGACGCGGGGCCTTCACCTAGACGTCCGCGCCATCGACGTCGGCAGCGACGAAACGACGATCGACGGACTAGTCATAACAGACAAGTCGGGCGCGCAATTGTTCTCCGCGAAGCACATCGCCATCACGTACGATCGCGGCGGTCCGTTCGCGCGCAGCAGCGATCGCGCATACGGACTGCGCCGCGTGGATGCCGTCCAGCCGGCCCTTCACATCACCCGCTACGAAGACGGCACGTTCAACATCGCGCAGTTGCTCTCGTCAGGTCCGGCCGCTCAACCGCCGGCACAGACCGGACCGCCATTTCGCGCGGTCGTGCAGATATCAGATGGCCTCGTCGTCTTCGCCGATCCGAGCTCGGTGGACCCACGCGGGCGCAAGTTCCGCGTCGTCAGCGTCAACGCGACCGTCGACATCGACAAAGGAAGAAACACGCACGGCGACCTCACGGCACTCTTCGACGACTTCGCGGGCGGCAGCGCGGCGCACACGACGCCGATCCGCGCGAAACTCGTCGAAGACGACCGATCGCAGTTCGCGCTCGCGTCGCTCGCCGCGCCGGATCTGGATTTCGTACCGATCGTCGACGGTCTCGTGTCGACGCGCGACTTCGCGTTGCATGCAGGCACGGCTGACGTAGAGCTGCGCGCGTTCGACGCAGGGTACGATCCAGCCGTGGGTCCGCAGTGGCGGTTGAGCGGCGAAGGCGCGGTGCACGGCGCGCGGCTGACGGTCTTACCACTCGACGTGCCGCTGCGCGATGTGAACGGTCGCGTGCGGTTCGATGGCGGCCGGCTCAGCTTCGTGCAGACGAGCGGATCCGCGGCCGGCATCCCGATCGCGATCGACGGCGGCTTGCAGTTGATCGGCGACGTGACGCTGTCGATCGGCGCGTCATTGGAGGCCGACGCCGCACAG
This sequence comes from Vulcanimicrobiota bacterium, assembly GCA_013290125.1. Lineage (GTDB taxonomy): Bacteria > Vulcanimicrobiota > Vulcanimicrobiia > Eremiobacterales > Eremiobacteraceae > JABCYQ01. Next base: position 57,076 of record JABCYQ010000008.1, read on the forward strand.
CTTCGCCGTCTGTTCAAGGTGGCAAACGATCTGCCGCTGCACGGCGATGTCGCGGCGCACGTCTTCGCCACCGGCCCGCCATCCGACGTCCACGTGCGCGCCGCTCTCCGCGCGCCGGACTCTGTGTCGTATCAAGACATCTCGCTCGCGGATTTCGCGGGCGACATGTACTATGCTGACGGTCATGTCACACTGACATCCATCGACGGGATCTACGACGGCGGAACCGTTCACGGCGGCGGCGATATCGAGGTCTCCCAAGACGGATCGCCGACCGAGCTCGCGCTTGTGGGTCGCATACCGGCGGCCGGACTTCCGATCGTCGCCAATCTCAATCCGTCGGGCGACGCGAGCGCGATCGCCTCGTTCAGCGGCCCGCTCGCGAGTCTGAGCGGCGAGGGCTACGCGCAAGTGACCGGCGGTGACGGCGTCGGAATCCGCACCGGGGTGCAGGCGGGACCACAGCGATTCTCAGCAGGCGCGCTCGTGAAGGGGGCGGACGGCGGCGAACTCATGCTCGAAGCCGGTATCGATAGACCGCCGTCGGGCCTTCGCACGATCGAAGGCGTCGCGCTGGCGCGCGGCATCGTTCTCGATCTCCGTGAAGGATCGCACGCGCTTCCCGGCGTGGGCGGTTCGATCGCGCTGCCCTCGATCGCCGCGACGCTCGACGGCGCTGCGTGGCTCGAAGGTCCCGAAGCGGCGCCGCGCCTCGGCATCGATCTACTCGCGAATGGGCTCGTCGTCGCCGGTTACAGGCTCGGCGAAGGGCACGCGATCGCGACGGGATCAGCGGGATCGATCCGCGTCGCTCGTCTGTCATTCGATGGTCCCGACGGTTCGCTCACGGCGAGCGGCTTCGCATCTGCGTCGCCGTCCGCCGGAAAGTATGCGCTCGCGCTGCAAGGCTCCGGCTCGACGGACATCGCGTCGCTCCCTGGTCTACCGGCCGCTCTGCGCGCGCGCGGCCGGAGCGAAGCGAGCTTTGACGGCGTCATGTCTGGCGGACGCTGGACGATGAGCGGCGACGCGAACAGCGCGGACGCGACCGTGGCCGGCGTTCCGGTGCGCACACTTGATGCGACGATGACCGGCGGCGGCGGATTGCCGACGCAGGTCTTCGCAGCGACCGCAAATGCCGCCGGCGGCGCCGTCGCGGCGACCGGCACGCTTCCGCACGGCGGCGCGAACGCGGAAACGTTGGCGGTCTGGGCCGACGCGCTGGACCTGCGCCAGATGAAAAGCCTCGGCGTGCCGTTGTCGGCGGGATCCGCGACAGCGTTCGCGCAGATCGGCGGATCGATGAACGCGCCTAAAGCTTCGGCGCAAGCCGCCGTCAGCGGAGGCCGCTACAGATCCGTGCCGATCTCCGGCGATGTCGACGTGCAGTACGGCGGCGGCACGTTGACGGCACGCGCGGGCCGCGTCGCGTACGCGGGCAACCGCGTCGAAGTGAACGGAACCCTCGCCGACCTTGCCGGCGGCGCGCCGCTCGCATCCGACCCGCTCGACGTGCACGCGACGATGCGCGTCGGAGATCTCGGCGGTCTATTGAACAGTTACTTGCCGCGCGCCGCGACGTTGACCGGCGTGGTCGGCGGCGCCATGCGATTGCGCGGCACGCTCGGCTCTCCGTCCGTCGACGGCGCGATCGATTCGGATGGAGGAACCGTACGCGGCGTCGCGTTCAACGATTTCCACGGCGACGTCCACCTCGAGCACGGCATGCTCGCGCTGCAGAACGGCCAAGTCCAATTCGGATCTTCGCTCATCACGCTTTCGGGCGAGGTCTCACCGTCGGATATCCACGTCCGTTCCACGAGCCCGCACGTCGATCTATCGGATTTCAATGATTTCTTCGACGGCTACGACACGCTCGACGGCGTCGGAAGCTGGAGCATCGCATTCACATCGAGTCCGGCGACGGTCGCGGCGAACGGGCGCATAGATTTCAACGGAGCCGCGCTCGCCGGTTACCCGCTCGGCGTGGTGGACGCGACGTTCGCGAGTTCGAAGAACGAGCTGCTAGCGACCTTGCGTCAACGCGGTCCGGCAGACAACGCGCAGCTGGCCGGCAGCGCATCCTTCGACGCTCGCCGCGCGGGATTGCCCGACTTGGCCGACGCCCGATTCGACGTCCACGGCGGTGCGACCGGCGTCGATCTCGGCATCGTCATGCCGTTGATCCGTCACGAAGACATCGGTTTGACCGGCAGTTTGGACATCGCGGGTCAACTGCGCGGCCGGCTCGCGCACCCGTCGGCGATCGCGACGTTTGCGTTGCGCGACGGACATCTCGGCAAGCTGGCGATCAACGCCTTGAGCGGGTCGCTGGAGAGCGACGGCAGTTCGTTCGGTCTGACCGACGCGCATCTGCAGTTGCCGTTCGCGCAAGCCGCCGGGTCGGCGCAATTCGGTCCGGGCGATCGCATCGTCGGGTCGGCGGGTCTCGATACCCAAGACCTCGGAAAAGTAGCCGCGGCATTCGGTCAGCCCGGCATCGTCGAAGGTGCGGCGAAGATGTCGCTGAGCGTCGGCGGCACGTATCGCAAGCCACGCGTCCAGGCCGTTGTCGCAGGCGGCGCGGGTTCGCTGCTCGGCGTTCGCTATGACAGCGTGAGCGCGAACGTCGACTTCCAACCGGGCGAGCTCGACGTGAGCGACGCGCGTCTGGCGTTCGCATCGAAACGCGGCGCGCTGACGCTTGCGGGAACGCTGCCGCTGCAGCTCAAGCCGTTGGCCCTCGGGCCGAAGAACAAACCGATCAACCTCCGCCTCACGGCGGATAACGTGGATCTCTCCGCTTTCGATCCGCTCACGAATCGTTATGCGACGCTCACCGGCACGCTCGTGGCGACGGCCTCAGCGACCGGACTCGCAGGCAATCCTGTGCTCGGCGGCTCCGCGACGTTACGCGGCGCATCCGTGCACTCGCCCCTGGAGACGGTGCCGCTGACCGACCTGGCGGCAGATCTTGCGCTCGCTCAAGATACCGTAACGCTCTCGCATTTCCGCGGATCGCTCGGCTCCGGCGACGTGGTCGCGAAGGCATCGGCGCACGTCGTGCCGGCGGTAGGTCTCCGTTCGAATCCCGGCTTTCAATACTCCGGAACGATTGCGCTCAATAGCGCGAATGTCAACGTGCCGGGTTGGATCTCCGGCACGCTGAACGGCAATTTCAGTCTGACGAAGTCCGGTGTGAATCCGTATCTCGACGGCACGATCACGGCAAGCGACGCGCTGGTACCATTTTCGGCGATCTACACGCTCGCCACCGCGTTCGGTCAAGGATCGTCTGCACCGAGCGCGCCCGGACCGGTACCCGGCGTTCCAAAACCGCTCCCGGGCCGCACGGTCGCGTATGCGGGCAGCATCTACGGCGGCGGTTTTCACTTGGTGTCGAGCGAGGCGCCCGCGACTCCGAAACCATCTATACTTTCGTTGCCAACGATGCACCTCAACGTCACCGCCGCGGCGGGAAAGCGCGTCCGCATAAAAGGCGGCGCTATCGATCTCACGGCGGCGGGCAAGCTGAAGATCGGCGGTCGCTTGAGCGCGCCGACGCTTGACGGATCGTTCTCGTCCACTCGCGGTCAGGTGACGTACTTCGACACCGTGTTCCGCATCGACAGCGGTACCGTGACGTTCGATTCGTCGCAAGGACTCTTGCCGTCACTCGATGTGAGGGCGACGACGAATACCGGCGGTTCTCAGATCACGCTTGCGATCAGCGGTCGCGTGGACCGCTTGAACACCGAGATGTCGTCCAATCCGTCGATGTCGCGCGACGAGATCGCGGCGACGCTGCTTCACGCGTCGGTCGTGACCGGGTTGACCAGCTCGCCTTCGCAAGCGCAGTCTGTTCTCACCGGCGAGGCGCAGGCGTACTTCAACGCCCAGCTCACGCGCAGCTTGCTCTTCCCGCTTGAGTCGTATCTCGCTGAAACGCTCGACATCGAGCAGATCAATTTCATCTTCGATCAAAACGGACAACCGGCGATCGAGATCCGCAAGCTGTTCACGCCCACGATATACGGCATCTACCGTTCGACCGTGAAACTCCCGGTGACGCAGTCGTTCGGCGTCGCCTATCTCTTGCGCGACACAACATCCTTAGAATTTCTGCAGACGCAATCGCCGACCGGCGTGTCGACTGCGACGATGGACTTGAGTTTCACGTTTCATTAGAACTTAGTCCATTCGGCGTCGGCAGGACTGCGTCCGAAGCGCTCGCGATGGAGGAAAATGAGCACCTCCATGCCAACGAAGGCGCGAGTCTATCGGCTCGCAATCGCGGCCATCATGCTCCCATGGGCGGTGGAATCACCGGCTGCAGTCGCGGCGGTCGAGCCGTCCATGCTCTCATCGACACATCGTTCAGGAGCGCACCACCCTTGGCATTTGCCCTTCGATTCGCTGGCGTCGTGCTCTTGGCCGCCGTCGTCGCGTTTGCCGCTGCTCCGCAACTCCTCACCGCGGCGCCCCAACCGATAGTCACGGCGATTAACGTGCGCGGCAACGCGCATGTTCCGATCGACCGGATAGCCGCCGTGATCCGCTCGCAGGCCGGTCTGCCGCTCGACCCCAAACAGGTCGCCGCAGACCAAGCCGCGATCCTCAGCCTCGGCTACTTCACGGACGTCAAAAGCGACGTGCGGCCCACGCCGGGCGGCGTCAGCCTGAACTTCATCGTCATCGAAAATCCCGTCGTCTCGAAGATCGTGTTCAACGGCAACCAGCATGTGACGAACGACATCTTGAGCGCGCTCATGGACACCACGGTCGGCGCAGTGCTCAACACCAACACGCTGCGCGATGACGTCACGAAGATCAATTCCTACTATGACAAACTCGGCTACGTCGGCACGCGGCACGTCAAGAACATCGCGATCAATCCGGGCGGCACGGTCACGCTCGACATCCAAGAAGGCGTCACCGTCACCGCGATCGTCTTGACCGGCGATTCCGTGCTGCCGCCGCCCACGATCCTGAACGTGATGAAGACCAAGCAGGGCAGCGTGTTCTCGCAGCAGACGTTCGATTCGGATCTGCAAGCGATCTCGAAGTTGTATACCGATCTCGGCCTGAACGTCACGTTCGACAGCAACACCGGGCCGGATCCAGCGAAGCCGGGCGCGGTGGATGTCTCGCTCTGTGAAGTGCGCGTCGGCGCCATCGAGATCGCCGGCAACTCCAAGACAAAAGATTTCGTCATCCGCCGGTTGCTGCGCATGCGCCCGAGCGATCTCATCACGGAGTCTCGGCTCAAGCGCGACTACGAGCTCATCAACAACACGCAGTTCTTCAAATCCGTCGACCTTTCGACCAAACCGTTCGGCGACAAGTGCGGCTATGTGACGCTCGTCTGGACTGTCGTCGAGCAGCGCACCGGCACGGCAAGCGTCGGTGTCTCGTACGGCGGCGGCGGCCAGTACGGGCAAGGGCTCTCCGGCAACCTCGGCTATTCTGAAGCGAACATCAACGGCACGGGCAACGGCGCGCAAGTCTCGCTGCAGCGCGGACTGCACGTCAGCGATGTCACATTGTCGTTGAGCGTTCCGTACGTGCATAAGTTCAAGCCGGATTCGGCGTCGTTCAGCATCTTCAACAACGTCGTCAACGAACAACCGTATCCCGTGTACAAGGAACCGGGAAACAATCCGTTCTTCACGATCACGCCGCAAGTCGGCGCCGTTTCGCAGAGCAGCGGCGGCACGACCGGCTCACCGGGCGGCCCGTGCGCCGCGAACTCCTCGCCATGCACGAGTCAGTTCGCGCTCTACAGCACGCGACAAGCCGGCATCTCGATCGGGCTCGGACACCCGATCGCCGACTACACGCGCATGTCGTACGGATTCAGCGCGACGCGGCTCTCGCAGGCCTTCGCCGCCAGCGGTTTTCCGCAGCAATTCCTCGACTTGCGCGGCGCGGTCGTCTCACCGACTCAGTCGAGCGGCATCGTCGGTGGGGCCGCAAAGCCGGGTTCGTCGCGCCTCTTCTCGTTCAACGCAGGTCTGTTCCGCGACGACCGTGACGATCCGCTCAGCCCGCGTTACGGCGGCACGTCGAGCCTATCGTCCGAATGGTCGTCGAAGAGTTTCGGCTCCGACTTCAACTATACGAAGACGGACTACGACCTCACGAAGTTCTTCCCGGTCCGCCATCACTCGACGCTGGCGCTGCATTTCAACTACGGGTTGTCGAGCGGCGGCGCGTCGCTGCCCTACAACGACCTCTTCAGCTTGACCGATCAACAATTGCGCAATACGACGTTCGTCTTCTACGGCGACCGCGAGTTGCTGGGGCAAGCCGAATTGCGCATCCCGGTCACGCAAGACAGGAAATTCACGGTAGCATTTTTCGCCGATTCCGGCGACGTACCGTATGTGAGTCCGGTGGTCGGCCCGCAGCCGTCGCCCACGCCGATACCGCGATGCGGACCTCACTGCCCGCCGGGACCGCCGCTCACTCCCACGACCACCTACGTGGAAGCTCCCTTCCACATGAAATTCGATTTCGGCTTCGGCATCCGCGTCCAGACGCCGATCGTGCCGCAGCCGATCCGGATCGACTTCGCATTCGGCCAGGGCGGCCATCACGTGTCGTTCGGCCTGAGCCAATCGTTTTGAACGCAACAGATCACTCATAAGGATGGGTTGAACAGAACGTATGACGCACTTACGGTATGTCTGCGCCGCCGGCATCGCTGCGGCGGTCGCGCTGTTCGCAGCGCCGCAGGCGCTCGCCACCGACATCTCTGACGTCGGCTTCGTCGATCAGAGCGCCATCGGCGACTTGCCGCAGTTCCAGGCAGCGCGACAGCAATTCACGCAATACCAACAGGCGGTGAACGCGCAGTTCCAATCTGCTATCCGCGGCAAAAATCCGTCCGATCAGCAGGCCATCTCCGCTCAGTTCCAACAGAAAGTCGTGGCCGAACAGCACCAGCTCTTCGATTCGCTGTTCGCGCGCGCGCAAACCGCCATCGCCGAAGTCTCCGCGAACAAGAGCCTCAACGTCGTCGTCGACAAGTCTATCGTCATCTACGGCGGCATGGACATAACCAAAGATGTCGTCGACGCGATCAATCAGCCCGGTCCGATCGTGCCGCCGGTCAATTCTCCGGCGCCGTCCGAGATCGGATTCGTCGACCAGCAGCAGATCGACGCGCTGCCGAAGATGAAGGCGGCCAATGACACGTTCATGCAAGACCGGCAGCAGCTCCAGTCGCAGCTGACACAAGCGCTCGCCGGCAAAACCGACGCGGAAAAACCGGCGATCATCCAGTCATTCAATCAGAAGCTGAACGACGACCAGAAGAGCGTCATCCAACCGCTGGTCGACCAGACGACAAAAGCCATCTCCACTGTCGCCAAGAGCAAGGCCCTGCTGCTCGTCGTCGATCAAGCGAGCCGCGTATACGGCGGCACCGACATCACGGCCGATGTCTTGAAGGCTCTTCAATAGCCGTGAACCGGATCGGTCCGGCGCTGCTTTGCGCCGCGCTGTTCGCACTCACCGCCTGCGCGTCCAAGGGCGGTTTGGGCTTGAACACGTCCGGCCTGAACGGCGGCGGTACGGCGGCCGGCTACGTGGACATCGACAAAGTCGTCGCCGCGCACCCGCTGAACGCGCAACTGCAGTCGCTTCAAGACCAGATAACCGAACTGAATGCCAGCACCGTGGTCGGTCCGAAGCCGGTCACGCCCGTTCAGGTACAGGCGCAGGCCGATCTGCAACGGCAGCTGGCCGATGCCGAAGCCGCATACGCGAAAGATCTCGCCGACAGACAAGCTGCGTATCGCGACGAAGAAGTGCGCGCCGATTCGGACATCACCGCCAAGGCGCTTGGGGTTCCCAATGCCGGCCCCGGCGGGATCATGAGCGGCATGCAAGCCGATTTCGCGCGTCAGCTCGCAGCCATGCAGACGGATGCTCGCGCGACGCTCGCGGCATATCGCACTTCGCTCTATGCGCAGGACGCCGATCATCTCTCCCACGTACGTCAATTGATCGGCTCCGACGTGCAGGCAAAAGAGCGCTCCGAGGAATCGCAGCTCTCGTCGGCCGAGACGGCGTATCAGATCCAAATCGCTAAGGCCGACCAAGACCAGCGCCTGAATCTCACGGCAAAGTTGGACAACCTCTCGCTCTCGCCGGCCGACAGGCAGAACTATAGCGCGCAGCTCCAGGCGTTGGAGAACCGTGAAGCGACGCTGGCCGCGGCGAAGAAATCCACCGACGCAACCACACTTGCCGCATTCGAGAAAAGCGTGCAGGCGCAAGCCGAACTTCGCTTCAATACGGAGCGGGCAGCGACCGAGAAAGATACCAATGCCAAGCTGGCCGCGCGCCAAACGGACCTGGAATCGACCATACGAACCCAGGCGCAAAAACTCGGCGGTCAATTCCAGTCGCAGTTGAACGCCGCCAACACCAAGCTCGGCAACAATCCGCAAGTCCAGGCGCAGCTGGCGGACGAGCACACGAAGATACTCACCCGCTACCAAGCCGACGCTACGGCTGCGCTGGATTCGTATCAGTCGACGCGCAAGGCGCTCGTGGCGAAATACAGCCAAGTCGCGCACATGCAATTCCAAGACGACGTCGCGCTCGCGATGCAAGCGCAATCGCTGGCGCAGGCCCATCAGCAGCTCTACGACGCCATGGTACGTCAGATCCAATCGCTGGTCGCGGACGTCGCGCGGCGCGACGGAATCGGCGTCGTGTTCAGTTCCGTCGCCGGCGCCGGAAGCGCTGTCGATCTTACCGACCAAGTGGCGAAAGCGGCGGCCGCGCTGCCGTCCGCAACGCCTGCACCGGTTCCCGGGGGTTGAATGCGTAACATACAACACGTGCCGGCGGCGTTCATCGCCCTGGCGATCGTCACGAGTCTGAGCGGTTGCGGACACACGCGGTCGACGGTCGCGTTCGTCAACGTCGCCGTGCTGCAGAGCACGTGGCCGAAATTCATAAACTATCAGAACCAGCTCCAGGCCAACCTCAACGCCATCCAATCGAGCAAGTTGAGCCAGGCGGACAAGCAACGCGAACTGTTGCAGCTCAATCAGCAATCGGCGCGCTGGCAGATCGAAGTGACGAGCGACGTCAAGGCGGCGGTCAAGCAGATCGCTGCGGACAAACACTACTCGCTCGTCGTGACGAGACAAGGCATAGCATACGGCGGCGACGATATCACGTCCGACGTCCAAGCCGCCCTGCATATCGCGCCGTCGTCGCCCGCCGCGCAATAACGGGTCGGCTGATGTGACGCACGGATCGCGCCGGCTTGCGGAACTCGCCGCGGCCGCCGATGCGCGGCTCATCGGCGACGGCGAGGTCGCGATCTCTCACGTCGCAGCGGTCGATGACGCAGACGCGACGTCGCTTACTTTTGCGATCGACGGGCGCTGGCTGGCCAAGGCGCTTGCGTCTCCGGCAGCGGCGGTCATCGTGCCGCAAGACGTCGAGACACACGAGACTAGCGGAAAAACGTTGTTGGCGGTGGCCGACGTTCGCGCCGCTCTCGCGCGCATTCTCACGCTCTTCGCGCCGCAGTTGCCTTCTGGCGAACACACGCATCCCACCGCCGTCGTCGCGGCAGACATCGTTCGCGGCAAAAACGTCTGGATCGATGCTGGTTCGATCGTCGCGGAAGGCGCAACGCTTGGCGACGGTGCTATCATACTTGCAGGCGCGTACGTCGGCCCGCGCGCGCGCATCGGGCGTAGGACGCTGCTCCATCCGCGAGCGGTCGTGCTCGATGACTGCGTCATCGGCGACGACTGCATCTTGCACTCGTGTTGCGTCATCGGTGCGGACGGATTCGGCTACGTGCGCGTGGGCCCAGAACAGATCAAGATCCCGCAGATCGGCAACGTGGTCGTCGGCGATCGCGTTGAGATCGGTGCCTGCTCATGCATCGACCGTGCTGTCACCGGCTCGACCGTCATCGGCAACGGCACGAAGATCGATAATCTCGTGCAGGTCGGCCACAACGTTCAGGTGGGCGAGAACGCCACGCTGTGCGGACAAGTCGGCATCGCGGGAAGTTCGAAGATCGGCGTCGGCGTGGTCGCAGCCGGGCAAGCCGGCATCGCCGGTCACTTAGAAGTCGGCGAGTTCTCGCTCGTCCTCGCACAAGCCGGCGTCACGCATTCGATACCGCCGCATTCGCGCGTTTCCGGATTTCCCGCGCAGCCGCATCGCGCCACGATGGAACAGCAGGTCATGCTGCGGAAACTGCCTAAACTCGCCGAACAGTTGCGAGCGCTGACAGATGCGGTCGAGGAGTTACGCAAACACCGCTAAGCTCGCTCGCGTGGTGGATGTGGAATACCAGCAGACGCTAGCGCGCGAATTCGTCCTCTCGGGCGTCGGTCTGCACACCGGCTGCCGTACCAATGTCACGGTAGCGCCGGCGCCGGCCAACGCCGGCTTTTCCTTTATCCTCGCCGATGATTCACGGCTGCCGGCGGCGCCGCAGTTCGTCCGCTCTACCGTGCGCTGCACCACGCTCGGATCCACGACCGCCGAAGTGAACACCGTGGAACACATCCTTGCGGCCCTAGCCGGCATGGGTGTGGACAACGCCGTCATCAAGCTCGATGCAGAAGAAGTGCCGATCATGGACGGAAGCGCGCTCGACTTCGCGCGCGCTATCGCCGCTGTCGGCGTCGTCGAACAGCGCACGCCCTGCCGCGTATTCGAGCTTCGCGCGGCGATCTGGATCCGCGACGGCGACAAACTGCTCGTTATCGTTCCGGCGCCGCACTTCGCGGTGTCGTTCTACGTCGAGTTCCCGCATCCGGTCGGCAAGCAGTTCATCTCGACGGGTCCGATCACACCGGACTATTTCTTTCGCGAGATCGCGCCGAACCGCACGTTTGGTTTCCGCGCGGAGATCGATAGGCTGTACGCGCAAGGGCTGGCACAGGGCGGTTCGCTCGACAACGCAGTGGTCGTCGAAAGCGATGGCTACATGGGGCCGCTTCGATTCCCGGATGAGATCGTGCGACACAAAGTGCTCGACCTCATCGGCGACTTCGCATTGCTCGGCATGCGTCCGCAGTTCGAGGTCATCGCGATGAAGTCCGGACATGCGCTGCACGTCGCCGCCGTGCGCGAGCTGCTCGCACCGGTGGCCGGCGCGCGCGCGATCGTCTAGCATAGCGCGCGAGAATTCGGCGGCCGCATAGCGCGGCGGCCTCATAGCAGAGGTGGCCTGATTGACCTACGTAGACATCCGTTCCATCATGGAGATCCTGCCGCATCGTTACCCGATGCTGCTGATCGACCGCATAACGGAGCTCGATCCGCAGAAGCGCGCTGTCGGCTTCAAGAACGTGACCTTCAACGAGCCGTTTTTCATCGGGCACTTCCCGAACAACCCCGTCATGCCGGGCGTGCTCATCATCGAGGCGATGGCCCAGCTCGGCGGGACCGCGATTCTCGAGCCGAATAGCCAGACCACAAATGTCCCTTATCTCGCGAGCGTGGACAAAGTGAAGTTCCGCCGTCCAGTCGTGCCAGGGGATAAGCTGGTCATGGAGGTCAACGTGCTCTGGGTGCGGCGCAACATCGGCCGTTTGAGCGCTGAAGCGCGGGTGGACGACCAGACGGTCTGCACCGGCGAACTAGCGTTCTCGATCGTGTCCGACACAAGGCTGTTCCGCCTCGATGCTTCGATTCTTCACCAATGAGAAAGCCCGCTACGTGAGTCCAGCAGAGTCGGTCAACATCTACTCGCTCAACATCCATCCGACTGCGATCGTGCACCCGTCGGCGCGGTTGGGCCGCGGCGTGGAGATCGGTCCGTATTGTCTGGTGGGTGAGAACGTGCACATCGGTGCCGGCACGAAGCTCTACGCCAACGTCGTCATAAACGGCTACACGCACATCGGCAAAGACTGTCAGATCCATCCCTTCGCGGTGATCGGCGGCACCTCGCAGGACAAGAAATTCCGCGGCGAGATCTCGTACGTGCGCATCGGCGACCGCAACGTCATCCGCGAATTCGTCACGGTGAACCGCGGTACTGGTGCCGGCACGTCCACAGAGGTGGGCGACGACAATCATCTGCTCGCATACGTCCACATCGCGCACAACTGCGTGATCGGCAACAAGGTCGTGATGTCGAACCTGTGTCAACTGGCCGGACACGTCGTGGTCGGCGACGGGGCGAATATCGGCGGCATGGCCGGCATCCACCAGTTCGTGCGCATCGGCCGCATGGCTATGGTCGGCGGCTACAGCAAGGTGAAGAAAGACGTCTTGCCGTTCGCCACGGTGGAAGGCAACCCGGCGACGCTGCGCAGTCTCAACCTCAAAGGTCTCGAGCGAGCGCGCGTCGCGGTCGAAGTGGTTTCGGAACTCAAGGAGGCGTACCGGCTGCTGCGCCATCCGAACATGACGCTGGCCACCGCTGTGGAGCAGCTGCGCGGCCAGACCCAGTCGGTCGAAGGCCAAGAACTGCTCAGTTTCCTCGAGCACGATTCCGACCGCGGCGTTCTCAAGCGCTGAGGCGATGAGCGCCGACGTCTTCATAGTCGCTGGCGAAGCATCCGGCGACCTGCAGGCGTCATTGCTCGTTCGCGCGATGCGCGAACAAGCGCCGCAGCTGACGTTCGCCGGAGTCGGCGGCGACCGCATGCGCGAAGCGGGCGTCGACGTCATGCTCGACTCGGTGCGAGCCGAATGGGCGAGCATGGGCCCCCTCTCAGCGTATGTGAAGATCCCATGGCTCCTCACGGTGATGCTCGGGCTCGCGCAGCGGCTGCGCGCGAGACCGCCGCGCCTGCTCGTATGCCTTGATTTCGGAGCATTCAATCTGCGGCTGCTGGAATGGCTCCGTTTCACCGGCTATCGCGTTCCGGCGCTGTATTATTTTCCGCCGGGCGCGTGGCTCGACCGCCGCGCGCAGGCGGAAAAGGTCTGCAAGGTGGCCACGGCGCTGACGCCGTTTGTCCGGCAGCGCGACTTCTATCGCGCCTGTGGCCTGCCCGTGGAGTATTTCGGTCACCCGCTCGTATCCGCGATCGAGCCCCGACAGCCGCCGGCGCGCGCACCAGTCACTCGGATCGCCGTGCTCCCCGGAAGCCGGCGCGACGAAGTGACGAATATGTTGCCCGTGCTCGCGCGCGCCGCGAAGTCAATCGAAGAGATTCAGCAGTGCGAATTTCTGGTCGTCGCGGCGTCTGAACCGCGCGCGGCGCAGATCAGGCGCACGTGGGCGGAGAACGGCGGTCCTGCCGATGCGCGGATCGAACGCCGCGATGCGACGGCGGTCTTCGCCGAAGCCGACATCGCGTGGACGGCGTCGGGCACCGCCGTGCTCGAAGGCGCGCTGCGCTGCGTGCCGCAGGTGGCCTTCTACCGACTGCCGCCGGCGCTCTACGCGATCGTCAAAAGGCGCTTGCCGCACATCGTACGCGGCCCCGTGACCTTGCCGAATCTCATCGCCGGACGCAACGTGGTGCCGGAGCTGCTGCAGGATGAACTCACGCCCGAGAATCTGCGCGCGGTCACGCGCGATCTGCTCGAGAATGCGGCAAGCGCTGCGGAACAGGCGCACGGCTACGCGCAGGTGCGAGAGCTCTTGGGCAAGCCTGATAGTCTGCAGCGGATCGCGGCCTTCGCAGTGAGCATGCTCGCGCCCGGGCGGAACTGACGAAGATGGCGCGTACGCTCTCGATCTGGTTCACCTCGGATGTCCACGATCGGCGTGGATTCGGCGCAAAACTCGCATCATTGGTCGGACCTGACGAACTGCTCGTGGACTGCGGCGACGCGCTACGCGGATCGTCGACGGTCTACCATGCGCGCGAAGGCGTGGTCGAGGAGTTCGCTCGGGCACCGTACCGCGCACAGGCGGTCGGCAACCGCGAATTCCACTACCTCCACCGTTTTTTCGCGGCGCGCGCCAAGGCGCTGCCGATGCCGCTCGTGTGCACGAACATAGAAGATCTGCAGCATCGAGAGCCGGCGCCGTTCGTCCACGAACTTCACTTGTCCGTGGGCGGCGTGCTTGTCCGGCTCCTTGCGCTGCTCGTTCCACAATATCGAACGCGCAGCGGCTGGGAGCGGTTGTTCGGCTGGCGATTTCTCGCACCCGAGGTCGCGCTCTCGCGCGCGTTTTCGGCTGGTCAACCGGAAGCGGAACCAGACGTGACGCTGCTGCTCTCGCACCTCGGTCTCAAAGCCGACCGCATCATCGCGGCGCGCTTTGGACGCTTGAGCGCGATTCTCGGCGGTCACAGTCATGACACCTTGACGGAACCTGAGATCGTGGCCGGCGTGCCGATCGTGCACGCGGGCGCGTTCGCCCGGGATGCGGGCAATCTCGTATTGTCGCTCGGAGGCGAGCGGCCGAGCGTCGTGTCGTACCGTCTGCATGCGTTACGAGACGAGAAATCGTGAGCGCACCACGGATCCTTTTCGTCAGCAACGGTTACGGCGAGATGGCGATCGCGGGCTACATCGCTCGTGCGCTCGTCGCTGTACGGCAAGATGCCATCGTCGAACATCTGCCGCTCGTCGGCGAACCTGCCGACGACAGCTGGCCGCCGGCGGTCGGACCGCGCGCGGCCATGCCGTCGGGTGGATTGGTCGCGTTTTGGAATCTCAAGAACATCGCGCGCGATCTGAGGGCGGGGCTCGGATCCCTGAGCTTGCGTCAATTCGCGTTTTTGCGCCGGCGACGCGATGACGTCATCGTCGCCGTGGGCGACATCTACTGCGCCGCGGCGTGCATGCTCTTCGCGCGCCGGCCGACCGTATTCGTCGCCACCGCCAAGTCCGAATACGTCGCGCCGCACTCAGGTCTCGAATGTGCTATCGCGCGGCGCGCCCGCGTCGTGTTCGCGCGCGATGCGGCGACGGCGCACGCACTCGAACGCCGCGGCGTCCATGCCGTGTTCGCTGGAAACGTGATGATGGACGGTCTTGCATCCGAGGGCGTCTCACTGCCCGCGCCAGCCAATGCCGTTCGCATCGCCGTGCTTCCCGGCAGCCGCTCCGACACGCGCGAGAATGTCTCGGCCGCGATTCGGCGACTAAAGCTCGTAGCCGAGCGGTTGGTGCCGCGCGGCGAGTCGGTGCAAGCGTATGTCTCGCAAGCTCCAACGGTTGCCGCCGGCGAAGTCAGCGCCGGTGTGCGGTCTGAAGGTCTCACGGTAGAACCTACCGGCACGTTGGGAGGCATCACTGCGATTGCTAGCGGCGCGAACCTGCACGTGGCGCTGGTGAGCGGCGCACTTGGCGATCTCTTGCGCGCGTCCGACATCGTTCTCGGTCAAGCCGGCACCGGAAACGAGCAAGCGGTCGGGCTTGGCAAGCCGGTGGTCTCGGCCGCAGACGTTCAGGTCGGAAGGCCCGAGAGCGTCGGCTGGTATCGGATGCGCCAACAACGGCTGCTCGGCGATGCTCTGCTCGTGCTGCCGACCGACGACGCCGCGTTTGCGGCGGGCGTCATCGCGTTGCTCGACGATTCTGCGCGGCGTGCGAAGATGGCGCAAGCGGGCCGCGAGCGCATGGGGGGTACAGGAGCGGCGAGCGCGATCGCAGAGGCAGTGCTCGCTGCCGCCGCCAACGTTGCGCCATCGTGATCTCGTCGTCGCGGACCGCGCGCATCGCCGCGCAGATAATCCCGTACGCCATTGCGATCGCACTGCCGCTCATTCCGATGCTCGTGCAGCTCGCCGATGTCGCGCCCAGGGGCGTCGCGATCGGCGGGCGCGGACCAGCGGTCGTGCTTGCCCTGCTCATCGCAGCCGCGCTTATCGTCGGCGTTGTGGGAATGCTCGCAGTCTGGGGTCGGCGCATCCTCGCCGATCTGCCGCTCGCCGCGCCGATCGGCGTTCTCATCGCTTCGCAGATCGTCGCCACAGCGCTAGGCGTGTACTGGCAAGCCGGCCTCTTCGAGATAGGCTGCCAGATCGCGAACTTCATCGTATACGTTGCGTTTTGGCGCATGATGCGAGACACGACGCTGCGCCACCGCGTGCTGGCATGCTATCTCGTGACGGGCATCCTCGCGGCGGTGTTCGCGGTCGGGCTCACCCTATCGAGGCATCCGCCCGCCGCGTTCGCATACGAACACGGCCGCGCCGCGGGAACGTTTCTGCAGCCGAATGAGTTCGCCGGCTATATGCTCTTCCTCATACCGGTCGGCATAGCGCAGTTGACAGCGCCTCCGGCGTTGCGGCGCCTGGGTCTGCTTGCCGCGCTTGTCGGTTGCGCCGGACTGGCCCTCTCATTCTCGCGTGCCGCGTGGCTCGGCGCCTGCATCGGAATGCCGCTCTTGATCGCGCGGTTCGGCCGGCGCGCGGTCATCACGTATGCGATCGTGGCGGTCGCCGGATTCACGATCGGCGTGATGACGCTGCGCGACGTCGCGCACGATCCGAGCGAGAACGCATCGCGGATCGCGGTCTGGCGAGGCGCGCTGCGCGTCGCGGAGCGCTACGCGCTCACAGGCGTTGGTCCGCTCAATTTCAGTAGGATCTATGCGTCGTTGAAGATGCCGGACGCGGCGGTCAACGAGGTCCACGCGCACGACCTACCGCTGAACACGCTTGTGGAGAACGGCGTCTTCGGGCTCGCGGCGCTCATCTGGGTAGTGGTGAGTTCCGTGCGCGAAGCGCGCAGCGCCCGAGCGAGAATTCCCGCAGCCGATGCCGAGCGGCAGCTGCTCTTCGCTGGGTTGGCGGCCGCATTCGCGGCGTCGGCGGTGCAGAACTTAGTGGATCTCGTGTCGACATTCGTCTTCTTGCTCTGGTGGCCCATGCTCGGACTCATGCTCGGACTCGCCCCAGCCGCGGAGTCCGCCGGCGAAAAGGCGGCGGAGGTGCGTCCTGAGGCGGCGTGATGCGCTCTTCGCGATGCTAGCGATCGCCGCACTCGCATCGTGCAGCGGCCGCGGCGCCGCGGTTCATCCAACTGCGACGCAGGGCACACCGCAACCAGCCGCGAGCGGCGAACCGAACTATCATCTATTCGAGACTGCAGCCGGCGGTAAGGCGCCGTATGTGAAGAACTTCGAGCGCGGCGCGCTCGTTTATCTCCTGAAAGCTCAAGGCGTCGCGTATACGACGTCGGGCAAAACCGGCCGGTTCCAGACGTCGACCATTTATTTCTACAAAGGAAGCGCGGTGCGCCTCACGGTAACGGCCCCTACGGCAACCGTTGACGGCGTCACGTACGACATCAGACTGCGCGGCGGCGTTCACGCGCGCTCGAACGACGGAACGACGCTCACATCGGATTCGATGGATTACAACGGGAAGACGAAACTTTTGCACGCAAATGGCCACGTCGTCGCGACCGGCTCCTCGGGAATGGTGGTCACGGGTGACCGCGCGACCGCGGACCTCGACCTGCAGACGATCAATATCTCCGGCGCTCCCGTGACCGGCGCGATGTCGCAACCTTGATACACCGCGCCCGTCAATCGGAGAACATTTGAGCGAGACGACCAGTCCCGTCAAGATCGACGTGCGTGGATTGACGAAGACATACGGCGAGCGCACCGTCGTGGACGGCGTCAGTCTGGACGTGAACGTCGGCGAAGTCGTGGGATTGCTCGGCCCGAACGGCGCGGGCAAGACCACGACGTTTTACATGGTCGTCGGACTCGTCCGTCCGAACGCGGGGACGGTCGCACTCATCAGCGCAGACGGCGCGGAAACGGACATCACGCATCAGCCGATGCACCTTCGAGCGATCGAAGGGCTGGGGTATCTCGCGCAGGAGACCTCAGTTTTCCGCCGCCTGACCGTCGCCGACAACATCAAACTCATCTGGGAACAGCGCGGCGTCTCGCGTGACGAACAGGAGCGGCGTCTGCCGGCGCTGCTCGGCGAGTTCGGTTTGGAGCGGCTCGCGCACGACCGCGCTGAGACGCTTTCCGGTGGAGAACGGCGGCGCGTGGAGATCGCGCGCGCACTCGCCACGGATCCGGCCTTTCTCTTGCTCGACGAACCGTTCACCGGAATCGATCCGATCGCGGTCGCCGACATCCAAGAAATCATCCGTCTTCTAAAGGCCAAGGGCCTCGGCATTCTGATCACCGATCACTCCGTGCGCGAGACGCTCGCCATCGTGGACCGCGCGAACATCTTGAGCCAGGGCCGCATCCTCGTCCAAGGCACGGCGACCGAAGTCGCAGAGTCGCCGGTGGCGCGTCAATTCTATCTCGGCGAAAGTTTCCGGCTTTGAAGACCCTCGACCGCTACCTCGTCGCGGAGCTGATCGGTCCTTTTGTCTTCGGGCTGGCCGCGTTCACACTGCTGTTCGTAGCCGGCAACCTGCTGAACATCGCTCGCTTGGTCTCAGACGAGCACGCCAGCATCTGGGCCGCCGCGAAGTACTTCGTCTATACATTGCCCGCGACGCTCGTCCTTACGTTCCCGATGTCGATGCTCTTAGCGGTCCTTCTCGCGATGAGCAGGCTCTCGGGCGAATCTGAGATCACGGCGATGCGCGCCGGCGGAGTCAGCCTCTATCGGATCGCCGCGCCGCTCGCTGGCGTCGGTCTTGCCGCATCGATCGTGGCGCTGCTGTTCCAAGAATACGTCGTGCCTCGCGCGACCGAAGAGGCGAACGCGATACTTCGCACGGAGATCCAATCGGGCGGGTCGGGAATTCTCGGGAATCAAGTCGTCACGAATCCGCTTCCGGACGGGGGTGTGCGCGTGACGTTCGCGCAGGGATTCGATACGCTCACCGACGAGCTGCAAGGCGTCACCATCGAAGAGATCCACAGCGGCGTGCTGACGACGGTGCTCTTCGCACCGCGCGCGACCTACCAAGCTTCGTCATGGCGTTTTTTCAACGCCACGTCGTACACGCTCGCGCCCGATTGCTGCCGCCAGAACTTCGCGCCCATCACCGATATCGATATCGGCGCCGACCCAAGCCGGCTTGTGGAGATGCAGAAGCAACCTGAGGATATGAGCCGAGCCGAGCTTGCGCAGCTGCTGCACAGCGGCGTGAAGCAAGGAGACTCGTCGCGTTACGATCTTCTCTTGGTCACCTACGACAACAAACTGGCAAGGCCGTTCGCGAGCCTTGTCTTCACGATGCTCGCAATTCCGCTAGGGATCCGGCCGCAGCGCTCGTCGTCGGGTGCGGGGTTCGGGATCAGCATCCTCATCGTGTTCGGGTTCTACGTCGTCACTACGGTCTGCCTCGGCATAGGGCGGACGACGCCGTCACTCGCATTGATCATGGCATGGCTGCCGAACGTGCTGTTCCTGGGTACCGGCCTCTGGCTGCTCGGCAGAGCGGCAAAGGTATGAACCCGTGAATGTTTCGCTAGCTTTGGCAGCCGTCGATCTGCGCGGTGCCGCGACGATACTGATGATCGTCATCGTCGCCGGCGCGATAGCCTATTTCGGCGACCGCGTGGGCCATATCGTCGGCAGGCGCCGCATGACGCTGTTCAATCTGCGTCCAAAATATACGAGTACGATTTTCGCGGTCGGTTTCGGGATGCTCATCGCGATCGTGGTCGTCACGTTCTTTCTCGTGATCTCAAGCGAGGTGCGGCAGGCCGTCTTCTCGATCGACAAGCTCGACACGCAGATCGCGGAGTTATCCGCACAGCGCGACATGCTGCTCGGTGCGCCGATCATCTTCAGGGCCGGCGACGCCATCACGCAGCCCTTCATCGTGAAGTCCACGGATCCGCTGCCCGTCATCGAACGCGAACTTGGAGATCTGTTCGTCGCGTTGGCGCGAGTTTCGCAGACGCTGCCCGTGCAGCCGTATCCGAAGAATCCCCTCACGGGACCGGCGCAAGCTTCCATCCAAGCGGCGGCTCTCGGGATAAAGTCGCAGGCGCCGCTCGACGCGATCGTCGTGCCCGAAGCCACGGAGAACATCATCCGCGGAGGCGCGCTGCGGATCGGACTGCGCGTCTACCCGAACAAGCTTCTCTATAGGAAGGGCGAGACGATCGCGTCGGTCGGCGTCGCAAACGGCCAAGACCGCGATGAGGATCGCACGGCGCTCGTGCAGTTGATCGCGAACATCAAACTCGGCGCGATCTCGCATGAGATGCCGCCGACGATCGCAGAGAATCCGATCACGTCGTTGGACGCGATCGATTCGTCGCTCGCTGCGTTGACGTCGTCTCACGGACCGACCGTCGTGCGTGCGGTCGCGGCGAACGACATCTATGCCGTCGGTCCGCTGACCGCAAATCTCGTGGTGGCTCCGGCGAACGTGCCATGACGCCTCCGGCCGGCGGACGCGTGATCGGCATCGATCCGGGCCGGGCGAAGTGCGGCTACGCGGTGATCGCCGCCTCCGGCGAAAGACTTGCGCTCGAAGTGATACCTATCACGGAATTGGAACAGCGCGTGGACGTGGACAAAGCCCAAGGCGCGATCGCCATGATCTGCATAGGGCACGCGACCAATTCACGCGAGATCGAGCGGCTCTGCCGCGACCGCTGGCCGGCCATTCCACGGACGATCGTCGACGAGACGAACACGTCACTCGAAGCGCGAAGCCGATACTTTGATGAGCACCCGCCGAAGGGACTACTGCGGCTCATTCCTCGCGGTTTGCTCATGCCAAAGGAGCCGATGGATGGATATGCGGCGCTCATCATCATCGAGCGCTGGATCGCCGCCACGGGCGGGCAACAGCCCCCCGCCGTCCCATAGCGTGAGATGCGACTTTCCGGGGGCGTTCTGGGTATTCACGAGTAAAGGATAGGTCGAAAAAGACGTGCAATCCATGATTCGGGACGGCGACTCTTCCGCATCGGGATTGGCGCGCGAAAGCGCGGCAGCGCTGCGGTGCTATACAAACGTCGCCACTGGACAGTTCGGGAAATGACGATGCCGGCATCGCGAGACAGATCTCAAAGCATGGCCATCCGGCGCACCGCCGGATCGGTGCTTTGCTTCTTGCTCGTCGCGGCATCCGCAGGAGCTGCGCTCGCTTCCCCGCTCCGACTTTTCAATGCGCTGTCGGCAAGTCAAGATGGATCGGTCGGCGCTCAGACCGTCGGACTTGCATCGGTCTCGAGATTTGCGGTCGCGCTTGCGCCCGAGCAGAACTCCGCCCTCGCGGTTTCAGCTGACGAACTGCTTCGCGTAGAGGGTTCCGGCGCGAGTTCGATCATCGCCGCCACCTCAAGCTCAAGCCAAAGATCCGCCATAGGCGCAGCAGTGTTCGCCGGGACTGCGGCACCATCCATCGATGTCGAGTCAAACGCGTCGATCACGCTCAACGGTGCCGCATCGTCGACGGACACGATCGCCGGTCTGACGTTCCAGGTCTATCCAGGACGCGCGTCGGACGGTGACGCCGACGACGGCTTGCAGTCCATGAACGGCTCAGCGATCGTGTGGCCGGGCGCCGCCCGCCAGCTTTTCGCATTCGAAAATGTGCCGGCCGCAAGCGGCGTCTCGGTGGGCCAGCAACTCGACAGCATCGCGCTCGGCGATCCCAACGCGGGTCCCCTCTTGAGCGCCGCGGGTGACATCGCGCTTCAGGCAGCGCCGCTATCTCCGCTGAACGGCGGCACATCGACAGGCCGCTTCACGCAGACGACGCGCGGACCAGATGTGCAGCTCGAACTGCCGCTGACGCTCGGAAACGTCGACGCCCGCTTAAGTCTTTCGGGGCGCAGCATCCAAACGAACCGGCCGAGCGGTCTTTCGGCCGGCTCGTTCAACGCGCCGCCGGTCTCTGCGCTCTCGTCGCAATACGAAGAATTTCACGGCGGTGTGACAGTCGGTGTACCGGTGTTCAAACACCAAGCCCAGGTCTCACTGGACGGTGTGTTTTCGCGGCTCGTGAACGATTCAGGCCAGACGATCGCCGACAACTCTGGCCCGCCGCCGGCGCTCGGGCTTTACGGGTCATCGAACTCTCCGGCCACTTCCGCACTCGCGGGATTGAGCGCGTACCAAAATCTCGCCACTGGCCGGCAGTACGTCGGTGCTTATTCGGTCGCGCTGCCGATCGGCAAAGCGCTCACCGCGAACATGCAGTATGTCGATCAGCGCTTCGGCGGAGATCCGCTCAACGCGCTGAACACCGGCGTGAACGTGCAGAAGATCACGTCGACGTTCGGCGTGCTCTATAAGATCCCGAACACCAATGCGGCGATCAACCTCAATTTCAATCAGTCGACGTTTGAGAACGATCAGCTCCCGGGCTATAACTGGGTGCAGAATCGCCAGAACCTGTTCTTCACGGTGAAATTCTAGCGGGCGCCACCACCCGGGAATCCATTCTCGCAATCGGAGTCTGCTTTGCCGTCGCTGCGGCCTTGATCGCCGCGCGTCCGGTCGCCGCTTCGTGGTGCGACGATCGCGGCAACGTCGCTCTGGCGCAAGGACTCACCGCGCAAGCCTCTCTCTGGTTCCAGCGCGGTCTATCGATCGAGCCGGCGTCGCGCTTACTGCGCGAAGACCTCGGTCGCTCGATCCTGACCGCGGATCCTGTCGCTGCACTTGACGATTTCACGCGCGCCGACTGCGGCGAGCCGTGCATGGCCGAACGCGGCGATGCCGAGGCGCGCATCGGTCGCGCGGACGCGGCCGCTGCGGACTATCTCGCGGCCAAAGCTGCGACCCGTTTGGGCGACGCTGTTGGCCGCATGGCAGGCGCGGGGCGTTACAGCGACGCGATCGCACTCGAGCAAGCGCTGATCGCGCACCTCGACCCGGTATTGGACCAAGCGGATATCGCCGCGGTCAACGCGCGCATCGGGGCGCTTGAAGTGACCGCCGCGAAAAATGATCCACGCGGCGCGCCGGCGCTGCGCCGCTCCGCTATCACGTCGTTCGCCTCTGCGAGCAGGCTTGCGCCGCTCAACGAAGGCTATCTCCTTTCGCTCGGCTATGCGCAGATGCAGTGGGGCGATCGCAAGGCGGCGCGCCGCGCGTTCGAGCGCGTGCTAGAGCTGCACCCCACACAAGCCGACGCCGAGAGCGGTCTCGACCGACTTGGACCGGATCGCTGATCGGCGACATGCGCGTCGCCGTCGAGACGCAATTCGCGATCGGCACGCCCACCGGACTCGGAGTCTACGCGCGAAATCTCCTTGACGCGCTGAATCAGACAGCCGGCATCGACGCCGTAGCGCTGGAAGACCCGCGCTTCGATCTCTGGCGCTTCGATCGGCGCGTGTACTGGGATCAGATCCGCGCTCCGGTGCTTGCGAGGCGTGCGCGTGCAGATATCGTGCATTTCACCGGAGGCACGGTTCCTGCGGTACTGCCCAGTCGCGCTGTTGTGACCGTACACGATCTCGTGTGGCGCCGCCGCGCGAACAGCGGAAGGCCGTACGTGCACTGGTACTTCAGCGCTTTGCAGCACATACTGGTCCGGCGCGCCGCCGGCATCGTGGTCGACACGAACGCAGCGCGCGAGGACGTCTCTGACGGCCTTGGCGTCGATCGCGATCGGATCTTCGTGGCCGGCGCCGGCGTCGACCGGCGCTTTTTCGGCGTCGTGCGCAATCCTGACAAGTCGCCGCCGTTCGTACTTGCGGTCGGCACCGTCGAGGAACGCAAGGACCTCATCACGGCTGTCCGCGCGATTGCGACCTTACCGGACATCAAGCTCCTGGCTGCAGGGCCGCACACGCCATACGCCGCGGGCGTGACGCGCGAAGCGGAGCGCCTCGGCGTCTCGGCACGAGTCGAGCTCTTGGGCTACGTCGACGACGCCCGACTTCTCGACTTGTACGCCCGCGCGAGCGCGTTCGTGTTTCCGTCGCGTTACGAAGGCTTCGGATTGCCGCCGTTGCAGGCATGCGCGGCGGGTCTGCCGGTCGTCGCATCCGACATCCCGGTGGTCAAGGAAGTGCTCGGACCATCCGTGCGCTATTGCGAAGCGGGCGATGATCGCGCGTTCGCTGCTGCGCTCGCGGACGCTATCGCCTGGACAGATGACGGCTTCGCGCGGATCAATGCCGCGCGCGAGCACGCCCGCTCGCATACATGGGCCGGCGTCGCACAGCGCCTCGCGGGCTTTTACCGCACCCTTATCTAAATCGCTTAGCTTGTCTGAAGGGGCCGACTAGCGTCGGCCCCTTCAGCCGATTGCGCCGACTCAATATATGAGGGATGATTGCGTCCACGAGCCGTTGGGCGGCGCGTTCGAAGAGAAGATGAGATTGACCGGATACGACGAGCCGCCCTCAGGCATCGTCACCACCGAGACTTGGCGATAGCCGCCGACCGGAACAAGGAACGATTCGACGAGCTGCGCTGCGTCGGCGGGCGCTGCGTGGATCTGGACGAGCGATCCATCGATGAAGAACGTGCCGGTCGCGCGTCCGCCGCGCGGTTCGAACCACATGCCGACTCGCGCATCTGAGCCGGATGGATTTAAGAGCGTGATCGACGCCGACTGCTTCACACCGTAGTCGCCGCCGAGCACCTCTCCC
Source organism: Vulcanimicrobiota bacterium (assembly GCA_013290125.1). GTDB lineage: Bacteria > Vulcanimicrobiota > Vulcanimicrobiia > Eremiobacterales > Eremiobacteraceae > JABCYQ01. The sequence continues at coordinate 81,494 of JABCYQ010000008.1, forward strand.
TGTACGAGATTCGGCAACGGCAGCTTCCCGATCGTGAGCACAGTCGCGTCGTCGCCGACTCGATACGTCTCGTCGTAGAAGAAATCCGGCACGCTGTACACGCCGCGCGCGTGGCGCACCGCGCTCTGCAAAAGCGTGTCTGAGATCGGCTGGACCGGCGAATCCCCCGCATCTTGCGCGACGAGCGCCACGCGCACGCCATCGCCGCTCACGACCCGCAGCTGCATCACTCCGGTGACGAGCGTATCCGCCGGCATCGCCTGATCGACGACGTTGATCGTGGCGTGCGGCGGCAATTCGAAAAGTTGTCCTTCGTTCGCCGCTTCGCGGATCAGATAGCGGCTCGTCGCGAGATGCCCCGCCGCCAGCACGTTGGAATCCGGACCGGCTAAGCCTGCGATGAGTTGGATCAGGCTTGAATCCAAGCCGTTGTTCTGCACCTTCACGAGCACGCGGCGCGAGTCGGGTTTGGCCGCATAGTGATAGTAGAGCAGGCGCGCCGGCGCGTCTTGATTCACATCGGCATAGAACAGAGTGCCGTTCTCCACGAGCGTCTCCGGGAAATCCGAGACGAGCAGATACTGCGGCGGGAGGCGTGGCTGCGCCACGTTGCTGAGGGTGACCGCGACGTCCTTGCTCGCGCGCAGCATCCCGGCCCCCTCGACTGAGACCGGCACGTGCACTGTGGCGAGATCGTCCGGCGCGAGCGTATGGGCATCGGTGATCGAATTCGCATCGATGATGAGACGCGCGCCCGCCTCGGGATAGACGACCGCAGCCGCCGCGTTCGCCGCCGCCTCAGCGACGAAGTCCGGGCTGGCGGGATCACCTGTGATGGTGGCGGTCGCGGTGTCGCCGATCCGACCCGCAAGGATCTCGACCGTGACGGTCAACGACGAACTCAGACCGTCTTGATCCGTCGCGGTGATGGTCGTGGTGCCCGTGCGCAACGCGGCGACGTCGATCGTCCGGTCGATGGCGTTGAACGTCGCCGAGACGATTCCGGCGTCGAACCCCGTGAGCGTGAGAATGCCGCTCGGCGGCGAATCGACGTGCACGGTCGCCGAACGGCCGTACTGCAGCACGATCGCGGAGGCCGCAAGCGACACCGGTTGCGGCGGCGGCGGTGGCGGCGTGACGGCCGGCATGCTCGGCAAGATGGTTGGCTGTGGACCGGGAGCGGTTGGAGATCCGCTGGGCGTCGGACTTTCGGTGGCGGCGGGCGACGGCGTGATGAACGGCGCCGCGGTCGCCGTCGCACCCGGCGAGGGATCCGCAAGCACCGCAGATGATCTCCCGGGCTGGGCTTGCGATACCAAAGCGTACAGCGCGATGCAGAGCGCGCCGGCAGCGGCGCCGCGAATGAGTCGGCCGAGCACCTAGGCGATCGCTTGTGCGTCGCGGCTGACCGCATCGATCAGCAGCGTCTTGTAGCCGTGGCTTGGGAACAGGACCGTGACGAGGTCGCGTTCTGTCCGCTCCACCGTTCCCTGGCCGAACTTGCGATGGTAGACGACGTCACCGATGCGGTAGAGGCTTGTGTCGTCGTCAGGCTCGACGGCGACCAAGATGCCGGAGGAGATGAAAGCCGGATCGGCAGCTGCAGCCGCGAGCCGCGCGCGGCAATTGTCGCACGCGCCGCAGTTCGTGCGGTCGAAGTCCTCGCCGAAGTAATTGAGGATGAATTTGCGGCGGCAGCTGCGCGTCTCGCAGTACTGCAGCATCATCGCGAGCTTGCTCTGGTCATACGAGCGCTTCGTCTCGTAACTCGCGAGGTTGAGCGTGAGCTTCGGGCTCCCTTTGATGCGCGGCGCGAGCCCGTACGTGCCCTTCGTCACGCTTTGGATGAAGCCGCCCTTCTTGAGCAGCGCGAGGATGACTTTGAGTTTCGTCAGCGGCAGCTGCAAGATCTTGCGCAAGTCGGTGAGCGAGACGCCGTTGTCTTGGCCATCGAAGAGTTGCAACGTGCCGAAGACGCGCTGGACTTCTTCCACGTCCGGGTACTTGCCGGTGAGGAAATAGTTCTGCACGCGCGTGTCGCTCTGGCGGTAAAGCAATAGGCAGAGCGATTCTTCGCCGTCGCGTCCGGCGCGGCCGGCCTCTTGCGTGTAGGCCTCGATGCTGCCCGGCAAGTCGTAGTGGATGACGAACCGGATGTTCGGCTTGTCGATGCCCAGTCCAAACGCGTTGGTCGCGACGACGACGCGCACGTTCTCGCTCATGAAGTGATCGTGCACGCGATCGCGGTCGGCCTTCTGCAGTTTCGAGTGATAGACGTCTGCTTCGATGCCGAGTTGCTCGCGCAAGTATTCCGAGACCGCGTACGTGTTCTTGATCGTCGCGGTATAGATGATGCCGAGCTTGTCTTCGAGCGATCCGGCGAACGCCTTCTTCAACGCGCGCAGTTTGTCGTCGTCGGTGGACGCGCGGACGACTTCGTAGACGAGGTTCGGACGATCGAATCCGCGGACGATCGGTTTGGTGAGCGGGATGCCCAGCTGCGTGACGATATCTTCGCGCACCGCCGGCGTGGCGGTGGCCGTCAGCGCGAGCACGGTCGGATGTCCAAGCGCGGCGACGACGCGGCCGAGGTTCAGATAGGCGGGCCGGAAATCGTGGCCCCATTGCGAGATGCAATGCGCTTCGTCGACGACGAACAGCGGGATGTGCAGACGCTTGAGGACTTCGACGAATGCTTCATCCTCGAGCCGTTCGGGCGTGACGTAGATCAGTTTGAGGTTGCCGCGCGAGATCAGCTCGAGCGATTTCGTCTCTTCGTCGTCGGTGAGCGTGCTGTTCAGCGCTACGGTGCTCGATATGCCCGCCTCGGCGAGCATGTCGAGCTGATCTTTCATGAGGGCGATCAGCGGTGAGACGACGACGGTCGTGCCCGACAGCAGCATCGCGGGCAATTGATAGCACAACGATTTACCCGCGCCGGTGGCGAGGATAGCGAGCGTGTCCTTTTTTTCCAGCACGCGGCGGATGACTTCTTCCTGGCCAGGCTGGAAGCTCTGGTAGCCGAAGTGGCGCCGTAATGCCTCGTTGAGATCGATGTCGAGAGCCATGTCGCGGTTGGACCAAACCTTCCCTGATCTGCTTAAGATCGTGCCGTCCAGAGATGACGAACATCGGCCCGTCTTCAAACGGTGCCGTGCCGCTTGCGCGCACTTTCAAAGCGATATACCCTGTTTTCCGTATCGTAAACCTACTGTTCTGCACGGTTTCTTCCTTCACCAGTGGTGCCATGGCTAGGTTCGCTTTCCGACGTTCGTCTACGCTCGGCGCCGCCGAGCGGCCAAGGGCCGTGCTCGACCCTGAACGAAAGCGCGCTAGTGGTCACAGAATCCCCCGCACCCACCCTCGCGCTCTACCGGAAACACCGCCCCGCCGCGTTCGACGACCTAGTCGGTCAGTCGGCCGTCGTCGACGGACTCACCGCAGCTTTGCGCACGGGACGGACCGTCCACGCCTATCTCTTCTCGGGCCCGCGCGGCACGGGTAAGACGTCGGCGGCGCGCATCCTCGCGAAGTGCCTGAACTGCGAACGCGGCGGCCCGCGGCCGGACCCCTGCGGCAAATGCGCATCGTGCGTGGCCATTTCCCAAGGCACCTCATTCGACGTGATCGAGATCGACGCCGCAAGCAATTCACGAGTCGAAGAGACGCGCGAACTGCTCAAGGGCGTGGACGTCGTGCCGGCCTACTCGCGCATGAAGGTCTACATCGTCGACGAGATCCACATGATGAGCCCTTCCGCGTTCAACGCGCTCTTGAAAACGCTGGAAGAGCCGCCCGCGCACGCCGTTTTCATCCTCGCCACGACTGAGCCGCACAAAGTGCCGGCCACGATCCTCTCGCGTTGCCAGCGGTACGAATTCCGCCGCATGGCGCCTGAGACGATCGGGCTGCGGCTCAAAGACGTGGCGGCACGCGAGAAGATCCGCATCTCCGCCGATGCCATCACGCGGCTGGCATTTCTTGCCGACGGCGCGCTTCGCGACGCATTGGTGCTACTCGAACAAGCGCGCGGATTCGCCGGTGACGGTGCGATCGACGATGCGGCGCTCGACCGAGCATTTGGCGCCTCGCACAAAGAGACCGTTTCAGCCATCGTCGATGCGATCGTCGCAGGCGATGCGTCCGCGGCTTTGGAGCAAGTCGCTGCCGCCGCTGCGGCGGGCATCGATCCAACCTGGCTCACGCGCGAGCTTCTGCGACGCTTTCGGCTCGTTCTGCTCGCGCAGCACAGCCCGGGAACGCTTGCGTTTGAGACGCCGCCCGACGACGCGAAGGCCGTCACCGCGCTCGCCCGGCGTGTAGAGATTTCCCGCGTTTACGCGGCGCTGAAGTATTTGTCAGAAGCCCTTGCCGATAAGTTCTCCACACAGTCGCGGATCGATCTCGAACTTGCGCTCGTCCGGATCATCCTGCCTGGGGAAGAGTCAGGGCTGCGAGAGATATTGGAGCGTCTGCGCGCCTTAGAGTCGCGGTCCGAGGGGGCAAGCGGCCCCAGTCAAAGTCCGCCATCCGGCGCCGATGCCCAGCCTCCGCGCGCGCGTCAGACTGCTCGCCCCGCCGGCGCTTCCGCCGCGAAGACTCCGGCCAGCCTTTCGGTGGCGAAGCTCGAGGGCATGTGGCCGATGATCTTGAGCGAGATCCGCGCGTCGTCGAACATGCTGTTCGGCGTGCTGCAGCACTCGACCATCGCCGACGTCGCAGGCACGGATGTCACGCTCACCGCCCAGAACAAATTCGCGCGCGATCACGCGTCGGATCCTCCGATGCTCAAGCTCATCGCGGACGCGATCGCGAAGCACGCAGGCGTCGAACCGAACGTGCGCATCGTCGTCGGAAAATCTGCCATGCTCGCGCATGCGGCCGATCCGTTCGCGCCGGCGTCGGAACTCGATCTGATCTGAGGAGCCCCTGATGAATCCGCAACAGATGCTGCAGCAGGCGCGCAAGCTCCAGGCGCAGCTCGCCAAGGTCCAAGAAGAACTGGGCAATGAAGTCGTCACGGGCGTCGCAGCCTCGGGCGCGGTGACGGTCGCGCTCGACGGACATGGCTCGATTCGATCGGTGAAGATCGCGCCTTCCGCGGTGGATCCCGAGGACATCGAGACCCTCGAAGATCTGATCGTCGTCGCGATCAAAGACGCGCAGACGAAAGCGCACGAACTCTCGCAATCGCGCATGGGTCCGCTGACGAGCGGCCTCGGCATTCCCGGTCTATAGCGTCACCCGCGATGGACGATCTCGCGCCGCCGCTCTCCGGTCTCATCGGCGAACTTGAGAAACTGCCGACGATCGGGCCGAAGACCGCGGCGCGCTTAGCCTTCTATATACTAAGCGCAAGCCGCGAAGACGCAAACGCACTCGCCGAGGCGATCGTCGCTGTAAAGGACAGGGTTCGCCTCTGCAGCCGGTGCTTCTCACTGACCGAAGCCGATCCGTGCTCGATATGCCGCGACGTCCGAAGAGATCCGAAGACGCTCTGCGTTGTGGGCGAGCCCAAAGACGTCTACGCGGTGGAACGCAGCATGAGTTTCAAAGGCCGCTACCACGTGTTGGGCGGATTGATCTCACCGATGGACGGCATCGGCGTGGCGCAATTGCACGTCAAAGAACTGGTCGAACGGGTCGGCACCGAGGGGATCGATGAAGTTATCGTGGCGACCAACCCAAATGCCGAAGGCGAATCCACCGCGCTGTATCTCGCGCGGTTGCTCGCGCCCACCGGCGTGCGAGTGACGCGGCTCGCTTACGGCTTGCCGATCGGCGGCGATCTCGACTATGCCGACGAGGTTACGCTAGCGCGGGCGCTCGAAGGCCGCCGCGCTCTGTAGTAGGGCAAGCATCGCTTGCCCCGTTCCTCAATTGCGAGCGTCTTGCTTCGGACGGATGCGCCCGGCGATATCGAGCATGAGCTTTTTCGCTCGGTCCACGGCTTCACGATATGCCGCACTGGTCTTCTCCGAGCCCATCGGCGTTCCGGTCTCGTAGAAGTAGGCTGCCGCCTGGCCCACGATCAGCGTGCCGGCGTATGCGATGGCCGCCTTTACCGCGATGCCGGCGACGGGAATAAATCCGGACAGCTCGCGCGCGAGAGCGCGCCAGGCATAGCCGCCGCCCACTACCGGAAGCAGTTCGACGAGACGTGCGGCGTCCGGACGCCTGCCATATGCCGCGGCGATGTGCATGAGCATGTTCATCTGCAGCGCGGTGATCGCGATCGTGTCTCCGGCGGACGCGATGCCGCCTAGTACGATGCCCAGGATGGGGACGTGATCGGCGAGCGCCGACGCTCCCGCGATTTTCAGACTCAAGAGCGCGCAGTCGACCGTGAGTTTCGCCGCAACCGTCGGGCGGAAGACGGGTAGAGCGCACGCGAGCGCGACGTCGTTGTCACCGCACGCGTCGACCACGTCGGGGACGAAGAACTTCAGCAGTTCGTGCGCATCGAGAGTGGTCACGCTGTAGCGGCCGGCTGTTCCGTCGCCGGGTTTGTCGATGCGTGCAGTCGTCGAGGCCGTTCGATCGAGGACGAAAACCGGAACACCCAATGCGACGCATCGCGCGATATCGGGCTCGCTATCCGTCGCGGCAGATGCAGCGAAGAACACGCCGCGCAACGCGGCGTCGTGCGGCGGCGCTTGCCCCGTACTATCCCATGGACGGATGACGGGTTCGGCTGACATCCGGCCCTCTTCCAGCACCGCGATGAGCTCGCCAGCCCACGGACCGGCCGCGAGCAGTCGGATCGGACGCTTCGAACGTGTCTCGATCCCGTCGAGATTGACCTTATCTCGGACGACCTTCATCCAATCGGCGAGGAACGGCAGCGGCGCTATCGGCATGGCCATATTCTATTTTCCGCGCCCCCGCCCAAATCCCCGAACGTCCGGCCACAACGTGCAACCCGCAGCATCACGGGCGATGTCATCCGCCGGGGACGCGGCGGAGTTCGGGATCACCAACTTCCGCCGCTCGACTTCGGCGGCTCTCGCCTCCTCAGACGCCCCGGCTATTTTGACATCGCCCGTGATGCGACAGAGCGGCAGGCGAGTCTCGGTGGTTGACATCGCCGAGTGATGCCGAAAAAGAAGAGGGCCGACTAGCGTCGGCCCCTTCAGTACGGGCTGGGTTTACGTAGAGTAATAGATGCGTTGTGTCGGCCGGAGCTGGTTAGACGCCGACTTGTTCCGTGTAACCTTCCCACCAAAGCCCGAGCACGACTTCGAGCGACTCTTGCGAGAGATGTTTGTCAAGACCCATGTCGATGAACGGCTTGTTCACCGCGCGCTGTTCGTTGATGACCGTGCTCACGGGCACTTTCTCTTCGGCTGCCAGCCACGAGGCGACGGCCACGTCACCCGGCGACATCCCGAGATTGAGGACCTGCGCGTAGGTCGGCGGCTCCAGCCCCAAGCGGTGCCGGATCGACTGCGCGAGCGAATCGTAGCGGCCTTCCGGATAGCCGACGCCGAGCAGTGTGATGCGCGCTTGTATCTGTCTGGATTGCGCCGAGAAGTAGAGCGACTGCGCGACATCCGAGGCATGAGCGGCCGCATCGAGCGCTGCTTCCGCAGCCGTCGCAAGCGGCTTGAGCTGTTGCGCCGCGAGAGGCGAAATGTCGCCCCCGAAATCCACCGGCGTTCGCGATAGCTGACGGAAATACGCGTCGAGCGGTGGCAGCGTCTGCCAACCGAGCGCAAGCGCTCCGCGGTCGGCCGTGATCGCCTGGACGAGCTGATCCGTCGACGCGTTCATGCCGCTGGTCATCTCGCCGTAGAACGGCAGCAGGCGTAGCGTATCGCCCGTGATCACGGGCGCGGTGACCCGCGCGTTCATCTCGTTGAGCACGCCGATGTCGTCTTTGACAAGGCTGGACGTCTCGGAATTGAGATAACCGCACTTGTCGCCGATCACGTTGATCGCGCGCGACATATGATCGAGATCGTTCTCGATGCCTTCCAACCGGCTGCCCGGCCGGACATCGACGTTGCCGAAGTCCGGCACCTCGTACGCCAGGTTATCGAGGCGGTCGCTGAATCGCTGTAAGTCGTCTTTTGCTAGTTTGACTCGATCATCGACCGAAGTCTGTGCGGTGCGCGCTTGGCTGATCGCATCTGTCAGCGACTTGCGGACTGGATCGAGGTTCGGCGCGAGCAAGACGTTGTGACTGTTCGGCTGCTGCGGCAGAAGCGCGAGCGCCCGGTTCGCGGCTCCGGCGGCGTCGGCAGATGCGCTGCTTGAATGCGCGATCTGGTTCAGGGCGAGCTCGCTTTTGTCGAAATTGCCCAGGGCGATCTGCGTTTCCCCGCTATGGAGGAGAGCCAACTGATTCGTGGGGTCTTTCGCGAGCACCGACTGGAACTTGATGAGCGCATATGCGTAGCGGCCTTCATCCTGGTCGTGCATCGCTTGCGCGAGTATTTGGTCAGACGTGGCTTGCGTGTATTCGGGATAGCCCTTCAGGTGTGCGATGCGGTTGACCGGATCCGGATGATCCTCGAAGTACTTCTCGAGTCCGATGCCGGTGTTGCCGAACTCTTTTTGCATGTGCTCCATGAACGAGAGCATCGCGTCGGGGTCGTAACCGGCGCGGCTCATCAGTTGTAGCCCATACTGATCGGCTTGAAGTTCGTCGATACGCGACATCTTCTGCATCGAAAGATCGCCGATGAGGTTGCCGAAGCGGTAGACGAACGGCGACGTGAACGACAAGATGCCCAACAGGATGTTGAGGACTTGCGCTTTTGCGTTCCCCGTGATGACGTGACGGCGCTCGACGTGGCCGGTCTCGTGACCTATCACGCCGGCGAGCTCGTCTTCCGAACTGACGAAGTTGAGCAAGCCGAAGTTGACGTATATAAAACCGCCGGCCAGCGAAAACGCGTTGATCTGATTCGTGTCCACGATTTTCACGGTGTACGTGATATCTGGGCGCGCGCGATATTTCGCCAGATTGTCTTCGACGCCGGAAACCCAGGCGTTCAAGACCGGATCGGACATCAGCTGGTTTTGCGCGTCGACTTGCTGCGCTTCTTGCTGGCCCATGCGGATCTCGGTCGCGGTTGAGACCGCCGCCGCGGGAAGCGGGAACGAGGCGGCGGTGACGGCGACCGCCGTCGCGACCGCAAACGCGCGCTTGATCAAAGACATTGGGGGCGCTCCTCTCCTGCGAGGGCGATGTGGTGCAGTACTGGATGCGCCGGATGGTGGGAGAGTCCTCTCATCAAACGGCAATGTGACGGCATCTCATCCACATCTCATTCACAGTTGATTCACAGTGCTCTCCACAAGGGAATCGAAACGTCCCCCTGAAGTCGGCGGGACATCGGCTGGCTTGCGTTCGGGGCGAGCGCGTGCCCGCTTTTCATCCGAGCCGCAATGAGGCGCGTCGCGACGGCATGCAGATCAAGGGGACGAAGTCGGGGCTGCTGCTGCACCTATACGACCGTCCGCTCGCCGGGGCTGTCCTCGACTTGCGCGGCAAACTCGATGCAAGTCCAGATTTCTATCGCGGCAGCCGTGCCGTGCTCATGCTCGGACACGAGGGCGCTGAAGCTGCCGAATTAGCGGCCGTCGTCGCCACGCTCGAACAGTACGGCATCACGGCCGACGGCGCGGTGTGCGACAGCGAAGCGTCAGCGGCTATCGCACGTTCGGCCGGACTCCGGCTGGTCGCGGCGAGCGTCGCGGCGGCGCCGCGCAAACTGGACGATCGCACCGGGCCGGCGCGCAACGGGAAAACGAAGCGATCGCACGGTGCGCACGAGCACGCAAGCGATGCCGACGAACACGGAACAAACGTCTACCACAAAGGCACGGTACGATCGGGCCAGTCGCTCGAAGCCGAGGGGAGCCTCGTCGTCGTCGGCGACGTGAACGCGGGCGCCGAGCTCATCGCGGGAGCGGACATCATCGTCTGGGGCGCGCTGCGCGGCGTGGCACACGCCGGTGCGCGCGGCGACGACGCTGCATCGGTGTACGCGCTCCGGCTCGAAGCGACGCAGCTGCGTATATCGCGCTGCATCGCGGCGGCGCCTCCGCCGGACAAGAAGCGTGCTCACGACCCGTTGCCCGAGATCGCGACGATCCGCGACGGTCGGATCGTCATCGTCCGCGCGGAACAGCCGCACCGATAGCGAAGGAAGATTCTGTTGCCGGGAAGAGCATTCGTCATCACGTCAGGCAAAGGCGGCGTCGGAAAGACCACGACGACCGCTAACGTCGGCTGCGCGCTTGCATCGCTTGGCAAGCAAGTCGTCCTGATGGACGCCGACATCGGCTTGCGCAACCTCGACCTCGTGCTCGGCCTCGAGAAGCGCATCGTCTTCGATATCGTCGATGTCGCCGAAGGGCGCTGTCAGCCGCGCCAGGCTCTGATCCGCGACAAGCGGCTCGAAGGGCTGTACTTGCTGCCCGCCTCGCAGACGAAGAACAAGGAATCGATCAGCGAGGATCAGATGCGCGACGTCGTGCGTCTGCTCGTCGCGGAGTTCGACGTCGTTCTCATCGACTGCCCGGCCGGCATCGAACACGGTTTCCGCAACGCCATCGCCGGCGCAGACGAGGCGATCGTCGTCACGACGCCGGAAGTGTCTGCGATCCGCGACGCCGATCGGATTCTCGGCATGCTCGGGCAACGCCGGGCGCGCCTGATCATCAATCGCGTCCGGCTCGAAATGGTGAAGACCGGCGACATGCTCGCGGTCGAAGACGTCGCAGAAATCCTCGGGCGCGAAGTGCTCGGGGTCGTACCGGATGACGAAGAGATCATCGATACCACGAACCGAGGCGAACCGATCGTGCTCGATCCGAGCCGTCGTCTCTCCAAGACCTACATCGCGATAGCACGGCGTCTGACCGGCGAGGATGTGCCGCTGCCCTCGTTTGACGACGACGGATTCTTCAGCCGGTTGCGCCGCTTGATGATCGGAACCCGCTCGCATGCCTGATCTCGATCGCGACATACAAGACACGCTTGCGTCGCCGTCTGGAGCAAGCGCGCAATTGCCGCTCGATGCGTCGGCTGCCGCGGCAGTCAAACTCGGCCGCTCGATCGTGGTGACGTCGGGCAAGGGCGGCGTCGGCAAGACGACCACAACCGCCAACCTCGGCACCGCGCTCGCGGATGCCGGCCGTTCGGTCGTCGTCGTGGACGCCGACGTCGGGCTTCGAAATCTCGACGTCGTGCTCGGCCTCGAGAACCGCGTCTCCAAGCATCTGCTCGACGTGATCGAAGAGAAATGCTCGCTCGACGAAGCGCTGGTCCGCGATCGCGTGCGCCGCAACCTGCTCTTGATGCCGGCGGCGCAGAACCGCGAGAAAGACGACGTTCCGGAAGAGAAGATGGCGCAACTCGTCCGTCAGCTCCAAGAACGTTTTGAATTCGTGCTCATCGATTGCCCAGCCGGCATCGAACAGGGTTTCCGCAACGCCGTCGTCGGCGCGCAAGAGGCGATCATCGTCACGACTCCCGAGGTTTCCGCGGTCCGCGACGCCGACCGTGTCATCGGATTGCTGCCGCGCGCCATCGAGTTGAAGCTGGTCGTGAACCGCGTTCGGCCGGCCATGGTCAAGAAGGGCACGATGATGAGCGTCGCGGACGTGAACGCGATCCTTCGTCTCGACTTGCTCGGCGTCGTGCCGGATGAGCGGGAGATCATCATCGCCACCAACCGCGGCACTCCGGTCATAGATATCGAAGGATCAGAGACCGGGGCCGCGTTCCGCCGGATCGCGCGCCGGATGCTCGGCGAAGAAGTGCCGATCCCGTCCTTCGAAGACAAGCGCAATTTCGTCACACGGGTCATGAGCACGCTCGGCCTGGGCCGTTCGTAGGGGACTGGACTGATGATCGATTTCCTCGCAAAGTTTTTCCGCCGCGAAGAGGCGAGTTCGAGCCGGGCTAGAGAGCGGCTTCGGCTGGTTCTGATGTCCGATCGGGTCTCGCTTGCGCCGGATATCTTCGATGCGATGAAAGGCGAGATGCTGGACGTGCTCAGGCGCTATCTCGAGATCGACGAGCGCGGCATGGACGTGCACTTCGAGAACGCCGAACGCCAATTCGCCTTGATGGCGAACATCCCGGTGCGCGAAGTCAAGACGCACGAAGCGATCGCGCTCGCGCGCGACGTGGCAAACCGCCTGCAAACGGCTGACGTTTTGGAATCTCAACCGACCGTCGCGACCCCGCCGCGCCGTCGGCGCAGACGGCGGGCACGAGCGGCGGCGAACGCGCCTCTCGCAGCGCAGCCGAGCGATGAAGCGGGAGCGCTGCAGGCAATCGACGACGCGGGGGCGCCGCCGCCCAGCGGATAACTCGTCCAAAGGATGCTCGAGCGCCCCTGGTACGTCTCGCTCAACTACGTGCTCGCGATCACGGCGATCGCGCTTTCGGTGGTCGGGCTGGTCGTGATCAAGAGCGCGACGCTGCACGCAGGCGACGCACGCGGCGACGTTGCGCATCAGATCGCATACCTCATCGTGGGCGTCTTCGCCATGGTCGCGCTCGCGTTCGTCGACTATCACATCTGGCAACGCTTTGCGTTGCCGCTCTACATCGTCAACATCGTAATGCTCGTGGCAGTTCTTGCGGCTGGTCACGCCGCGCTCGGCGCGCAGCGTTGGATCGGCATCGGACCGATCGTCTTCCAACCGTCAGAGCCGGCCAAGCTCTTGTCCACGCTCTCGCTTGCGGCGCTCCTCGCCGACCCGCGACGCTCGCTGCGGCGCTTCCAAGATTTTCTGCTGCCGCTCGCCGCGTTGGCGCTGCCGGTCTTGTTAGTTCTGAAGCAGCCCGACCTCGGAACGGCGCTCGTGATGATCGCGATCTTCACCGCGATGTTCTTCTTCGCGCTGCCGAAGGCGCGGTATTTCGCCGCGTATGCGGCCGCGTTCGTCGGACTCGGCGCCGTCGCTGTGACGTCACCGTTCGTACTGCACGGCTACCAACGCGCCAGGCTGTTCATGTTCCTCAATCCGCAGAACGATCCGCAAGGCGCGGGTTGGAGTCTCATCCAGTCCAAGATCGCGATCGGGTCGGGCATGCTGCTCGGCAAAGGGCTGTTCAACGGCACGCAGACGCAGCTCGGGTTCGTGCCCGAACACGCTACGGATTTCATATTCACCGTCATCGGCGAAGAATGGGGTTTCATCGGAGCGCTCGTGCTGCTCGCGCTCTACGCCATCGTCGCGGCGAGCGGCTTGATCGCGCTTGCGAGCGCTCGCGACATGTATGGTGCGCTCGTCGCGGCAGGCATCACCGGGATGTTCGCGTTCCACATCTTGGTCAACGTCGGGATGACCATCGGCATAATGCCCATCACCGGGATTCCGCTGCCGTTCATCTCCTACGGCGGTTCCAGTCTCATCACGTGCCTCATGGCGGTCGGCGTGCTGCTGAACATCCATCTGCAGCGCGATAAGATATCGTTCGACGACGTATGAACTTCAAGCGCAACGCCATGCCCGCGAAGTACGATCGTCTCCCGGACGACGGCGTCGTAAGAGTTTTTCGCGAGCGGAGGCGCGCGAGTTCGGTGACGGTGGTGACCGGCGTGGCACTGCCGGACCTCGAGCGCATCGGCACTGAATTGAAGCGGCGTTGCGCGACCGGCGGGACCACGAAGAACGGAATGGTGGAACTGCAAGGCAATCATCGCGACGCGGTGATCGCCTTCTTCGAGCGAGAGGGCCGGCGCGTGAAGCGAGCCGGCGGCTAGGTTCCGGCTGCCGACCGCGCCGCGGCCAACGCGGCGTCGTAGTCGGGCTCGTGCGTGCCATCGGGAACGATCTGCACGTAACTTACGGTTCCATCGGCGGAGATGATGAAGATCGATCGCGCGAGCAATCCTCTTTCCTTCATCCGCACGCCGTAGGCAGCTCCGAACGAGTGGTCGCGAAAATCCGAGAGCATGTCGATGTTGCTGACGGTCTCGGCGACGCACCAGCGCTTCTGCGCGAACGGCAGATCCATGCTCACGGCGAACGTCTTTATGCGCTCCGCCGGAAGCTCCGCGACAAGCCGGCTGAATTTCGCAGTCTCGATCGAACACACGCCGGTGTCGAGCGAGGGAACGACGATAAGCAGCGCCGCGCGTTTCCCATGATCGATCACGTCGTCACGGCTTACGGTGGACATGTCGGCCGCCGCGAGCCGGAAATCCGGCGCTTTGTCGCCGGTCTTCAGCGCCGGCCCTACTAAGGTTATTGGTGCGCCCTTCCATTTGATGACGCCGCTTCGCTCGGTTGCAAGATCCACGCTCACGAAAACCTTCCTTCTCTCGTGGGCGACCGATGGTCGCCCTACTATAACTGGGCTGTGGCGCTTCGCGCCGGCGACCAGCCCACCCGCCCAAGCGCTGAAAGAGGCCGGGCCGTCCCTCATGGAGAACCATGGCACCGAACCGGACGAACAGCCGGAGGCCCGTACCACGAGCCGAACTTGCGTTGCATTCACGGCGAAGATGTCCGGCGCTGACAAGAACAGCGCCGACTGAAAGCCTTCCGAGAACGATTTCCGAACCACTTTCCTCGAGTTTCCGCAACGCCCGCCTCGCGCAGTACGCTCCCGCCATAGGCGCAAGGACGATCGACGCGCCCCGGTCCGCACGATACCGCCGCGAAAGCGCCGCCCGCACTATGCGGACGCGAGCGCGCGAGAGGTGCGTGCGCATACCAACGCTCGAGGTCACGACGCCGATCCGACAGCCGAACCGACACGAATACCCCGCGACACTAGAGTTCGCAAGCCCAGTCACCTCTTCGATTCGCCGCGGTGCCGCTATTGGCATACCGCGGTTGCGGCGTGCCGGCAGTCCTGACGAACCTCGAACATCACCGCAAAGGCAGAAAATCATTTGAAGACCGAACTTCTCATATCGTGCGACGATTGGGAGAACCGCGTCGCAGTCCTCGAAGAAGGTTCACTGGCCGAGATCTACTTCGAGCGCGAAGAAAAAGTCATCGGCTCCATCTACAAAGGCCGCGTCGAAAACGTCCTACCCGGGATGGGCGCGAGCTTCGTGAACATCGGCCTCGGCCGCAACGCGTTCTTGTACGTCGACGACGTCATGCGCGATCCGATCAACATCGGCGAGACGGAGATCACCGACCGCCGCAAAGGTCATACGGTCAACGAGCTGCTTCATCCGGGCGACGAAGTGCTCGTCCAGATCGTCAAGGAGCCGCGCGGGCTCAAGGGAGCGCGCGTCTCGACCAACATCTCGCTGCCGGGCCGCTACCTCGTGCTCATGCCGACGGGCCGGTATTCCGGCGTCTCCTCGAAGATCGAAGACGAAGATGAACGCGACCGTCTGAAGCAGATCATGCGCGACGTGCGCCCCGAAGGCATGGCGACGATCGTCCGCACGGCCGCACGAGGCGTAAGCAAGGCGGAGCTTATCGCCGACCTCGGCGTGCAACTGCGCCTGTGGCACGGAATTCTGGAGTCGTTCAAGCGGGCCACCGCGCCGTCACTGCTGCACAAAGATCTCAATCTCGTGTTCAAGGCGGTGCGCGACTTCATGACGAGCGACGTCGAGAGCGTCTCGATCGATTCAAAGGAACAGTTCGACGAGATCCGCCAGACGCTCTCGCTGCTCGGGCCGCAGTACCTGAACCGGCTGAAGCTATGGGACGGTCCAGGCAATCTCTTCGAGTCGCGCGGCATCGACGACGAGCTGCAGAAACTGCTGAAGCCCAAGATCATGCTGCCGTCAGGCGGCCATCTCGTGCTCGAGCACACCGAAGCGCTGACCGTCGTGGACGTGAACACGGGCAAGTTCACAAGCGGGCGCAATCTCGAAGACACTCTCGTCCGCACGAACATCGAAGCGGCGGCGGAGATCGCGCGGCAAGTGCGTCTGCGCGATATCGGCGGCATCATCGTCGTAGACTTCATCGACATGGCGCACGAGCGCAGCCGTCAACAGGTGATCGACACGCTGTCGGACGCGCTGCGCCGCGACCGCACGCGTAGCACGATCCAGGTGTTCTCCAATCTTGGCCTGCTCGAGTTCACGCGCAAACGCGTCGGCAAGGATCTCGGCGGCCAGCTCCGCTCGGACTGCCCGTACTGCGCCGGACTCGGCACGGTGATGTCGAGTGAATCCATCGCGATCAAATTGCTCCGCGACATCCGCCAACGCGCGCGCAACGGTGAACGGATGAAGAGATTCGACGTCGTCGTCGATCCTTCTGTCGCGACGCAGCTCATGGGCTGGTACAGAGAAGAATTCGAGAAGCTTGGGACCGCCAACGAATTCGAGCTGCAGGTCTTCGTCGAGCCGCAGCGCCACCGCGAGAGCGTTGTGGTCGAGATGAGCCGCCGAACGCGCAAGCCGCTTACGGCAGGCCGCGAAATCGAGACGGAGTTGCTCGCCGTTCGTATGCCCGACCCGTCGTCCGGCGTCGCCGTCGTCGACGGGAATCTCATCGAAGTCAAAGATGCCGCGAACGGCGTCGGTCAGACTGTGAAATTGAAGATCACGGCCGCCGCCGGCAATATCGCCACTGCAGATCTCGCTGAGCCGCTTCAATCCGCGCAACGCCGCCGTCGACGCGGCCGCGGCCGCGGCAAGAGCGCGGTGGAGACCGAGGCGCCGATCGCTCCGCCGGTAGTCGCGCATCGCGACGAGGACCACGACGTGGACCGCGACCGTCCGCGCGAAACAGAACGTCGGCCGATCGCCGCGCGCTCGAGCACGCGCAGCGTACCGCGCGAGGTTCCGTTCGGATTGGATCTCGAGGACGAGGAAGAAGACTACACGCTGCGCGGCGGCAGGCAAGCTGGCGGAGCGGTCGCTCGGGCGACGTCGTCGGATAAACCCGCTGCAAAGCGCGAGGAGCGGAGCAGAGCGGGCCGCGGAGATGGGCGTCAGCGCGAGCCCGTGCGCGGGCGGGGCGGCAGAGCTCCAGAACGAACCGATCGCGATCGTTCGCGACCGCAGCCGCTGATCGTCGGCGGTGAAGGCGACATCGACTATGAGGATTCCGACGACGCGGTCGTCGTCGTGCCGGGCGGCCGCGCACCCAGAAGTGCCGCCGCTCCGCGAAGCCGTGTGGCGGCGCGCGACGGACGAGACGCCGATCGCGAGCGCGAACAGGTTCGAGACGCGACTATCCCGCGCGCTCGAGCGACCACTGATGACGCAGACAGAGAAGAAGGCGAGGCACCGCGGCGCCGCCGCCGGCGCGGCGGACGCGGACGGACCGCTGCAGCAGCTCCGACCGAAGCGGGTCGAATCCCGTACGACGACGAGGAAGCCGACGTCGAGATCGTCGACGCAGGGCGGCCGCGTACGATCGAAATCGAGCCCGATCGCGCTCGCCCGCGACAGGGAGAACGAGAGAGACCGATCCGTGCGCGCAGCGACGAACGAGACGACCGGCCTCGCACGCGCGGCGTGCGACTGCCGGAGCGAGCGTTGGACGAGGATCGCGGCGAAGTGACCGAGCGCGGCGATCGTTCCGAAGGTAGACCGCGGCATCGATTCACAGGGCCGATCAAGCAGCTCTACGGCGAGCCCGTCACGATCGATCGCGACGAAGACGACGCGCCGCCAAGCCCCCGTCCGCCACAGCGCGACCGTGCCGAATCCGTTCGCGGCTCAAGTCCGAGGCCGGCCAGCGGCGATCGCACTCGTCGCGATGCTCCACCGGAGCGGCGTCCGCTTCGCGACCGGGACGATCGGCCGCGCGACCGCGACGACCGACCGCGCGACCGTGACGATAGACCGCGCGAACGCGATGACAGACCGCGCGAACGTGATGACAGACCGCGCGATCGTGACGATAGACCGCGCGAACGTGACGATCGGCCGCGTGATCGCGATGATAGACCGCGTGACCGCGATGATCGGCCGCGCGACCGAGACGACAGACCGCGCGACCGCGATGACAGGCCTCGCGATCTCGACGACAGACCGCGCGACCGCAGCGCGCTGCCGCGAGACCGTGGCGTCGTCCGCCGGCCGGCGCCGTCATTCGGCCGTCCGCTACGAGAACCGGACGTCAAGCCCGGCGACTACGCCGACCTCGACGAGCCGGAAGACGATCTCGACATAGTCATCGCGCCCGAAAAGCCGGCTTCGATCGAAGTGGAGATACAACGCGGTCCGATACCGCGCACTCACCGCGTCGACGCGGAGAAGAGCGCGCTTCCGACCGTTGACGAGCCGCGCGATCGCGGCCCGCGGCGCGATCGCGGTGATCGACCGGAACGCGCCGACCGACCGGAACGCGCCGATCGGCCGGATCGCGGCGACCGGCCACGTGGCCGGGGCCGAGACGGAGGTGACCGAGGACGGCGCGACGCCGGTCCGCCGCGCACAGGGCCAGCGATGAAGCAGCTATATCCGCCTGCGGATATGGAAGAGACCCCGCTACCGGCCGGTGCCGCAAAGCCGCCGCCGTTTGATTCGCGGCGCACGCCTCGCGGTCCGATGATGCGAGGTCCAGGCGAACCGCCGCCGCCGAAGGGCAAAGTGCGCCAGCTCTATCCGCCTCCGGCTGAGCCGACGCTCGCCTCCGAGCCGTCGCATGTCGCGGACGAACCGATAAGCGCGGAGCACGATCATGTAAGCGCGGAGCACGACCATCATGTCGGGACTCCGGAGCCCAATGGTGCTTCGATCTTTGTGAGCGATGCAGAGGATCTCGAAGAGCGTCGCCGGCGCGCACGCGAACGTGCCGAGGAACGCAGACGCGCTGAGGCGCTCGAGGTCGTGGAACCGCTGCCTGCGGCGCCTCTGCCTTGGGACGCTCCGGGCGACGACGACTTCTAACGGCTGATGGCCCACCTGCTCACGTTCAAAGGCAAAACGCCGCGGATAGGCCGCGGCGTTTTTCTGGCGCCGAACGCCACGCTGATCGGCGATGTGCAGATCGGGGACGGGGCAAGCGTCTGGTTCGGCGCGGTGCTGCGCGGAGACGAAGCAGGCATCCGCATCGGCGCGCGCACGTCGGTGCAGGACAACGTCGTGATCCATGTCTACGAAGGGCACGATACGATCATCGAAGATGACGTCACGATCGGGCACGGCGCGATACTCGAAGCGTGCACGATCGGCCGCGGTGCGCTCATCGGCATGAACGCGGTCGTCCTCAATCGGGCGCAGGTCGGGGAACGAGCACTAATCGCTGCGGGCACCGTCGTGCTCGAAGATCAGACGATTCCGCCCGACGTCCTCGCCGCCGGCGCACCCGCAAAGGTGAAGAAGCAGCTCGAGGGGAGCTCGCGCACATGGTCGCAAGTCTCGACCAACGCCTACGTCCGCCTGACAGCCGAATATCTCGTCGAAGGCCTCGACAAATAGAGACCGATGGATATCAAACGCGACCGCGGTATGCGGCGATCGCGACGTAAAGTAGAGTAGTCACGATCGCGCCTGGTGCGCCCGCGGCGCCGTAGGCGAAGACGATCGCGGGAAATGCGACCGACCGAGCGCGTTGCGCGGCGATCGTCGCGGCGAGCGATGCGACGAATATCGCCGCGTCTGCATAGAGATTTCCGCTAAAAAACGCCATCGTGAACATAATGGCGCCCACTGTGATAGCGATCCACGCGCGACCGAACAACGTCTGCGTCGCGCTCGTGGCACCGCCCCACGTAAGCGCGGCGGCAGCGAACGCGAGTCCACCTACGAGCGCGGCATCCGGCGTTGAAGCCGCGAGCAAACCGTGCTGACGGTCGCCCATTCCCGCAATCGCGAGGATGGCGCTGATCGCGAGTGCCGCAAGCACGCCGATGCGGGCGCGGTTTGAGAGCGAGAGACACAGATCATCTGATAACCGCGCGTCTGTGCGGCGGGCGCACGCGAGGATGCAGGCGGCTCCGACGATTCCCCAGAGCGCGGGCGTCCGGTACGGATCGCCAAGACCGGTGAAGCCTTCATGTGCCGCGACGAATGCGATCGCGACGAAGAAGAGCGCCTGAGCGCCCGCTTGCGTAGCGGGCGACGGAACCGTCTTTGCAGCCACCTGCTGCCGGCGCTTCAGTGTGCTGCGGCGCTTTGCGCTCACTTGAGAATCCGCTCGACCTCGCCGACGTCGGAGAGGCGATCGACGTTGACCGCGAGTTCGGGATGCTCACAATCGACGCCGCGACAGCGCAGGCCGGAGAGCTCGCGCGCGCGCTGCTCGACGTTCGCAAGCGTCAGCGATCTGAAGACATACCGAAAAACGAGCGCAGGGGAGAAGATGCCGGCCAACCGCAGCGGCGATTTTCGCGCCGCAGCGATGCGGCGAAGTAGCGCGGCGAGACCGACCATTGAACCGGCGCGGATCACGGTGACGCCGCTCCCGCACATCGTTCCTTCGCGCAGTCGCGCCCACGTGTGGCGCACCGCCGGGTATTTTGCCATGTGGGCGTCGCGCCGGACGTAGCCGTACGAGACATCCCACTTTCCGCCGGCGGTGCGCGACGCAAAAGCATCGTAGTGCTCGCCGCGCGCGAGCGGGATATCAGTAGCGACGACGAGGACGCGCTGGTCGCTCGGCACTCCGGCCAACCCGTTGATCAGGCTGTCGATCAGACCGTCGCCGGGCGCGATGATCTCATCCGCAAGCGCCGAACCGCGCGTGCCAAATGCTGCGTCAAACGCGGCGCGCGGCGTCACGCAGCGGATGCCGTCTATCGATTTCGCCGCGCGCAGCGAACCGAGCACTCGCTCGAGCATGAGCACGCCGCGCAGCGGAAGGTACGCCTTGTTCGCGACCGCGTAGCCGGCGGCGACGAAATCCGATTCTAGCTGGCCGCCCGCAAGTGCGACGGCGGTCAGCCCGTCACTCGCCATCGTGAAATGCCGTGGCGTGCGACCACTCGCCGGGCGCCAGGCCGATGCGCGATATGGCATCCTGCGCGTCCTGCCGCGATAAGAAGAAACCGGCGACGGTCGATCCGCTCCCGCAGAGCAACGTCACTTGCGCGCCCGCTCGGCGCAGACGATCGTGAGCGCTCGCCACGTCGGGCAATGCGTCGCAGATCACCGGATCGAATTCGTTGCGCACGCGCGCGCAGAACTCATCAAAGCGTCCGGCCGCGATGTCGGACGCGACGAGTTCCGAAAGGTCGCGCTCGGCGAGCGGAGCGTTCAAATATCCTCGCTCGTCGGCGCGAGCATCGAAAAGGCGATACGCATCCGCAGTGGACATCCCGGCAGCGGGCCTGAGCAACGCGATGCCCCACGGCGGTGCGGTCATGCGTATCGGATCGATGACTTCGCCTGTGCCGCGCATCGTCTTGAAACCGGCGGTCAGGCAAGCCGGCACATCCGAACCAAGCGAGCGCGCGACGGCGGCGATCTCGGAGGCGGCGAAATCGCGAGACTCTCGCTGCGCGGCGATGCGCGCGATTCCGAGAAGTGTCGCCGCCGCATCCGTGCTTGCTCCGCCCAGCCCGGCCTGCAGCGGGATGTTCTTGCGTATGCGCAGACGCACGTTTCCCGAATCCGATCCGAGCGCCGTGGCCGCGCGAAACGCCAAATTCTCGCTTTCCTCGATATCGGCGCCCTCACAGCGGAGAGCAAACCCATCGACGCTCGGCTCGAAGTCGAGCTGGTCGGCCAGGTCCAGACAACCAGCCAAGGAGCGGATTTCATGCAAACCGTTCGGTTGGACCCGGCCGACGTGCAGGCAGACGTTCAGCTTCGCCCGTGCCTGTAAGGTGAACGCACGGGTCCGGGTCCGCATCGTAGTTCCGCCCCTTCGAAAGCGCCCGAAATCCGTCCTCTGTCCCGCGACTCGCGGCGACTTCGCTTTATAGTGGAAAGAGCCGATAATAAATGAGGTGCGGGGGCCGCAAGCCTGCCGCAATTGCTATCCGCTTTAACGATTACGCAGGCGAGACGATATCGGTGGACACCTTCAACGGCAGGGCCTCGCAAGGCAGAGATCTCGACACGCTCCTTCGCGAAATGGTCGCCTTGGGCGCATCAGATTTGCATTTGAAGGCAGCCGTGCCGCCGATCGTGCGCGTCCATGGCACGCTCAAACCCCTCGGTGACAAACCGCTCTCGCTTCCCGAATGCGAGAACATCGTCTTTTCATCGATGACCCACGCGCAGCAGCAAGAGTTCATGGAGACCAAAGAGCTCGACTTCGCGTATGGCCTGCACGGTCACGGCCGATTCCGCGTCAACGCATTTTTCCAGCGCGGCACCGTCAGCGCCGCGTTTCGAACAGTCCGCCTCGACATTCCGAGCATGGAGGAACTGCGCGTTCCGCAAGTCCTCAAAACGCTCTGCGAGCAGCAGGACGGTATCATCCTCTTGACCGGCGCGACCGGCACCGGAAAGTCGACGACGCTCGCCGCGATGATCGACTACATCAACGCGACGCAGCGCCGGCACATCGTGACGATCGAAGACCCGATCGAGTACATCCATGTCGATAAGCAATCGATCATATCGCAACGCGAGGTCGGCATCGACACCGGATCGTTCACGGTCGCGCTCAAACAGGCGCTGCGTCAAGATCCGGACGTGATCCTGATCGGCGAGATGCGCGATCCGGAGACGATCATCACCGCGCTCACCGCGGCGGAGACCGGTCACCTCGTTCTCTCCACGCTGCACACGCAGAACACCATTCAAGCGCTGGAACGCATCATGGATGCCCTGCCCGAAGGCAATCGCAAGCAGTTCACGGTGCAGTTATCCACGAGTCTGCGCGCGATAGTCTCGCAGCGTCTGCTCGTGCGCCTCGACGGCGGCGGCCGAGTGCCTGCGGTCGAAGTCATGATCGCGACGCCGACGATCCGCAGCCTGATCCTCGAAGGCAAGTTCGGCGACATGTACCAGTACATGGCCGCCGGAAAATACGACGGCATGCAGACGTTCACGCAGTCGCTGCTCGATCTCTATCAGAGCGGCCTCGTCACGGAAAAAGAAGCGTTCTCGAAGGCGGACAAGCCGACCGAATTCCGGTTGGCGATCGAAGGTCACGTCACGAGCGGCGCAGACATGCAAGAAACGGCCGCCTGGTAAAATCCGCCGCCTTGAGAAATCCTGAAGGGGCCGACTTTATGTCGGTCCTTCTCTCATCCGAGCACGATTAGCTAATCAAAATTAAGTTCGGATTTCACTCATCCAAGTCTCATCGGATTCTTAGCGATTCGGTTCGGTAACCGCTTATCACGCGCGGAATGAACAACGCCGCCGTGTCGCGCTCGCAATTTTCAGAAAGAGCCGACCGGTGACAATGTAGTGCCAAGATAAAAGATTTATTTTGATTGTCCATTAACCGCTCGTGACCCATGCACTCAGGGATGAGTTCGAAGGAGAACGTAATGTCATTGCTTGTTAGATCTGTACGCGCGTTGGCATTTGTGGGCGTACTCCTCTTGCTCTCGCAAGGGATCCAGTCGCGAGCCGGCACGACCGGCTCGATCCAAGGATTCGTCTATGACGTGAATGGCCACCCGATCGCAGCCGCATCAGTTTCTGTTTCGGCACCAGTATATTCAAGCCACACGGTAAGCGGCATCAACGGATTCTATGCCGTCAATGGGCTCCCGCCCGATACGTACACGATCACCGCTGCGCATACTGGATTCGCGACCACTCAGTACCCGGGCGTCACGGTAACGCAGGATCAGACGGTGAGAACTGATATTCGCCTGCTTGCGGAAGTGAAATTGCTCGGCAAGGAGACGATTCGCGGTACGACTTCGATCTATCAGCCGCGACAGACCGCAGACGCATACACGATCAATAGCCAGTCGATCACCAACATCACGGGCACGCCGCAGAACTTGTCCGAGACCGCGGTGCTCGATGCGCTGCCCGGCATCACCACCGACGTGAACGGGTATCCGGTCATCCGCGCTGGCGCCGAGAACGATGAGGGATTTCAATACGACGGCGTGGATGCGACCGAACCGGTGAGCGGACAGTTCATCAACAGTCTCGTGCTCAATGGCGTGTCGCGACTCGTGCTTTCAACCGGCGGCTACGATGTCACGAACGGCAACACGAATTCGGGCGTGGTCAACGTCGTGGTGAAGCGCGGGACCTACCCGGGCACCGGCGAGTCGACCGCCAGCATCAACAACCCGAACTTCGACCATCGCTTGGCGTTCGACTTCGGCCAAGCAAGTCCCGACAACCGGTTTAGTTACTATTTCTCCTTTACCGGACTTAGGGCAAACGTCACCTACGGAGACGACAAGACTTTCTATTCGCTCGCTGGCGGCGGTCTGGCATACGATCCGGGGAACGACTTGCTCACAAACGTCATCTATCATTTCGGCGGCCGGCAGGAAAACGAACTCCAATATTTCGCCGACACCGGCACGAATCTGTTCCAGTTGGGTTACGCTCAGGATCCGACGATTCTGCCGTACGACTCGAATAATACCTTGACACGCCTGCTTGGCGGACTCGGTCAATTCGCCGATCCAAATGCGGCGGTGACGGATTTCGCGCCGCTCTTTCCGGGTCAACGAACGGTTCTCCAAAATGTCGGCTATCCAGATCATCAAACCGAAGATCACAACATCGAGAAGATCAATCTGAAACATCAATTCAGCCCGTCGAGCTTTGGAGAATTCCGCGTCACTCGGACCGACTCGCTGGTCAATTTCCTCTTCCCGTGGAACGGCGGTGCGCTGTCGGGTCAGTTCGAATTCGTGCATTCGAGCAGCCGAGCGCTGGCGTTCGATTACACGAATCAACTGAATTCACAACATGACATCACGCTTGGCGGCGACACCAACTACACCTTACCGGATTTCGCCATCTACCGCCCGCTGCTTTCGATTCAAACCGATCCGCTGGAATGCGGCGAATTGTGCGGACTTCTCGGGTTAGCCGGTTCGCTCGGCAATCCCAACGCGCCACAAGGTTACGTTCAAGGCATCGCCGCGCTCGACGGCAGTTCCGCCACGGGCCTGCCTCTGAACACGTTGCCCAACCCAGCAAGCCTCGCGACAGATCCACTGCATCGCAACGATCTCTACATCAAAGACGATTTCACCCCAGCCGATCGACTTGATATCACTTTCGGTGCCCGCTGGGATCAAGAAGTCATCGACCTGCCGTCAAACGCAGCGGCTCTTAACCAATACTACACCGTGGACAGCTCCGGACTATACCACGTGCTGAACGGGCCTACCGTCAGCGCAGACGTCACGCGGCCCAGCCAGGTCAGCCCACGCCTTGCAATAGCCTACCAGGCAGGTGCGCGCGACGCGCTCCGCTTCTCGTTCGGAAAGAATATCGAGTTTACGCCTCTTAGCAACATCGAGAACACGTACGCCGTGAATCCGCGTTTGGTGAGCTGCAACATGTCCAGCGGTTGCTTCACACCGCTGCCCGGATTCGGCACGACGAACCACGTCACAAATCTGTATCAACAGATCCTCATAGATCTCAACACCAACAGCTTTGCGCAGTACACGCCCGTGCGTCCACAGCGCGCCATCAATTACGATCTATCATGGAACCACGATTTCGGTCAGGGATTAGCGGCCCGCATAACCCCGTACTACCGCAGAGGTTACGATTACGTCGCGTTCAGCACACCGTTGCTTTTCAAGCTCAGTGATGGAACTCCGGTATTTGGTCCGGGCCGTGAAGAAAACGCCGGGATCAACTTCAACACCGGCGTGGAGCTATCGATCCAGAAAAGTGCGACCTTTGGATTGAGCGGTTTCTTATCCGCGACCTACGACAATACTCTCGCCAACTACGACAGCGACTTCTTTCCGTCTGTGAACAATGCGGCGATCGCGCTGAACCACTTATTCCACGTCTCCTATGTCGCACCGGTGGTCGCAACGGCTGGTCTGTCCTTCCAATCGCACCACGGCTTTCACGCCAGTGTGACCATACCGTACGAGTCGGGCTACCGCTACGGTGTAGGAAAACATACCTGGGTGTTCGGCGGCCCGAATGGCACGACGCCCGAAGAAGTGCTCAATACAGACTTGGCGTCAGGTGTTGGCAACTACTACTTCACGGATCCATCCAACCCGGGCACCGTAGAACATCCGAACATCACTGGTTCGATAGGCACGGCCGATGGTAACGATCCCGGTACACTCAAGGGCGCGCCTCAAGCGTTTCTGAACGTCGCGCTCTCGCAGGACATCGGTTCCGGTCCAAACCGGATGTCGCTTGGACTGGTCGCGAACAATCTCTTGGGCAACTATAGCATCAATACGCCCGTCGATAGCGGGCGCTACCACAACAACGGGCTCGGCGGATATGCGCCAAACTCAGGCATCTCCGGGTTGATCGGCCTCGAGCCGTACCGCTATCGGAACCAACCAAGCTACTATCTCAATGAACCCGTAGGAGGACCGCGCACTTATACCCTGTTCGTGAATATCAAATACTAGTCGTGGCAACACCGCGTCGATATAAAACGCACGGATTCGCAAAATGAAAGGACTCGAAACGATGCGCAAACTCGGCGCAGGTTTGATCGCACTGGTCGGCATCGGAGTGATGACGGGCTGCTCGACGAACACCACGGTCGGTAATCCTCAGTTCACGACGCGTGCGAAGCTTCAACTCGCGGTCGGCACGCTCAACGACTCGGCGGGTACGTTGACGAGCGCTCCGGGAACGTACCTGAACACTGTGGCTACGTTCAGGAATCAATTCGGAGCGTCAGCCTTCATAAGCCCCGGCAATTCGACGCTTGCCATTCCAGCCGGCGCGCCCATGAACACTTGCGGACTGTTCAGCTACGGCCAGAATCCGGCGGCCATGCTCGCCCCGTTTGGAAACACCAATAGCGGCCCCGGATTCATCGGCAACTACGCGCCGGCGTTCGGCGCACCACCGGCCCTATCGCCGGCAAACTCGAACGGTATCGGATACGACCTGGGATACCTGCTGTACTTCAACTCGTGCACAGTCGGCAATCCAGTTTCGCAGCAGTTCGTATTGCCGCCGGCGCCGGCCGCGGGCACGTACACGCTAAGCACCGTCGTAGCAGTCAACGGGAAAAATGTTCCGTTTTCTGCCAGCGCGACGCTCGGCGCGCCGACTGTGCTGCCCGCCGACCCGACGCCTTCTTATGTGCCGGGTCCCGCGGGCAGCGGAGGCGGCACATTCACGGTCGCGGCGCCGGCGGGCGTCACGGAGTCGCTCGTCGTCGTCGTCAACAACGCGAATTTCGCGGTAGCAGCGAACATCGTTACGAACACAACGACG
>JABCYQ010000009.1 GCA_013290125.1 Vulcanimicrobiota bacterium
GCGTCGCGTACGGTCTTCTCGATGATCGCTTCTTCGTTGAACGCCGGAAAGAACACGCTGACGCTGCGTGTCGCCGGGGCTGCTACGCTCATATCCAGCCATACCAGTTCGGCACGCCGTAATGGAACCACATCTTCTGGTCCCAGGACGCCCACGTGATCGGAGTCGCGTTGAGGATTGGAAGGAAGTAGAGGAAGCCAAGCGCGCAGACCAAGACGTACGCGCTCAGCGCCACGGCCGTGAACGTTCGAGCCGCGCCGCTCGCGCGAGCGCCCTCTTGCCACAGCCGCAGCATGACGTACGAGGTGCAGAGGCACATGAGCGCCGCGTTGGAGTAGAAATTGTACTCGAAGTCGATGCGGGTCGAGAGCGCCCACGGCAGCCACTGCCAGACATACGCGATCGTCACGAGCAGCATGCCCTTGTGCCGCTCACGCCATGCGAAGATCGCGGCCATCGGAACCGTGATCACCCCCGCCAGCCATACGAACGGGTTCGGCAACGCGATGATCTCGGTGACGAGGTGGTTGGGTCCGGTTCCCCCTAGCTCTTTCCAATAGTACGACACCGGCCGGATCTCAAACGGCCACGACCACCACGCCGACGCGTACGGATGAGTGGCCACGAGATCGTGGTGATAGTGGTACATGATGCTCTGCAGCCAGATAAGCGCAGCGAAGCCTTTGTGGCCGCCCTGGCTCGGGTCCATCGCCGTGTGCACGGCGTGGCTGTAGTTCGGCAGGTAGGAAACCACGTAGATGACGAGCGTCGCAAACGATATCGCGCTGATGTAGAGCGGCAGGCGCGCGGCGAACGGATTTCCCCACGCGAATCGCTCGGTGGCGGCGCGCGCCTTCGACCACAACGCAGGCAAGAATTGCTGCGCGGTGATAAGTGCGGCGACGAACCACAAACACGCCAGGTCGAACAGCCCATACCACTTGCTTGCGACCATGCACGCGATCGAAAGACACGTGAGCACGAACCAGAACCGCCACGGCTGCGTATCGCGAACGTCGGTGCCCTCGAGGCGGCCTTCGATCGTTCCATCTCGCCCTCGTCGCAAGGTGCCCGATGCGGTCTTCAGATCGCATCCAGCCGCGGACCATGCCACGGTCGCATCGCCATCGGTGAGCGCGGCATCCTTGAAAGATCGGCGGTCGCCGGACGGCAGCACGAGCGCGTCGCCCTCGTGACTGACGCCGTCCGCGAATACCACGGCCGCGCGCTTGCGCGCGTAGCCGAGGTCACGGACGAAGAGCCAGATCGTCACGATTCCGAATGCGGCGACGGCCACGAGATACGGCACAAGCGATGCGTTTTCGGTCGAAGGGCTGCCGGCGACGATCGCCTGGACTTTCAAGTATACGAGCACGCCGACGAACGCCGCTACGCCGGCCCAAATGCCCCGCGCCTCCGGATACGTCACTGGTTTCGGCCGCGCGACGATCTGCGATGCCATGATCAGGCGATACGCGCAATACAGCGTGAGCAGCGCAAAGAATCCCAAGAAGATCTCGGGCTGTGCGATGCGCGACTGCACGTACCAGTAATCGCCCGTGATCAGCAAGAACACCGCGAGGCTCGCGCCTACCGTGGAAGACAGCAGCCGTTTCGCGAAGCCGTACAGGAGCGGTAAGGTCAGCACGCCGCAGACGGCGCTCGTCATCCGCGCGCCGTACGGATCACCCTGATGGAAGAATGCCTGGAAGAACCAAGCGCCGGCCGCATAGAGCAGCTTGACGAACGGAGGGTGCGTCCACTCGTACAGATCCAGACGGTGCAGATATTCCTGCGCGGCGCGCGCGTAGTAGATCTCGTCGAAATAGCGGTCGGACGGATTGTGCAGCCCAGTAAAGAGCATGACGCCGGCCATGAGCATGAATGCGCCGACGATCAGGTAGTCGATCCGCGTCCAGCCGATCAGTCCTTCGAAAATCGATCGATAAGCGCCTGACGGAGACCCGGTCTTGAATTTGATCTTGGCGAACGCGGCCGCGATCGAGACGTCCATCTCTTCGACGAGATACGAGCCCGCCAGCGCGAAAAGCGCGATGACGTTGACGAACGACAGTATGTGCACTTCGAACGGGTTCAAGTCCGCGCTCGGCGCGAACAGGTAGCGCAGTGCATACGTGAGATTGAACATGAATGTCGTGGAGAGCAACACGTACGCGACTTTCGAGAGCGCGCTTCGATTCCAGATAAGCGGCGCCACCGCAAGGGCTGAGAACATATAGCGCTCGTGCACGCGCGTCGTGAGCATGAAGTAGCCGAGCAGCGCGATGAAACATGCCGCCGCAAAACGGTACTCCGCTTCGGCTCGATCCGCGTTCGGCGCGACCGTGCGCCACATGCGCCACGCAAGCGCCGCGAGCAACACGGCGAAGATCGCGATCCCCCAGTCGTATTGCGCGAATCCCAGACCAGGAACGCACCAGCCATTGAAGATGCCGCTCGGCAAGCAGACGCGGATGATCTCCGTGTCCGGCTGCCACATGTCGCGCACCACGGAATAGAGATTGAACGCGTTGACGGAATTGTATGGATAGACGCTGATGCCGGTATGGTAGCGATCGTAGAGCCACGTCAAAACGGTAACGGGATCGTAGCCGGGGGCAAAAGGCATGGATCCGATCCACGCGACGATCCCCCCGATGAACGGAGCGAAGATCGCCCGCCACGGCGTGTGGCTGCGCAGCTGCCAGACGAGAAAGAGCGGAGCGGTGACCAGCGGCTGCGGTTTCACGAGCACCGCGAACGCGAGCGCGGCCCACGCCCACTCGAACTGATCCGTCACGGCGAGGTAGATCGCGAGCACCAAGAACACCGCGGCGACGGAATCTGCCTGCCCCCAATATGCCGAGACGAACCACGACGCCGGATTGAGCACGAATACGGCTGCCGATGTGACCGCGGCGGCCGCCGGCCAGCGGCGTCGCACGATGAGATAGACGAACACCGCGATGCCGAGATCCGCTATGACCGCCGGCAACTTGCACAACTGGAGCAGCAGACCGTAGTTGGTCGGCTGGTGGAACAAATCGAAGAATTTCGCGACGCACCACAGCACGAGCAGATAGCCCGGCGGGTAGTCCACGAAACCGGCTCTGTCGTAGAAAGCCTTGAAACCGTACTTGTCCAGGGCCAACGTCCACGACTCGAAGCTGCCGATGTCCGTCACATGCCCTTGCGATGGCAACAGCAGGAGGCGGATCACCAGGCCGGCTGCGAGGACGATCAGCAGCCAGATGACATCACGAGACCCGCGCGGTTCTGACCGCGTGTCCGGCTGCTTCACTTTCGACACGGCGCTCACGCTTCGTTACCTGCCGCTCCACGCCTTTACGAACGTCGTCACGTCGCAAAGGCCCGTGGCCAGTTCGATCGCGGCTTCGGCGTACGTCGCTGCCGCCGATTCAGCTGCGTCGCGCGCGCCACCTGAATCAAGCACGGCGCGTACGAGTTCGACGGTCCGCGTATCAGCGTCGTCAGCCGCAGTGGCATAGGCCGCTTCGATAACGGAACGCTCGGCGCTCGGACCTTTTTCGAGCGCCCACACGATCGGATATCCTTTCTTGCGGCGAGCGATATCGCCGCCGCTGGCTTTGCCCGTCGCCGCCGTTTCATCCCACACGCCTGCGATGTCGTCGCGGATCTGGAACTGCAAGCCGAAATTGCGGCCGACCGAGGCGCAGCGTTCGACATCTTCGGCGGCCGCGCGCGCCGCAAGCGCACCAAGACGCGCGGCGCACGCGAAAAGCGCGGCTGTCTTGCCTTCGATGGTCTGGAAGTACGATGCGATCGTCGCGCGGCCGCCGCCTTCCGCGGCGAGATCCGACGCTTGTCCTTCGCACATCGCGACGTGCGCGGATGCAAGCGCGGCGGTCATCTGCGCGGCAGCCTGCGAGCCGAGCCGAGCCGAGACCGGCGTCAACGCGCGATACGCGAGCGCGCCGACCACATCGCCGCAGTTCACGCCGTGCGCGAGCCCAAAAGCAGACCAGAGCGTCTCACGGCCATGGCGCAGGCGGTCGCCGTCTTCGATGTCGTCGTGGATGAGCGAGTAGTTGTGGAGCAGTTCGATCGCAGCGCACGCGGGCAACGCGTCGGCTCGGTCCGCACCGAGATCATGTGCAACCGCAAGGACGAGTCTAGGTCGCAGCCGCTTGCCGATACGGCTGCCAGAGCTCGGTCCGGCGCCGAAGTGATGGTGAAGCTGTTCGCGGACCGGTTCGCCGCGCACGCCGTCGTCGAGCACGCGATGAAGATACTGCTCGAAATCGTCGAGCGGTGGCGCGGCGCTCGGGATGGCTATCAGACCTCGATGGCGCGTGCGTCGGGAAACCATTCGCGCAGGCGAGCGATCACTTCATCAGCGAGGAAACCGGGAGTGGATGCGCCGGTGGCGATGCCGATGCGCTCTTCACCTGAGAACCATTCGCGGCGCAAGTCGCCGGCGTTCTCGACGAGGTGTGCGCGTGCGCCCTCCGCTTGCGCGATCTCGGCGAGATGACGAGTGTTCGCCGAGCGCGTGCCGCCGATGACGACCATGAGGTCGACTTCGCGCGCCAAATCGCGCGACGAGTCCTGTCGCCCCTGCGTGTCGGAGCAGATCGTGTTGTAGACGCGCACCTCGTAGTTGATGGCGGAGATCTTCCCGACGAGTTCTTTGAACTTATCGCCGTTGAGCGTGCTCTGCGAGACGATCGCGATACGCCGCAAGCGGCGGATCTCGGTCTCGTCTTGCGGCCATTCGTTCAACACGAGGCAGCCAGGCGCGTGTCCGGCTATGCCCTTCACTTCAGGGTGGTTCGGATCGCCGAGGATCACGACGCTGCGGCCTTCTTCTGTGAGCCGCGCCGCGAGACGCTGCGTCCGCGTGACCATGGGGCAGGTGGCGTCTGTGACGCGCAGGCCCTTCTGTTCGGCTGCCGCGATCACTTGGGGCGCGAGGCCGTGCGCCCGCACGAAGAGCGTGCCGGATTCGATGTCGTCGAGCGAATCGACGTTCTTCAAACCCTTTTCGTCGAGCTCGCGCACGATGAGCGGATTGTGGACGATGTTTCCCATGGTGTGCACGTCGTCGCGCTCGGCGGTTTCCGAAAGCGCCTTCTTGTACGTGAGCTCCACGCCGAAACAGAAGCCTTGGGTCCGCGCTTTCAGTATTTCCATATCACCGGTCGGTCAGCAGGCGCTCGATCGACGCCGAAAGTTCTTCAGTCCATCGCGCGATTTCGACTTTCGTCGGTTTTCGCTCCGTTCCCTGGAATATGAGCGGTGTGCCGATCCTCACTTCGACGTGAGCGCCACGCCATTTCCGAACAGCCAATTTCGTGCGAACGAGCCCGACCGGCACGAGTGGACAGCGCGCCGTGGCTGCGATCAATATCGCGCCGCCGCGCGCTTTTGCGGCGCCATCTTCGTTACGCCGGCCTTCGGGAAAAATGCCGACGCATTCACCGCGTTTGAGCAGTTCGAGCGCATGCTTGATCGCGCCGAGATCCGCGCGGTCGCGGTCAACCGGAAACGCATGGACGCTGCGCAGGACCGCGCCGATCAGCGGATTTGCGAACAGTTCCCGCTTTGCCATGTAGTGCAGGACGCGCGGAAACCACGTGCCGAGCAGCGGCGGATCGAGATAGGAGCGATGGTTCGCCGCGACCACAAGCGGGCCGCTTGCGGGCACGTTCTCCGCGCCGACGACGCGCGCCGCGAACAACGTTGAGGTCAGCGGCCGCAGCACTGCCTTGGTCGCCAAGTACAGTGTCATCGCACCGAGGTCACCGCGTGCTCCAGCCGCGCGACCACTTCTTCGACTGGGATTCCGGAAGTATCGAACTCGACTGCATCACGGGCTTTGGCGAGCGGTGAAGCGGCGCGCGATGAGTCGCGCAGGTCGCGGCGTTCGATCTCGGCGCGCAGGGCTTCGCGGCTCATCGAGCTGCCACCGGCGCGCAGTTCGGCGAGGCGGCGGTCCACGCGCGCATCGAGACTGGCGGTGAGATAGAACTTGAAGCGCGCATCCGGCAGCACGACCGTGCCGATGTCGCGGCCCGCCATCACCACGTCTTCGCCGCGCGCGAATTCGCGCTGCACACCGATAAGCCGTTCGCGGACGTATGGCATCGCGGCGATCGGCGAGACCGCGCGTGAGACTTGCGTTGAGAACAATTCGACGTCGAGCGGTGCGCCGTCCGCAAGCAGCTGGTAGCCGAGCGCGCTGCGAATATCGGGCTGGATGCGAAGATCGAGCGAATCGACGAGCAGCGCAACTGCGGCAGGATCATCCGGCGAAACGCCGCGCGCGAGCGCGATGTATGCCACCGCTCTGTATAGCGCGCCGGTGTCCAAGAATAAGCAATGAAGCCGCGCTGCGAGGAGCCGCGCGACCGTGCTCTTGCCGGAAGCGACCGGACCGTCGATTGCGATGTGACGGGGGGCCACGCCCACAAGAAATCCTTTCACGCCGATGCGCGCGGCGGTCTACTCGTGCGAGTCGCGATGTTCCCGTGGCGGGCGACATCGGTCCTGCCGCAGAAAGGACCGCGCGTGGCGAAACGACAGACGACGTATTACTGCGGCGCATGCGGGTTTGAAGCGCCGAAATGGATCGGCCGCTGTCCGTCGTGCGACGCGTGGAACTCGTTTGACGAGGCCCCACGCGCTCCAAAGCAATCCACGAGTCGCGCCAGCCATGCCGCGCGGTCACTTGCGGCGCCGCTGCGGATAGCGGACGTCGAGAACGCGGCGGCGAGCAGACTTTCCACTGGAATACACGACTTCGACGATCTGCTCGGCGGCGGCATCGTGCCGGGCGGCGTGATGCTCGTCGCCGGACCTCCTGGCGTCGGCAAGTCGACGCTGGCGCTCGCGGTCGCTAGCGCGCTTGCAGGCGCGGGTGCTCTCGCGGGCGGTTCAAAAGTTCTGTACGCATGCGCCGAGGAGTCCGCCGCGCAGACCAAACTGCGCGCCGGCAGATTGTCGGCATCCGATGAGATCCTCTTAGCAGCAGGCGATGACGTCGAAGCGATCGTCGCGGCCGCCCGCGCGACGCGGCCCGCGCTGCTCGTCGTGGACTCGATCCAGACTGTTTTCTTGCCCGAGGTGGACGGCGCGCCAGGTTCTGTCTCGCAGGTGCGCGAGTGCGCGCAGTTGCTGACGCGATTCGGCAAGGAGAGCGCCTGCGCCGTCCTCCTTGTCGGCCACGTCACGAAAGACGGTTCGATCGCCGGTCCGAAGGTGCTCGAGCACCTCGTTGATGTGGTGCTCTCGTTCGACGGCGAGCACTTGGGCGCGCATCGTCTGCTGCGCGCGACGAAGAATCGATTCGGCGCGACCGACGGCGTCTGCGTCTTCGAGATGGCAGAAGGCGGCTTGCGCGAAGTGCGGGATCCGTCGCACGTCTTTCTCGGAGAACGGCGCGGATCAACACCTGGAGCCACGGTCGTTGCAACGCTCGCGGGTGCGCGGCCGCTTCTTGCCGAGGTGCAGGCGCTCGTCTCCGCGGCCGGATATTCCAGTCCGCGGCGGCTCGTCAGCGGCCTGGACTACAATCGCGTCTGCATGATCGTGGCGGTCCTCGAGCGGCGGCTCGGCATGCAGCTGAGCACGAGCGACGTCTACACAAGCGTGGTCGGCGGACTGCGGGTGGCCGAACCCGCGGTCGATCTCGGGATCGCGGTCGCCATCGTGTCGGCGCTTCGCGATCGCGCGGTCGCGCACGACATCGTCTGCTTCGGAGAGGTCGGCCTCGCCGGGGAACTGCGGGAAGTCAGCGGCGCGGCGCGGCGCATCGCCGAGGCCGAGAAACTCGGCTTCAAGCGCGCTATCGTGCCCGCGTCGGCACGCGCGGAATACGCGACTGCGGCGCTCTTGGTCTCATCGGCGCGGACGCTCGCCGACGCCATCGCCATCGCCTTCGCGGATTGAACGCCGTTTGGGCATGATTGAAAGCCGCTTGAGTATGATCGACTGCTGCTTGAGCATGATGGCGCGCGCCGCAAGCCGAATCGACGCGTCATGACGAATCCCCGGCCGATCGCGATCGACGGTACGAACCTGTCGTTATCGCTCGTCGAAGCGATTGCGCGCCGCGGCGCCAAAGTCTCCCTAGCCGACGCGTGCCGGCCGAAGATCGCCGCGGCGCGCGATCTCGTCGAGCGAACCGTTTCCGCCGGCGACCGCGTGTACGGCGTGACGACGGGCTTCGGGCACTTGAAGAACGTCAAGATACCGGCCGAGGATGCGCTCGAATTGCAGCGCAACCTCGTGCGCAGCCATGCGACCGGCGTCGGCGAACCGCTGTCGAGCGCTGCCACGCGCGCGTCGGTCTTGCTGCGCGCGCACTCGCTTGCGCGCGGCAATTCCGGGGTGCGGCAAGAGATCATCGATCTTCTGCTCGCCATGCTCGACCGTAACGTGTTGCCGGTCGTGCCATGTCAGGGCTCTGTCGGTGCGTCGGGTGACTTGGCGCCGCTCGCGCATGTCGCGCTCGTCTTGATGGGCGAAGGCGAGGCGTGGTACGACGGCCAGCTTCTGCCCGGTGCGCGCGCGCTCTCCGCGGCCGGGCTAGCTCCGTACAGCCTTTCGTATAAGGAAGGGATATCGCTGATCAACGGCACCCAAGTGATGACAGCGATCGGCGCGCTCGCGCTTTTCGACGCTGAGAACGCTTGCAAGACGGCGGACATCACGGGCGCGATGAGCCTCGAAGCGTTCCTGGGCAGCGACGCGCCGTTCGTCGAGCGGATGAACGCGCTCAGGCCGCACGCCGGTCAACTCCGCGTCGGCGCGAACCTGCGCCGCTTGCTTCGCGACTCCGGCGTGATGGCGTCGCACCGCGATTGCGATCGCGTGCAGGACCCGTATTCGTTCCGCTGCATGCCGGTCGTGCACGGCGCCGTGCGCGACTGCGTGCGATTCGTCAAAGACACGGTCGAGCTCGAGATGAACTCGGTCACCGACAACCCCGTGATCTTTCCCGAAGACGGTTCATTCGTCAGCGGCGGGAACTTTCACGGCGAACCGGTCGCGCTGGCGATGGACTACCTCGCGATCGCCCTTTCGGAACTTGGCTCTATCGCCGAGCGGCGCGTCTACAAACTGCTCGACGGGCTCGAAGGGCTGCCGATGTTCCTCACCGAGCGAAGCGGATTGCGCAGCGGCTTCATGGTGGCGCAGTACACGGCTGCCGCGCTCGTCAGCGAGAACAAGACGCTCTGCGCGCCTGCATCCGTTGATTCGATTCCGACATCGGCGGGCCAGGAGGACCACGTCAGCATGGGGACGATCTCCGCGCGCCAATGCGCACGCGTCGTCGAAAATCTGCAGAACGTCCTCGCTATCGAATTGCTCGAAGCCGCGCAAGCGCTCGATTTTCGCGCACCACTCACGTTTGGGCGCGGCACCGCGATCGCGCACCGCGCGATCCGGGCGCGCGTGCCGCATCTGGACGACGACCGCAATCTGAGCGTCGACATCGCCGCGGCGCGCGATCTGCTCGCGAGCGGCGAGCTCGTCCGCGCCGTCGAAGCCGAACTTGGTCCCCTCTGAGATAGTAAGAGGATAGATTCTGATGACCACCTCATCCAGCCGCGTCGTCCGCCCGCCGCGCGGACCCGAGCGGACTTGCCTCGGCTGGGGCCAGGAAGCCGCGATGCGGATGCTCATGAACAATTTGGATCCTGAAGTCGCCGAGCGACCGCAGGATCTCGTGGTTTACGGCGGCAGCGGGCGCGCCGCCCGGTCGTGGGAAGCGTACGACGCCATCGTCCGCACGCTCAAGCGTCTCAAGAACGATGAGACGCTGCTCGTCCAGTCCGGCAAGCCGGTCGCGGTGTGGCGGACGCACGATGCCGCGCCGCGCGTTTTGATCTCCAATTCCATGCTGGTGCCGAAGTGGGCGGACTGGGAGACGTTTCGCGCGCTCGAGGCGCAGGGTCTGACGATGTACGGGCAGATGACCGCCGGCTCGTGGATCTACATCGGCACGCAAGGCATCTTGCAAGGCACATACGAGACGTTTGCGGCGCTGGCCGCTAAGCATTTCGGCGGATCGCTCGCCGGACGCATCGTGCTCACCGCAGGGCTCGGCGGCATGGGCGGCGCGCAGCCGCTCGCGGTGACGATGAACGGCGGCGTCGCGATTTGCGTCGAGATCGATCCGGCGCGTATCGCGCGCCGCATCGAGGGCCGCTACTGCGATGTCGCGGCGCAATCGATCGACGAGGCGCTCGCGCTCGCCACAGCAGCGGCGCGCGAGAAACGCGCGCTTTCGATCGGATTGTTGGGCAATGCCGCTGAGGTCTTCCCGGAGATGCGCCGCCGCAACGCGCCGATCGACGTCGTGACTGATCAGACGTCGGCGCACGATGCGCTTGCTGGCTATGTGCCCGCGGGCTTGACGCTCGACGGTGCGGCAGAGCTGCGCGAAGAGGATCCGGCGCGCTACGAGCAGCGCGCGATTGAATCGATGGGCGTTCATGTGCGCGCCATGCTCGAATTCCAGCGTGCTGGCGCCGTGGTCTTCGACTACGGCAACAACATCCGGGCGCAGGCCAAGATCGCGGGCGTAAAAGATGCGTTCGACTTTCCCGGTTTTGCGCCCGCGTTCATTCGCCCGCTCTTCTGCGAAGGCAAGGGACCGTTCCGCTGGGCCGCGCTTTCAGGAGAAGCCTCGGACATCGCGGTCCTCGACGAAGCCTTGCTCGAGACATTTCCCGACAACGCGCATCTGCACCGATGGATCGCTCTCGCGCGCGAACGCGTGAAGTTCCAAGGTCTGCCCGCTCGAATCTGCTGGCTCGGCTACGGCGAGCGCGAGAAGTTCGGTTTGAAGATCAACGAGCTCGTCCGCACGGGCCGCGTGAAGGCGCCCATCGTTATCGGCCGCGATCATCTCGATGCAGGCTCGGTCGCATCGCCGAATAGAGAAACGGAAGCGATGCGCGACGGCTCCGACGCGATCGCCGACTGGCCAATTCTCAACGCGCTGATCAACGCCGTCGGCGGAGCGCATTGGGTCAGCGTGCATCACGGCGGCGGTGTCGGGATCGGGTATTCCATCCATGCGGGAATGGTGGTCGTTGCGGACGGCTCAGACGATGCGCGCGAGCGCCTGCGCCGCGTGCTCACCACCGATCCCGGAATGGGGATCATCCGTCATGCCGACGCGGGCTATCCGGAAGCGATCGCCGCTGCCGATCGCAATCATCTCGACTGGAGGCTTTGATGAACGTCCCCGTCTTGCTGCCGACGCAGGCTCGCGACGAGACCTTCGGCGGCGTCACGTATCACATCGAAGGCGAACTCGTCCCCGTCCTCCATATCGAACTCTCGTCCGAGAAGATCTACTTCGAACACAATATACTTCTTTGGAAAGACCTCTCGGTCGAGATCAGCATCATGCCGGTGCCGGGCGCGCTGAAACGTATGCTCGCCGGCATGCCGGTCTTCGTGACGCAGGCAGGTGGGCCGGGCCGGATCGCGTTCAGCCGCGATGGCGCCGGCCATGTCCTCGCGATACACATGCAACGCGGCGACGCGATCGACGTTCGCGAGCATCAATTCCTTGCGGCCACGAACGGCATCGGCTATTCCTTCGCGCGCGTCAAAGGCGCGGCGAGCATGTTCTTCGGAGGCACCGGGTTCTTCATC
Organism: Vulcanimicrobiota bacterium; assembly: GCA_013290125.1. Lineage (GTDB taxonomy): Bacteria > Vulcanimicrobiota > Vulcanimicrobiia > Eremiobacterales > Eremiobacteraceae > JABCYQ01. Next base: position 11,659 of record JABCYQ010000009.1, read on the forward strand.
GACACGTTCAAGTGCCAGTCGGATGCGGGCGTGCTCTGGCTGCAAGGTTATGGAAACGTCTTCGAAGTGGATCTTGCGGCGGGCGAGCAGATCGACGTCGAACCGGGCGCGTGGCTCTACAAGTCGCAGACCGTGAAGATGGAGACGATTTTCCAGAAACTCTCCACGGGCATCTTCGCAAGCGGCGGCAACTTGTTTTGGAATCGCTTCACGGGCCCGGGGAAGTTGGGGTTCCAATCGATGTCGGTGATGCTAGCCACGGAATAGCGTTCACCCCGTCCCTGAAGGGGCCGACTTGAAGGGGCCGACGTTAGTCGGCCCACAATCCGCGCTCCAAATATATAGGGCGGACCTCTTCGGTCCACCTACGCTGTGGCTTCCGGCGGTCCGTCGATTTTCGTCGGCGGGCGATACGGCTGCCAGGCGGTCGGCGCCGGCGCATCGGATTCTTGCGCGACGTGGCGCGGCAGAATCGGTTTGAATACGTTGCGTGGCGTTTCGCCCGCGATCCGCGACGGGATGACGAGACGCTGGACGAGTTGTTCATGGAGCGCCTGCGTCGACTCTAGACTGGAGCACGTGACGTACGAATCCCACATGCGCCAGCAGACGTACGCGGAAACGAGGCCCGGCAATATCCCGATGACGGAGAGCACGCCGACGATCGCGTTGAGACCCGTGAGGATCGCGCCCACCAAAAACGGCCACGCCTGACCTTGCGATGCGAAGTACCAGAAAGCGATGAACATCGCGTCGACGAACGCGCACAAGAAGAGCGCTGACGGATTCTTGAACAAGGCGATCGCGAGAAGCGACCACGCCGCGATGGGAATCCAGAACCACCGCGCGCGTCCGCGGGCCAGCGCCAGAATGCCCTCCGAGGCGAAGTCTACCATAGCCCTTCATGCTTCGGAGTTCGGTAAGGCGGACCTTTGCAGAATCGTCAAGCGACGCTCACGCGATTCGGCGGTCTCCTGATATTTGAGACGTTCGCCCTACGGCGTGACAAGTCCGCAATGCTTGACGCCTTCGGCACCCGATTTCAGCCACGCGTACGTCGAGCGGGCGCCGGATCGGTATACGCCCGAGAATGTCATTGAGGTCGGACTCGTGCTGCGCGCCTCGATACCGCCGGTTGTGAATTCGCAGATGGGCGCTTGCAAAGCTCGGCCTCCAGCCGTTGCTTTCTTCGTCACGATAAACGCGGAAATCGCGTCTCCCTCTTTGTAGACTTCTGCATTGATCTGAATGTACGGGCTTTCAATGGAAAGGTCGGGTCGGCTCCATGTGCCTGCGAGCCTACCGTCTAGAAATGCGCTGACGTGGTCTGAATTTCCGCGTAGTTCGACCGTGCATGTCGCGCCACATGGTAATCCCCAAACGTCGGAACTCTTAGTGCCGTGGGCGTGACTCCCGCTCACAAAACCCGACGTGCTTTTGGCCGACGGGTAGCCGTTCGCCAAACCAACCTCAGCAGACGGACCGGGATCGGTTGCCCCGATCATCATCACGCCTATCGTCGTGAACGACCGGTTTTTCCTCCGAGTATCTATCGCGAAGGCGTACGACACGTCGAAGTCGCGACTGAAATTTCCGGCTACGTAGACCGTGGCTTCCCCGTGCGTTGCCAAAGTTAGGGATGCCCTCGCGGTATGTGATGATGGCGCGAACGCGACGAGCGACGCGATGATGTAAGCGGCGATTATCTGCATAGCGCTTGCCAAGCCTTGCTTGTCGGTGCGTGGGAGAGAGAACCCGCGATAAGCGACGTCGCGGCTACGACTTTTTCCAAGGAGACGCCGGTCTCGATCTTCATGCCGTGCAGCATGTACAGAAGATCTTCTGTCGCGAGATTGCCTGCGGCGCCCGGCGCGTACGGGCAGCCGCCGAAACCGCCTGCGGCGCTGTCGAAAATCGCGATGCCGCATTGCAGTGCAGCGAGCACGTTGGCCAGCGCGGTGCCGCGCGTGTCGTGGAAGTGCATCGCGCAACGCGCCGGTTCGACATGCGCGAAAAGCAAGCCGCACAAATCGACGACTTGATTCGGCGTCGCCACGCCGATCGTATCGCCGATCGAGAGCTCGTCGATGCCGAGGGCTAGGAGACGCGAAGCGACATCGACGACCGCCTGCGGCGAGACCCGTCCTTCGTACGGACACCCGAAGCACGTCGAGACGTAACCGCGCACGCGCATCCCTTCTGCTTTCGCGCGCTGGACGACGGGCTCGAACCGCGCTATCGATTCGGCGATCGACGCATTGATGTTCGCGCGCGCGAACGACTCTGAAGCGGCGGTGAATACGGCGATCTCGCGCGCGCCCGCGGTGATCGCGCGATCCAGCCCGCGTTCGTTAGGCACGAGCACGGGGTAGCGCACGCCATCGCGAAACCGGACGCGGCGCATCACTTCGTCCGCGTCGGCGAGCTGCGGTATCGACTTCGGGCTGACGAACGACGTCGCTTCGACCACCTGAAGGCCGGCGTCTGCGAGCGCTTCGATGAACGCGACTTTGCGGTCGGTCGGAACGACTTCTTTCTCGTTCTGCAGACCATCGCGCGGTCCCACTTCGACAACTGTCACGCGGCTCGGGATCGCGCCCATACGGCTAGGGATCTCGTTCATGCGTCGATGCGCACGAGGACGTCCCCGGCGGCTACAGTGTCGCCTTGCGCTACCGCGATCTCCGCGATGTTGCCCGCGTGCGGCGCGGCGATGCTGTGCTCCATCTTCATCGCCTCCATGACGATGAGCACCTGATGCGCTTGCACGTCAGAGCCGGGGGTCACGACCACCTTGACGATCGTTCCACTCATCGGCGCCGCGACGGATCCTGTCGAGCCATGCGCGGCATGCCTATGACCTTTTGCGCTCTCGGCAACCGTGGGAGAGAGCGCAAGTATGCAATCGGCGAAGAATGAGTCGAAAGCTATGCCGATGCCGCCGCGCAACGGCCACGCGAAAAACGGCCGGCGCGCTCCTGCGACCATCGCTACGTACTCGCCGCCGCCCAGCGCAGAAACGAGAAGCGCCCGATCACCCGCGGCGCACGACCACGCCATCTCGCGCGGATCCCACGTCAGCCGAACATCGCCCTGAAGCGGCCGCTCGAACGAAACGACGCGTTCGGCTTGCGATTGCCGCCAAGGTCCCAACGCACGCCATGGATCGGCCGCGCGCGCGCGATCGGCGCCGAAACTCAGTGCGGCGGCAGCGGCCATCACAGCGAGTTCTCGATCGCCCTCACGCGCAAGCATGCTCTTGTTGAAGTGGCGCTCGATGAAATCCGTCGTGGTGTCGCCGCGCAGAAATGATTCGTGCCGCACGAGCCAGCGCAGGAACGGGAGGTTCGTTCCGACGCCCCCGATGCGGTAATCGTCGAGCGCGGCCGCCAGCCGCTCGATGCAAGCAGCGCGCGTGCGATCGCTGACGATGAGTTTCGCGAGCATCGGATCGTAGTCGGTCGAGACGACCGTGCCGGAAGCGACGCCCGCATCGTTGCGGATTCCCGGGCCCTCCGGGAGGCCAAAGGCCGCTATGGTGCCGGTGCACGGCAGAAATCCGTTGGCCGGGTCTTCGGCGTAGACGCGCACTTCGATCGCGTGGCCGCGCGGCTGCATCTCGTCCTGCGTGAGCGCGAGCGGTCTGCCAGCGGCGATCCAGAGCTGCTCGCGTACGAGGTCAAGGCCCAAGACGGCCTCGGTGATCGGATGCTCGACTTGCAGTCGCGTGTTCATCTCAAGAAAGTAGTATGATCCGTCTGCATCGAGCATGAATTCGACGGTGCCCGCGTTGACGTAGCCGACGGCGAGGGCGGCTCGGACGGCGGCCGCACCCATGTGCGCGCGAAGATCAGGATCGACCGCGGTCGACGGCGTCTCTTCGAGAACCTTCTGATGGCGGCGTTGGATCGAGCACTCGCGCTCGCCGAGGTGGATGCACGCACCGCTCGCGTCCGCGAGAATTTGGATCTCGACGTGTCGCGGTGCGGTGAGATAGCGTTCGAGAAAAACCGTGTCATCGCCGAACGCGGCGCGCGCTTCGCGCTTGGCCCCCTCGATCGCTGGTTCGAGATCGGCAAGATCGCGCACGATCCGCATGCCCTTGCCGCCGCCGCCGGCAGCTGCCTTGACCAGAAGCGGCGCGCCGATGCGCCGCGCTTCCGCGGCGAGCGCCGCAAACGATTGGTCGTCGCCTAAGTAACCGGGGACGATCGGCACGCCCGCGTCGCCGACGGCCCGCTTCGCTGCGATCTTGTCGCCCATCGCGCGCATCGCGTGCGGCCGAGGCCCCACAAAGGTGATCCCGGCGGCGGCGCACGCCGTCGCGAACTCTGCGTTCTCCGAGAGAAACCCATAGCCAGGGTGGATGGCCTCCGCGCCGCTTGATCGAGCCGCCTCGACGATCGCGTCGCTGCGAAGGTAAGATTGGCGCGCGGGCGCAGGTCCGATGCGCACGGCCGCGTCGCAAGCGCGGACATGCAGAGCATCCTTATCCGGATCGGAATAGACGGCGACCGTGAGGATGCCCATCGCGCGGCACGTGCGCGCGATTCGAACCGCGATCTCGCCGCGGTTTGCGATCAAGACCTTTTTGAAAGGACGGGCTAGCGCCACGTCGGCTTCCGCTTTTCAAGAAATGCGCGCAGGCCTTCTTGACCTTCGTCGCTGCTCCGCAGTTCGGCGATCGTGGCAGCGGTCCACTCGCGCGCTTCGCGTTTGTCGAGCGCGAGAACCGTTCGCGCGATGTTCTTCGCCATCCGCGCCGCTTGCGGCCCGCATGCAAGGACGTCGTCGAGCGTGGCGTCGACCGCTGCGTCCAGCTCTGCTGCCGGCACGACGCGATGCACCAATCCGATCCGTAAGGCTCGCTCGGTGCCGAATCGTTCGCCAGTGGTGAACAGCGCTCGCGCGTGGCCGGCGCCGATCTTCCGAAGCACGAATGGCGAAATCACTGCGGGCACGATGCCGAGACGCGCCTCAGTGAAGCCGAAGATCGCGTCGTCCGCGGCGATCACGATGTCGCATGCCGCGATCAGACCTGAGCCGCCGCCGAGCGCCGCCGACTGTACTCTCGCGATGACGGGCACCGGACAATCGTCGATCCCCGCGAACAAATCGGACAGCCGCAGTGCGTCAGCGCGATTCTCGTCGCGCGAAAGCTCGAGGCTCCGGCGCATGTCGTTGATGTCCGCCCCGCCCGAGAAGGTCGACCCGGCGCCTTCGAGGACCACCGCTCGAACCTGCGTGTCCGCGGCGATCGACGAGAACGCCTCGCTCAATTCCGCAACCATCCGCACATCGAGCGCGTTGCGCACGTCCGGCCTGTTCATGCGGACGCGCACGACTGCGCCGCTACGATCGATCGCTATGGTGTCGGGCATTGACGACCTTTCCGTTATCCCGTAGTAGGGCAAGCATCGCTTGCCGCTCCGCAACGCCGCGCTAAAGCCTGAAAACGCCGAATTTCGTCGGCGGCAGCGGCGCGTTCGCCGCCGCAGAGATGCCGAGCGCGAGCACGGCGCGCGTGTCCGCCGGGTCGATGATGCCGTCATCCCATAGCCGCGCGGTGCTGTGGTATGGGTTGCCCTCTGCTTCGTATTTCTCGCGGGTCGGGCGCATGAAATCGTCGCGCTCTTCGGGCGTCAGCGTGCGTCCTTGCCGTTCCAACTGTTCGAGCTTGACGGTCAACAAGACGTTCGCGGCCTGCTCGCCGCCCATCACCGAGATGCGCGCGTTCGGCCACATCCACAATTGCCGCGGCCCGTACGCACGACCGCACATGCCGTAGTTGCCCGCGCCGAACGATCCGCCGATGATGATCGTGAACTTCGGCACTTCGGCGTTGGCGACCGCCATAACCATCTTAGCGCCGTCCTTGGCGATCCCGCCTTCTTCGTATTTCTTGCCGACCATGAAGCCGGTGATGTTCTGCAAGAAGACGAGCGGAACGCCGCGCTGACAGCACAGCTCGATGAAGTGCGTGGCTTTCAGCGCGCTCTCTGAGAACAGCACGCCTTGATTCGCGAGGATGCCCACGGGCTGGCCTTCGATGTGGCCGAATCCGCAGACGAGCGTCTGACCGTAGAGCGCTTTGAATTCGTGGAACTCCGAGCCGTCCACGATCCGCGCGATCACCTCGCGTACGTCGTACGATTTGCGCCGATCGCTCGGGACGATCCCGTAAAGTTCGCGGCCGTCGTGGCGCGGCGGCTTGGCGTCTCGCACCGGCCAGGGCGTGCGCTTGCGCGAATTGAGATTGGCCACGATCTCGCGCACGATCGCGAGCGCGTGCTCGTCGGACAGCGCATAGTGATCGCTAACGCCGGAGATCTTCGTGTGCACGTCGGCACCGCCGAGATCTTCCGCGCTGACGATCTCGCCCGTCGCCGCTTTCACGAGCGGCGGTCCAGCCAAGAAGATCGTGCCTTGCCCTTTGACGATCACGGTCTCATCGGACATTGCCGGCACGTACGCGCCGCCGGCCGTGCACGAACCCAGGACCGCCGCGATCTGCGGAATCCCTTTGCCCGACATGCGCGCTTGATTGTAGAATATCCGGCCGAAGTGGTCGCGATCGGGGAAAACTTGGTCTTGCAGCGGCAGAAACGCGCCGCCGGAATCGACGAGATAGATGCACGGCAAGTAGTTCTGCTCGGCGATCTCTTGCGCGCGCAGATGTTTCTTCACCGTCAGCGGATAGTACGTACCGCCTTTGACCGTGGCGTCGTTGGCGATGATGACGCACTCGCGGCCTTCCACGACGCCGATGCCGGTGACGAGACCGGCCGACGGCGCATCGCCGTCGTACATGTCGCACGCGGCGAGTGCCGACAGTTCGAGAAATGCCGAACGCTGATCCAGCAACCGTGCGACGCGTTCGCGCACTGGAAGTTTGCCGCGCGCGGTATGCTTGGCCATCGCGTCCGGTCCGCCGCCGGCGGCCGCTTGCGCGGTGCGCGATCGCAGTTCGTCGAGCAGACCGAGCATGTGGTCGCGATTTTCGGCGTACAGCGGCGACGAAACGTCGATCCGGCTTTCGATGACTGCCATGCCGTAGAATTGTCGCGCGCAAGGGGAGCGGCCTGCCGGAGGCCAAGCGGTCGCATCGATGGCGAAGGTCTTCGAATGCGTGCCGAACATTTCCGACGGGCGCCGCATCGATGTGATCGAAGCGGTGCGCGCCGCCGCAGCCGCCGGCGAAGGCGTCGCGGTCGTCGACGTCAGTTCGGATGAAGCGCATAATCGCTCGGTCATCACGCTCGTCGGCACCGGCGATGGCGTACTCGGCGCGGCGGTCCGCCTCGCCGAAAAAGCAGTCGAATTGATCGACTTGCGGACCCATCGCGGCGAGCATCCGCGCATGGGTGCCGTGGACGTCATTCCGTTCATCCCGGTCGGCGATGCGACGATGGATGATGCGGTGCTCCTCGCGCATCGCTGCGCCCAGGCCGTCTGGGAGCGCGTGCGCGTGCCCTCCTATTACTACGGCGCAGCCGCCACCCGGCCGGAGCGGCGCAGACTCGCGGACGTGCGCAAGGGTCAGTTCGAAGGTCTGCTCGAGGCCGTCAAACTTCCCGAGCGGCATCCGGATGTCGGCGAGCCGCAGCTCCACCCGAGCGCCGGCGCCGTCGCCATCGGAGCTCGCGATTTCCTCATCGCATTCAATGTCGATCTCCGGACGGACGACCTCGCGCTCGCAGAGCGGATCGCTGCGGGCGTGCGCCAGACCAGCGGCGGCTTCTTCGGACTTCAAGCCAAGGGCTTCGTCATCGGCGAAAATCGTGTGCAGGTCTCGATGAACGTGCTTGACTATCGGGCGATTCCGCTCTATCGCGTCGCCGAAATCGTGCGGCGCGAAGCGGCCGATCGCGGCGTCGGCGTAGACCGCTGCGAACTCGTCGGCCTCGCGCCGCTCGCCGCGGTCGCGGCATCTGCCGCCTACTATCTGAACCTCGAATCGATCGACGCGCTGCAAATCACGTGGTGAAGAGCGCGAGGGACTACGCGGTCGTCAATGCGACGCTGCTTACTCTTGCGCCGTTCGCACAAGCCGACGGCTCGATGCCGGCAGACGAGGCCGCTCTCGGAATCATTCAAAACGGAACCGTCGTCGTTCGTGCCGGCCGCATCGCGGCCGCGGGAACGCACGCCGAGTGCCGCGCTGCGCTTCTCGAAACCAAAAAAGCGAGCGGCGATTCTTTCCAAGAGTTTGACGTTCAAGGCGCCATCGTCATGCCCGGCATGATCGACGCGCACACCCACGCGCTCTTCGCCGGAGATCGCGTTCAGGACTTCGACGACATCGCCGCCGGCCGCAAGCCGCGCCTCGGCATTGCGTATACGGTTGAACAGACGCGGCGGTGTACGTTCTCGCAGCTCGTCGCAATCGGCGACGGTCGCCTCACATCGATGGCCGACCACGGCACGACGACCGCGGAAGTAAAAACCGGATACACGTTGACCACCGCCGGAGAGCTCGATGTGCTGAAGGCGTTTGCGGCGCTCGACGCTCTGCCGCAAGTGCCTCACGTGGTTCCGACTTTTTGCGGCGCGCATGCACTGCCGCCGGAATTTACCGACCCCGACGCTTTCGTCGATATGTTGATTTCAGAGACGCTGCCGGCAGTGGCTGCGACGAAGATCGCCCGATTCGCCGACGCATTTTGTGAGACCGGATTCTTCAGCGTCGAACAATGCCGGCGATTTCTGCGTGCGTGCGCCGATCGCGGCCTGAAGCTTCGCATTCACGCGGATGAGCTCCAGCATTCGGGCGGAAGCGTACTTGCAGCCGAACTGTACTGCGCGTCGGCTGACCATCTCAATTTCGCGGACGACCGCGATATCGCCGGGCTCGTAAGCGCGGGCACCGTCGCGGTTCTCTGTCCTACTACGACCGAATACCTCGGCCTAGAGCGCTACGCTCCTGCTCGTGAACTGCTCACTGCCGGCGTGCCGGTCGCGCTCGCGACCGATTTCAATCCTGGCACTAGCCCGTGTTTTTCGCTGCAGACCGTCGCGCATCTCGCTCGGCGCCGACTGCGCATGACCCCCACGGAAGCGATCGCGGGGGTCACCGCGGTACCTGCGGCCTCGCTCGGACTAAAGAGCGAAGCGGGCAGCATCGAGCTAAGCAAGCGAGCCGACCTAGCCGTTTTGCAGATCCGTGACTACCGCGAATTCGGGTACTACTACGGCGTCAATCTGGTCTCGTGGGTGACCGTCGGTACATAGGAAGCGTCAGTAATAGACGTTACGGTTGGCGAAGGCCGTTAGTGGGTATTAACATCGTAGCGAGAGCTCGATGAATGAATTAGAAGCCCGATTCCCGAGCGCCCCGTCTGCCGTATGTGCAGCCAGACGGGCAGCGCGTGCATTTGCGCGCCGCTGCGGCTTTGGTCAATGGGAAGTATCCGATATCGTACTGGCAGTCGGCGAAGCCTGCAACAACGCGGTCGAGCACGCTCACGTGACCGGCGGCCAATTCACGATGCGCTGCCATGATTCCGAAGGCGCGGTCACGTTTGAGATCGAGGACCGCGGCGGTGGATTCGAACTCGACGGCAAAGGCGCGACGATCTCGCCCAACGAGCGTGGCGTGCGCGGCCTTGGAATATTTCTCATGCGCTGCTTGATGGACGACGTGCAGTACACAACGAACGATAGCGGCACGACCGTGCGCCTCGTGAAGCGCATGCACCCTGTGAAGACCGCGCCTGAAGGGGCCGACTTCATGTCGGCCCACGTTTCGACGCCGGGGCCGATATAAAATCGGCCCCTTCAGCGACCTCGCTCACGTTACGCGACGTTTACAAGACCTTCGCGGCGGCGGAAAAGCGCCGCGCGAATTCGGTCGGCGCCAGCCCAACTTTGGCCGCCAGCGGGCCGAGGCGCGGCTCTTCGAGGTCGGCCGCCTCTAACCGGATCGAGTACTTGCGCAGGACCTCATAGGCCTCGGAGCGCGTATCCAACACTCGTACGCGAATGCGGCCGGTCGCTGGATCGATCATCTCTGCTAACGGCACCGGCGCGACGTGGCCACCACGCAGCGCCACCATCGCACCCGAACCCCCGCCGAGCAGATAGCGTACGGCGCCGTAGCCGAGCGTGCGTGTGTATTCGACGTCGAACGGCACCGGCTTGGCGCAGCGCAGTTCGTACCCGACATCTTTGGTCACGACGCCGATGTTCAGTCGCAATTCCTTGAGGCGCGCCATCACGGTGCTCTTCACAATCGCGCCGAGATCGATATCGGATAAGCGGACGTGGCCGTACGGATCGCGTTCGACATCCTTCAAGCCGGTGAGCTCGCGCTCGTCGAGCCGTTCAGCGATGCCTTCGGCGACCACCGCAACGCCGTGGTCGGCGCCGCTGGCGCTCCGCTTGATCATGCTGCCGACGATCACGTTCGCGACGAGGTCGAGCGAAGCGCCCGAAGAGACGAACTGCTCGGGGATAACGGCGAGCGTCGCACCAGCGGCTTTGGCGATGCCGACCGCCAGCGCGCCCGATTTGCGGCCCATGCTGATCACGATATACCAACGCTGCGTGGTTCTCGCGTCCTCCATCAGCGTTTCAACGATGCCGGCGCCGACCGCGCGCGCGGTCTCAAAGCCGAACGAAGGCATGTTATCGGGCAGGGGGAGATCGTTGTCGATGGTCTTCGGCACGGTCGCGACGCGGATCGATCCGCCGGTGGCTTCGGCGATCTTGGCTGCGCCGAACGTCGTGTCGTCGCCGCCGATGCACAAGAGGTGCGTGATCCCGAGCTCGCGCAACGCGCCCACGCAATTGGCCAGCGTTTTCTCGTCTTGCGCCGGATTCGTCCGGGCCGTCCGCAAGATCGAACCGCCCGTCCAATGGATGCGGCTCACGTCCTCGATGCGCAACGACGTCGCGTGCGTGGCGTCGCCACGAGCAAGCCAGCGATAGCCATCGTAGATGCCGATCACCGAACAGCCTTCGTTGATCGCTTCTATTGCCGCCGCCCCAATGACCCCGTTGATCCCAGGCGCTGGACCTCCGCCGACCAGAATCCCAAGTGTTGGCATGGACTACGGCTTTGACGTCGTGGCACGGCTCCCCGTGTCGACCATTGCCTCTAGTTCAGCAAAACGCGGCGTGCCGCGCGGATACAGGCCATCTGGATATTTCTTGTTCCACAGGCGACTCCGCACGGCAAGATATTCGAAGTTTTCGTAAAGCGACGGTCCGCCTCGTTCACGCAGCACAGCTATGACCGGCCACAGCCGCGTCCAGAAACGAACCGCGTTCCCGCTGATCAGGTCCAGGAACAATCGTTCGTCGAGCAGCCCGTTCTTCATGTATGACCCGACCTGTTCGAACCAGTCGCAGACGCGCCGCTCTGGGTGCTCGCCCCGCCCGTCCATTGGATCGCGAAGGCCCTCGATAAAGGCAGGATCTTTCACTCTCTCGGGAAGCTCGTTGCGGACGAATTCCATCCATTCTTGGAACTGGCCGTCCTGCCACGTCTGAAGGACGGCCAGAAGTGCGCTGAGCTGATTGCTCGCCCGCAAATGGCGCAGTTGGACGATGGCCGCGATGGCGGCAGCCGCGACCACGGCAAAGGTGAAGCCCGAAAAAACGGTGTTCCAGAATTCGAGCGGCATGCGCTACTCCGGATAAATGTCCGCAGGGGAGAGACGCGGTGCGTTTTTCGGGTAGGTGCCGTCCGGGTGACGGTTCTCCCACATCATAGACCGCGACGCGAGCCACTCGAAGTTGTCGAAAATCTGCGGTCCGCGCACGCGCCGAGCGAGTGCGATGACCGGGCTTAATTTATTCCACGCCGCTATGCATTGCGTGCTCGTAGTGTCCATAAACGCCTCCTCGGACGTAAGTCCGAGCTTGATGATCGAACCCATCTGCTCCCATTGCGCGAGAAAGGCGACCTCCGGGTGCCGCGCTAGATCGACCGGCGTCTTCAGGAGGTCTGCGCGGTATTGCGGATCCTCGAGCTTGCGGTCGAGTTCGCCGTGAAAGACGTATTGGATGATGCGCTGAAACTCGGGCGTCGATATTCTGTTCATCAACTCGAGCGACGCAGTGATCTGATTGGCGGCACGGATGTGCCGCAATTGAAAAATCGCGGCCACAGCTGAGGCCGCAACCACGAGAAACGTCGCGAGCGCCGAGAGTGCCGAGACCGCGTTCCAGTCCATGGCCGCCGTTTCGCGGCGGCCATGGACTACGCTTCTTTACGTTCCGCTGGTCTCCGGGCTCGTGGATTCGAGCGGCGGCGGCTTGAGCGGCTCGCCGGACTTCTTGAACACGCTCTTGCCGTCTTCCGCATCGAACAGTATGTGATCGCCCACCTTGAACGTGCCGCGCAGCAGCTCTTCGGAGAGCGGATCTTCCACCATGCGCTGGATGGCACGGCGCAGCGGGCGCGCGCCCATTGCTGGGTCCCAGCCCTCTTTGGCCAGCAGTTCTCGAGCGGCGTCTGTCGCTTCGAGCGTCATGTGCTGGTTTTCGAGTTCCTTCACGACCTTGGCGAGTTCGAGCCCGACGATCTCCTTGATCTGCGGCAGGTCGAGTGAATGGAAGACCACGACCTCGTCGATGCGGTTGAGGAATTCCGGCCGGAAGAGATGCTTGATCTCCTCGAGGATTTTGTTCTTCATCCGCTCGTGCTTGACGGTGGATGAGCCCTCATCTTTGATCGGCCGGAATCCGATCTCGGTGGAGCGCTGCATCCCCGCTGAGCCGACGTTGCTCGTCATGATGATGACCGTGTTTTTGAAGTCCACGGCGCGGCCTTGCGAATCCGTCAACCGTCCATCCTCGAGCACTTGCAGCAAGAGGTTGAACACGTCCGGATGCGCCTTCTCGATCTCATCGAGGAGTACGACGGCATATGGGCGCCGGCGCACCGCTTCGGTGAGCTGGCCGCCTTCTTCGTAACCGACATACCCGGGCGGTGCTCCCACGAGCCGCGAGACGGCGTATTTCTCCATGTACTCCGACATGTCGATGCGGATCATAGACTCAGAATCGTCGAACATGAACTCCGCGAGCGTGCGCGCGAGTTCCGTCTTGCCGACGCCGGTGGGGCCGAGGAAGATGAACGATCCGATGGGCCGTTTCGGGCTCTTGAGCCCGGCGCGTGCGCGCCGGATCGCGCGCGTGACGACTTTGACCGCTTCGTCCTGGCCGATGATGCGCTTGTGCAGCGCATCTTCCATGTGGAGCAGCTTCTTCGTCTCTTCTTCGCGCAGCTTGCTGACCGGGATGCGCGTCCACGTGGAGACGATGTGCGCGATCTCATCGGCGCCGACGGTGTTGACCGACTCGCCCTTGCCCGTGCGCTTCTCCGACCACTCTGCTTCCAGCAGCTGCTTCTTCGTGCGCAGTTTTTCTTCACGGTCGCGGACTTGCGCGGCCTTTTCGAACTCCTGCGCCTTGATGACGGCTTCTTTCTCGGCCTTGACCTTGCGGATCTCATTCTCGATCTCGCGGATCTCCGGCGGCAGCGCAGTGGACTGCAAGCGGACGCGAGACGCCGCTTCGTCCATGAGATCGACAGCCTTATCGGGCAAGAAGCGGTCGGTGATGTAGCGATCCGAGAGGCGTGCCGCTGCTTCCAGAGCATCGTCGCCGATCTTCACGCGATGGTGCGCTTCATAGCGGTCGCGCAGGCCTTTGAGGATTTCGATAGTCTCTTCGACCGAAGGCTCGCCGACCATGACCGATTGGAAGCGCCGCTCGAGCGCCGAGTCTTTCTCGATGTGTTTGCGGAACTCGTTGAGCGTGGTCGCGCCGATGCACTGTAGTTCGCCGCGTGCGAGCGCCGGCTTGATGATGTTGCTCGCGTCGATCGCGCCTTCAGCCGCGCCCGCGCCGACGAGCGTGTGCAGCTCGTCGATGAACAGGATTATCTCGCCCGCGGCGCCGCGGATCTCTTCCATCACGCGCTTCATGCGCTCTTCGAATTCGCCGCGATACTTCGTGCCTGCCACGAGTCCGGCGAGGTCGAGCGTGATGACGCGCTTGTCGCGCAGCAGATCCGGAATGTCGCCCGAGATCACGCGCTGGGCGAGGCCCTCAGCGATCGCGGTCTTGCCGACGCCTGGTTCGCCGATGAGCGCCGGATTGTTCTTCGTACGGCGCGATAGGATCTGGATGACGCGTTCGATCTCGGTGGCCCGGCCGATGACCGGGTCGAGTTTGCCTTCGCGGGCGAGCTGGGTGAGGTCGCGGCCGTACGCGTCGAGCGTCGGCGTCTTGCTCTTGCCTTTTGCTTGGCCGCTCTGGGTCTGCTGTTCGGCGCCGAGCAACGACGTGGTCTGCACGCGGACTTTGGCGGGATCCACGCCGAGATTCGTCAGCACGCGCGCGGCCACGCCTTCACCCTCGCGGATCAGGCCGAGCAGCAGGTGCTCCGTGCCGATATAATTGTGGCTGAGCTGACGCGCCTCTTCAAAGGCGAGCTCGATGACGCGTTTTGCGCGCGGCGTGAACACCATCTCCTGCTGCACGGTCTGCCCGCCGCGGCCGACGATCGCCTCGACTTCGGCGCGGACCTTGGCCAGGTTGACACCCAGCGTCTCGAGCACTTTTGCGGCAAGGCTCTCGCCTTCGCTGATGATACCTAGCAGGATGTGTTCGGTGCCGATGTAGTTGTTGCCGAGGCGCTGCGCTTCTTCTTGCGCTAAGACGATGCTCCGTCGCGCGCGTTCGGTGAATGGCTCCCACATGGACATAAGATAGATGACTCCTTCGGCCCCGGAACCGGCACGAGCTTGCGCGTCGCGCGTCCCGTCTGACCTATACTATATACGTAAGTATTCGACACTTCCGTTCGAATCCGCTGCCCCTTGAACCACCATGCGAAAAGAGAGGACCGCGTGGCCCTCCCGGGACTTAAAACGATGGTGAGAATGGCCTCAAGCGTTTGCCGGTCCTTGCTGCACCGGTGCCCGATAAAAACGGGGAATCGCATCGGCTTTCGGTCGATTGGGGATACTACCCAATCGCTACGCCCGGGTTACGCAACTCGGATGCGGGCAGTTGTGCGCCCGCTCGCCGATCGGTGCGTGTAGAGCGGCCCCCGCTTGAGGCTTGGGAAAATGATACTGCCGTCAACACAACATTGTCAAGGAGAATGACGGGATGGCGTTAGGATCGTGCGAACTTTCCGCATCGAGAGATGAATGACGCAAAACACAATGTCGCGATCGCGATTGGATCAAACATCGGAGACCGCCGAGGCAACGTCGCCGCAGCGCTCGCTCGCTTGCGCGCGTTCGTCGACGTCGCCCGTGTGTCGTCGCCGTACGACACGGTGCCAGTTGGCACCAGCGAACAGCCGGATTTCTTAAACCTCGCTTGCGTCGGGACGACGACGCTGTCGCCCGACGCGCTCGTCAGTGCGCTGCACGACGTCGAACGCGCCGTCGGTCGCCGCGGCAATGGCAAACTTGGTCCGCGCGCGATCGACCTAGACCTGCTCCTCTACGACCAACTCGTTATCGACGAAGTTGGGATCCGGGTCCCGCACCCCGGCTTGGCCGAGCGTGCGTTCGTGCTCGTACCACTCGCCGAGATAGCGCCGGGTCTTCTTCATCCGGGCTTGCACAAGTCCGTCGGCGAACTCGCCGCGCGGATAGACGCGAGCGGGGTAAGGCTCTCCGGCGACGGCGTGCTCACGCGCGTGCGAAGGGATATTCAGGAATCGAGGCCGGCGGTCTCGCTCGCGCTGAATCGCGCGGGGGTCATGGGGGTGCGGACACTCGTCACGCTGGGTGCAGGATTTGCGGGGCTTCGCACCACGATCGCCACGTTCGATATCTTCGCCGACCTCGACGCGCAGCATAGCGGCGTCCACATGTCGCGGTTCTCGCAAGACCTAGAGGATGCTTTGTCCGATGTCATCGTCGCCGACGATCGCGGCATCGATGAGCTGGCGCTCGCGATCGCCGAACGAGTCGTCCAGAGCCAGCGCGCTGAACGCGCCGAAGTGACGGCGCAGGCCGAAATTGCGCTGCCGCGCGTGACACCGGCCGGCGGAAAGGACACGCGAGAGTTCTACACCGTCCTCGCGCGTGCCGTCGTGGCAAGCGGCCATCGGCGCCGGCTTATCGGCGTCGAAGCCGAGGGAATAACCGCTTGCCCGTGCGCGCAGGCGATGGTAGCTGAAGATGCGCGGGCGAGGCTTTCTGTTGCGGGCGTCGAGCCCAAGGAGATCGAGCGGCTGCTTAGCCTCATGCCCGTGGCCACGCACAATCAGCGCGGTCGCGGAACGTTGTTCATCGGAGCGGAGCGCGCGGCGGAAATCGCGACGCTCGTGGAGATCGTCGAGCAGTCGATGTCGTCTGAGACGTATGATCTGCTGAAGCGGCCGGATGAACTGTTCGTCGTCAACAAGGCGCATGCCACGCCGCGCTTTGTGGAGGATGTAGTGCGCGAGATGCTGCGCTTCGCCGCCGATGCATTCGCCGATGTCGGGGACGATGGTTTTGTGTTCGCGCGCCAGATCAACTACGAAAGCATCCATAAACACGATGCGGTCGCCGAATCATGCTCGACTTTCGGCGAGCTTCGCCGCGAACTAGGCGGCGAGACCGGCGTGCGGCACACGACGCTCGAGGAATGGCTATACCCCCAATAGTCTTTCCGATTGGCTGATCGATTGGATGATTTACGAAGGCCGATTTCCTGAAGGGGCCGATTTTATATCGGCCCACTTTTATTTGCTCCGCTATCACCGGCGATTTCGAAAGCCGGGGCGCCGAAAGGCGAAAGCCGCCGAAGTCGAGCGGCGGAAGTTGGTCATCCCGCTTTTCCGCCGCGTCCCCGGCGCGGACATCGGCCGGTGATGCCGGGGCAATAAAGTGTGGCCGACTAGCGTCGGCCCCTTCGGTCTAGTTTTCCAGGCGGTTTTCGATCGAGTCCAGGTTGACGTCGATGTTAGGGCTGCAAGCCCTTCGAGACTTGCGCGCGCCAGCGGCCGACCGCAGCGCGCAGCGCATCGGCTTGCGCCCGAGTTTCGCCAGTGATCTCAATGCCAACATGACACTCAGTGCCGCGGCCTGTCGGCGTGCTCCAGCGCACGATCCCTTTGTATGGTTGCGGGAAAATAGCGGCCACCGTGAAGCCTTGAGTCACCCCGACCTCGAGCGGCATCGGACTAGTCACGCCCATGCCGGACTCGCAGATGTCGCTCGTCGCGGCTGTCGTGATCTTCTCGCCCTTCGCGTCGAATACGACGACGTCCAACGTGACGCGCACGCGCTCCCAGCGGCGGCGTGTGATCATCGCCAAACCTCATATGCCGTCGTCACTGCGGCTACAATGCGACGCGCGCGCGGGGGTTCCCGCCCCGCCGGCGAAGTGACCGGCGGGAGATCTACAGCCGCGTGAACTGGGAACTTTCGGCAGTACCATACTGGCCGATCCACCGGCGCCGGATCGCGCGCAGGCGTGCGATTGCCTGCGCCATCGCAGCGGCGATTGTCGTGCCGCTCCTCCTGGTGCGGGCGCAGTTGCAAGCCGAACCGGTCGGTCGGCGCGTTTTTGACGCGGTCACGGCCACAGTGACCGATCGCTACGTCGACCCAGCCTTCCACGGAATCCAGTGGGCCAAGCTCGTCGCGTACTATCGACCGCTCGTCGAAGCGGCGCCCACTACTGCCGCGCGCTACGCACTTTTGCGCGCGATGCTCGCGCAGCTCGGCGACAGCCACACGGCGGTCTATTCGCCGGCGGATCTCCGCTCGGACGAACTCGAATCGCGAACGCCTACGATCACATGGCGAGATCTCACGCCGCGCGTCGGCTACGTCCGCATCGCGTCGTTTCCCGACAGTTTGTCGACCGCGATCGGGTGGGCGCTTGAAATCGAAGGACGAAGGCCCGCGATCATTCTCGATCTGCGCGGCAATCCCGGCGGGCAAGTGTCGTCCGTCGATGCCGCGGCGGGTGCGTTTCTTCCGTCGGGTGCGCTGATCTCGACTGCGACCGGCCGCTGGCCGGCGTTTGAATCCTACAAATTCACAGCCGACACAAGCGCGGGAACAGAGTATCGCGGAAACCTCGTCGTTCTCGTGGACTCGATGACGTCGAGCGGAGCTGAGACGCTTGCGCGCGCTCTGCAATTCTATCGGCGGGCAACGATCGTCGGCACGCGCACGGCGGGCAAGGTCATGGGTGTCGATGCCGAGATTCCGCTCGCCGACGGCGGGCTGCTGCGCGTGGCCACGATGAACATCTGCGGACCGGACGGGCGCCCGCTCGAGCGGCGCGGCGTTTTCCCGGACGATGTCGCGAACGGCGATTCGGCCCAGCTCCGAACGGCCCTGAAGCTCCTCAGCCGCGCGCGGTCGTAGAGCGAGGATCCGCGAGCAAAGTTCGAAGCTCGTCGGCCAAGCCATCTTCTTCGATGATCTCCGATTCCGGCGCCGCGGCATGCGTGCGTGCGCGTTCATTGGGCGCGACGCCGACGAGCAGCACATCCATATTGCGCGTGTTGAAGCCTTCGTTGATATAGCGTGCGGCCTCGCGGCCGTGCGAAGGCAGCTTCGCGCACGAGATCACAACGATGTCGGGCCGATGCAGCGCAAGCGCTTCAAAGAACAACGGCCAACGCGGCTCTGCCTCGGCGAATTCCGGGTAGACGCCAGCGACCAGAGCGCGGTGTTCGGCGCATCCGGGGTCGGTGTCGAACTGCAGCAAGACGACGCGTGTCATGCGCGCAGGTTCGCTCGGCGGGTAGCCGCGCCCCTGGCGAGGAACACCCCGCGTCGATGAATCACGACGCGAAGATGGATCTTCTCGCGCGTAAACGCGCGGAAGCGGCGGCACCCGCCGGGCAAGCCTCGATAGAACGCCAGCACGGCCGCGGCAAGCTGACGGCACGCGAGCGCATCGACGCTCTTCTCGACCCAGGAACCTTCGTCGAAACCGACGCTTTTGCCGTGCACCGGTCCGACGCGTATGGCCTCGGCGACGTGAAGTTCATCGGCGACGGTGTCATCACGGGTCACGGCGCGATCGACGGCCGGCGCGTCTGCATCTTCTCGCAGGACTTCACCGTCATGGGCGGATCGCTCGGCGAAGTCTACGCCGAGAAGATCTGCAAGATCATGGATCTCGCGCTCAAGGTCGGCTGTCCGATGATCGGCATCAACGATTCGGGCGGCGCGCGCATCCAGGAAGGCGTCGTCAGCCTCGGCGGTTACGCCGAGATCTTCTGGCGCAATGTCCAGTCATCGGGAGTCATCCCGCAGATCTCGCTGATCGCGGGTCCATGCGCGGGCGGAGCCGTCTACAGTCCCGCCATCACCGACTTCATCTTGATGGTAGACAAGATCTCGCAGATGTTCATCACCGGCCCCGAGATCATCAAGACGGTGACGGGAGAGGACGTGACGTTCGAGGAGCTCGGCGGCGCGCTCACGCACAATTCGAAAAGCGGTGTCGCGCAGTTCCTCTGCGCCGACGAAGCGGATGCCTTCGAACAGATCCGCCAACTGCTCTCGTTTCTGCCGCAGAACAATCTCGACGACCCGCCGCTTGCGCAAACCGGCGACGACCCGGATCGGCGCGACCCGGGCCTCGTCGACGTGATCCCAGCCGAACCCAACATCCCGTACGACATGACCGATATCATCCATCGCGTCGTGGACGACGGCGAATTCTTGGAAGTGCAGCCGCTCTACGGCGGTTCACTCGTCGTCGGCTTCGCGCGCCTCGGCGGCCGCAGCGTCGGTATCGTCGCGAACCAGCCAAAAGTGCTGGCCGGCGTTCTCGACATCGCGTCGTCGATAAAGGGCGCTCGCTTCGTGCGGTTCTGCGACGCCTTCAATATCCCGATCGTCGTGTTCGTGGACGTGCCCGGTTTTCTGCCGGGCGCGGCCCAAGAATTCGGCGGCATCATCAAACACGGCGCCAAACTGCTCTATGCGTTTGCGGAAGCGACCGTGCCGAAACTCACCGTCATCACGCGCAAGGCATACGGCGGCGCGTACGACGTCATGTGCAGCAAGCACATCCGCGCGGATTTCAACGTCGCGTGGCCCACGGCCGAGATCGCCGTCATGGGACCGCAAGGCGCGGTCAAGATCGTTTTCCGCGACGAGATCGCAAAGGCGTCCGATCCTGCCGCGCGCGCGACGCAGCTCGTCGACGAGTACGTCGAGCGATTCGCCAATCCGTACATCGCCGCAGAACGCGGATACTTGGACGACGTCATCGATCCCGCAGAGACGCGGCCGCGACTTATCGGCGCGCTGGAGATGTTGCGGACCAAACGCGTCGCACGCCCGGCGCGTCGCCACGGGAATATTCCATTGTGACGAACCGCATCGACGTGCCACGTTCCGCTTCGGCGCCCGAAGCCGCGGCGATCCGGCTTGCGATAGAGACCTTGCTCAAACGCGCACCCGCCGGTGAAGCGCGACGATCGCGATGGGAATCTGCGGCACGGCGCGAGGCGCTTGACGATCGTGTCCATTAAGAAAATACTGATCGCGAACCGCGGCGAAATCGCGATCCGCGTCATGCGCGCGTGCCGCGAACTCGGGATAGCAAGCGTCGCGGTCTATTCCGAGCCCGATCGCTTCTCCGCGCACGTCACGGCGGCCGATGAGGCGATGTTCATCGGACCGGCCGCAGCTGCGCAATCGTACCTCGACGTCGAGAAGATCCTCACGGCCGCCGCACGCACCGGCTGCGACGCCGTTCACCCCGGCTACGGATTCCTTGCCGAGAACGCAAGCTTTGCGGCGCGCTGCGCGGAGGCGGGCCTCTGCTTCGTCGGTCCGTCGGCCACCGCGATCAAGCGGATGGGCGATAAGATCTCGGCGCGCGCGGTCGCGCACGAAGCGGGCGTTCCCGTCGTTCCCGGTACGATCGAGCCCGTGGCCGGCCCCGATGCCGTACGCGATTGGGCGGAGCACGTCGGCTATCCCATAGCGATAAAAGCCTCCGCCGGCGGGGGCGGCAAAGGCTTGAAGATCGCTCGCGGACCGGGCGACGTGGACGCGGCCTTCTCGCTTGCGAGCAAAGAGGCCGTCGCCTATTTCGGCGACGGCACTTTGTATGTCGAACGCTATCTCGAGCGCCCGAAACACGTCGAGGTCCAAGTGCTGGGCGACAAGCACGGCAACGTCGTCCACCTCGGCGAGCGCGACTGCTCGCTGCAGCGCCGCCATCAGAAGGTGGTCGAAGAAACGCCGGCGCGCATTTTACCGACAGTCCGGCAGAAGCTGCAGGCTGCCGCCGTCAAGCTCGGCGCCGCGATCGGATACGACAGCGCGGGCACGATCGAGTGCCTGGTGGAGGGCGACGAGTTCTTCTTTCTCGAGATGAACACGCGCATCCAAGTCGAGCACACCATCACCGAGATGACGTACGGCGTGGACCTCGTCAAAGCGCAGATCCGCATCGCCGCGGGGGAGCCGCTCTGGTTCACGCAAGGTCAACTCACGCCGCGCGGCCATGCCATCGAAGTTCGCGTCAACGCCGAGACGCCGACCGCCGATTTTCGGCCTTGCCCGGGCACGATAACCCGATATATCGAACCGGGCGGGCCCGGCGTGCGCGTCGATTCCGGCGTCTTCAAAGGTTGGACGATTCCCGAATCGTACGATTCTCTGCTCGCAAAACTCGTCGTCTTAGGTCAGGACCGGCCGGAAGCGATCGCGCGCCTGCGTCGAGCGATCGGCGAATTCCGCATCGAGGGAGTAGACACGACACTTCCGTTTGTCGCGTTGCTGCTTGATGATGATGAATTCAAACGCGGCGACTACGCCACGCCGACGATCGAGCGCTTCATGCGCGAGCGCGGCAACGCGGTCGCCGCGGCGTATGCGGATGGCGCAGCCGAAAATGATGGCTTGCTGCAAACCGCTGAAAGTGGACCGCCGACCGAAATCGCGGTCGAAGTGGACGACAAGCGCTTCGCGGTACGAGTGTTCGGTCTGGCCGACACGGCAGCAGCGAAAAGATCGCAGGTCCCGGCGCGGCGATCGTCGGCCCACGACGCACGTTCGAAAGCGCGATCGGCCGACGGCGAGCATGTGATCTCGCCGATGCACGGCATCATCGCTCAGCTGCGAGTAGCCGCCGGCGATACGGTGGCAGAGAACCAAGTCGTCGCGATCGTCGAGGCGATGAAGATGATGAACGAGATCGTCTCGCCGCGCGCGGGCAAAGTCGGATCCGTCGACGTGAAGATCGGCGAGACGATCGAGAGCGGAGCACCGATCGTCTCGTTCGACGGAAAGACGGGAGCCTAGGCCTTCGCGCGCCACCCGCCGACGATCGCGCTCGCGATCACTTGGCCGACGATGACATACGCCGAATCAAACGCCCACAGGCCGATCGAGCGCTGTTCGAAGAGCGACGTCGTCAGGACCGTGCTCGCATAGAACACGATGCACATGAAGATCGCGAATTGTACGCCGTCGCCGGCGCTTGATTCTTTTGATTTCCCAAGCGCTATCGCTGCGCCGTAACTGAACAGCCATCCCATCAAGAACGCGCAGACATACGGTACGAGCGCTGGTGCGGCCTGAGCCTTCGTCAATCCGGTCAGCGCCAGCCACTGATTGCTGAAGACGGTGAAGTAGATCCCGCCCCATGCGAAATACGCGATGGCCGCGACGAACACCGCAAGATGATTGATGCGATTTGTCATGCTACCTTCCAATGCGAAGAAGACGCCGAACAAGAGCGTTCCGCGAAGGCCGATTCTTCTTCGGGCCGAACGTCCCCCGCATGAAACGGCGCGTGACTGAAAGCGGCATCGATATCAAACCATACTACGAGCTCGAAGATGTAGCGGATCTTGATCTCGAGCGCCAATCGCCGCCCGGCGACTATCCGTTCACGCGCGGAATCCAAAACGATATGTATCGCGGACGGCTGTGGACCATGCGCCAGTACGCCGGCTTCGCATCCGCCAAGGAGTCGAACGAACGCTATCGCTATCTGCGGGCGCGCGGTCAGACCGGACTCTCAGTCGCGTTCGATCTTCCCACGCAGATGGGCATGGATTCGGATTCGCCTCGCGCGCTCGGAGAAGTCGGACGGACGGGCGTCGCCATCTGCACCGTCGACGACATGGCCGCGCTGTTCGACGGCATCGCGCTCGACGAAGTCAGCGTCTCCATGACCATCAACGCGCCTGCGGCAGTGATCCTGGCGTTCTACCTCGCGGTGGCGAAACGGCGCAGCATCCCGTTCGCAAAGCTATCCGGAACGTCACAGAACGACATCCTCAAAGAATATGCCGCGCGCGGCACCTATATCTATCCGCCAGGGCCGTCCATGCGGCTCGTCACGGACCTCATGCGCTATTGCGCGTCGGACGTTCCGGGTTGGAACACGATCAGCGTGAGCGGCTATCACATCCGCGAAGCTGGTGCCACTGCCGCGCAAGAGCTCGCCTTCACGCTTGCCAACGCGCGCGCATATCTCCGCGCCGCTGTGGACAGCGGACTTCCGGCGGATACGATCGCGCCGCGCATGTCCTTTTTCTGGAATGCACACAACAATTTCTTCGAGGAAGTCGCAAAGTTCCGCGCCGCGCGCACGCTCTGGGCGCAGATCGTACGCGACGACTTCGCGGCTGCATCTCCGAAATCGTGGCTCATGCGCTTCCACACGCAGACCGGCGGATCCACGCTCGCGGCGCAGGAACCGGACAACAACGTCGTGCGCGTCGCGCTGCAGGCGCTCGCCGCTGTCCTCGGGGGCACGCAATCGCTCCATACGAACGGCAAAGATGAAGCGCTGGGATTGCCGACGCGAGCGTCGGCTAAACTTGCGCTGCGCACGCAGCAGATCATCGCGCACGAGAGCCACGTGACCGACACGGCGGATCCGTTGGGCGGTTCCTACTACGTCGAACGCATGACAGCGGATATCGCGGCGGCTGCGTCATCGATCATGTCAGAGGTAGAGAAACGCGGCGGCGCCGTGGCTGCGATCGAGAGCGGTTGGGTCCAAGCACAGATCGCGGACAGCGCCTATCGCGCGCAGCGGCGCGTCGAAGCCGGCGAAGACCAGATCGTGGGCGTCAACGCGTTCGTCGATCCGGATGTCTCAAGTCCGAGCGGAGCAACTGAAGTACAGCGAATCGACCCCGCCTTTGAACGCGCGCAGCACGATGCGCTCGCAGCATTCCGCGCGCGGCGAAACGGACAGCTCGTCTCCGAGCGGCTCGCCGAGATCAAGCGCGCCGCCGCTTCCGGCGCACCGCTCATGCCGGCGTTCATCTCGTCGGTCGACGACTGCTGCACGCTCGGTGAGATATGCGACGCTCTCCGGGAGATCTTCTCGGCGCATCACCCAGCGGCGGACGTCCGATGAGCGGCCGCACGCTCGATCACGTGGCGCTCGTCGTCGCAGACCTAAAGGAAGCAGAACAGCTGTATACCGTGCTTGGCTTCGATGTCCGCTACCGCGAGCGCGTCGCAGACCAAGGAGTCGACATCGTCGGGATGTCCGCGGGCGATGAGACCATCGAATTGCTCAAACCGCTCGATCCGGCGTCGCCGCTCGAACGCTTTCGCGGCGACCACAGGACGCGGCTGCATCATGTCGCGTACCGCGTAGCCGACATCGAGGTGGAACTGGCCCGTCTGAGCGACGCAGGCTTGCGGCTGATCGATCAGCATCCTAGGCGAGGCGCACACGGCAATCTCATCGCGTTCATCCACCCGAGTTCCACCGGCGGCACGCTCGTGGAGGTGTGTCAGCCGCCCGCGGACTAGGCGCCCGGTCCCGTCCAGCCGATAATGAACACTGGGGTGCCAAGACGGAACGCGTGAAAAAATCAATCGAGAGGACCGACCGGTCGGCAGGCGCTCGGTTCCTTCATGATTCGGGTGTCGAGAGCGTCATCGTCACGGACGATGAGGGCAATATCACCATTTGCAGCCCGGCCGCCGCGTCGCTTTTCGGCTATGACGCCTTAGCGCTCGTAGGGCGAAAAATCGGCGCGATCGTCGAGGATCGCGGGCGTGCCGCTACGGTCCCGCCGGCCGCCGGCTTCACGGGCGTGGGTTTGCGGAAGAACGGCGATGCGTTTGGGCTCGACGCCGCCGTCGTCGAGATCAATAGCAGCGGCTCGCCGACGTACGTCTGGTCGGTGCGCGATCAAGCAAGCACATCGATCCGTAAGGACCGATTCGACGCGCTCTGGCGTCTGAGTATTCGCTCCGACCTCGACTCGCGCGCGCAGATGACGGCGGTGATGGATGAAGGCCGGCGAACGCTCGTTCTTGATTTTGCGGCGCTCGGTCATGTAGAAGATGCGTTCTTCATCCTCGATGCGGCGCTGCCGGAAGATCCCGACAAGGAACCCGGGACGCGCGTCCAACTTCGTGCGACGTTTTCCGGCGTGGTCGTCGCGGCGAAGAGCACGGTCCAACTGCGAGGCGAATCGAATGGGCGGGGCGCGTCCATCGGAACCACGTTCACAAGCGACGGCAAGGAATACGTCCTCACCTTCGGCGCGAACGCGCCGCGCGTCGGCGACTTTTCCGTCGACGACGTTTTATACGTAGAACTTCTTGCAGCATGCGTGGCGCGCTTGGCCACGCAGGGCGAACGCGCGGTCGTGCTGACCAAGATCGCGTTTGAGGACGACCTCACAGGGCTACCGAACCGAGCCTTCTGCATCGCGCGGCTGAAAGAGCGTTTCGCCGCCTCGGCCCATCGCACGGACCGATTCGGACTCTTCCTCGCCGGACTCGACGGCCTGAAGAGCGTGAACGACCTCGGCCGCTCCGTCGGAGACGCCGTGCTGGTCGAAGCGGCGAGCCGATTGCGCGAAGCCGCGCCGGGAGCCGACCTGATCGCTCGTCTGGATGGGGATCAGTTCTGCGTCATCGCGACTGGAGCGACGTCGGCCGACTCCGAGCGGCAGGCCAAGGCAATCGCCGACGCTCTCGCCAGGCCATTCGAGGTCGAAGGCCATCAAATCGCCATCACGGCGTGCGTTGGCGTCGCGCTCTTCCCCGGTGACGCTGACGATTGCGAGACATTCGAAGCGAACGCACGCGAGGCGCTCGTCCGCGCCAAACAGTCGGGCCCGGGGACCATCTGCTTTTTCAGCGCCGAGATCAGCGCGAACTTGGAAGCGCGGCGCTTTCTGCACGAGGCCCTTCGCGGCGCGCTCGATCGCAAGGAATTCGTTCTCCAATATCAGCCGCTCGCCGATCTGTCGACCGGTTCGATCATCGGCGCCGAAGGCTTGATCCGCTGGAACCACCCGAAGCGCGGGCTCGTCATGCCGAACGACTTCATCGCGGCGGCGGAGGAGTCGGGCCTTATGATCCCGATCGGCGCGTGGGTCATGCGCGAGGCCTGCCGGCAATGCCGGATCTGGGAGGACGAAGGCCTCGATTTGCGCGTGACGCTCAACGTCTCGGCCAAACATTTCCAGTCTCCGCTCTTCGTCCGTCAGATGGCCGCGGCCATCGCTCAAGCGGGAGTGAGCGCGGCGAAGGTCGGCATCGAGATCACAGAAGCGGTGGCGATGCAGCATCCGGGCACCGTGCAGATCGTTTTGGGCGAGCTACGTAAGCTCGGGGTGCGGATCGCGCTCGACGATTTCGGAACCGGCTACTCGTCGCTCGCCTATCTCAAGAGTTTGCCGGTCGACATCATCAAGATCGACCGCTCGTTCGTCGGCGGGATTCCAACCGACAACGACGACGCCTCGATCGTCCGCGCGATCATCGCATTCGCGCTCTGCACCGGGCGCGAGGTGCATGCCGAAGGCGTCGAGTCGCTCGAACAGGCGCGTTGGCTGCAAGCCGAAGGTTGCGATTCGGCGCAAGGATATCTGTTCGGCAAGGCGATCACGGCGTCGAGCTTCGCCGGATTCGTCAAGACATATAACGCGGAGCGAACAAAGCCCTAAGCGCTCGGCTACGAAGAGTCGGACGGCGACGGCGCGAACGACGGGCGCATGACCGCACCGCGCGCGTTCCGTCTCATCCTGATTTTGATCGCGTGCGCGGTGGCTGCTTGCGCTCGAAGCGATCGATTCCCATTCAGCGGCACGGTGATCAGAGATTCGGCGCTCGTCGGCAGCACGGTGGGCGGACGCGTCACATCGGTGCGGGTCTCGGCCGGCGACAGCGTTCGGGCGGGCCAGGTCCTCGTGACTTTCGATGACGCCGACGAACGAGCGGCGGTCGCGGCGGCGCAAGCACAAGCGCGTCAAGCGGCAGCGAACTATGACGATCTCGCCGCCGGGCCTCTCCAAAGCGAGATCGCGCAAGCCGAAGCCGAAGCCGCGGGGTCGCAAGCCGTGTATGAGCAGGCGCTGCGAGGGAATCGCGGCCGGGTCGCGTCGGCGCGCGCGTCGGCGCGCGCGGCGGCAGACGCATACCGGCAAGCGGCTGCTCAGGCGGATCTGGCTGAGAAAACGGCGCGCCGCCAAACGTCGCTCTACGCGCAGGGCGCGGTCTCCGCGCAGACCGCCGACGAGGCGGTCGCAGGCTATCGCTCGGCTGTGGCCGCGATGGGGGCCGCACGAGCTCGCATGCAAGACGCGCGCGCTCAGGCATCGATCGTGGAACGCGCAGACGTCCCCGAGCAGACGAATGCGGCGGCACAATCCTATCAGGCAGCGCTTGCGCGCGCTGCGACCGTGCGAGCAGGTACGCGGCCGCAGACGTTGACGGCCGCACGGTTTGCGCTCCAAGCGGCGCAAGCGCAGGTCGCCGCACAATCCGCGCGACTCGAACAGTGCGTTGTCCGGGCTCCGGCCGACGGCACGATCAGCGCGATCGATCTTCGTCCGGGAGATATCGTCGCTCCAAACGTCGGTATCGCAACGGTTGAGGAAAGGCGGAATCCGTACGTCCGCATCTACGTCGATCAGGCGAACATCGGCCGCTTTTCTCTCCGTGCTAAGGTCGACGTCCAATCCGACGCCTTGCCCGGACGCGCTCTCACAGGCACGATCGAGCAGATCGATTCCGACGCTCAGTTCACACCGCGTGATGTGGAGACGCCGGAAGATCGCGCCTCGCTGACGTTCGGCGTCAAAGTCCGAATCGACGATCAGGGCGGCGTCGTGCGCGCGGGGACGACGGCAAGCGTCGCGCTGCCTTGACGGCGCCGATCCGCGCCGAGAAACTCACCAAACGCTACGGCGACCACACGGTGGTCAACGGTGTATCATTTGAGGTCCCGGCGGGGTCGGTCTTCGGATTCTTGGGCCCGAACGGCAGCGGCAAATCCACGACGATCAAGATGCTGTGCGGATTGGTGCAGCCGAGCGGCGGCGACGCGACGGTCGCCGGCTTCGATGTGGAGCGCGATGGGGATGGCGTGCGCCGTTCGATCGGGTACGTCTCGCAGTCGTTCTCGCTTTACGGCGATCTGACGGTCGACCAGAATCTCGAGTTCTACGCGCGCGCGTATGATCTGGATCTGGACCGCCGAGGCGTGCGCAAGTCGGCCGTCATGTCGATCACGGGGCTTGCACCGTTTGCGGCGTATACGGCAAGCACGCTATCGGGCGGCTGGAAACAAAGACTCGCGCTCGCGTGCGCGCTGCTGCACGAACCTCGCGTCCTTTTCATGGACGAACCAACCGCCGGCATCGACCCGGTGGCGCGGCGCGAACTATGGGATCTCCTATTCACGCTCGCGGGCGAAGGCGTCACGCTTTTCGTCACGACGCACTACATGGATGAAGCGGAGCGCTGTTCGCGCGTTGGATACATCTTCGAAGGCGACCTCATCGCGCTCGGCACGCTCGACGAGTTGCGCGCGCTGCAGGACGTCAATCCGCCCGGAACCGTGCGTTACAAGATCTCGGCGCATGACGTCATGCAGGCGTTTGCGCGCGCCCGCGCTCTGCGGTACGTCCGCGACGTCACGATCTTCGGTCGCGATCTCCACATCGTCGCGGATGCGAGCGCGAGCGAAGCGCGCGTGCACGACGATCTGTCGGCCTCTGGCGGCAGCGTCGGCCAAGTGTCACGCATAGAGCCTTCGCTGGAAGACGTATTCGTAGCACTGACGCGGGCGAGAGGCGCCTCGTGAGACGGCCGTTCAATCTGCACGGCTACGGCGCCGTGCTCTTCAAAGAGCTCATCCACGTCACGCACGATCGGATGACGCTGGTCCTCGCGTTGATGCTGCCGATCTTCCAACTGCTGCTATTCGGCTATGCGATCAACACGCGCGTCGATCATATCGGCACCGCGTACTTCGACGAGGACCGCGGTCCCGACTCCGTGCAGCTGCTCGACGCGCTGCGTGCTTCCAACGAGTTCGACTTGGTCTATAGCGCGTCTTCGCGAGCGGATCTGCGCTCGCGCATCGTGGGCGGGCGCGTGCGCGTCGCGGTGGATATCCCGCCGAATTTCAGCGCCGACATACGCCTCGGTCGCCCGGCTACCGTCCAGGTGCTCGTCGACGGCTCCGATTCATCGATCGCGCAGGAGGCGCTGGCGTCGAGCGGCGCCATAGGGCAGGCGCTGTCGGCGCGCCTCGGGCGAGCGAGTCTCGCGCCGCAAGTCGTGGACGTGCGCACGCGGGTATTGTTCAATCCGAGCCTGCGCAGCGCGAACTACTTGGTGCCGGGATTGATCGGCGTGATCATGCAGATCATCACGATATTCCTGACCGCGCTTGCGATCGTCGGAGAACGCGAGCGCGGCACGCTCGATCAGTTGCTCGTTACGCCGATCGGTGCGACCGGTCTCATGTTGGGAAAGATCACGCCCTACGCAGCGATCGGATTCATCGACTTCTTACTCGTCCTGACGGCCATGCGATTTGTGTTCGGCGTGCCGATCGCCGGGAGTCTTCTTCTTCTCTTGTTCTGCGCGCTCGGCTTCTTGGTGGCCGCGCTCGGTCTCGGTTTGATGATCTCGACGATCGCGCGCACGCAGGCGCAGGCCATGCTCATGTCGTTCGCGGTCATGTTGCCGTCGATCTTGCTCTCGGGCTTCTTCTTCGAGCGCGATGCGATGCCGCTCGTGATGCAGTGGGTCGGCTTTGCGATTCCGCTGACGTACTTCCTCGAGATCCTGCGCGGCATCGTATTACGCGGCGCGGGCGTGGATACGCTATGGCCCTCCATCACCGCCGTGTTCGCGCTCGGAACCGTGTTGATCGGCATAGCAAGCGTCCGCTTCGCCCGTAGCACCGATTGAATCGATTGACTGAAGCGGCCCCTTAAAAACAAAAAACCCGGGAGCGCGTCGCCTTGGCAACGCTGCTTCCTGGCTGGAACTTATGTTCGATGCGGCGTGCGTTATTCCTGCTGTTTGTAGCGGTCGAGAACGCCTCGCAAACTGCCTCCCGCCGCAGCCAGCCGCTCGGCCGCCTGCGCCGGAGTCTGTGCGCCCGACACGATCTGCACAACCGCCAGCCTGACATACCACGCGTTTGCTTCAAGGGCTGCCATAGCGACTTGGCTCGACGCTCCGCTCAAGGTCATCACCAGGCGCAGCGCTCGTGCACGTAACTTCGCATTGCTCGCGCGCAGATCCACCATGAGATTTCCATGCACTTTGCCCAGTCTCACCATCACCGCGGTACTGATGCTGTTCAACACGAGCTTTTGCGCGGTTGCTGCCTTCAGACGCGTCGAGCCTGCCAATACTTCCGAGCCCGTCTGCACCACGATCGCGATATCGGCGACCGCAGCAAGTGCGGAATCCGGTGTGTTCACGATCGCGATGGTCAGCGCGCCGATATCGCGCGCACGTTGGATCGCTCCAATGACGTACGCGGCACCGCCGCTTGCCGAGATGCCCACGACTGCATCGCCCAAAGCTATCCCAGCGCGCTGAACTTCTGAAGCGCCTGCCGCTTCATCGTCTTCTGCCGCCTCGACCGCCTCGGTGAGTGCGCGCGAGCCGCCGGCGATGTGACCGATGATGAGGTCCTTTGTCGAAAACGTGGGCGGTATTTCCGCGGCGTCGAGAACTGCGAGTCTTCCGCTAGTCCCTGCGCCGAAGTAGTGAAGCCTGCCGCCACTGCGCAAGCGCGGCACGATCGCGTCGACAACCTCGGCTATCGTGTCGATCTCGAGGGCCACGGCCCCAGCGACCTTTCCGTCCTCGGCATTGATGCGCCGGAGCATCTCGCGCGTTTCCAGCACGTCAAGATCCGCGGTGTCGGCGTTCTCGGTTTCGGTGAGCGGCAGTTCGGCCATACTCGTCGGGCGTTCCACCTCCGTCTCAGCCGCCCTTGGTCGCAGTAGGCGCGGACCAAAGGCCAGGCGACGCCTGCTACGAATTCGTCATCTGCGCGATACGGCGAGGCGGTAGCGCGATCCGCCCGCATGAAATCATACCTCGGGTCGTTAGTTCGGTCCGAGAAGGAGGCTCGCATGAAAGGCATGTCGTCGCGGGTGGCTCTGCTGACCGCGCTCATCGCACTTCCCGCGTGTAACGGGCAGTCGGGGGCGGATCGAGCTGCGCCGGACGTCCAAGTGCCTTCAGTATCTGCGGTCGTCACGAAGACCACGGCCGACTACCAAATTCCGGCGCCGCAAACTCATCCGGAGCTGCTGCCGCCAATTCCGAACGGCAATATTGTCTCGGCAAATCTCGTGTTGCTCGATCGTACGATCGAGATCGCCCCGGGCATCAACTACCGCGCGTGGACTTTCAACGGCACGGTCCCTGGACCGGTCATCCACGCGAAGGTCGGGGACGAGATCGACGTCACGCTGACCAATAAGGCGATGATGGGTCACTCCATCGATTTCCACGCGGCGCTCGCCCCGCCGGACGTCGCGTATCAGACCGTTCAGCCGGGAAAGACGCTCCATTTCTCCTGGGTGGCGCGCTATCCCGGGGTGTTTCTCTATCACTGCGGCACGCCGCCGGTACTTGCGCACATCAGTAACGGCATGTACGGCGCGATCATTATCGATCCGGAAGCAGGCTGGGGTTCGGACGCCCAATCATTTGTGCTCGTGCAGAGCGAATTCTATCCGGCCCTGTATCCCGGATCGAAAGACGAATACTACGGCGACATCACAAAAATGAAGACCTCGGTGGCGGACGTCGTGACGTTCAACGGACTTGCATTCCGCTATCGAGGTGATCCGTTGCGGATCAAGGTCAATCAGCCGGTCCGCGTGTTCGTGGTGGATGCCGGCCCGAGCCATTTCTCGGCGTTCCATATCGTCGGAACGGTTTTGAGCCGCGTGCTCGCCGACGGCAATCCAGCGAACTCGCTCGTGGGGATTCAAACGGCATCGATTCCGCCTGGCGGCGGCGCGGTCGTGGAGTTCACGGTTCAGCAGGCGGGGAAATATCCTGTCGTGACGCATTCGTTCGGCGACGCGGATGCGGGAGCGCTCGGCCTGTTCGAGGCCACCGATTAGTTTTGGTTGCGTAACCAGAACAAAAACGAGGCGAACCAAAAGGTCCGCCCCACAAACAGGTGGGCCGACATAACGTCGGCCCCTTCAGACGGCCTTCAGACGGCTCGTCCCGGTCAGAACACCAGCTGCGTGCTGAAGAACAGCGCGCGGTTGTCGTTTGTCAGGATGTACGATCCGTTCGGAATCCCGGTGCCGGGCACCAGCGGTTCGGGTACGTTCAGACCCCAGTTGAGGTACGTCACGCCGACGCGAACGGTGTTGCCGACGTAGTGATAGATGCTGCCGTACGTCATGCGGCGATCGTTCGCCTGACCCGTGTAGTAGTAGGTGTAGAACGGCGTGCCGTTCAGACCGGTGTTGCCGTTGATCACCGAATTGTAGCCTGTGCCGGCGAAGCCGATCTCAGCGTATGAGTTCCCATCGGCGGCGGCGCTGTTACCGAGGAGGCCCTGCACCCAGATCGCCCGGCGGTCGATCCAAGCTGAGTGCGTCGTGGGATCGTTGCCGAAACGCTGCAGCCCTTCGATCGCGAGCGACGCGTCCGGTGAGAACTTGTACGAAGCGGCGATCGAACCGGCCGCGAGCGGCTGATTGAAGCTCAAGAAGTTCTGCTTCACTGTCGACCAGATCTTCTGCGGCAACGCCGACTGGTTGAGGACGTCGGCACCGACCGTGAGTTTCGGCGTCGCGGCCCAGCCCGCGTGCGTCATCCACGCGAACTGCGTGTGCGGCGTCGACCCGGTGGAGGCAAGGCCTGTCGGAACGTAGCCGAACGGCAGATTGCTGCCAAGATCTGGTCCGTTCTGCTGGCCAAAGCCGATGAATCCGTTCACGCGGCCATTGAAGCCGAGCTGTCCGCCGTTGAAATAGTCGTTCGAGAACGTCAGCCCCAGGTCGCCGCTCGCGCTGTACTTGCCGACAAGAGTGTAGAGCGGCGAGTTCTTGAAGTTGTATTTGATGTAGGCGTAGTTGATGCGCAACACGCCCTGGTCGTTGTAGGTATTCGTCGAAGGCGTCACGTTGTCGAAGCCGTTGACGTTCGCTTGGCCGAAGTAGTTCTTGTTCTCCAGCCGGATGGCGTAGCTCGTCTGCTTGTCCACGTTGCCGCTCAAGATCAGCCGGATCACTTCAAGCCCCGTACCGCGCGCGTTGGTGCCTTGGTTGTACGTGGTCACGCCGTCGCTCACGGCGGTGTTGGCCTTGAACGGCACGCCCTGATTGTTGAATGCGCGGACGGTTTCCGTATATGTGCCGGGCGCGCGCACGTACGAGTACAGGTGCACTTGCGCTCGATCGGCGTTCGAGGCGAGCGTTGCCACCTGCTGCGTCAGCGCAGTCTGCGCCGTTTGGAGACTCTTGATCTGCGTGCCGTACGTGTCGAGCAGCAAGCGCGCATCGGCGACGGAGCGCTGCGTCACCTTCATCGCGCCAGCCGGGTTGTCGAGCTGAAACTCGAGCTCGCTGACGACGCGATCGACGAGAATCGACATCTCATAACGCGTGATCGGACGCTTGCCGTGGAAGTATCCGTCGGGATACCCTTGGAGATAGCCCGCGTCATGGAGTCGGACGATAGCCAGATATGCCGGATCCGAGGGGGATACATCGGCGAACGGGTTGTTCGGGTCCGCCGCGGCTGCAGGCAGCGCGCGCCCGACGGCGAGCACGCAAACCAGAATCGCCAGCGCGTATCGCATCCAGTATTTCACAGTTACGATCTTCCTTTACTTGAAAAGTAGACGGTGCGGAAAGCAACGGTAGTTTTCCAGCAAGGTTCCTTTTCGCAGCCCCGAGGCGTTCCTCTCGGGCGCTTCGGTCGTTAACCTAAAGTTAAGCGCGCCATAATGAGCGGCCGCCCCACCTTAATCTCGACACGAAACCACTAGTTCTCCAGTAATTCTACCGCATTACTAGACATTAGCCGAACCCTTGCTGCGCGGCAATCCGCGAAAGGTCCCAAGTTGCGACTCAATAGGCCTATCCCTTGGGTCGCGCGCACAGCGCGAGCCAGCGTCGCTCACCGCAACGCAATATCTCTCATCAACGACCCGTAGTTCTCGCCAGGCACGATCTTGCCGAGCACAGCAGGCCCGCGAGCGCCGGTCGCCGCCGGTACGTTGGCGCTGCGTCCCCGTAGACATTCCACAGCGAGCAGAGCGAACGCCATCGCTTCTTTCGCATCCGCCGGCAAGCCGAAATCGTCCGAGCGATCAAGTATCGGCGGCGTCGCAAATCGCAGGCCAAGAGCATCGCGGAGGTGCGCCAGAAGGGTGGGATTGCGCGCGCCGCCGCCGCTTGTCACGATGCGGCTTACACCAGACGGGATTGCGCTCGCGATCGAGAGCGCCGCGCTGGCTGTCAGCGTCGCGATCGTCACTTCAACGCTGCAGCCCAAGGTCGCGGCTCGCGCGAGCACCGACGTGAAATATTCGGGACCAAACATCTCGCGCCCGGTCGTCTTCGGCGCGGCCCTCGAGAAATACGGATGCTCGCTCAGCCAGGCGAGCAACGCGGGATCGGGCGAAGCGGCCGACGCGATCAGTCCGTCGCGATCGTAACCCTGACGACCCTGCGTGTGATGATCCACCGCAAGGTCGATCAGCATGTTGCCCGGTCCGATGTCGAACGCCGTCACGGCATCGAGCGCGCAGCCGACGGGCAGCAGTGTCAGATTCGCGATGCCGCCGATATTCAGCGCGACGCGCGTTTCGGTTTGGTCGCGCAGCATGACGAAGTCGAGATACGGAACGAGCGGCGCGCCCTGCCCGCCTGCCGCCATGTCGCTCACACGGAAGTCCGCGACGCAGGTCACCCCGGTCCGCGCCGCGATGACCGCCGGCTCGCCGAGCTGCAAAGTGGACGCGGTGAATCCCGGCGCTCCGTCGTCGTCCGGCAGATGATAGATCGTCTGACCGTGTGATCCGATCACGTCCACTCCGCGCAGCGGCGACCCGCCGACGACACTCGCCGCCGACGCGAACGCTTCCCCCAGAGCGAAGTTGAGCGCGCAGATATCTCGCGCGGCGGCGTATGGAGATTTCGGGGCTCCGCTGTGAGCGAGCGCCGCCAGCAATGATAATCGCACGTCCGGCGGATAGGGTATCGTCGCGAATTCCTTGAGCTTGCGCGGCCGCGCGGCGGCCCCAGGCGCAGATTCGATCTCGACGATCGCGACATCGATGCCGTCCATCGACGTGCCCGAGATGAGCCCCATCGCGATCATCGGCCGCACGAACCTAACGCTTCCACGCGTCGACTTCGTCCGCAATCGCGTCGTGTATCTTGCCGCGCGCCCGAAGGATCGAGGCGCCGTCGCGCGTGAGATGGACGCGATTGGTCAGGAAGGCGACAGTGAGGTCGCGCGTCGGATCGACCCAGAGCGAAGTGCCGGTGAAACCGGTGTGGCCGAACGAGAGCGCCGAAAGGCGTGCGCCGCTCGAATGCGCGTCGTCCGCCTTCAACGCCCAGCCGAGCCCGCGCCGTTCTCCGTTCCCGACCGCGTGCTCTCGGGTCGCCTCCAGCGCTGAAGCGCGCGAGATGACGCGCCCGCCCGCCGATTGTCCGGCCGTGCGATAGAGCTCTCCCAGCGCCGCCACATCGGCGGCCGTCGCGAACAATCCAGCGTGACCAGCGACGCCGCCCATCGCCCAACAATTCTCGTCGTGCACTTCGCCGCGCAGCAATCGCCCGCGCCACGGATCGTTCTCCGTGCAGGCGATACGCGGACGGAGCTCTTGCGTCGGACGATAGCGCACGTCCGCCAAGCCCATTGGAACGCAGACGAGCGTCGCGATCGCCTTCTCCAATGGCTCGTTCGCAAGCCGCGAAACCATTTCGCCGGCCAGC
This sequence comes from Vulcanimicrobiota bacterium, assembly GCA_013290125.1. Classification (GTDB taxonomy): domain Bacteria; phylum Vulcanimicrobiota; class Vulcanimicrobiia; order Eremiobacterales; family Eremiobacteraceae; genus JABCYQ01. The sequence continues at coordinate 47,846 of JABCYQ010000009.1, forward strand.
ATGAAGCCGAGGTCGCTGTACTCGACGGCTTCACCCGGCGCGGCTTCGAGCGAGGTCGCGCACACTCTGGCGATGACCGGCTTCAAGCCGAGTTCTTCGCGGAAGCTCACGTGCGCTGGGAGTCCCGACGTGTGCGTCAGTAGATGTTTGACCGTCACGCGCGCTCGGCGCGGATCCTTGCCGGCGAATTCGGGGAGCACATGAACGATCGGGTCGTCGAGCGCGAGGGCGCGGTGGTCGTGCAGCGCGAGCAGCGCGGTCGTGGTATAAAGTTTGGTCAGCGATGCCAGGTCGAAGATCGCACGGCCGTCGATCCCTGCGTCGCCGGGAGCATAGTTTCCCACAGCGACGTGCTCGACCGTCTCGCCCGCCACGCGCACGTGGAGCGCAGCGGCCGAGTATGCCTCGCCCAGTTCGGCGTGCAGGATCGCACGCGCGCTTGGCAGCGAGACCTGCGCGCGCTCTGACGATGAGGCGTCCGAACCTGCGCGATCCGTCGTCACGGCGCGACACTCGCGAGCATCACGGGCGAGGAACCGCGTGCTTTGGCTAAGCCTGTGATCACGGCGCATACGGCGGCGAGCCCAGCCGGATCGTCGCCGAACGCGGCAAGTACCGTCGCATCATGCGGTAGCATGTCCGCATCGTACGGCTCGCGCGCCATCACGACGACAAACGGCACGCCGCGTTTGACGAGGTCCGCCACGGCATGGAGCTGATTCGGGTGGGTCACGGCTCGATACGTCACGCACACGATCGCCGCAGCGCTGGCGGCGCGCGACGCGATATCGCGCAGGATGTCTTCCGAAGGATCGGCGCCGGCCGACACTTCATCCACCTCAGCGAAATGTGCACGCAGCGATGCGCCGAACGACGCGGCATTTGCCGCACCGTTCTCGACCAGCGTCGACGTCTTACCGCCGAAAGTCACCACCAGCAGCCGTTCGTGCGCGCCGATGGACAACGGCAGCATCCCGCCCGGATCACGCACGAGCGTTATGCCTCGCCGCGCGCAATCGACTGCGCGCGTTCGGCGCTCGCCTGAGCCGACATCTGCCAGCGTAATGCTCGCATGCGCACGCGGCTTCTCGCGGAGCCGCGCGACGCGCGCGAGACTGAGCGCAACCTCCACTTCATCAAGTGTACCGTCGAGGACCGCGCTTTCCAATGCTCTGTGCGCGTCGATCGCGGCGTCGAGCGAACTTGAGAAGAGCACGAGATCGGCGCCGGCTGCGACGGCCCGCACCGCCGCGTCTCCGGGCGCATACGAACCAGAGACAGCGCGCATCTGCATGCAATCGGTGCAGATGACGCCGTCAAAACCAAGCTCCTCGCGCAGCAAGCCGCGCATGATCGATCGCGACATGGTCGCGGGCTTGCGCGCGGGTTCCAGCGCAGCAAACCAGATGTGCGCCGCCATCACCGCGTCCACTTCTGCCGCTATCGCGGCCGCGAAGGGCACGAGGTCGATCGCGCGCAGTCGTTCCAGCGAATGTTCGATGACCGGCAGATCGATATGCGAGTCCACGAGCGAATCGCCGTGGCCGGGAAAATGTTTGGCGGCGGCTTTCACGCCCGACGCGTGCAGCCCGCGAATCGCGGCGGCCACGTGTTCTCCGACGCGCGCGGGCCGATCGCCGAACGAACGAACGCCGATCACCGGGTTGCGCGGACTCGTGTTCACGTCGGCCACCGGAGCGAAATCAAGCGTGATGCCGAGGGCCGACAATTCTTCGCCGATCGCGGCGTATATCGATTCGGTCAGCGTAGGATCGTCAGCGGCGCCGAGCGACATGGCCGATGGCATCCAGGTGCCGACGCCGCCGATGCGCGACACATTACCGCCTTCTTCATCAATAGCGATCAGGAGCGGGGGCGAACCGCTCTGGACCGAGTCTTGCAATCCGTCGACGAGCGCTCGTGTCTGGCTTGCGGAGTGTATGTTGCGTTTGAACAGGACGGCACCGGCCAAGCCCCCAATGAAGTGTGCCGGCGCCTGCTCGATCGTCGTTCCATCGAACCCGATCGCAAGCAACCCGCCGACGCGGGCCGCGATCGCAGATCTTCCCACGCTGCGTGGCGTACAAGAGGCAGAGAGAGCGTACCTTCCCGCGCGCCGACCGCCGAACGCCGTTCTGATAAGGATTGGGCATGCATTTACGAGGCTTTCTTATAGTCGCTGTCATCGCCGCCATCGTGCAGTCCGCGCACACTGCGGCGCGCGCCGCTTCCGATGTCACGCGAGCCACGCTGCCCAACGGGCTACGGGTCATCTTGGTCCGTGATCCGCTCGCACCGGTCGTCACGGTGATGGATAATTACATCGTCGGCGCCGACGAGACGCCAATCGGATTTCCCGGCATGGCGCATGCGCAAGAACACATGGCGTTTCGCGGCTGCGACGGCATAACCGCCGATCAGACCGCTGCGATCTTCGCGCAGCTCGGCGGAAACGGCGACGCGGACACGCAGCAGACCGTCACGCAATATTTCGAGACCGTTCCAGCGCAGGATCTCGGCGTGGCACTGCACGTCGATGCCGCGTGCATGCGCGACATCGTCGATTCCGAAGGCCAGTGGGTGCAGGAACGAGGCCCGATCGAACAAGAGGTCGCGCAGGATCTCTCCAATCCGCTCTATCACTTCTTCACGCGGCTAGGCGCCGACATGTTCGCCGGCACGCCGTACGCGCACGACGCGCTGGGGACGCGTCCGTCATTCAACGCGACGAACGGCGCGCTGCTCAAGAAATTCTTCGACAGCTGGTATGGTCCGAACAACGCCGTGCTCGTCATCGCGGGCGACGTCGAACCCAACGCCACGTTGGCGATGGTGCGCTCCATGTACGGCGACATCAGCCCCCGCGCGCTGCCGGCGCGCCCGGCGATCGATCTGTCGACGGTGAAGTCCGATACGTTTTCACTCGACAGCGATCTGCCGGTGAAGTTCGCGACGATCAGCTATCGATTTCCAGGGACGTCGAACCCTGACTTTCCGGCGGCTCGAATACTAACCGATGTTCTTGGTAGCCAGCGCGCCGATCTCTACGCGCTCGGACCGCAAGGCAAAGCGTTGAACGCCGGATTTCAGTTGGTCGTCTCGTATCCGCGCGCGTCGGTCGGACTAGCCTACGCGGCGCTCGCGCCGACCGCAGATGGCGACGCGGCCAATGCGCTTCTGCGCCAGATCATATCGAGCTACGTGAAGTACGGCGTGCCGAGCGACCTCGTCGAAGCGGCGAAGCGCCAAGAGATCGCAAGCGCCGAATTCAATCGCACGTCGATCAGCGGGCTTGCCGCGGCGTGGTCGCAGGCGGTAGCGGTCGAAGGGCGCTCGTCTCCCGACGACGACGTGGATGCGATTCGCAACGTCACAATCGCGGATGTCGATCGTGTCGCGCGGACATATATGCAGGGCGCCACCGTGACCGCGACGCTCAATCCCAAACCATCTGGCGCTCCGACCGCGCAATCGGGATTCGGCGGCACCGAGACAAATGCGGTCTCGCCCACAAAAACGGTCGTGCTTCCGGCGTGGGCGCAGGCGGCACTCGCGTCGCTCTCGCTGCCGCTCCCGAGCGCGGCGCCCTACGACACGACGTTGCCCAACGGTCTTCGTCTGATCGTGCGACAAGAGACCGTAAGCCCGACGGTCAGCGTGACCGGTGAAGTCCGTCAAGAACCCGCGCTGCAAGTGCCGGCGGGCGAGGAAGGTTTGGATTCGCTTCTCGGTCAGCTCTTCCCATACGGCTCGACCACGTACGATCGATTGGCATTTCAGAAACAGCTCGACGATATCGCGGCGAGCGAATCCGCCGGGGCGTCGTTCTCACTGTCCGTGCTCGCGCAGCATTTCGATCGCGGCATGCAGTTGCTTGCCGACAACGAACTGCATCCCGCGTTGCCCGCAGCCGCGTTTCCGATCGAGCAGACAAATCTCGCTCAAGCGCTGACCGGCCAGCTCGCGAGCCCCTCCTATAAACAGTCGCGCGCGATAGACCTCGCCCTGCTCCCGTCCGGTGATCCGGCGCTTCGTGAAGCGACTCCGGCATCGGTCGCAGGCCTGACACTCGCGGACGCGCAGTCGTACTACGGCGCGGCGTTCCGGCCGGACATGACCACGATCGTCGTCATCGGCGACGTCACGCCGGAGCAGGTGCGCGCTTCTGTTTCGAAATGGTTCGGCGCTTGGACGGCCCAAGGCGCGCGACCGGTCACGGACTTGCCGCCGGTCGGAGCCAACGCACCATCGAGCGCCGTCGTTCCCGACACATCGAGGGTTCAAGACTCGGCGACGATGATCGAGAACATCGGCGTCGTCCGTTCTGATCCGGACTACTACGCGCTGCAAGTCGGCAACCACGTCTTGGGCGGCGGTTTCTACGCGACCAGACTGTATCGCGATCTGCGCGAGAAGGCCGGACTCGTCTATTTCGTCGGCAACCAGCTGCGCGTCGGGAGGACGCGCTCGACATTCAGCATCGATTTCGCCTGCGATCCGCAAAACGTCTCCAAGGCGCGCGGATTGATCGTGCGCGACGTCACCGCGATGCAAACGAAGCCGGTGACGCCGGGTGAGCTTCAGCAAGCGAAAGCGCTGCTGCTGCGCCAGATCCCGCTTGCGGAATCGAGCGAGGACGACGTCGCATCGGGACTGCTCGCGCGCGCGACGAGCGGGTTGCCGCTTGACGAACCGGATCGGGCCGCACGGCGATATCTGAACATCGACGCAGCGCAAGTCCAAGCCGCGTTTCACAAATGGATCCGCATCGGCGGCTTCGTCGATGTCGTGCTAGGGCCGAACCCGCTCTAGGTGTGACCCGCGGGCTCATTCGCGTCCGAGGCGATTCGCACTCGGACACGAATGGTACCGATATGGATATTCGGCCGATTCACCTCGCCGCATTTGCGCTTTTCGTAGCCGTCTCGATCGCCGCGGCGCCCGCGTTTGCGGATGCGCCCTCAGTCGCGCGCGCCACGTTGGCTAACGGCTTGCGCGTCATCGCCGTGCGCGATACGCTCGCCCCCGTCGTCACGACCGAGATGAATTATCTCGTCGGCTCCGAGGATGATCCGCCGGACGTGCCGGGTATGGCGCACGCGCAAGAGCACATGCTGTTCCGCGGCTCGACCGGAGTCAGCGGCGCGCAGCTCGCGAGCATCGCTGCGGGGTTAGGCGGCGACCTCAACGGCGACACGCAGCCGACGGTGACGCAATACGTCTTCACCGTGCCTGCCAATGCGCTCGAAGTGGTGCTGCGCGTCGAAGCCGACCGCATGCGCGGCGCGCTGCTCTCGCAGGATGACTGGGTCAAGGAACGGGGCGCTATCGAGCAAGAGGTCTCGTCCGATCTTTCCAATCCGATCTATCAAGCGCGCGCTGATCTGCTCGCGGACATGTTCGTCGGCACGCCGTACGCCGCGCCGGGCGTGGGCACGCGCGATGCCTTCGATTCGTTAAGCGCGACCACGATCAAATCGTTTTACGACCTGTGGTACCGTCCCAACAACGCGGTCCTCGTGGTGGTAGGCGATGTTGATCCGTCAGCCGTCATCGCCGATGCGACGCGCCTGTTCGGAGCGATCCCGTCCGCGCCGTTGCCGGCCCATCCGTCGTTTGCGTTGCCGTCGCCGAAATTGGCAGACGTGACGTTCGATACTGCGCTTCCGCTGGGATTTGCGCTTGTCGCATACCGCTTCCCGGGCTCGGACAGCCATGACTTCGCCGCCGCGGAAATATTGGCGAACGTCATGGCCGATGAGCGTTCTCCGTTCTTCAGCGGTTTGCCGCACGACAAGGTCTACAACGCTACGTTCGTCTTGGACGACATGCCGAAAGCGAGTTTGGGACTTGCGATGGCATCCGCGCTCAAGCCGCAGTTCGTTCCCGACGTCAAGCGTTGGGTATCGATGAACGTCGCCGATTCGATCAGCGCCGGATTCTCCGCCGACCTCGTGCTCGATGCCAAACGAAAGGCGGTCGCGCAGGCGCTCTTCCAGCGTTCGTCGATCGAGGGATTGGCGCAGGCGTGGAGTGAGGCGGTGGCGGTCGAGGGACGTTCGTCGCCCGATGACGATATCGCCGAGATCAACGCGGTCTCCACAGACGACGTGAATCGCGTCGCGGGCAAGTACCTGAATGCAAGCACGGAACTCACTGCCGAACTCACGCCGCGCGATTCCGGCACGGTGGTACCTGGCGACGCATTCGGAGCATCCGAGTCGTTTTCTCCACAGGCCGCCGAGTCGGTCGCGCTTCCGGACTGGGCGGCTTCCGTCGTCCAATCGACAGATGTCCCCCCGTCGACGCTGCATCCGCTCGATACGTCGCTGCCGAACGGCCTTCGCATTATCATCCAATCCGAGCGCGGAAGCGGCGCCGTCACGGTCGTCGGCCATGTTCGAAATGACCCGGACATCGAGGCGCCGCCTGGCAAGGAAGGCGTCTCGCTCATGCTCGATCAGCTTTTCTCCGCCGGCTCGGCGTCCGAATCGCCCTTTGACTTCTTCACGGACGTCAGCCGGATCGGCGCTGAAGAACACGCGGGTTTTGCGTTCTCTCTGCGCGTGCCTGCGGCAGGCTTCGACCGCGGCATGCAGCTGCTCGCCGACAACGAGATGCGTCCTCTCTTTCCACCGCAGAACTTCGAATTGCTTCGCAATGCAGTCGCCGACCGTGTTCAAGGCACGTCCGTGACACCTGAATACCGCTCTGCGGCAAGTCTCTATGCGGCGCTGTATCCAAAAAACGACCCGGTTCAACGCGTCGCCACCGTCGCGTCCGTCGAAGGCCTGAGCCTGCAGGACGTACGCGACTATTTCAAAGCCACGATCCGGCCCGACCTGACGACGATCGTCGTAGTAGGAGACGTGGACACCGACCACGCGCTTGCGATCGTGCGGCGTTATTTCTCAGATTGGCATTCATCTGGTGCGCCGCCCGCGACGACGCTGCCGCCCGCACCGCGCAACGCCGGCGCGGAGGTGGCTATTCCATCGCTTGGCGCCGTGCAAGATAGCGTGACGTTCGCCGAGACGATGGGCGTTCGAGCGGGCACGATCGACTTCGACGCGCTATCGTTAGGCGATCAGATGCTTTCGTCCGAGTTCTACGCCAGTCGCCTCTATCGCGATCTTCGCGAACAATCCGGTCTCGTGTATTACGTGACGACGAGATTCAACGCCGACGGCGGCCGTTACGCGTACGAAGTCCAGTGGGGCTGCGATCCGCGGAACGTGGCGCAGGTGGCGGGCATCGTGCAGCGCGATCTCCAGTCCATGCGCACGACTCCGCCTACCGTTGACGAGCTCTTGCGAGCCAAATCGCTTGCGGTGCGCGCGTTACCGCTGCAGGAGTCGAGCCAGAGCGGCGTCGCCGAAACTCTTCTCGACCGCGCTTCGGCGGGTCTGCCGCTCGATGACGCTTCAGCGCAAGCGCGCTTCCTGCAGATCACGGGCCCGCAGATCACGGCTGCGTTCGCGAAGTATATCCGTCCGGGCGACTTCGTACAGATCGTCCAGGGCCCCACGCCGTAAATCGATATCACGATATTCGACATCCCGATATTCCGTCGCGTCCCCGGCGAAGACGTCGCCGGATGAGGCCTTGGGAAAAAACGTGGGCCGACATAAAGTCGGCCCCTTCAAAATGGCAAGGCATGTATTCTTAAAGGACGCTGATCGCCACCGCGATGAGCGCATCCCCGCGGTCGAAACCCTCAACTCGGATCCGCACGCCTGGCCGGATGTCGGCGATACTTCCGGGCTCTCCGCCGACGTCGATCGAGGTGGTCGGCGTGACCGTGATCGTGACGTCTCGTCCCTTCGTCGCCAGCACGACGGCGTTGGCGGCGTATTCGACCTTCGACACGCGGCCCACGAACGTGAAGCTTCCCTGATCCTTTGAAGCGGCCGACGCCGATGGCGTGGCGGCCGGCCGGGGATGGCCCTGCAGCGGAGAAGCAATGGCGACGCCCGCGAATGCCGCGCACAGCAGGCTCGCCAGGATCAACGCATGTGACTTCGTTCGGAGGTTCATCATCATCGATAACGTTTGGCGGCAAGCAAGCGTTCCGCGCTGACTATGACCAATCCAGAGGCTGCTGACCTTGCATGCTGATTGTCGGCCATAGATCTCGCTCGAACTTTCTCCACAAGGATGTGCGGCGTCTCACACGACAAGTAGCACGGGCATGCCCAAAGCGGTACGTTTGCTATCCCGATTCTTGGCCATGATGCTCATCGTCGCCTTGGTCCGACCGTCTGCGCTCGCCGCCACGACCGTCGTAGCCGAGCTCGGATCGGCACCGCTGCTAGGCCAGACCACGACGCTCGCGCAACTCCAGGTGAACGTCGCGCGTAATGAAAGCCGGCTCGCTTCCGCTGCGGCGCTCGCCGGAATGACCCCCGAGGAGTTTCTGACCTTCCGCGACGCGGTCGAGACCGTCAAACCTGCTTGGGGACTCGTGCCGCGCCATCTCTCGGCGATGACGTGGTTCGACGGCTCGCGCGTGCGCGTCATCCACGACGTGCTGATCCCAGCCGCCACGTACGGCTTCGAATACGACGAGTCGACCGCGAATGCGCGGCTGCGCATTTTCGTTCCCGTCGCGTGCGGTAATCTCTCGATCTTGCGCGAGCGGATCGTTCGCGCGGCAGTCATTCCGCCGAAGCGCGAAGTCTCGTCTCGACCGGTCGCGATGATCCCGCCCGACCTCACGACGCCGCCGCCTGCGCCCGCCTCGGTCAATACGCCCGCGACGTCCGCAGCGCCGTCGCCGATCCCGTCGCCGACCACGATCTATCTCGGGTCGCGTCCGAAACACGGCATCTGGCCATTCTTTGCGGTGCTGTTCGGGTTCTTGGACTTCGGCGGCGGGAGCGGCAGCGGAGGGCCGATCCACAGTCCCTCATGCGCCTGCCGGCCGCACTAGCGATCTAACCGACGAAGTCGATCTCGCCGACGTCCGGCACCATGCCGGCATCGACTCCGCATCGCAAGAAAAGCCGGATGCTGCTCCGTCCTTCTTCTCCCATGTCGACGGTTCTGCTGTTGACGTACATGCCGACGAACTTGTCTGCGGTGGACGTCGCGAGGCCGCGCGCGTATTGCATGGCCCATTGCAAAGCGTCGGCGCGATTGGCCAATCCGAACTCGATGCTCGCGCGCAACTGGCGCGACGCGTCGCGCTTCACTTCCTCGGGCAAGTCGCGCCTGATCGTGTTCACACCTAAGGGCAGGGGCAGACCAGTGGTTTCATACCACCACGTGCCGAGATTGACGATGGAACTCAGTCCAAGGCTGGCGTGCGTGAGCTGGCCTTCGTGGATGAGCAGGCCATAGTCCGCTCGCCCCTGCGCGACGGCTTCCATGATCGTGTCGAACGGCATGACGACCGGCGTGAAATCACCGACGCACAAGCGCAGCGCGAGATACGCACTTGTCATAAGACCGGGAACGGCGATCGTGGCACCGTGGAGCTTCGCCGCATCGACCGCGTCGCGCGCGACGACGATCGGTCCGTACTCGCGCTCGCCCATGGATGCCCCATGCGTCAAGATCGCATACTTGTCGGCGACGTACGCGTACGCGTGAACGCTGATGGCCGTCGTGTCGAGCTTGCCTTCCTTCGCCCAGTCGTTGAGCGTCTGGATATCGCGCAAGATGTGTTCGTATTGCAGACCGTTCGTCGGCACGCGGCCGCTCGCCAATCCATAGAACATAAAGGCATCGTCTGAATCGGGTGAATGCCCGAGTGTAAGCGTTCGCGACATGACGTTTCGTTTCGCGCAGGAAGGCGTTTTCTCCGCCCCCGAATACATGAAGCAATCATGGAAGCAAACTCCCAGCCTGTCGAAAGCGCAGTCGAAAGCGCGCCGGCTCCGGCGATCACCGAAGAAGCGATCCGCGAAGAATTGAAAAATGTCGTCGACCCGGAGATCGGGCTCGATGTGGTCAGCCTCGGCCTGATCTACGACATCAAGATCGACGGAGCGAAGGTCGACGTCGTCATGACCCTCACGTCGCCCGGCTGCCCGGTGGCCGGTTCTTTCATGGCGAGCGTTCAATCCGCAGTCGCGCAGGTGCCCGGCGTCGCCGATTGTCATGTGGACCTCACGTTCTCTCCCCCATGGGATCCGCGCACCATGGCGAGCGACGAGGCCAAGATGATGATGGGCTTCTACTATTAACAACGCCGTCTCTATCCGGCGCCTTAGCAAACGATTCGGAACGATCTCGGCAGTAGACGACCTCTCGTTCGATGTCGCGCAGGGCGAGTTTTTTGGCTTTCTCGGGCCCAATGGCGCGGGCAAGACCACCACGATCAACGCGATCGTCGGATTGGCGACGTTCCACGAAGGGACGATCGAAGTCTTCGGTCACGACGTCGTGCGCGATTTCCGCGCGACGCGGGCTCTCATCGGCCTCTCGCCGCAGGAATACAACTTCGACCGCTTCCTCACCGTCGAAGAGATATTGGTCTTCCAGGCCGGATATTTCGGCGTACCCGCGCGCGAGGCGAAGCGGCGCACTGCCGCGCTGCTCGAGCGTTTTGGCCTGACCGACAAACGGCGCGCCACGCCGCTGCAGCTCTCGGGCGGCATGAAGCGCCGGCTCACGCTCGCGCGTGCCCTGGTCCACCAGCCGCGCATGCTCATCTTGGACGAACCTACAGCGGGCATGGATGTGGAGCTGCGGCTTGAGCTCTGGGATTTCTTGCGCGAGTTGAACGCCGACGGCATGACGATCCTCATGACATCGCACTACCTCGAAGAGGTCGAACTGCTCTGCCAGCGCATCGGTATCATCAACGAAGGCCGCTTAGTCGCCCTTGAAGACAAGAGCTCGCTGATGGAGCGGCACGGCTCGGCGTCGCTGCAGGACATCTTCCTCGACCTGGTCGGGAGGCACGCGCGTGGTTAACTACGTCGGATTGTTCACGCTCGTGCGGCGCGAGATGAAGCGAACGCTGATGGTCATCAATCAGGTGATCTGGCCGCCCGTCATCATGACGCTGCTCTTCCTCTTCATCTTCGGCTTGTCGCTCGGCTCGCGGATCAAGACGCTTGGCGGCGTCTCGTACGTCGAGTTCCTGATGCCCGGCCTCGTGATGCTCAACGTCATCTCGTCGAGCTACGACGAAGCGTCGTCATCGATCTTCCAGCACCGCTTCATGAATTCGATCCAGGAGCTGCTCGTCGCGCCGCTGTCGTATCTCGAACTGCTCGTCGGCTTTCTCACCGGCAGCGTCCTGCGCGGCATGGTCATCGGCACTATGGTCATGTTCATCGGCCTGCTTGTGGTGCACGTCGGGCCGGGAAATATCGGAGTCTATCTTTTCTTCATGGCGATGACGTCGCTTTTGTTCTCGGCGATCGGTATGGTCGGCGGCTTGCTCGCGAAGACCTGGGACAATCTCGCGATCGTCAACACGTTCATCATCACGCCGCTCACATACGTCGGCGGCGTGTTCACAAGCCTAGCGCTGTTGCCGGCATTCGTCCAGCGCTTCGCGCTCATCAATCCCATGCAGTACATGGTCGACGGCTTTCGGTATTCGTACACGGGATCGGTCGATATCAGCTTGGCGGCCGATGCGGCTGTGGTGAGCGTTCTTGCGGCTATCGTGCTCGTGGTGGCGTTCGAGATGATGCGCCGGGGCGTCAACCTGCGCGTCTAGCGCTAGTTCACCACTCTGCTCTTCGAGGTCAGCACGGTCAGCGGACGGCCTTCGTATTTCTCGATTTGCATCCGCCGCTCGTCAGATAACGGTATCGACCTGCCGGTCGTCACATCGAACATGACCTGGGCGGTGTTGACCTCGGCGATGAGCAGACCGGTGTCGGCATTCTTGATCTCGTGCTCGACGAGAAAACTCGAGCGGCGAAGTTCGGTGACTCGGCAACCCACGGTGAGCTTGTCGCCGAGATGGGCCGGCGCCTGATAGCGCGCGGTGAGTTCTGCCAACACGAAGTCGAACTCCTCGACTTTCGTGATGCCCGTTATCACCATCCAGTACTCGTTGCGGACGGTCTCGCAATACGTGAGATATTGCGCGTGGTTGACGTGGCGCATGCCGTCGATGTCGCGGAACGCTACCGTGATCGGGCGGATGAATTTGAAACGCGATTCAGGCACGTCGGTCAAAGACTCCTTATCGTGGCGAGCGATGGGTCAGCGCTCCTTGTTGCGTTCGGCCAGCGCCTTGACGACTTTGAGCGCGATCGCGCCGCCGGGCACGACGAGGTTGATGGTCTCGGCGCCGAGGTCGAAGAGCGTCTCGGGTTGGAAGATCGCGCCGAGTGACGGCGCCGATTTGTCGGTGTCGGCCCGCATCTCACCGGTGATCGCATCGAGCGAAAAATGGGCCGTCTTGTTTTTGGATGGCCACGAGAACGTGAACGCAAACAATGGGCGGAAATACAGATCGATGCGGTCGACGGTGACGGTCTCTTCAGTCACTTCGTCGGCTTCCGGCGGTTTCACATCGTCGCCTAAGAGCGTGCGCACGACCGTGGATGCGCGCACCGTCGGCGTGATGACCTGAGCGTTCTCCGGCGCGAACGTGCCGTCGGGGATGACCGAGTTCGGGGCTGCGACGTACGGTCTGGCGTCGATGGGCTTGCCGCTGACGCCGTCGAGCCAGAGATCTTTGCTCTCTTCGCGGATGTAGTGCTCGACGACCGGAACCGCTATCTGCGGCTGCTGGCCCGGCGTGACCGTGTGCTCGGTGCCGCCGACGCTGACGGTCTTCACATACAGCGCCTTGACGGGGACGTTGTACGTCTCGCGCCGATCGTAGACGAATCTCAGCCGCGATGTGGCGTGCCACATCGGCTCATATCGCAGGCCATTCTCTTCGATGTCGATGTCGGTGTCTTTGGGTCGCTGAAGCAGTCGCATCATCGCGCCGAATGCCGACGGTTTGAATGCTGCCGCCCGCCCGCGCGCTTCAGCCGCAGACATGCTCGTTGTGAGGCAATATGCGCCTTTTTCGGCGATCACCACATCCATGAGCGGCTGCCTTCGTGCTACGGGGTCGAAATCCATACCGGGCGGGAACCCGGGTTCACTCCTGCATCGCAGACGTGCTGCCGCGATCGAAGAACAGATAGTCGTCGATCGAATCGAAGAAATGGTAGTGCCCGAGCGTATAGGTCAACTGGTCGTAGACCGATGATCCCAGGCCGAAGAATGAGCCGCCGTCGCGAAGACTCGACGTCGTGCTCTCCTCGCGAAGCAGCCACTGGCCATGGAAGTTCATGTACCGTATATCCCAGTTGGCGGTGGTCGCGGAACAGCCGTTGAAGATCCCGGCGACCGTCAAGCGCTCGGGCTGAAACGTCGCCTCGTCCACCCACATCCCACGCACCCGATATTCGCCTGGGTCCTCGACCGCCGTGAGCGCCAAATGCCAGCATGGCCCCGCGTCGCACTGTTCTTCACCGACGAGCGTGGCCGTATAGTATCGCGCCGTGACCGTCACTCGGCCGAGCACCGCGGCGTTCGCGTCGCTCGTGGCTTGCGGATGCGGATGGAAATCCACCGCCGAACGCGGTACGAATCCGAAGGAGTAGTACGGCGAGATGCGCGGCACACCGTATGGCGTATTGACGCCCTCGTGGGGAGAGAAATCCCACCCGAGAATCGAGAATCGCGTGCCGTATACGCTGGGCTGCTCGTTTGACGAATAGAGCGGCGCTTGCTGCGTGATGACGAAGTCGTCCGCCGTTCGCACCCACGCTTGGAAGCCTTCGGCGTAGAGCGATCCCCGGACTTTCGCGCGCACGTCGACGAGATAGCGCATATACGGCGGATACGTACGGTCGCGCCACGTCTGCACGGCGCGGTCCAAGATCGTATCGGCCTTGGTCGCGATAGTCGGATCGCCTGCAGACGGCGTCGGCTGTGTGGTCGCTACTGCCGCCGGCGCCGGAGCCGCCGCCGCGATCTGCGAAAGCGATGGCGCGGATAGCCCGACCACGATCGCTGCGGCAAGCGGCGCCAATGAACCGATCATGAATGCTGCGCCTGGACCCCCAGATTTTCTACGTCGAATGCGGAGTAGGCTTTGGACCCCGGCCGAAAACCGCCTCCTCGACGTAGTGTACCCAACCGGACTCACAATCACCCGAGAAATGGCGAGCGTCCGCTCGTACCGAACCCGGCCGTGGTCACCTATCCTCTCTGGAGCTATCTGTATGTCGAGTTCAACATTCGCAGCCTCGGTTTTGATCGTCTCCGTTCTGTTCGCCGGATCAAGCGTGACGGCCGCAAATGGCGTGCCTGGTCCCGTCTACATCCACATGAACGGCGGCAATCATTTTCTCGAACCCGTCGTTGCCGTCGTACCGGGCGAGCAAATCGTCTTCGTCAGCCAAGATACAGGCGGCGCGCACACGATTGTCGGATTCGATCCGACAACGGGGCAGCCGATCGGACCGATCAACGGATTAGTTCAGGCTTCGAAGAGCGATGCGGTCACGACATATGCCGTCCGCATCAGTCGCGCCGGCGTGTACAACTATTACTGTTCCATTCATGCATCGCTCGCGAAGATGTTAGGGGGCGCGGTTCAGCCTGCGGTGCGCCCCGGGGTTGACGGCTTCAAAGGTGCAATGGCCGGCGTGGTGATCGTGACGACCGACAGCGCGCTCCTTCAAGGTAATCCGGCGACCAGCCGCGAGAAGGTAGTCCCCGGCTACTTCGGCGGCTAACACGCCGTTTCAAAGGAAAGGACCCGGCTTTGAAAAGCATGACAATCCCCATCGCTCTCGTAGTCGCGGCGTCCATCACCGCTAGTCTTGCCAGCGGAAGTCCACGAGCGCAAGCGGACAACGTGTTCACCACGTGCCCGGCCTTCACTGGACATGCATGGGTCAATCCGTATCCGCCGCACAACGGCGGAACGACCTTCCAGCTTGGGCTGAGCGGCAAGGGCGTCGATTGCGCGTTCGCCGCGACGTGGGCGAAGAAGTTCACGGCGCAGCATTTCTCCACGGGCGGCAACGGGCTGAGTTTCGCAAATCCCAAGGGGCCCGCGGGCTGGAAATGTCATGCCGGATTGGATCAGAAAGGCTTCGCCTACCAAGGCAGTTGCACGAAAGACAATAGCATGGTAAAGGGCATCTCCACAACTTTTGATTGGAGTCCGAACAGTTGATGCGTGTCATCGCGGTAGTGCTTTGCGGGTTTGCGCTCTGCGTGCTCGGCGCATGTGCTAAAAATTCCACGACGACCACGCAATCGACCGCGACGGCGTCGCCTGAGGCGACTGATTCTGGCGGCGCGATCGTGGGTGCGGATTCGATGCCGACGCCGGTTTCATCGCCGACGCCGCCGTGGGGCAAGTTCGATTTCAGTCCCGACCTCGTCGTCGCGTTCACGCCGGTGTGCTTCGCGGCACCAGCGGGCGCTGATCCGAAAAGCGGCTACACGCTGAATTTCGGGGATAACGACCAAATTAGCTACGGCAAACTGCGCATACCCGACTATGCCGGCGCGGACGGCACGTTCAGCGAATCGGATAAACTGCTTGCGTCGGATCCGGCGCTCGCGATCGTCTTCAAGACGAATTCGTTCGTGGCGACCAAAGACAGCACGATCGCCACGAGCCTGACTGAACACGGGCTCCACGGGGTCGCGCAGTTGGGAGATTTCAGTTTGAACGGCAGTACGGCGAACGTCGGTTCAATCACGTGGGAATGCGCGGCACTAACACAATAGCGGGCCTTGCTGGCGTGGCCGTCACGTTTGTCGTCGTGAGCGCCGCTCTCGGCGATCTCTCGCCGGCGCCGCGCGTCGATGTGGCTTATGACATGATCGCTCGGATCATCGTCTCGGGAACGCCGCCTCCGCCGGATAGTTTCGAAGCTGATTCGGAGCGGCTCGCCACAATGCCGCCACCGAAGTACAACAGCGGAGCCGGCATCGCGAGCACGGGAACTGCGACCGGACTCCTCGGCGGACTCTTGAGCGCCATACCTGGCGTGGGTTCGTTCCTTGCGATGGGCGCTTCGATGGCTGCCGGTGCGGCCGAGAACGCCGCCCAAAAACGAGCCCAAGACGAGAACGCCGCTCAGTCCAGGGCTCTCATGAGCGCCGGAAGGATCACGCAGTTCGCGTATTATCGCGGCTGGCGGCGAGTCTCGACTGGACCATTCACAACCATCGATAAACCGGATCAAGGTCTCACTCTCATCCTTGATTCCACAAAACTCACGTATACGGCGCAGCGCGTCGACCCCGACATACCCACGTACACAGTAGACGCGACGCCGGCGCCAGTCGCGAGCGTTGTCGGAACGCCCGCACTCACCAAGCTACCGCCGGTGATGATCGACCACTATGCCACGCGCGGATATCATTTGTCCGGCGTCATCGATGCCGCGCAAGCTGTCGGCTGGTGTACAGTGGGGCGCCACGACGTCGACATCGTCGAATATGTCGCGGACATACAGGATCCAGAAAATCAGCCGGCCGCGGCGCAAGACCCGGCGAGCGTGCTCGCAGGCGCATGCCAGCCGACGACGACGGCGTCGGCCATTGAGCCAGGCAAACTGGTCTTGTACCGATCATTCTCACTGCAGCCGAGCGTCGCGGGAGATGTGACGATCGTGACGGAGCTCGGCAACGTGCGAAACACAGACGTTCGCGACGCCGATCTCTTCTCACCCCCAGCCGACTATAACGAGGAGCACTGAATTGAGAAGTCATTGTTTGACACGCGATCTTGTTCTTGTCGCTGTCGCCGTCGCTTGCATCGCTGCACCCGCCAGTGCGGCAAGCCGCGCAGTCGGCGACCAACTAGTGTACACGCTCAAGAGCACGAGCGATACGCCAATGCCAGCCGGCTTGCCCGCCATCGCTCGGGGTCAATATGAAGCGACGCGGGCGATGGCGAACGGCACCATCACCACGCTGACGCTCCACATCGACTCGCTGAATCTTGACGGCAGCGCCAAAGCGACCGGAACGGCCATCCAATCGCTCCCTTCGGGAACGAACCCGATGGCGGTCAAGACGATGGCTATGCAGGGCAGGGCCTTAGAAGCGACGATCCTCGCCGACGGCGGGATCGTTCCCAAGTATGACGCGCCAAATGTCGATCCGACGACTGTGGGAACGATGTCGCACGCGCAGCAAACCGCGATGGCGGATCAGTTCAACGCGAACTACGCCGGAGGATTGGTCAAAGGTCACGTTGGCGACTTCAACGAGTTCGCGCTCGGCTGTTCGAAGCGGAGTTCGTTCAAAACGGGTGATGCCTGGCGGCTTGTGGACGCGACCACATCCACGACATGGACGTTTGCGGTGACGGGCGCCGACCAGGTCGCAGGCCATAAGGTCGCGCTCATCACGATGAGCACGAGCTTTGCCAGCCAGAACATGACGTCGAAGCGGAACGCGACCGGCGACTATGACGCAGATCAGCACCTAGTCGTTGTATTCCACGAAGATAGCCAATCGACGAACAGCGCGATATCCGGCACGACCACGATGACCGAGGACATCGCACTTCGATGATGGGGATGGATTCATGAACGACACCGATACCTCAAATGCACTCGCAGAGATCATCGCGCTGCTCAAAAGCATCGATCATGAGGTCAAGAAGATCGCCGCCGAGGTCGCAGACGCTGAAAAACCGGCGCCCTGAAACCGGGCTGAATGCTAGTTGCGCCGAGTCGGTAACGCAAACCGTCGGCGTCGGTCATACTCATATATTGCGTCACTTGGAGGCAATAGGATGAAATCGTCGTCTATTCTCAAGCTCCTGGGGTTCTGCGCGGCCGTCGGGGGCGTGCTCGCCGCGGGTTCCGAAAGTGCGAGCAATGCGTCGACCGGAACAAAAACGATCGCCATGCACGCGCTCAACAACTCGGGCCAAAACGGTACCGCGACGATCACCGACGTCGGCGGAAAAGTTCTCGTAATGGTGAGTCTCACAGGAGAACCGTCGGGTGCATCGGAGCCGGCGCACGTCCACTTCGGACGATGCCCGAAGATCAAAGCCGTGCCGGCGTTCAACGTCGGACCGATTCTGCACGGCAAGGGTTCGGACGTCGTGCAACTGACCTGGGCAGAGATCAATTCCGGCAAGTACGCGGTGAACGTCCACAAATCGGCAGCCGACATGGGTACATACGTGAGCTGCGGGAATATCGGAAGATAAGTTCGTCTCGGGTTTGAATAGTCAGAGGTGAGAACGCAACTGTCTACCTCATGGCTGGACGCCGTCTACAGCGCCGTTTTTGGCCGCTTCAACGTCGAGGTTCCAAGCCGGTTCTCTCCCGAGGAGTCGATGACCCGACTTCGAAGCTGCGTTCAGCCGTACACGTTTCCGATGTTCTTACCGAGCGAAGGGCTTTACGGAACAGTTGAGGGCGGCAAGATAAGTTTCTCCCGGTTTGGCCCATACGATCGCTACGGGCCGATGTATCAATTCACAGGATCGATCAAACCGCTGGATGCGGGCGCCGAATTGGTCGGCGCCGTTCGAGTGAAATGGTACTACCCCTTATTCCATATCGCGGCTGTGTGTTTCGTCGTGTTTTTTTTCACCGCGTCATTCGCTCTCCATGGCCTCGCCGGCGGCGGTCCGCCGTGGCCATATTTCCTGATTTTTCCGGTGTGGTTCATTCTCGTATTTGGGATGATGACTCTTTACATGCGGCGCAGCGCTGAGGGCGCCGCACGATATATCTCGCTCGTGGTCGGAAACGCATTTTCGCAGCCGCTGCCGGATCTCGTGGTTAACTGACCTTTCAATCGGTCAAGAAGCCGGCCGAATGTCCGCACGCGAAATCCCGCGATCGCATTACCGATGCGGATTCCCGTCGAAATCTTGGCTCCCCGACCTGGACTCGAACCAGGGACATTCTGATTAACAGTTTGGCCAATGGATTTTCTTAAACCCGTATCGCCATTAGGTTTTCGGTTCCGCGCATCCTCGTAGTACGGCCAAGTTACTGCCTACGCGCGCAACTTTGCGAAAACGGCGTCCAATTTGTCGGCCGCGTCGCGTTGCATCGAGGGTAGTACGTGGCTGTAACGATCGAGCGTGATTTGAATGGACGCGTGTCCTAGCCTCTCGGATACAACCTTCGCGTGTATGCCCTGCTTCAGCATCAACGTGGCCGCGGTATGCCGCAGATCATGAAAGCGGATGTGTGGGATCTCGGCGGTCTCCAAGAGCTTCTTGAACGACTTGCGCGTGACGTAGGCTTGTCGCAGTGGCGCGCCTGCGCGATTGCAAAACACGTGGGTTGCGGTGCGCAGCCCTTCGGCCATCATTTTGGCCTTGTGCGCCTTCAGGGCCGTCGCGACGGCGCGCGGGAGGTCGATTTTGCGCCTGCCGCTCGCTGTCTTGGGTTCGGTCAGCTTCGGCTTGCCGTGCAACTCCTGGAGTGTTCGACGCACCTCGAGCGACGGCGCCATGCGATTCTTGGTGTCGACGTCGGCCCACTGAAGGCCGAGGATTTCTCCAAACCGCATGCCGGTAAAGATCGCGAGTACGTAGAGGGCGTAGAGTCGGCTGCTCTTCGCGGCCTTCAAAAGCGCGCCGACTTGCTTTTCGTCGAGAACCCGCATCTCTTTGGCGGCGACGCGAGGCCGCTCGAGCCCGGCGCAGGGGTTTGCCGCCAGCAATCCCCATCGCACAGCCATTGTCATCGCTCTCCGCAGAACCGCATGCGTAAGCTGTATCGTTCGCGGCGTCGCCTCCGCACGCGTGAGGTCGGCGTAAAGCCGCTGTGCTTGCATCGGGCCGAACTTGGCTAGCGGGATCTGTCCGGCTTTAGGGACGATGTGATTATTGACGATGCCTTTGTAAGAGACGACGGTACTCTCACGGCATGTCTGCTTGACCGAATCTTCGATCCAGCGCGTGAGGTATTGCGCAAGAGTGAGCTTGCGGCTTTCGCGGCGCGCTTGCTCCGGCTCGTTGCGCGCAATCTGCAACTTATCGGCGACGTCCTGCTTCGTTCGACCGTAGATCGTCGCGCGCACGCGCTTGCCAGCGGCGTTCTTGCCCTGGCTGACCTGCGCCGCCCACAACCCGCCGTGCCGATAGATCGTGCCCTCGCCATTGGCGCGACGAGGGGACTTGCGATCGTTCACTATGATAAAAGCTCCCTAGTGGCCCTCTTGCGACTCGGCGTGAATAGGAGAACGTTCTTTGGAAGGCACCGAGACGCCCGCGATTTCTTGGTCGCGGGCGCAACTCCATCGAGCCGGTCGAGAATGGCTGTCCAGAGCTTGCTTAGGCCGCTCGCCTGCAAGTATATGGCTTCTCGTAGTTCCGAGTCGGTTAACGAACATGAGCCGCCCCGACGGCGCATGTCACGAAACTCCCGCCGCGGCCTTCGCGTCGGCTACGTCGTCCGTCGCTGCGAGCAGGTCGCCGCGAGCTTCGTCAAATCGCCGCTGTAATTCGTATGTCGGATCTCCGAGCGGGTCTACGATCACGGCCGCGGCGCAGCCGGCCGCCAAATCCCAAGCGATTCGAAATACCTCCGAATATGGGAGGATGGTCAAATCGTATGCCCTGTTGAGTTCCGACGCGCCTGAATGTAGAATGCTCATCGCGTTCTTATACGCCGCTGCGCCAAACTCGACGTGGGTTGGGATACCATCGGGCAGTTCGGCTGGCCGAATCCGCTCTACCCAACCAGCGACGGCATGTTCGAGCGCCGATTGATCGATCGCTTTGGTTCTCATGACTCCCTCTCCGCGGCGCACGGCCGCAAAGTGAGTTAGTCGGTCGACCTCGGCCGTCGTGGAGCGACACGAACTTTCGAACCCTTCACAAAGTCTCGAATCAGCCGCTCCACGATCTGCGACATTGGTTCGCGCGTAGAAAATGCGACCGCGCGCAGCCTTTCAAGCACGTCAACGTCCAAGCTAAAAGTCGCCTTCATGTAGGCCCGTTCTTGCTTTATTGCTATATTGCCTTTCGCGGACTGACGCGATCTTTTTGCCAACTTCGTACCCTCGATACACCCGGGCGCGCGGATTTGTGGCGTCTCAGACGCCATAGGGGCTTCGCGCGCCAGCGTGCTTTGCCTTGGACACCTGAGTTGGCAGAACGCAGCCACTTTAAACCGTGCCGGAGGCCGCGGTCCGCGCCCCGAAATGCAGACATTGAAAGGATGCGAATTTGCAATGATTTGGTGGGAAACAACTATCCTTGCGATCGCGGTCGCGTTCGTAACGTCACTTTTGACGGAAAACTTTAAGATTTGGCTCTATCGCAACAAGCACATCGATGAACGACGGTTCCTGCTGCAGGTAGACTGGTTGCCTAAATATGTGGAAGCTTTGGATTGGGCGTCAACGGCGTGTATTCAAGTTAACAGCGGATGGCCTCGTGCAAGGCGCCGATCCATTCGCCTACGCAACCAAAGCCATGGCAAAGATGATGGAAGCGCGCAACGTTGGCATTGCGACAGCTTGTTTTTTCGAGAAGTAATCGATGCGACCGAAGATACTGGATTTTGGAGATGTCATGTTGCAAGCGTATACCGAGTATCGCACGAGTGTAGATGCCGCAGCCCCGGCACCGACGAAGCTCACTAAAGAAATGCGCGATATTTTTGAAAGAATGGCGGGAGAAATTCAGGGGCAAGGATCTGCGATGAGAATTGAAATGGACAAACGCCTAGGTTTGGCGACGTAAGGCGCCAGTGACGGCGAGGGGATTTAGCCCAATAGCCACGGTACTACTTGTGAACGGATACCTGCGGTTTGAAAGACCGCCCCTCTACGAGTCGGGCCCATGGGGTACGGAAAATGGAGCAGGACGAGTTTCGAGTCCGATATGCTCGCCGAAGAAAGAGAAATGGACCGAAAGGCGCGCGATTTTAGAAGGCTGCAAGAGGCTAGCATCGCGATTGAGCAGCAACTCAAAGATGCGCCGGAAAAGTCTGCATACGACGCCTGGATCCGGCTTACAGCAACGCCATATCTGCACGTTGCGAACGCGCTCGGCGATTCCGCCGGCTCTCTTCGCAGTTGGCTGGACTATTGCGCGTTCACCGTTTCGGACGAAGCCCAGGGCGCCGCGATAGTTAGTGACGCGCTTGTCAGACTTCGATCAGTGTTCTCGGACGTTGCCTGTCTCTACGGGTGGAGCTTGTAGGACTTTGAATGGCGGTCATACTTTCTCTACGCAAACTTTTGAACATCCTCGGTCCGGCGACCAAGTGCTTGGCCACGGACAAGTACCCAGACTGCTATATCGATTCAAACGGATTCGTCACTTTCCAATGCGGGTGCCTTGGGAAAAGGATCGACGATAGCGAAACTATTGAAATGAGATCGTATACCAACGAATGGTGCATGCGCGCGTGCGAACGCGCGCCTAGCTAGGCCGCACTTCGCATGATGTCTCTGATCCTACCGTACTACGCGACCTACTGCGTCGTGTTCGTTGGCGCCGGATCCGCTGATGATCCAAACAGCCACGTTCTCAGCGGAACCGCGTTCTTTGTCGGGGTGCCGTCTCAAACCGTCAAGGGTTACGTTTCGGTCTATCTCCTTACAGCCAGTCACGTCGCCGATAGACTTCAAGGTCCGTCGATAATGCGAGCGAACACGCGCGACGGAACGTCCGCCGTTTTCGATCTTGTTGGCGCGCACTGGCACTTTCACCCGGAATCGGGTGTCGATGTTGCAGCGTATCCGTTTGCACCGCCTCCAAACGTCTTACATCGCCATATTTCGACTGAGATATTTTACCGCGGTAAGAATTGGGAGAAGCACACAGCGGGGGTCGGAAACGAGGTATTCGCGATCGGTCTGTTCGCGAAGCTGATCGGGTCAAAAAGAAACCTCCCGATCGTTCGCATGGGTAACATCGCTATGATGCCCGACGAGACCGTTCCGACCAAGCTTGGGAACGTGGATGCGTACCTTGTGGAGATGCGATCCACCGGTGGGGTCAGTGGCTCTCCCGTGTTCGTTCGCTATCAGTGGTACACGAATTGGGTCATCAAGTTGATAGGCGTCATGCACGGTCATTGGGATTTGCCGCTCGAAGGAGATGACGAATCGGTTACGCTTCCTGATGGTTTGAACCAACCGATAAATATGGGAGTCGCGATAGTGACCCCCGCATCGAAGATTATTGAGCTGCTTGACACGCCGGAGTTGGCAACGATGAGGGCGGAGGATGAGCGGCGTTTCCTGGACGGTGAACGCACCGGACTGTCAAACCTGGTTCAAATCATTGACGAACCACCTCTGCAGATAACGCCCTAAAGCTGCTCGGAAGATTGCCGCGTCGTGCGCCGTGAAGGTGAGCGAATCATATCGACCAGTCGGCGAGATGGCTGAAATTTGTATGCTCAGTTACGTGCTTGGATCCTTAATTGTTCTGAGACGTCTAGCGACCATCGTTCGAAATAGTGCCTTGACGGTTGCCGGAGGTTCCTTATACGTCTGACGATCTTGGCCCGAGCGGTTGCACCATATTTCGGTATGTGCGTAGCATTGCTCGACCGGCTCATGCCGTAGCCAAAACTCGTAAACCGGACAATTCTCCGCGCACACCGACGTAGGAACGTCGCGGACCAGTATCGCCCAGATGCCCCAATCGGCGCAGTCCTTTCCATCGGCGCAGGCGGGATCCAAGGCATCTAGTGGATCGGCGTATTTGGCTCGGACGAACGACTGTCGCGGGAAGCTGAGGGCCGCCGGCATGAGCATCCCGCCCAGAAAGTGGCCGTCCTTGTAACGCCGATACAGTGCCTCGTCGTCAGCAAATTGTGGATCCGCTGACCGATCACCCCGACGCTGAGGCATCGCAGCTATGAAAACGCCAAGTATGCCTGAATTTCGCCCACGATTCTGGCAATCGCGTCGCGCGACGAGCTTAAGTCGGAAATGCGTGGAGGGTTCTCGCGGTCAAACATCGTTGCGACGCATTCTCCGGAATTCAAAATCTCAATTTGCGCGTAGCGCCCGATGTTCCAGTAGCAGAACGCAATTCCGCCCTCCGCTGACGCCACCACGGTATCGGGGATAAACCGCATTTCCTGAAGCGTTTCGGACATCGCGCTCGCTGACGCCATCGTACGATCGGAAGGAACGGGGGCGTCGTAGCCATCCCAATCGGGAGATAGTAAACGAAGAGCCTGCATCTTATTCTGGATATTGGCGTACTGTTCCAACGAACTCCAGAATCCACTCGTAGACTTGCTCAATTCAATATTTCGCACAAAGGGCCTCGGCCATGCAGCCGGAGTGAGTTCGAATTGTCTATAAGCGCTTTCCCGTAGATGCTGCCTCAGTGGCAACATGGCTGCCGTGCCGTAGCTGTACGAGCGAATCGCAACGCTGGGCATTATCGCAACATCTCCTTTGCTTCGGGCCGCAGACACGATTCAAACACTTGATTCTTCATCGCTCGAGCCTGCTCGAGCAGGGCCCAGGCATCGACGTCTCCGGGAATCGCAAACCGAAGATCGTCGTCCAATAGAATCCTTACTGTCTCAGGGTTTGTTGAGGGTAGGAGCCCCTGCTGAATAACGAGGATACCGTCCGGGTCCGTAACTGGGATTTCGACGCGCATGAAATAGTTGGAGATTATCTGCGGAATCTCGTGAGCGATTTCGGGATAGGTCGCGAGGTAGCGCTCCATTTTTGCGCCAGCCGGCAATTCGAGCTGATTGATATATCGCACGCCAAGGTGACTGATGCGGCGTTCACCGAGCTCCCCCGCAAATAATTGCCAAATCCTCCGCGCTTCGTTTCTAAAGGGCTCCCATCGGTCATATGGCGGCAGGCGACTAAGGGTGATTCCGCCGAGCGTGGCCTGAAGCACGTACTGACCGTTCGACGAACGAAACATGTAGCCGTCGATAACTTGCGTTGCGGACGCGGCCGATTGGGGACCAACGGTGATTTGGCCAGTGACCTGGATGCGAGGGCTTTTGAGACCGTAACCGGCTTTTGGGCCGAGTTCTTCCAATTCGACAAGCGCCGTTTGATCGAGGTGCGGTTGTATCGCTAGATTGATAATCGCCTCGACGATCGGGGCATGCTGATAGTGCTCAAAGGACGTCGCCACTATACTCCCTTGAGTTGCGCACTGACCAAGTATAAGGGATGCTCCCCGACAACGCGACGAGCGCTCACGCGGTGTCAATTCACTCGCCGAGCTGAGGAGTCCTATGAATATCGAACCGCCGCCGCTTTGGACAATTCCACCGTGAGGCCGTTGTCCTCATTCGGTCAGCGGCGCGGGCACCCGAAGAGGTCAAGTTGGGCCAACTGGCAGCTTGTGCACGGCGAGCTTTGCACGCAGAATAGGGGCATGCGTCGCATAGTGATAATATGGACCGCGCTCATAGCCTTTCTGTTGAAGGCACTCGCCGCTTGAGCGATCCGCTCGCCCGGTCGTCTCATTTGAGGACGCGGCCAAGCGCGTGCTAGCGAAGCTGTTCGGAATGCCTGACGATCTTCGCTCGCAGAGGGCACATGGGCCGCCGCGACACTCGATAGAAGCGGGTTCTACGACGTTGGCGCGTCAACTATCGAACAGCTCGACGTAGCACGCGCGAGCGCGATCAAAGCCTTGGTCATGAGCAAGCACCCGTCGACATTGGTCGAGCAAGCGATTGCAGCGCTCGATCACGCCCTCTACGTCGTTGCATCGGAATTGCAAGCGGGGAATCGTCATGCGTAGGATGTCTATGGCCGCGAATCCTGATTGTCGGCTTGACCCGGCATCGGATCGGGACCGGGTCTCATGTTTGTCCAACGGCTGACGTCGTCGGCGGAGTTATTGACGACATCAAGCCACGACACAGACGCATCGAATCGCGAGTAGCTGTACACGACGCCTTTCAACGCCATCGCAGAGGCACCTAAGTTTTGGAAGGCGGCTTGCGCGCGGGGCCAGCCACTGCCAATGCGCTGATCGCAGACCAGCGTCGCTGTATATTTTGCCGTCGTCTTGTTCAAGGACTCGCGTAAGCGACAATACCGCTGCAGGTATCCATACTGCGTACTCGTAGAGTAGAGTACGGCGCTGCCGAACCTAAGCCACTTAACAAATCCTGGCCAGCCAGCCGGCGCTCGCCCGTTGGCCGCTTTGAATGCAGCCGCGGCATACTCTTGTATGGCTTCCAGCTCGTCCGGCCGCATCGGTCTCCCAAGAATTCGCATCGACGTGGACTTGGCGCTATCAGAGTGATCGGAGTTCCGGTCCACGAGACCGTTATCCATAATCATGAGGGCGTCGGTGTAAGGCCGTGACACCTCTGCGAGATATGCGTGCATACCAGCCGCGTCTCTAACGACGGGTCCGGGTCCGGACGAGCGCGCTGATTCTGAATTCTGGTGCGCCGTCGGCAGTGACTGTTGTAAAGCGACCGGTCTCAGCATGAAAAGCAAAGCGCTGAGCACGATGAGACACACGAGGACGAAGAAAGGCGTTGATTTCACTCCACTTACCTCCAATCGTGTCCGTTAGGGTAAAAGCAACTCGTGCCGGACTTTCAATATCCAGCCGTGTTCAGAGTCGAGGTACCCGACACGGAGGCTGGCCACGCAGGCGCGCCCGATGCGGTCCAGGTCGTAGAGTCCGAGTATTGCACGCCGTCCACCGAGCAAGTGACGTGATCGCGCGTCGACGTATACAAACTGGGGCCCCACCAATCCTGACTGTATCCCCCGCCACTAGGCCAAAAATAAGATATTGATGAGCCGACCGGGATGGGAGACTGTCCAACCGCCGGTCGGACGTGGAACGAATCCGGGCCCGTGTACGGGAAGTACGGCAACCAATAAAATTCAACGGCGCTCCCAAGTTGCGAATTGCTCGAGTCGTAGGATGTGAAGAGTGCGCGAAACGCCGTGATCGGCTTGCTGCCGACGTTTTTAACAATTACGCCCGAGGAGACCGAGTCGGCGGAAAAATATGATGCGTAACCATCGAACGCAATGCATTGTGTCACCGAGAGCGGCGTCCCCGAAAGATCGATCTGGTTGCCGGCGCCGCAGTCGGTCGTGCTACAGCGCGCCGCGGCGCCGGCCGGCGCTGGCGCGGCGGCTCCGAAGATCGCGAGAAGCAGAGTAAGGAAGATAAGTTTGCGCATGGTTTACGTCCTAGTCAAGTGCGTGCGGCATCGGGTCGATATGTACGAGCTGGCAAAAACAGAGCAGTGTTTCGCTGACGAACAGGTGTTTGGTATAATATAACCGTCCGCTCGTAATAAAGCGGAGAATCACTTAGGCTCCACAAGAGGTTTCCACATGTCAGAAAAGCAAAAGCCGCGCCCGCCGATCGTTTCTACGGCCGCCCGGGCGCTCCACAACCCGAAAACCGTATCCCTTCAGGACATCAAGGACATGGCCGGTAGAATCCTGACCGACCAGAGGAACGATCCTCAACCGCACAAACCACAGTCGCCTAAGAAGAAATAACCACCCTCGACACCACCGCGCGAAGCGGAATCGTCATAATCCCGGTGGCCTGCCTCAACTGCGGGTCATCGGGATAGGCGAGATGAGCAGCCAGAGTAATATACTCGTCGGTTTCGCGAATTACGAACCCGACAGAAATGCATTTCAGACTCCCCATTCCAGCCCATTCCGATAGTTGGAGCCACTTGTCACCCGGGCTTGCGCTATCTAGCCACGTGACCGAAACTAGTTTCAAGTCGGGAGAGAGACTCGATCTGCGAAGCTTCTTCGACGCCATTACGCCGGCGAGACCTCCATGTTGCTGTAGTACGGCGAGGATGGCGTACTAGAGCGGGAGTGCAATGCTTGCCGGCTCATCTGCTCGAGGGCGTCCGCGACAATCTTCGCGTGCTTCTTGGGATTCGACGTATGTGTGTGGATATGAATGTTGATGTCGCGCACCGTGCGCGGACCGAGGAGATTCTGGTGCGCCTCCTCGTTCATGCCGTGCTGGAAGCCGACGCTCGCCTTATGGTAGTCGTCTTGGATCGTGTGCCCGAGCGTGGAGAACCACGACCCGGTGCCTTGAGCGGCGACGCGTGCCGCATCCCACGGGTGCGTGTAGACCCACAGTACCTTTTGTAGTAGCGTGACGAAGCCGCCGAGGAGTTGAGGCCACAAAGCGCTCAGTTCCTTATTGACCGCATCCCAACCGTTCGACAGCGCCTGCTGAATCGCTGGGAATACCTTGAACGTGAGGTAGCCAGTGATCTTGCCGAGCCACTCGCCCATATCGTAGGGGTGGCGGAAGAATTCGTAGACAGTCTGGCCGAGTGTGACGATCCATCCGATGATCGGTATGAATTTGCTGCCGAATTCAGCGAGCATCGGTAGGAATTTCATGGCCGTTTCGCCGCCGGCGACAACCTCCGGGAACGCGCTTGCCGTCGGGAATTTGGACGGGACCGTAAATTTCGGTAACTGCGGTAAGTGATCGCGCAAGAACTGTATGAGCCACGCTATGCCTGTGATTCGGCCGACTTTGGAAAGCAGCGATTCGCCGGCGCCAGCGTTATTGAGGCCGGTGGTAATGGCGTTCGCCTTCGCTAGGTCGCCCATCGCGAGGATGGCGGCATTGAGGTTCCACAGATTCTTGGCCGCGTAAGTCGCGGCAACGGCAGTTAGACCGAAGAATGCGATCGCCGTCTTGAGTCCCGCGCCTGGATGATTGGCAAACCATAGAGCTATCTCGCCTAACGCCACGCCGACGGTGTGAACGCCCCTGGTGAGCATCGGCAGTATCGGCAAGAAGATGGCGTTCGCCATCGTCTGAAAGTTCGTCACGGCGATGCGCCACTGGCCACTGAACGTATCCATATATTTGTGGAACGTCTCGATGACCGACGGCAGCGTTTTGAACTGATTCTGGATTTGCTTCATGCGCGAAGCCACGACCGGATTGGCTACGGTCAGCAAGAACTGCGAGGCTTGCTTTCCGAACGCCGCGAGCAAGTCGCCACCGACACGAATCGCGCCGCCGTCGCCGAATTCCGATTCCTTGGACTGAATCTCCTTAAGGGCGGCCATGGCGTCGAATTTGCCGCCGGTCATGAACTTGATGTTACCCTTCGCGTCCATCAATCCGAGATCACGCAACGCTGCGGACTGCTTGGCTTGCAGGTGAGCCGTAAGGATGTTCGGCCCCTTGAGCATACCGCCCAAGAAGTTCTCAATGCTCGTGCCGCCGCGACCCAGCAAAAAGCCGGTCTGGCCCATCATTGCGGTGAGCGTAAATATGTCTCGTTCCTTCATCCCGAGGTTGGTTGCCAGCGGAATGAAGTACTTGCCCTGCCGAACGATCTTGCTGAGGTCCTCCGGCTGCATCTGCATCGTGCGGTTCAGGTCGTCTAGAACCGGGCCGATCGTCTGCGGTGTGTACGCTTTGAAATAGTGCGCGATCTGTACGCCCATCTTCACGGCTTCGACCGGATCGTGGATTCCGCCGGGCATGAGGTACTGGACGTCGGCGAACATGGCGAGCTGCGGGAACAGCGCGGTGAGCTGTTTTACGCTGTTCAAGCCGGACCGCGCGGCCATGGCCATTTCTTGAGCGATCGTCGTCGCACTCTGCGCCGTATATGTTGACGTCTGCAGCGCGAGCTTCTGCAGCGACGACATTGCGTCGCCGGCGGCGCCGGTCGCCACCTGGACCGCGACCATTGCGGTCTGGAATTTTGCCGCCGAGCTCACGCCGTCAATGATGAACGCGCCAGAAAGCAGCGCAACAGCACCGGCCGCGTAGCCGAGCATGGTGCCCATGCGGGCGTTGGCGGTCGATACCTGGCCGGCCATGCGCTGCGATGCGGCGCCGGCGCGTGAGATGTTGCCGGCTGCGAGATCCGCGTTGATCGCTGCATTTCGGGCCGCGGTTGAGATCGAGGCAAACATCTGCGGTGCGTTCGTTGACGCGGATACTAAAATTCCGATCTTCCAGGCATCAAACATTGGGGCACGTCCTGAGTAGTCCCGCGACTGCGGGGGCAATGCGGGTGGTTACCGAATATGGGATCCGGACGAGGAGGTAGAATCGTGAACAGCTATGGCGGGCCGACGCCCGCGGACCTAAAACGAATGGCTGACTGGAAAGCCTGGCGATCGTCAATTTTCGAGCGCATCGCCGAGGAAACGGGCCAACCGAATTCAAGCGGCGCGACGCGCGCTTTTGGAGATTTCGACTTCACGGTTGAAGCGCTCGCCGATCGCATCGCGTGCGTGTGGGTCGCGACGCGCGGGCACATGCCGCTCCTTCACCGCACGCTCGGGGTTCGGTGGGAGCGCGTTACCGCGGCTGAAGCGGCGGCCGCTATCCTGGCCGAGTACCGGGAGCTGATGTCGCACCCGTTCTATGTCTGGTCGAAGCGCGCACGCTCACTCGAAGAGGCCGGCTAGTCGAAAAGGTCCGATATGTCCGGGTCGGACTGAAGATCGCCACTCCGAACGACCTTCTCATGCGCTTTTACGCCCGCAAGAGCTGACTCTGCTTGTTCAAGCGACATGCGGGCCTCTGCAAGCTCGGTCCACGTGGTCTCAACGAGCTGGGTTGTGCGCTCGTCCTTGCTCGACATGCGCTTTATGAGCGCGATCCCATGACGCTTCCGAGCTCTTGTGATCGCTCGCTGCGCGTCGGAATGCATCTTGCGGAATTCGGCCGTCAGTTTTGCGTAGTCAGTCAAGGCAGTGCTCCTTCAACTGTTCGACGAGATCCACGAGTTCAGCATCGTAGGCCCCTTTCTTCACGCGATCATAGGCGTAGAACCCGTCGAACGCGGCCCGCGCGTCGGCGAGCTCGGCTCGTGCCAACGCAAGTTCACCGCGGGTCGATGTCACGATTCGGCGCGTTGCCTCGTTCCCGTCGACGAGATCGCTGAGCAGGGCAAAACCGAGGCGCTTCGTCGCGCGTGCTAAGGCAAGCTCAGCGGACCGGCCGCGGATCTCGAATTCGGCCCGTAGAGGTTCGTGAGGCATGGCTCTCCTTACAATCGCGCGGTCACGCGCGAGGTCGCGCTTTCCACCATGCCGCGCAATAGTGGAACACGTTTTCAAAAATGTGAGATTTTCGGAGAAGGGGCCCACCTCCGTACAGGCGCCCCTGCTCTTTGAAGGCACCCTGGTACCCCGGCGGGGGGTGCACGCGCCGGCCACTGAGCCGGCGATCGGACTTCATCCAAGTATTGTGGAGCGAAGTAGATCCGAGCGCCGTTGGTGCGCCCGAC
The DNA here is from genome assembly GCA_013290125.1 of Vulcanimicrobiota bacterium. Taxonomy (GTDB): domain Bacteria; phylum Vulcanimicrobiota; class Vulcanimicrobiia; order Eremiobacterales; family Eremiobacteraceae; genus JABCYQ01. The sequence continues at coordinate 79,030 of JABCYQ010000009.1, forward strand.
GCTCGGAATGGGTGAGTTCGGACCACGGGCAGGGACGAAACAAACTTTCCCCACGATTCGGAATCGCGCCGCAATCGCTTATGCAGTATGGCTTTGTCGGTGCACCATTTCTTGCTTGGTGGGTGACGCGTGATCGTGTTACGTTGGGTCACCGAGCGCTATGCGGACACCGGCGGCGCAAACGCATGCAGCATAAGGCGCCGCAAATACCAAGCAGTTGCATGGTGATTTCCCCAAATTCTTTATTTGGGGAAGTCGTTTCAGGGCACCATCGCCGGCATTGCCGAGCACTGCGCGATCAGAGAACGCCGTCGAGGAAGCTCTACCTACGTCGGATCCTAGCTCTTAGTTTCCTTGGGAACGGCGTTCCCGCGCGAGCACAAATGAGCGCGAAGATTCTCGCTTCTCGTATCGCGGAATAGACGAGACGGACGCCAGCGAAGATACCCGAGTTACTCGTGCCCTATCGCCCGGGACCACTCGGAGGACGAAGATACCCGTATCCGTCCCACAGCTTCTTTACCGCCAAGAGCGTGTCGCAAGAGTCGCGCATGGAAATCAGATCGTCTCTGTTCACGTCGAAGCTCGGCTCTACCCATCCAGGATGCGGGTCGAGCTGCTCGTTCCGTCGCGCTAGAGCCTTGTCTGCTAGCTTGTGCCGTGTCTCCGGCGGGATTAGGCAGAGAAACGATGCCGCGTTGTCGACTGTCGCACTTGAATCCATCGCGCCGATCGTCTCTTTGAGCCTGTTCAGCTCGATATTCGTTGTGCGCAGCTCTTTCAGGGCGTTGGTAACCGCTGTCAAGGAGCCGGCGCGAGACGCCCGCTTGGCGACAACGGCAAGATCGGCAATGATGGCCTCGAGCCGTTCAAGGGGGCTGCCTGAATGCGTAACACGGGATCGTGACGCATTGGGGCTTTCCTTCGCGGAGAGGTGACGCGCCTTATGCCGCGACAGTCCCGAGCGAGAGATTTCGCCGAACTTTTCGACGATCGAATCGAGCGTGTCGCCGGCCCGAAGCGCCCGGTCGATCGCTTCTCCGTCGGGGTGACGGCAAGCAACGCACGAGGCGTGTCCGGTCGGCACGACTACATCAACCCTTCGACGTTCCGCCAGACAGGCGACTTCTTCCGGGCTTCCCTAAATTCGGCGTCTGACATTTCCATCGCGTTCTTCTTCGACTCGCCGGCGCCGCCGGATCCCGGCGTCGATGTTCGACCGCCGGCGCTCTTCCCGTCGGCGGGAACGATCAAGTGCGGGCGGTCCTTCACGAGACGATCGAGCGCGCCGGCGCAGCCGCGAACGGTGCCGTCGGATGCATCGACGGTCACGTCATCCACGGCAAGCGCGACGTCGCGGACGTCGACGAATTTGATGCCTTGGCGGCCGGCTTCGGATTCGAGCGCCTTGATGGCAAGGGATTTGGTTACGGGATCCATGGTTCGTGTTCTCCTGTGCGTTGTGTTTGACGTTATTGGATGTAGCCGAGCTCTCGCAACTCGTGAATCAATAGACGATCGGCGATCACGGTTGGTATGTGCGCTCGCAGACTAAGAGTTCCGCCCGCATGGACGAAGCCGCCGCTTTTTAGCGGATGAACTACGCTAGGCATACTAAGTGCTTCATCGCTCGCTTCAGCCTCCAGCGAGCTGCCCTCGCGGCGCTTTACGGTCACGGCAAGCGGATAACACGCTTCGGGACCCTTCACGTTGGCTAAGATTCTTATCGAGGCCATGTCGGTAGTCGGGCGAGAGTCCACGGTCACCGAGACGGGAGTCTTGCACTTGCTCAGATCCGGATCGTTTTGCATGGCCTGGGCAAGGTGCAATGCAACTAAGCCCGCGTTCACGTCAGCGCTGTTGACTTTGTAGCCAACAACGACGTCTCCAACCGTTAGCCTGATGACGTCACTCTCGTGCGGCACGCCCGAAATCTTGATCCCGGCCTGAGGGCATATGTCGTTAATGTTGTTCTCGAGCTCGGCGATCTCCGATTTGGATCTCGCGGCATGGACTTTCCGGAAGAATATGACGGCGAGTTGTCGCTGCTGCGGCTCCGACAAATCCAACGAAACGCCCATTCTCTTCGAAAGATTCTTCAGTGCCGTATTCGGTTCAGGCATCGTGGACATCCTCATTCGGAGTTCCGCCGCGGTCGTGGCGACTGGGGTGAAAGCGATCAAATAGCGGTCCGTTGGCGAGACGCGTGCCGGCGATTACGCCGAGCGCGCTCCCAACCCCATAGCAAAGCGCCGCCGCCGGACCTACGCTCGACGCAACGTATCTAGTCGCAATGGTGTAGACGGTCGCTACGGCGCATACGGAGAGCGCGACGAGCCAATCCGGGAATCGGCGTTTGGTGCCGTTGTTGATGAGCCTGCTTTGCACCGCGTTCATCAACGCGAACACCATGCCGAATAGAAAGAGCGCCAACAACGAGCTCATCGGTCCCAAGGTCGCGCTTCTCGCGGCACGAATTTCTTGCATTTGCAATTTGGGCCGCAACGACAGCGATTCTCGCTATGGGAATCGCGTTGGCCGCCACAGGTACGACATCGATTTGACATCTGCGCCTCTCAGGATCTCCTCAGCTCTTTTTCGATCGCCGCGAATGTTAGGAATAGGGCGTCCTGGCGCGTCTCATCTGCGTTTGGGTAGCGACGTGACGTCTCGGCCTCTAAGCGGGCGCGCTGCTCGGGTGGCAGACTCATAATCTTGGCCATAACTCCGATCTTGTGCATCTCGGATTGGTGTCGCTTGCGATCAGCCCGAGCTTCAGGCGGCAGCTCGTAGTGTTCGCGGATCGCTGAGACGATAAAGGCGGGAATATTCTTCGGCTTCTGGTACTTTAGCGCCGCGAGTTGTCTCTCGCATTCTGCGAAATCGTCGTCGACCAAACGTCGAGCAATGCTGGCCTCTACACCAAGTCCTAGCAGCGTCTCAAGTATTGTTTGTTTGTTGCTGTCAACATTATCTGAAGACGAAGACGAAGACGGAAGGCATCCCTCCGCCATTGGGGTTGCTAATGGCGGCGCCATGGATTCGCTTGTGGGGTTGCCATTGCGCTCGCCATTGGGCTCGCCATTGGCCTCGCTAATGGGGTCGCCATAGCGGCCCCATCGCTTCGCGGCACCCTGCGATCCGCTTTCGGATAGTTTTCGCCGAAAGTCGGACTGCTTCTGACGCTCTTCTTCTAGGCGCCGATTTTGCAGTCGGCCCTCGCGACCCGGAACGGCGTCAAAGCATCGTCTAACAGCCGGCCACAGTTTCTTGGATTCCGGTCGACCGACTAGCCGGGCGATAGCCTTCCCGTCATCGGGAATGTCGCCATCAGTCCACGCGCGGCACAGCAACAAGATGTAGAGGCCGACCTCGGACAAATCCATCAGGCGAACCGCTTGGTCGTTCTCGAAGTCTTGCGCGTATAGCCGGAATGCCGGTGAGCCGTTCATGTGAAAGTCCGTTAGGAGCGACCTGCATGAAAAAGACGGCCCGATCAAATGAATGATCGGGCCTCGGTGTCGTGCTCTGTCTAAAGCCAGAGCACTGCGCGTCGGAATCGGTGTCGACGCACTACTTAACGGATAATCGCGCCGCCTACCTCGTCGAGAAGCTCGGCTGAGTCTAGGTCGAGGATCTCCGCGAGCCGGTGACGCACGCCTTCCGAAGGCGCGCTCTCACCGCGTTCTATTCGCGACAAATGCGATCGAGCAATGCGTGCCTTCGTGGCGACGTTCAATTGGGTCAGCCCTCTGGCGACGCGAAGAGCGCGAATAGCGAGCATGCCACAAACCCTCAGAGAGCAAAATGTGCCTTACGCCTTCGGCCGTCTACTCGCACCACCAGGCCGGCGGAACAGAATCGGATAGCCGAACCGGTCCCCTCAATGTATATATAGGATGGGATGTCCAAAAGTCCGGCGGGCTACCAGGCATCGCGCTCGTCGACGGTCTCTAGTCCGAGGGACGTGAAAGCATCCTCATCGGACAACAGGTCGTCGGAATAGACAGCATCGTGCTCCCCGTCCTCATCAAAGGATGAGAGGGCGCCTGTTGATGGATCTGACGACTGCGGGGGTCTGAAGAGCTCCTCTGGCTCACCAGTAAACGGAAACAGGGCATAGAGGCCATCCAGCGCCTTTTTCGTCGTTGCTGTGGCCTCTCCGTTCCGCCACCGCTTAACGGTCTTAGTTGTGACGCCACAGACTTTAGCGATCCGCTCTTCCGGTGTACCACACCTTCGAATCAGCGCGTCTAGGAGTGTAACGGGTTGATCCGCGACCTTTCTGGGTCGGCCAGTGCGGCCGCTCGGTGTTCTCGCCGGCTGGGCGTGCGATGGCAAATCCGTCTCCGAACGTGCGCCAGCAAATGATGCATCTATATCACCGAGGCCCCATGCGCTCGAGATACTGACTAGTCGTTGAACCTTGTCGACGTCGAAACCCGAATTGGCCGACAGTTCGTGTACGGTTGGAGTCCGGCCCAACTCAACGTAGAGCCGCCGCTCAGTATTTCTCAACCTCTCGGCATCCTTACGATCGCTTTCAGGAATTGCGACGGCTGCTCGATGAAAGTCGATCTCTTTTCTGATAGCCTCGCGGATCCAGTGTTCCGCGTAGGTCGAGATGCTGGCTCCCCTTGATGCGTCAAAGCGCTTGCGGGCTTCAAGTAATCCGAATATCCCTGCTTGGATCAGATCCCTGGTGTCCACGTTCGGGAGCCCGCTATACTTCGGCTCTTTCGCGATTCGGGTGACAAGATCGATTTCTGCGGCGGTGATTGTGGAGGTCTCAGGCCTTCCCGTCAGAGAGAGTGCGTCGGACGCCATTTACGCCACCGTCCCTAGACTCTTGGCCGCGAGGATCTCGACGGCGTGAAGCGGCACGCGCCGGCAGCCATCGATCTTGGTGCTCTCGAGTTTGCCGGCATTTAAGAGCAAGTAGATTTTCGAGCGACTCACTTTGAGAAAATTGGCCGCTTCGGCGATCGTTAACAGGCCGCCGGCTACGAGCGATCGCGAGTTCTGATCTGATTTTGTGCGCATCCAAGTTCTCCGTTGTAATGCGATAGATGACTCATACAGTATATCGTTGGTTTAAGACGTGACAAGTCGTCCACGCGCATTCAACTTAGATCACAAGAGCATACTAAAGTGCGCTGGAAACCGACGCGACCAATTCAACCTGCTCCAGCCCGACTTCAAACTGCTTCAATCCGTCGAAACCTCGCGTTCTGTACGACGGGAACCAATGCGACTTCTATCTCAAGCGTAGGGTGAACAAGGCATCGGACATCGCCGGCTGAATTTCCGTGTCCTATGATAGCCGTGTCTGCCGATCAGGTCGCCCATGCGATTGAGCATCTTGCCCAGGCAACTAAGCTGCTCGCGCAGACGAGGGCCGCGCCCGCTGACAACGTAGCGTTAGCCACGGAGGATCTCGTCCGAGTCACCGGGGTCCTGGCAGTAGTCACCGGTGTATTGGCGTTGGCAAGCTCTGCCGCCGTCGTCGTACCCGCGATAATGCGCAGTTTGGACTCTAAGCGCTCGGACGCAGCGGCCCTAACGCAGCTCGCAACCATTCTCAACATTTTCATCGGACGGATGGAGGAAATAATCGAAAGCCCGTATCTTTCAGTAGTAGCTTCGCCCGCGGGCTCAAGTTCGCTATTTGAGCGTGCCCTTCAGCCTGATATTGCGCGCGCGATCGAGCCAACTAGGCTCTCTCTAATCTTGGCTGCGATTTCTAACGCGTCTCAAGTTTTGATGGATACGCAATCGATTCAGGAACGAACGAGCCGGCGCGAACGAGAGGCCGAGGATCGAAAACTGAATCTTCGGATGAAGGTCGGGGACTTGGAATCCGGCGTTGCGTCGGCCGGCGGGAATCCCAATATCGTTTACGGCCTTCAGACGCAGGCCGCAGAGGTCCGCGCGGAAATAGCAAAACAAACCGAGGTTATGAAGACCGAGTTCGAGACGATGATGAATCAAATCGTAGTCGAAGCCAAGCGAGCGAAGGAACAGCTGGTTAGGGCGCTACAAGGCGCCTCAAAGGCCACGGTATAGCTTTTGTAACCATCGGTTTCAGTACTGCCAATTTACGGCCAGTAAAGTCCTAACCGCTGGATTTTTGCGGACATCCCTGGACACCCGTGGAAATAAACGAGAAAACCCGCAATCGTTTTACCGATGCGGGATTCCCTCGTGAATTCTTGGCTCCCCGACCTGGACTCGAACCAGGGACATTCTGATTAACAGTCAGACGCTCTACCAGCTGAGCTATCGGGGAAAACCTTTATATTACGGGCTTTGTTGCGTCTTTTTCCTCTGAAATTCCTTCGCGTGGCCCCAAACGTGGCCCATTAACTGCTAGTATAGAATCCAATCGACTCGCTGCCTCCTTCTGTAGCGTGGGCACAGCTTTCGCGTATACATCCAGCGTCATTTTCGCTGACGCGTGACCGAGCCGTTCTTGGACCACCTTGATATTTTCGCCTGCCGCGAGGCTTAGCGTCGCCGACGAGTGTCGAAGATCGTGAAATCTTAGGCGACCAATTTGGGCTTTCTTCAACATCGGCTTGAACACTCTGAAAATGAGGTTGTCTTTGCGCATCGGGTTGCCATTTGCATCCGAAAATACCCACGGAGATATCGGGCTCCGGCTGTTTCTTTGTTCTTCGAGAAGGTCTACGGCGTACTGCGTCAGGTCGATGCGTCTATGACGTTTACCTTTGGGCTGTCGCAGTATCGGCTTGCCTTGAGCGTCCCAGGCAAGCGTTGCGCAAACGGACAGGAACCGGTTATCGAGATCCACAGTATCCCAGCGCAGGCCGAGTAGTTCGCCTTGCCGCATTCCAGTCGCGAGCGCGAGGTAGACCAAGAGATAGTGCGCACTCTCGCGCGCGACAGCCAATAGCCTTTGTGCTTCCTCTTGCGTCAAGGAGCGAAATTCGGCGGATTTGTGTCTCGGCTTGAACTTCGACCGACATGGATTGACTCGTATTAGATCATCTGCTACAGCCTCGTTCAGCGCGTGGTGAAGGACCTGATATACTAACTGTCTGGTTCGTGGCCCCTTTGCTCGCAGCGATATATTGAGAAAGTCGGCGATGTCTTGAGGCGTCAATTTGGCTAGTCGGATGGTTCCGATGAAGCCTGAGATATATTTATTGACGATCCACGAATATGATTCGTACGTCCGTGGAGCATTTTCAACCGCAACTCGCTTTAACCAGCGCTCGAGATACGACGTAAGCGTTTCTTTGATGACATCGAAGGAAGCGATCGGTCGATCTTTAAGGCCGCTAACTTTTAGCCGAACGGCAGCAACCGTCTCTCCGTAGGCGGTCAATCGGCGACGCTTGCCGCTTAGATCCACCTCATAAAACCGCGCTCGGATCCGTTTGCGAACTGTTCCGTTCTTATTCCTACGAACGTCCCAGCTACAGACGGTAATTTCATCCCTTCACCTCCTTTCGATCGATAGCTCTCTCGCGACTGCCGCTGGGTAGGGCATATGACTTTGCCGAGCGCACGACACTTCTGAGCTTTGAGCGCACGACTAGTTGGAGTAAGGATAGTGATGTTGGGCGGCGTGCGGAAACTGTGGCCGTCAGCTTCGGACAGCGAATATCTTTAGAGCCACGATGGGGATGCGCCGGGACTTCCCGAGCTTGACGTATGGCAGTTCCTGGCACGACATGAAGTCGTACACCTTACTCCGACCGATGCCGAGAAAGGCTGCAGCTTGCTTTGCGTCGATCAAACCCTCGGCCATGAGGTCAACATCGCGAAACCAGGGCTGAAGTAGTTTTGGGTAAAGTGCCATTTGAATTTATCACTCCGGCTCTTGATTACCGCAAGCGCGAGAAGGCGTCTAGCCTCCGGCATACGGGGCAGCGAATACGACGTCGTGGTCGACGATGATATTGAATTGATATCCGGTCGGCACTCGCAGATTTGGCGCCACGTTGAGCTGTCGCTGGACAACCTGCGTACCGAGGTTGGCAACCTGCTCTCCGACACTTCCCGCAATCACTTCCCCAACCGTAGGTGCCGAACTACTTGTTGAGGTTTGTCGCGGTTGACTCAACTGAGCGCCTGCGCCGATGATGCTCAGCAGGATCGCGCCTTGGAACAGTCTCCCCGTATGATTGTCGACCCGCGCATCGAAGCCAGAGCGCCCTGCTATGTCGGCGCCGGCCATGCTGTGGAGATCGACGCTCATGCCGTCTGGGAAGTTGAGGCGCTGCCAACTTACGAACAGCCGGTCCTGACCGTACGCGATGCGCGAATCGTATTGTCCGATGATCTTCGTACCTTGCGGGATAAGCAGATAGCGGCCCGTCGCCGAATCGTACGCGTTCTGACGAACTTGCGCTACGAGCACACCGGGCAGATCGGAGTCGATTGCCGTGACGAGCGAGGCGGCTAATATTGTACCCGCCGCAATCGTAAACGGGGACGCGGCGCTAAGTGAGCCTTCTGCCGTTGCCGCCTCGTCGATCTGCTTCGACGCGGCCCCCGGTACATTCGACTTGTGAACTTGAGTACCCAGAACGACGCCACTATCCAGGCTCTCGCTCGGACCGACCAAGATATGCGAGGACAGCGCGATTTGGAGGGCCGACTCGTCTGAGACCGGAGTCGGTGCGGGAGTGTCGCTTTGAACCACATTCCGTTCGGCCGGCTCAGAAGCGAATTGCTGCGGTTCAGGAAGCAACGGAATCGCCGGGAAATCAGTGACCGGATGCGGCGCACGCGAATAGCTTCGTATCGACTCCACCCGCGGCAAAGTTCGAACGGTCACACGTGGCGTCTCATCTAAAGCGCTCAAATCCGGAACGCCGGGAGGCAGTGCTGCTGATGTCGCCATTACGTTCGGTGCCCGCTCGGGCGACGATGCGCGAACGGCGTCGCTCCGATCTTTCCACCAAGGGTCGATCGTTTCAGCCGCACTCGCGATCGGCAGCTGCCTGCCAGTGGTGATTGAGCGGTGCATGCCGCTATGTGCCACTCCGTACACGATCGCAGCAATTAGAAGCGAACCGACGCCAAGCACGATAAGTCCGGGACGCTTGCCGATCTTGCCGCTCCCTAAGATCCGACCATGAATCCGAATGAAGCCGCCGGGCTCAAGTTCGGTCGGAGAGCCGATCGTCTTCTCGTGTCTGCGCGGTAAGTCGTGCACGTCAATTTCCTCTCTCGATGATCACGCGGCGCTGACTCCTGCCCGACCCTTGAACGAGTGCCAGGCGCTGCGGGACCCCGTCGACGACGAACATGCCGTGCCGAAATCGGTAGTTCACGACCGCATCGGATCCGTCGTTTGCAATCGCAAAAACGACCGGCATGTCCTCGATACCCGAAGGCATCTCGATATAGGTATGGGCGCCGTCATTCAACACCCGCGTCGGCATAAAGCTTGGCTCGCCGCGCAAGCGATAGGCAAAGTCCAGTCGCGCTAAGTTGAATTGCAGCTGGTCCGACGGCGAATCACCGCTGCGCGTGATAAGACCATATTCTGCTACCGGGTAGTAAAGGCGAGGAGTTCCTTGATAGTCTCGACGTGTGGAGAGCAAAAGGAGGTAGCAGACCCTTTGACCGGTCGCGATGATAAGGTCCGTGCGCAGCCCATAGTCGGTCGGCTTCACAAGCACATGCGGCGTCTGTGCCTCGGGCCCGCTCATGACGGTGCTGAGAATCCAGCGAGCCGAATCGCCGGTAGCCATCGCAAGAATGCTCTCACCAGAGTCGAGCACGATGTCGCAGACGAAAAGCGGTTGGCAGACTACCCCAATGGGCTTCCTCTGCCGATGGATCACCGCTAGGGCTTTGTAGCGCTGGCTGGCGGGCGCGCTCCGAGCGATGCGCGGCCCGATTGTCAAAACGACGCTGGTTGCAAGTGCAAGAGCGACGGCGAACATTCGGGCGCTCACGCCGGCCTCATACGTGCTGGGTCCAGCTGATGGAATGAACGTATATCCCTAGCGGATTGCGCAGCAATTCCGACTCTTCGGTTGGCGGCGCAAACGCAAGCTCGATGCTGGCTTGCCAGTGCGTTGTCTTGAGCAGTTGGCCTTGCGCATCGCGCGCGCTCTCGGTCCATTGAACTTGGTAGGAGGTATCGCTGATCGGCAGCACCGCATCAACGGATACCGCAACTCTGCTTTGCTGCGCAGCGTCAAACGGCGAATTGTCGCGGTAGTAGTCGTTGAGGATCGTCGCGCCAGAGGAATCGACAAACGCATAGACTCTTTGCAGTGTTGCCTTTTGCGCGATGGGGTCCGCTGTAACGGTCCGTACGTCAGCGATCCAAGACGCAAGCTGGGCCTTCACGATGCGCTGGTCGGTCGGGGCCGCGCGATCGGCGCGTTGGACAGCAACTGCTTGACCGAGCTTGTCGACCTCGACCACAAACGGCACGACTTTGCTCTGCGAGCCAAGCCAGACGACGCCAAACGCCAAGATCACGCTCACGGCGATGGAACCCAAGGCAGCAAGCCGCCAGTTTCGCGCGCGGGCGATATAGCTGCCGTAGCGCTCGTTCCATTCGCGCCGTGCATTGAGGTAGGGGTCATCGCTAACAAGCCGATCAGGCGTCGCGCTGGCGCTCGGCCGCTCAATCCCCATCGTGGTGCCTAAATCGAATGTGGATCGATCCGCCCGCGGCGTCATGCGGCAGTGTGGGGATCCGCAGGCCGCGGATCGCATCCATGGCAGAGCGCAGCGGGTTCGATGGTGCCGTGCGTTGTGTCGAGCTCTTGGACGAGTGCTGTGCGATGAGATCCTCAAGGGACTGCGTCGACGGCGCCGCGGATTCCGACGTGGCGTCGCGCGTTGTCGCGCCGTCAACTTGGTCGGACTCCGCCCCCGCAGCGCCCGACGACGAAAACGCGGATCCCGACGTTGCACTGTCTTGAGTCCAGTCGTACGTAGCAGCGCCTTGCGAAACCGTCTGTGCAGTCGTCGCCGGGGCAGTCAGGGCCGAGTTGTCGGATGGGGCTTGCTGCGCTGTCTCCTGATTTCGCGGCGCCGGTTCGATATAGCCGACGGGCCGATGACCGCTATTCGCGCTTGCCCCTTCAAGCCCGACTGGACTTGCGAAGCGCGCCGCGGTGCCAGCCGCTGCGGAGATCGCGATTCCGGCGCCCACTCCCGCGGCCGCGAACACGCCGCTCGCGATGCCGGCCCCTGCGGACGCAGTCGTGGCGACCACGTTGCCGGCCGTGCCCAAGGTCATGGAGGGCGAGCCGGTCATCAGGGCGCCGGCAAAGCTCGGAATCTGCCAGCCAAGCAGCATGAACACAAGTGCCGATCCTGCCACGCCGATATAGACCTCCGGTTGCGCAACAATGGCGGGGGTAAAGAGCGCTTGCCACTGTTGCGCGAGCGTGGCGCCCAGTCCGACGATGAGATACAGCATGAACAGTTTGATGCCGACGCTGACCGCGTAGCCGACATAGCGCTCAGAGAACGGCAGTGTCCATCTGCTCCCGGAAAAGCCCAAGAAGAACAATCCGGCGCTGATGACGATGTAGGACTCGATGAGCGTGATAAACAGCTGGCCAGCGACGACCGCGTACGCGATGACGACGCCGATCGAACAGAGTACGGCGAGCAAGACCGGCAGAACCGCAGTGAAAATCGCCGGGTTGTTCAACGTCGTCAGCATCGCTTTTGCTAGTTGCAAGCCTTGTCCGAAGGTGGTGCTCGGATCAAGGACGGTGTTCTGGCCGCTGATCGCTGCGCCGGCCTGGGAGAAACTGTCGACGACGGCAGGTATCCATGTCGGCGCATTTTGCAATAGCCCAAGGAAGAAAAAGACACCCATGAGCTTGAGGATCAGGTTTGCGACGAAGTCCGACAGGTTGTCGCGCTGGAGGACGTAGGTAATGGCCGTCCACGCAAGTTCGATAGCGACGAGTGCGAAGAACAGGTGACGAGCGTAGGTGAGCGCCGTCCCAATCCATCCCCCGCTCGTCGACTTGAAAGCGTTCACGACATCGGTCAGCGTGCCCGACCCGCTCTGTGCAGCCATCGCCGCGCCGGAGCTGTAGGCTAGCATGACGAGGACAAGCGCAACAGACAAGAGCGCCGGTGGGCCGGAATACCCGGTCGCACGGCGCGTGCTTGTCTTCACTTTGGCCGCGGAAAGCATCGATTCAGCGGTTCAGAACTTATAGGCCGGCGCGCTTGCACCGTCCAACCAGGCTTTGAGCGCCGCGTATTGGCTGCTCTGAGTCTGCTGCTGCGTCGCGAGATAGCCGGCAAGCGCCTGAATCTGTGCCATCTGAAGCTGGCGCAGCTTCTGCATCTGTTGCACCTGCTGGACGGCGATCATGTTGGCGACCTGAAGCGCCTGCAGATGTCCTGTGGCTCCATCGCTCAGCGCCTGGAGCTGCGAGAGCGTGGCATCCTCGCTTTGGAATTGCCGATCCTGAAGCCCGGCGTCCTGAAGTGACGTCTGAATTCCGGCGAGCGCATTGCGGGTCCACCGCTGATACGAGTCGGCGAAATTCGTCGTGGTCACAAATCCCGGGTAGGCGGACACAAAGTCGCTCGATAGATTGGTATCATCGTAGCCGATGCCTTGGCTTTTCTCGACGACAGCGCGAAGCGCGCTCAGATCCGATTGAATCTCGCCCCACACGCCTTTGGGAATCGCACGCAACGACCGCGCCTGCATCTCTAGCGCCTGCAGCTGGTTCGCGATCTCCTGGGCTTGATCGAGCGTCAACTTGAGCGTATTCGCTTGGGTGAGAGCATTTTGCGCGTAGTTGAGCGGGTCGAACACGGGCACCGCCGCCTTGGTCGCCGCTGACGCGAATGCCATTAGCGTTACGATCGTCGAGAAAATGAGGCTCGCCTTGAATCGCATAGAACACTCCTTAATCAGTGCAACGCTGGGAATGGGTCGCGAGGGAGTCCGATTCGTAGCCGAGCCATGTACGCGCAGCGTCGGTGAGCCCGCGCGTTTGCAGCCATGCCGCCGGCCACGCTTCCCCGTGCCGTTCTTGCAGGGTCTTGACCGCGCGAAGGTCTTGCTTGCCTGCGGCGCCCGTGAAACTAAGCGCGGTCGCGCCGAGGTCGAGATCGATCAGCCGTCGGCCCATCGGCGAGGTGTAGTAGTAGTGGCGCTTCGGTACAGCCGATGCGATCCTGTGGATCTGGCGGTCGGTCATCCCAAGGCTTGCGTACGCGGCGGCGAGCGTCGGGGTTTTCGCTTCAGCATTGGGAAGCCAGAACTTCGTCGGGCACGACTCGACGATCGCGTTTGCGATCCGCGAATTGAGGATATCGGTCGGGCTGTGAGTTGCAAAGACAACGGCGGCGTTTGCTTTGCGTAACGTTTTGAGCCAGTCGCGGATCTTCGATTGAAAGAGCTCGCTTGTGAGCATGAGCCACGCCTCGTCGATCACGATCAACGTCGGTTGGCCCTGAAGGCGGCGCTCGATGCGGTGAAAAAGGTAGAGCAGAACGGGGATGACGTCTTTTGGCCCGAGTCCGAGCAAGTGCTCCATCTCGAAGACCTGGAAGTCGCTCAAGCCGAGCGCGTCGCGGTCGGAGTCAAGCAGGTTGCCCATCGAACCAGAAAGCGTGTAGTGCGCAAGTCCATCGCGCAGCTCCACGTCCTGCAGCGTGCTGACAAAATCCGTGAGCGTCCGGTGCTCGGAATTCGCGAGTAACGAGACGGCTTTGGCGAGAGCCGCACGATGATGCGGTCCAATCGCCAGTCCCTGCAAGCTGACGAGGATTTCCAGCCACTCTATCGCCCAGGTACGCTCGCCGGGTTCGTCGATCTTCGCAAGCGGGCAAAACGAGAGGTCTATGTTGTCGCCCGCGATGGCATAGTGCTCGCCACCGCAGGCTTTGCAGAGAACGTACGCCGAGAATCCCTTGTCAAACGCGAACACCTGCGCGCCCGGATATCGAAAGTGCTGCGCCATCAAGAAGCCCAGCAGCGTCGATTTCCCCGATCCAGTCGGTCCAAGTACTAGCGCGTGCCCGACATCGTCGACATGCAACGTGAGCCGAAAAGGCGTGGCGCCGCCGGTCCCGACGTAGGCTAACGGCGGACTATTTTCGGTATAGAACGGACACGGATGCGTTCGCGGGCCAGACCAGATGGCAGTCATCGGAAGGATGTCCGATACATTCAGGGTGTGCATGAGCGGACGACGCACGTTGGGATGACCGTGGCCGGGTAGACTGCCTAAGTAGGCTTCGACGGCGTTGACGTCTTCGAGGCGCGCATTGAAACCAGCGTTGTTGATCGCCTTGACGACCTCTCGCGCGTTCTGGTCCACAACCGCGGCGTCTTCATCCATGACGATAACGACGTTTGTGAAATAACCAAACCTCACTGAACCGCTCGCACATTCGGCGAGCGCGCCTTGGGCGTCGGACGCCATCGTGTCGGCGTACGCATTGACTGGTCCCGAGTGGCCGCCGGATTGCTCGGCGATCAGCGATCGGAGGCTCTTGCGTCGGCCAAACCACTTTTTCTCGTAGCTGGCGATATGCTTTTCGGCGACTGTCGGATCCAGAAAGATGAAACGCGACGACCATCGGTATGCGAACGGCAGGCGCTGTAGAGCGTCCGACATACCGGGGTAACTGTGTTGTGGGTAACCAACGATCGAGACCGGTCGAATGTGCTTCGGGCCGATTCTTGGTCGCAAGTCGCCGTAGAAGTCCTGAGAGCCGAGAATCGTATCGAGATACATTGGAGTGGGCGGCTGTAAGACCGGGTGATCGTCGCCCGAGATGCACGCGTTGATATGGCCCAGCAAGTCATTCCAAAGCGCAGCACGGTTCTGGGACGGACGCGATCGCATGCGCTTCATCTTCAGGAGCGAGCCGAGGCCGTCTTCGATTTGGGCCAGCCCTTGCCGAAAGCTCGCGAGCGCTCGAGATCCGGTGTGTTTGTCCGAGGTCTCCCAGCCGACAAAATACCCGCCGACGCGCTCGTCGTCATCGGTTGGCGCCAAGTACGAAAGCGTCAGAACATAGCGCGTTTCAAAGTGCGTGCCGGCCGTTCGGTATTGCGTTCTGCGCTCGTCGTCGATGAGTCGACTTGTTCTGTCGGGAAAATTCCCCTGCGATGGATAGGCGACCGAGGGCGATCTAATCGCGTCGACGTGAATCATCCAGCCGCCGCCCAACTGGCAAAGAACTGAGTTTATGCTGGCAGAGACACCCGCGAGCTCGCCAGCAGATGCGGACTCAAAGTCATCCCCACGATAACCCCACGCGGCCGTCAGGCTGCCGTCTTTACATATCAATATGCCTTCGTCGACCAACGCTGCGTAGTTGAGAAGGTCGGCGAGTCCTTTGGCCTTAGAGCGGAACTCTGAGAGCCTAATCATCGGGTTTGGGCCCAGTCCGGATTTGATCGGGTTGGAGCATTGCAGGCTGCCGCCGCAGGTAAGTACTGCGCGTAGCGAGCGTGTCGCACGTACACTCGACTCATCTGCGGATCGGCCCTCGCAACTCTTTGGAGCATCGGTAACGTAACGAGCCAAAAAGCGGTCCCGACGACGGCAAGGAATGCGTTGCTGACGCTAAACACGAGCATCGCCGAAACCAATGCGGTGGCGATAAACAGTTCACGCTCGACGCCGAGGATGAGGAGCGGACTCAGAAACGACTGGTGAATTGCGATCAGTCGCGAATTCTCCATAATCTCGCTAGCCGTTCGTCAGACCAAGCGCGATCAGAAACTGCGATCCAAGGAGCAGGAACGCAATTGCGATTACGGCCACGAGCGCCCGACGCGCAAAATGGCCCATGTCCTCGCCGAATACCAGCACGGCACCAGCGACGAATAGCGCAATTACTGAAATGGATGTCGCTACCGGACCGGTTAGATCTGCGGCGAGCGTTTGCAACGGTCCATCCCACGGCAAGGAGCCCGTCGATGCGGCAGCTATCGCCTGCGCCGGCGCGAGAGTGACAGTCGAAAACAATATTGTCAGACGATACTTCGAGAACGATGGTGTGCTATTCACGATGCCTTCATTCAACTTGACGCCGACGCCAATTAGACGCAGATCGGGTGCCATCGCGGAATTCACCGAACCGCGGCGAATCGGTCCGCTTCCGATAGTTTGAAGTTTGCGTATTGCCAAATCTTGGCCATGTCGCGACTAGCTGGGGTTCGGCCGAATTCGAGTCGATTGTGATCGCAGACCGGCTATCGCCGCCTGGCGTTCGCTCTTGTCTCAGCCCGCACGTCGCCGCACCGCGATGACGTCCAGCCGAGCCCCTCTCGATTCAGTTTGCTGCAGGATCGATCCGTTGTTTTCGTCGGAGGCACGTCAGCGAAGAACTCGAAAACTTAGAACTCATATCCAAGACGGAGTAAATGTAATGACGGATCTCGTGACCGGTATTCGGGAATGGCTTAAGACGCTTGGTGACGGGGTAATGGACCTGGTATCGGTCGCCACGGTCATGATCGACGAGGCGTATCACTTGTTCGACGCGCTCGGCGCCCTAGCGTCTCGTTATGGGTGGGGGCTGACGCCATCGATTCAGATACCCGTGATTTTTCTGCTAGCGTCCGCTGCTCGTGATTCCAGGGCCCCTCAGCACGATATCTATCTGCTCGTGCGCGACTACCTCAGGAACGACGGCTGGTCGCAGCTGCGTCGCTTCGCCGACGAGATGCGCGACTACACAGTCGTGACGCCTCAACGCTTCAAGATCGTGCAAGACTGTCTCTGTGCGATGTCGCACCACGGCGTGCGCGGCCACAATGCAGCCAATCTAGTTGTTCCCGCCCTTTTCGCGCAGGTTGACGGAATGCTCACCGACTTAGCTTTTGAGGCGGGAATCCGCGGGTGGTCGAGCTCGAAGAACAAGCGCCTCGTTCGGACGGAGTTTGAACGGGTTACTTATCGCTTCGATCGGCCAACGCTCGATTTACTCTTTGACGTCATGTTCGCGAAAGCGAAGTCGGGCGTAGACGTTAATGGGCGCAAGCTCAACAGGCGCAAAATACTGCATGCTGAGTGGCTGGAATACGGACGTATCGAGCACGTTTTGCGGACTGTATTGATCGTCGACTTCGTCGGATACGTGATTGAGGAGTACCGTCAACGCAAAGCAACAAATACTTGGCTCGCACCTATGACGTTAAAGTCGAAGACGTCCTGGATGCTGAGCGAAAGCTTCGTGGCGAGCGTTGCCGGCATTGCTCGCAATCGAATGACTGAGCGGGTCCTGCGCTTGCCGAATCTTGCCGTTCCTTCGTCGGGCCAACTGAGTCTAGGGCACGAGCCGACTTCGTAGAAGGCGCGCCAAGTTCTAGTGAAATTCTTGACACCAAGTAAGCTGCGAACTTCGTTTGACAAACATATGACCTGATGCCACATATATGTACGAGAGGTATAGATGCGCCTAATTTGCCACTGTGGTGCCGAAGCCCAATGCGATGTCCTGCCAGCAGGCGAGGTGCTTGAGTACATCGAGCCGCGTACGTCCCCGCCCGTAGTCTCAGCTGCGACGCACTTTTTGGAAGGACCGGTGAAAAATTGGATCCAGTTTCATAACGGCGGCACGTTCTGTCCCGACCATGGCGAACTTATCCGGAAGTATCAGCGGTAGGCCAGTCGATTGAATAGTCGCCAGGTGGTAAACAGATACTAGTCTTGAATCCTCTCCTTGACGTGTTTGCCATTCGACGGTCTTACCGATATTGTAGTAATCCCGTGCCCCTATGGAGACCCCCACGGGTTTATGTAACGCGATCCTGGCGGCTCTGGGCGGTCCGCGTGAATCCACAAATAGAGGCTACTAATATTTTTCATGTCTGTGGTGTCGGCAGTCGCGTAACAATAGTGAACTTTCGGAGCCACCGCGGGTTCTCTTTGAACGACGGTTCCTATCGTTTGAAATGAAAACCCCGTGCCGACATTGTGTATGTCAATGTCTTTGAAATTGTATACAGCATCGGCGGGCATGGGGGCTTGCTTGGGGTGAAAATAGTTTGCTAATGCTCGGAAATACGACGTACATGAGACCAAGTACGGCCACAATAGTGATGATCCAATTTGGCGACGTTCAGGCGATAAAATGCCAAGGGGCGCTCAAATCGTTGCCCTTTTTCTGTTGATCGGTGAGATACTGCCCTTCGACCCATTGGACATAGCCAATAAAAAGAACGACAAGAAGCGCCCATAGTAAACGCGATGCCGCTTGCATGGACATAGATTAGTTGTCCCCCCAAGCGTGGCCCCTCGATTTTCATTCAATCACGAATGACCCACTACCCTGGCCGCTACTCGGGCCCGCCGGAGTCATGGTTCGATACGATCGAGATCCCCTCGGATCTGCTCGCACAACTTGCGCACGTGGTTGTGGTATTGATCGGTCGACTGGATCTTCTCGCGCAACAACTCTTCGCGCAACGCGTCCCTCGCCATCCCGTAGTTCTTCGTGTATACATCCTGACGCTCCATTTGCCAAAAGTCCTCGTGCCAGTGGCTGCCCAATGATCGATCGCCGACTATCTCCGCTGCGTGAATCCCGCCGGAAACCAGCGCCATGTACTGTGCCTCGTTGACGATGCGACCGTGCATCGCTGTCTGCTCTGTAAATAGTTCGTTGTCGTACAGTGCGACCATGAGGTCGGCGAACTCGCGCCTGTTGGCCCTGCCGGTGCCGCCGACGTGATCGTGAATCGGAATCAGATCGGCCAATATGTTGTAACGCCACGCGCCGTCGGGCGAAAGCGGATGCGGCGCGGATCGGACGCCGACAATCGCGGCGCCGACGTCGGGCGCGTCGGCCAGCACGAAGCACAGCTCGTCGTACTCGATCCCTCTTGTCAAGAAATGCGCCAAGACGTCATGGCCGTCGCGAAAGAGCGCCGAGGCCTCGAACGGATTCCCGACCCCGCTTTCTAGCCAACTTCGTTCAACGCCGAAGAGCGCACAGAACCCATCGCCATCGCCGAATGTCAACGCGCGTTCGCCGCGCAACTCGGACTCGAACGCGCTCGCATCCCGGTGACCCAGCGCGCGGGCCACTAGGGATATGGTAGGCGCCGGATCGAGCCAGCCTCGCTCGCCCAGTCCGGCGGCTGTTTGCATGATCTTGCGAAGACGTTGGGCGGTGGCGGCGGCGACGGACCCTTCCGGCCCATAGACCTCGTTAAGATGCTTTCGCAGAAAGGCCTCGCGCGATCTGATCTGAGCGACGCGGGCTGCGGCGTCGACGCTCTTAAGAATGTCATCGGGAACATCACGGATTGTCAATGTAACCATGCCAACATAATTGCATGCTTACTGCAAGCATTTCCTGCAAGCAGTATGCCCCTCTTGTCCCGAAAATGAACTCACTGCCGCGCCGGGATTCCAATATCAAGCGCTGGATAAAGCGATTATCCCGTGCACGCGCGTGAAAGCGTCACTTCCGCTCCACCAACGTCGACTGGCGATCATCGTGGTCCATCGAAGCCTGATGTCATCGGCGGAACTCGGTATCGCGTGGCAACCCGTCACGCGATCGGCGCTCTGCTCACGAGCACGGGGATCACGACGGGGGCCTCGCCGTGCCGCAATGTCATCTGGAATACACGGATGCGAGGGTTATCGGCGATGACCCCCAGCATTTGCTGGTGCTTGCGCGCCGCGGGAGCAAATTTTCCAACTCGGTCGACGTATGCGCAACTGGCAAGAGAGCCCGCCACGCAGTCGGGGATCCGGTTGAAACCGTCGTAGAAGTCTTCGCGGTGAGAGGTGTCAGCCCGAACGTATCCCGCAGTCGGCGCACGGACGGCCGCCGGCTTCGTCCAAACCCAGAGCAACCTCGCGTACACATCGAATGCGGCGCCACCGAAGGCGGTCGTCATGTCGTCACGATCGGGGATCCAGCGAATGGCCGCCGGTTCAACATTCTGCGCAATTAGCAGACCTATCAGCGCGGCGATCGTCGCGACCAACAACGCATCGTTGAAAAGGGCCTCGTTGAAGTTCTTGGCCTTTGCCTTCTGCTCCAACGCCTTCCAGCGACTTATCACAGCGTCGAGCGTCGCATCTCCAGGTCCGTGCCGAAAATCTTCGAACGCTTTGCGCGCGCTCGCGATGACGAGCCCCGCCGACACGTCTCCGCCGAAAATCCGCCTGCTGCGTCGGTTGACGATGAACGCAAACGTGAAGCGATGATCCTCCGCGAGCCATTTTATCATCGATTCGGGAACGCGCCTCACCCGCTTAATGTCGCGCGTCTTGACGGCCGATATCTCCTTGAAGAGCGCGGCGAGCGGCGCGTCTTCCGGTATTACCGTGAACGCTATGACGTCGTTCGGCTTCAACGTGTCGCCGAGGCAGAAGTCGGCGGCGATGTACCAGCGCTTGACGCTACGGCGCTCCGCCACGTACTTGGCGAACTCCGACATGCAGCCGCACGAAGATATTGCCTCCGTGAGAGAGGCGGCAAGCGGGTCGGCAACGATGGTCTGATGGATATCGTTCACGTCCGAAGCTCTCAAATTGAGAGGCTAGAACTTCTCCGCCATTGGGAGCACTCACTTTAACCTCTCCGACGCGACTGTGCCCCGAAAAATCACACATCGATAACTGACCTATGAAGTTGCTCCAACGATCGCCGGGGTCCACGTAAGTGACGGAGCTGCTCGGAAGTGTCTGCTGTCCACCCGCTCGTAATAATCAGCGGTCGCGACCCGGTTCGCCGGATCGTAACCAATTATTAGTCGCTTGCCAGACACTCGCATAGGTGACGAGGCTATCGCCGCGACAAACTGCTCGCGGAGCCGAACTGGTTCGCAATCGTTCCTCAGCACGACGGTAAGATAGCCACTACTTCCCAGTCCGAACGTGACGTCTGTTAAGCGCGTGGACGCATCCACTTTCCTCGACCTTAATTCATCGGCCAGGTATCCGCGGGTCGTCGAGCCGAGCTCAAGAATGTCGCACGCTGCCTGGCTCCAAAGTGGGGCGTTAAGATGCGCGAGAGCATAAATCAGTTCGGCTACTTCTTCAGGAATGGGCTGACGCGGCGGATTCTTCACCTTGCGGCTCACGTAGTAGTTGTCAAACTGTTCAATATGACCCGTAAGCAAGACGGTGTCGGACATTTCCTCCATGATCGTAGTTTGGTTCCAGAGCAGATACATCCCCAGATAGTCCGTCTCGTCGACCGTGAGCACGTGATCGAGCATCATGGTCGCATTGCGCGACCGTGCATAATGTCGTAGTTCCCCGGGCAGCGAAAGCACATCGGCGACGATCATCATGTCGGTCATGGACAGTGTCCATGTAGGATATTCTCGAAGATGCCCTGCACGTTGCAGCGCGGCCGACGCCGTCGACAGAGCGCCCACATTGTCGAGCGTGATGACGATTCGAAGAAACTCCCGAACGTCGCCCGTCAGGGTCAAGGCGACGGAACCGTCCGCGTTCTCGAAGGCATTATTGCCGGCTCGAATATACGCTTCGGTTCGCGCGCACTGTTCGTGGCCTTTCGATATGATCTCCGTTACATCGTCCGAGAGGCTACCGGGTGCTCCACGAAGTGTTGCCGGAGAGAACGCTCCGGCCTTGCCCTCCAACAGGAACACTACATCGTCGACCTGATAGACCACGTCACCCTCGACGCGCTCCCCCGTCGGGATAGAATAATACGCGCCTACCGTCCCCTTTCCGCCCGGCATCATTGCCTGAAGCAAACGGTAGGATTCCTCCTCCACCCACTTGCCTCGGAGCTTTTCGTAACGCGTCCAAAGGCCGTCTGCGGCGTCGGCTGTTCTAGCCGGGTTAAGGGCTTGTTCCAAACGGGATTGCACGGCTGGCATCAGTAGTGCGTGGCTCGGAACGAGGTATCGGCCGGCACCGATCGCCAGGATCGGTCGCTGCCGGAGCATGCTGTACGGCGAAGGTAGGAGCGTATTCTCGTCAGGCGCGCCGCGCTCCAGCGAGAGAAAATCCATCACGGACGATACGGTCGCCGCCGGAAGCCGAGCGAGCGCCGCGATCTGTCCGGGCTCAAAGGTCAAGAAGACTCCAGCTTTCGCGAAGTGCTCGTCGTAGGCTTCCTGCGAGTCCAGACTCTTCGCCGCGGTGTGAAACGACGCAACTGCGCGCGAGGAATGTTCGTTGACAGCATCAACGCAAGCGACGACGTCCTCCGTGTCGAAGCCGAGCTGCGTTCGGATACCCGGCGCGTGCGGACCGAATATCCCGCGCAGGACGCGCAGCTGATGCACTTCATAAGCGGGAACCCTTATTCCGAGGCCAGCTGAACGCAGCCGATATTCGAGCTCTGCCGGAACGCCGTTGGTACGCGCGCGATCAGCCTCGCTTCGATAATAGCCCTGCACCGCGGCGAAGAGGGCGTTCAACGATTGCGAGATCTCTTCGACCGCGGCTCCGTCCGCCACCGCGCAATCCCCCCTGTCGCTTAGCTCGTGCCAATAGATCAAAGCTGCATATTCGACTTGAGGAAATTCATACGCGCCGGTCTGGAGCGCGGCCGCGGCCGCGTGGAGCATGAGATTCCCAAGCATGCTGACGGCCGAGTATTCCAAGAGCCTCAGTCGCAGACGCTCGGCCTCCGCAACGACGACATTTCGGTCGACCGCTGCCCGTGGCACAGGCCGACTTCCTTGTTGAGACGTGCTCATCGACCGTGCAACATACGAGCCGCTGTGCATTTTCTCTTGCTGCCGGTATTCAACGACGAACGGGACCTCTCGCCCGAAGAAATGAACCTCTTCTCTCGACCGCGTTCCGGGCGTCGCTCGCCGGCGCGAAAATAGAATTCTTCTTACTACAGAGTGGCCGAAGATTGCCTAACAACCTATCGTTTCGAGTCGACTTTCGCTTCGTCAACATATCCGGCG
>JABCYQ010000010.1 GCA_013290125.1 Vulcanimicrobiota bacterium
CCGCGCATTTGAGCACGAGGTCCGGCTCGTTCCCGAAAAAATCAAAGCGCGCTGCAAGGCCGGCCGGGTCGCGCTCTTCTCGCAGTTCGGCAATGGCCGAGAACAGGAGATCGGGCGTCCTCAGACCTGGATAGATCTGACCCGTGTAACAGAATCGAAAATCCGCCGGCATAACATCGTCGATGGTCTCCCAGATCGATCGATCGCTCGCATTCGGGATGACCTCGACTCCGGTCCGTTTGAAATTTCGTTCGAGCGCTTCCGCGTGTCCCTTGGTCACGGTCGTCAGGATCGTCGCGCGGTGAAGCAGCCACTTCTCCATCGCGTAGAAAATGCGCAGGCGCGTCGGCCCATAGTTGCGTGAGAAATATGGGCCGTACGGACCGGCCCAGAGATCGCGATAGTCGGCGATCCACGGAATGCCGTTGCGCTTCGCCACCGCGCGCGCGATGAAGTGGACGTTCGGCGGCGGCGCCGAACTCAGGACGGCATCGAATGCGTTTGTTTTCGCCAGCCCATGTGCGCGACGGAGCGCGGCCGCTAGCCAAGCGGAGTGATCGTCCGGCACGTGTATCAGGCACTTGACCAGATCGCGGACGCGCTGGTCGAGCGGATGGCGCGCGACGCTGACCGGAGCGCGATCTGGTACCGCTGCTGCCGCGCGGCGGCGCAGGCCGAATTCGGGTACGGTCTCCACGTCGAATGTCGATGCCGGAGTATCCGGATACTCGCGTGTGAGCACGACGGGTTCCCAACCGAACTCTCGGAGATTGTTCGCGATGTAGCCGGTGCGCAGGGCACCGGCGGCTGGTTGCGGCGGATACCAATACGTGACGAACAGAACGCGCTTCATTGCAGCGGCGAACGTTTCGGTTGGCGAGAATTCATGCCTGCAGTCAAGAACGTCTCATATGTGTTTGTCGTCAATCGCTTTTCGGAGGAAACGCATCTCGGAGCATGAAATGCCGATTGCCCACTTCCGTACTCGTCCAGCGGACTGGAATGCCCGCGCGAAACATCATTGTTCGACGCACATGATCAGGTAGAATCAGGCGCCGCAAAACTGCGCTTTGCAGTACTGTGCGATGGTCTATCGCTCGAGCGCTGGCAAGCGGCCGCGCTGCGGCTGCTGATCGCCGAAGGACGCGCGACGTTAGCGGCGGTGCTATTCTTTGGCGACGATGCGCAGGCGAAGCGTGCAAGCGCAGCGGGATTGCCCACACTTTTTCAGCCGTCCGAACGAGCGGTCGATTGCACCATCGACGAAATGCTCGCTGCGACGACTTCGGCCGCGCCGCACGTGGCGACAAGTGACGATGACCTGGCAGCTCTCCGGCTCGACTTCATCCTCTACCTCGGATTCGGCGCAGCCGATGCGCGATCGGCTGCACATGCGCGGCTCGGAATGTGGAGATTCCGCTTTGGCGCAGCCGACAAGCAAGAGATCTATCCGCCGGGCGTCTGGGAGGTGGTCGATGGCGATCCGGTCACAGTCGCGTCGCTGTGCCGGCTGGACGCGGGCTCGATCGTCGCGACGGTGCTCCGCACAGGTGCGTTCGCAACGATCACGCACGTCCCCAACGCAAACGCCGATCAGATGTTCCGCGAGGCAGCGCTATGGCCCGCGTATGCTGTCCGGCTTGCAGCTCAGGGCCTCGCACCGGTCGATGCAGAGACGATAGTCTGGCCCGACACGGCGATCGCGCGTCGGCCGGGCGCCGGCTTGCTGCTGCGGCTCATATGGACGATGTTCTGGCAAAAGATGTGGCGGTTGCCGAATCTGTTCTTCGACGACAGTTGGAATGTCGCGATCGTGGACGCTCCGATCCACAGCTTTCTCGCCGGCAGCGCAGACGTTTCGGCGTCGTGGTTTCCGAATCAGGATGCTGGAACGTATCTCGCCGATCCGATGGGGGCCGTGAGCGGCGATGACGCGGTCGTGCTGTGCGAATCCTACGACTTCAAGTCGGAGATCGGATCGATCGTCAAGCTCGGATGGGACGGCAACGCGTGGCAGCCGTCGGTCGTACCGGCGATTCCGTCGCGCTTCCATTCGTCGTATCCATATCTTTTCGAAGCGGATGGCCGGATCTATTGCGTGCCGGAATCGAATCAGGCCGAAGAGATCGCGCTATTCGAGGCCACAGAAGGCGCAGCTGCGTTTCGCCGCGTTCGAACGCTGCTCACGGGCGTGCGCTACGTCGACCCAACGATTTTTCGGCACGACGGATTGTGGTGGCTCTTCTGCTCCGACACTATGCTCGGCGAACACACACATCTGCTCGCGTTCTTCGCGGCGGATCTGGCCGCGGAGTGGCGGCCTCATCCGCTTAACCCGCTCAAGATCGACGTGCGGTCGGCGCGACCGGCCGGCACCCCGTTCGTGCACGAGGTCCGTCTCTATCGTCCGAGCCAGAATTGCGCGAAGACGTACGGAGGGGGAGTCACTATCTGCGAGATAACGCGACTGTCGGCGACAGAATTCGCGGAGGTGCCGGTCGCCGAGCTTCAGCCGTTGCGTTCAAGCGTGTATAGATCGGGATTCCATACGCTCTCGCGTTTCGGCGAGCGCACGCTTATCGATGGGAAGCGCCGCATCTTCACCGCCAATGGATTGAAGGAAAAATTGTCGTCCGTCATGCGGCGCTTCACGGCGCGATGAACCGCCCGCAGACCGTTCTCATCCTTGGACCCACCGGGCGCGTCGGCGTGAACATCGCGCGATCGCTGCGCGAGCTCGGCGTTCCGTCGCTGGTCGGAGTTATCGGCGACCGCGAGCCCATGCTGAATTCGCGCGCTATCGGCGGTTTCGTCCGTCTGCCTGCCGACACGTCGTCGCCGGAATTCGCCGCAGCTCTCGGCGACCTCAAGGACCGCGACGTCGATATGGTGATGCCGTGCTCCGACCGCGCGCTGCGCGCGATCGTCAGTCACGAAGCCGATATCCGCTCGAGATTCATCCTCACGTCGCCGCCGGCGGCCGTCCTCAAGCGGGTTCTCGACAAGGCGACGACGCTCGCTATCGCCGCGCGTTGCGGAATCTCGATCCCGAAGTCTCACGTCGTCGAGACGATCGAGCAGCTCGACGACCGTCGCGCGGCGATCAGATTTCCCGTCATCGCTAAGCCCGCGACGCACGAAGGCAGACGCGAATTCGCCGTCCGGTACTTCGACTCGTTCGAGATGCTGCGCGAAACCTTTCGATCCGATCCGGGCTTCGGTGCGCGCAACGTCATTCAGGAGTATGCCGCCGGTCGCGGTGTCGGCGTCGCCGTTCTCATGCACGGCGGCAAGCCGCTCGTAGCATTTCAACACGGCCGGCTCAAGGAGTTGCCGGCGTCGGGCGGTGCGAGCGTGCTGGCCGAGGCGGAGCCGCTGGATCCGCAACTCGAGCAGGCCTCAGTGAAGTTGCTGAGCGCGCTCGAGTGGGCAGGCGTGGCCATGGTCGAGTTCAGGCGCGACGACGCGGATGGCTCTTGGGTGTTGATGGAAGTAAATGGAAGATACTGGGGCTCGCTTGCGACAGCGCTTTTGGCCGGTGTCGACTTCCCGCGCTACGACTGGCAACTGGCGCACGGTCTTGTTCCTGACATTCCGGCGTCGTATCGGATCGGCGTGCGCATGCGGTGGACGTCCGGCGACATCGAGCGCTTAGCCGGCGTCATCCGGCGCGTGCCCAAAGACAGTCCGAGCCACCCTTCGCGGCTACGCGAGATCGTGCGTTTTTTCGGCGACTTCAATCCAGCGACGAAGTCGGCGCTCTGGTCGCTCTCCGATCCCGGACCGGCTGTCGCAGATGTCATGCGCTACGTCGGCTCATCGCTCAGGATGGTCGCACGTTCGGCCGCCAACAAGCTGCTGGGCTCCGAGGCGATTGAACGCTGGCACCAAGTCCGGATGCTGAGCCCGTCCGCGCAGCAGCAATATCGACGCCTGCGCATGCAGCGTATTGTCGGCGTTGGACCGGCGTTTGATCCGCACGCCGGACAGCCGATCACCTCGCTGCTCTTCGTCTGCAAGGGAAACGTCTTTCGCAGCGCGTTCGCCGAGGCGTTCTCGCGAGACGCGCTTCGCGCCAAAGCCCCGAACGCGAATATCGAATCGGCCGGCATGCACGCGCTCGCTGGAAGAGCCGCCGAACCGCTTGCGCAGGAAGTCGCGTCGGAATTGGGCCTGTCCCTGCACGACCACGTCGCTCAGCCCATCTCCGAACAGGTGTGCGAGCGGGCGGACGTGGTCTTCGTCATGGACTACCTCAATGCGGCTGAATTTCTCGCGCGATTCGGCCGCCACGCGAAGAAGATGCGTCTGCTTGGTTCTGCGAGCGACGCGCTTGCCGAGATCGCGGACCCGGAGGGCAAGGATATCGAAGTGGTCCGCTCGTGCTTTGCCCAAATCTCATCGCGCTTGACCGGTGTGCTCTCGGGCACGCGTTTCGGTAGGCCAGAGGATGTGCGCAGCACCTGACGTAACGCCATAAGCATGCACCCGGTGATCGAAGAGATCTACAGCAGTGCTGATGATGAGCTTCTGGCTTCGGCTATTTCGCCCGATGAAGGTTCTCTGATCCAGAGAATCCTCACATCCCATGAATGCACGCGGACTATCGAAATCGGCCTTGCAAACGGACTCTCCGCTCTTTTCATATGGGATATCCAGAGGGCGAAACCCGGTGCGCACCACGTCGCGATCGACCCATTTCAGACGAAAGATTTCGGCGGCCGGGGAATGGCCAATCTCGCTCGCGCGGGCTGCGACAGCTGCACGCTGATCGAAGAGGGTTCGGAGATCGCGTTGCCGGCTTTACTGAAGAGCGGCGCCAAATTCGATTTCGCGCTGTTGGACGGTTTCCACACGTTCGATCAGACGATGGTGGACTTCTATTTCTTGAACCGACTGGTACGGATCGGCGGCGTGATCGCCGTGGACGACGTGAATAACCGGTCGGTGAACCGGGCCGTTCGATATTTCGCGACGCTGCCGAGTCTGCGCATCATAGACTCGACGCCGTTCGCCGGACCCAAGCGGCGGATGCTGAACACGAGCAAGAAGATCGCAAGCGTCCTGCTGCGCCCACTGACCTACGCGGCCGGGCCGGCGATCAGCTTTGAGTATCTCGATAGTTCGGTCGTGAGGCCTGGACTTGTCGGGCTGCTCGATTCGAGCAGCATGGTCGCATTTGAGAAGATCGACGACGATATCCGATCGACCAACTGGTACGACTATCTCTGATGTAGGGCGGAGTCTGAACTGGAGCGGCGTCCGATCGCACTGATCGGACGCCGCATTTGCACGTGGTCGGCTACTGGATCGCGATCACGGCTGACGCACCCGGAACTTGCGCCGGCGGCGCTGGTCCTTGATATCCCGCCCAGCCGCCGTCCGTAATGACGCCGCCATGCAAGACCAGTGAGTGTTTGTACACGCCCGGCCACGGGAACGGATGCGCGAACTTGGAGCTGTCGGCGTTCACCACCGCTGCGCACGGACCGACCGGCCTCCCAAACAAGTAGCAATCCGCGTATTGGCGCCCAAAGGTCCAACTCGACGATTCAAGCGCTGTGATCGCAGACGGCTCCGGCACGAGCGGGTCGAGAGCCACGAAGCCGCTCTCGGGATCCACCATGAGGGCTGCGCCCTGCGTGGCGAACTGCTCCGAGATGATGCTCGTGTTCGGATCGTAGGTCATAAGGAACGATGCGTACATGTACATGCGTTCCGACTGCGAAGTCGCCGCCGGAAGCGTGCCCAAGCCGCGGCAGAGGAACGGCGTGTTCGCTGTGACCATTGCTATCTCGGTCGTCTGGTAAGTCTCCCAGACCGTTTTGCGCGGCACGGGATTCAGGGGGTCGCCATTTGAGTAGCAGCCTTCGAGTTCGCCGGTTATCGATGTCGGGTTCAGACCGATCGCCGGACTCACATATTGATCGCCGTTCGCCAGGTTGCCGAGTCCATTGTAGATGACGCTGTAGCCGAGCGCTTGGTTCATCGTGTTCGTCGCCGCGGTCCACACCGACTGATCGAAATTGCACGGGAGCGCGGATACCGGGTGCACGACATCGGCGTTGTCTTCGAGGATCGCGTCGAAGTGGTCGCCCCAAGTGAGGACGTTGGCCACGTACTGGTGCCACAGCACCTGGAGGTCCGGGGACGTGGGATCCATGAGATACGTCGTCGCCGTCTTTCCCGGGATCGTGATGCGGTTGTTCGAACAATCATGTGCAAATGTCGTCTCGTCGCTCGTATACATCGGGTCGCCGACCGCGGTCCGGTTCGGATCCGTGTAGAGCATAGTCTTGATTCCCACCCGCGCGAACGAATTCGTCTCTTTCGGCTGCAGTATCGCCCACGTCAGATAGCGTGCTGCGACAGCTAGGTCCGGCAGCTTGCCGGTTGAATATTGGTATGAGTCCATCGTCATGACGTGCAGGGGGACGGTGTTGTGCGTGATCGACTGCGTTCGATCGACGGCGCCTGGATGCGGTGTGATGCCGGACGATCCGGCGCAGCCCGCGATTGAAATCAGCGAAGCGCTGGCCAATGCGCACGCCAAAAAGACTTCTTGCTTCATAAAGAGATTGGTGCTCACTTTGCTCACATTGATGCGCGCGGCAGAGCCGCGCGGCTTACATCATTATGTGCGCATTTTATTATGGGCACAATAACGCGAGTCACGAACGCATGCACCGGCAAAGTTAGCGTGCGCTAAAACGTCTATACCGAATGGCACATGATCGAGTTTTGAAAAAACAAGAATCGTGGACCGACTATCCGTTCGTCTGTAGTATGGCAAACATCTCTTGCCAAACAAAACGGGGGCCGACATAAAGTCGGCCCCTTCATCGTTGCGTAGTAGGGCAAGCATCGCTTGCCCATCGCATCAGGGGAAAGCGATCACTGCGGACTCGGGCGCCATGAGAGTGGGCGGCGCGGGGCCGGATGCGGACGCCGTGCCTCCGTCGAGGATGTCTCCGCCGTTCAGCACGAGCGTGTGGTGATACTGGCCGGCGTACGGGAAGAGGTGCGGGTGCGTCGGGCTATCGGAATTGACCACGACCGCGCACGGGCCCACCCAGTTGCCCACGTAGTAGCAGTTCTTGTACTGTCGCGCATACGTGCCGCTTGCGGTCTTGAGCTGGCTGATGTCCGTGGGCGCAAACGTGACAGGATCTTTGACCACGAGTTGGTTTTCCGGCTCCACGCCGAAGCCGTTGTTCGCCGGCGTGAATTTGTCGGAGAAGATCGAGGTGTCCGGCGAGTACGTCAGCAGATAGGATGCATACATGTAGAGGCGCGGCACTTGCGCCGTTGTGTCCGGCAAAGTGCTCAACCCACGGCAGACGAGCAGTTTACCCGATGCCACGACTTGGATCTCGGTATTCTCAAATATCTGCCAGACACCGTTGTGCGGCATCGGGTGCAGCGGGTCGCCATTCGAGTAGCAGCCCTCGATCTCGCCGCCCATGGTGGATGCGAGTACCGCGATCGATGGGCTTATCTGATTTGGTCCGTCCACGAGGTTGCCCAGGCCGTTGAAGACGATCGGGGAGCCAAGACCTGTGTTGAGGGCATTGGTCGCAGCCGACCAAGCGGCTTGGTCGAAGTTGCACGGCATCGCGGACACGTGGTCGACCACGTCGGAATTGTCCTCGAGGATCATGTCGAAGACGCCGCCCCAGGATTGTTCTTCTGTCTGGACCTGCTGTGCCCACAACTGGGCCAGCGTGGTGGAACTTGGATCCGTCAACCACGTGGTGAGCGGCTTGTCGGTGAATGTGATGCGGCTGCCGCTGCAATCGTGCGCGTACTCCGACTCGTCATTTGAATATTCCGGTGAGGTCGTGTTGACGCGGAACGGATCGGTGTACATCATCGTGTGGATACCGGCCGCGTGTGCGTTCACGGAATCGTCGGGCTGTACGATGGCCCACGTCAGATACGGCGCCATCTGCGCCCACGAGTACGTGTTCGGCGCGTTCGGCATGCTGAAATCCATTTCGGTCATCGTGTGGGTCATCGAGATGGGCGGTGGCGTGGGTGATGGCGTCGGCGTTGGAGACGGAGAAGGTGAGTGCGACGGCGTGGGTGATGCATGGGGCGTGGGGGACGGTGAGGGTCCCGGCGATACAGACGCGGTCGGTGTCGGCGATGCGCCGCCATGGCCACCGTGCGATTGGCCTGAAGGATTCGGAACGATTCCGCCTCCACCGCCACCGCCGCAGCCTGCGCACCACATCGCTGCCACCGCGCCAAATATCGCGGCGATCCGCAATGAACCTTGACCCATCGTCCCCTCGCGCTCACGGCGCCCAGTCGCAGATACGACCGTACGCCTCTCTCGATAAGAGTCTTCACGCCAATCTTAGCGGTTGGCCATATGAGCTCACTATGCGAGGAGTCACGCGACATGGGGACGCGAATCACATGCGCCGCGCGCGAGTGATTGATATCACGCAGGAGACAAAAGAAAGCGCCCGTCTCGTTGCGAGGCGGGCGATGTGTGACGGGCGCCAGAGCTCGCTAGGCGAGCTCGCCAGACTAGTCGCTAAACCGCTTGCGAGACCTTGCCGGGAACGCTCGTGCGTAACGCCTCTAAGACGTCCGCGACGTCGGCATCGTTCATGCCCGGGAACAGCGGCAGCGAGATCAGCCGCTGCCACAGAGCCTCTGTGACGGGCACGTCGGCTTTGAGCCGTTTGTGCGCCGTGAAGTGGTGGCTCGGGATGTAGTGGACGCTCGTGCCGATGTTCTTGGCCTTGAGTTCTTCGATGAGGCGATCGCGCCCGATGCCGGCTTCGGCTTCGTCCACTAATATCGGGAACATGCACCAGCTATGACGGTCCTTCGGGCCGAGATCGCCGAGACCGCCCACTGAAATGCCGGGGATCTGTTCCACGCCGGCTATGAATTTTTGCGCGATCTCGTCGCGCCGTCGCTGCATCTTGTCGAGTTTCTTCAATTGAGAGATGCCGAGCGCAGCAGCCAGGTCGGGCATGTTGTCCTTGTAGCCATGCTCGACGATGTCGTAGCGCCACGAACCCGCCGACGTGTAGCGTTTCCACGCGTCGCGGTCCATCCCGTGCAGTGCGAGTATGCGGACGCGCTCCATCAGCTCGTCGTCGTTGGTCAAGAACATGCCGCCCTCTGCGGACGTCACATTCTTCGTCGCGTAAAAACTGTAAGCTGCCGCGTCGGCACGCGTCCCCGACCACTGCCCGTCGTCGAGCATCCCGATAGCGAGCGCGGCGTCCTCGAAGACTTTGATTCCGCGCGGCTTCGCCCACGCGACGATAGGCGCGGCGTTCGCCGGCCTTCCCGCGTAGTGCATGGTCATGATGATCTTCGTGCGCGGCGTCACCACGCGCTCGATCGTCTCGACCGACAGGCAGAGCGTCTTCGGGTCCACGTCGCAGAACACGGGCGTGGCGCCGATCTGCACCGCGCAGTTGGCGCCCGCGACAAAGCTCAGGCTCGGCATCACGATCTCATCGCCTTCGCCCGCGCCGAGCGCCAAGAACCCCAAATGAATGGCCGCGGTGCAGCTGTTGAGCGCCACCGCATGCTTGACGCCGGCGGCCGCGCCGAACAGCTGCTCGAACTCGCGGACCTTTGGACCGGTCGTGAGCCAGCCGCGCGACAGCGTGTCGGTGACAGCTGCGATGTCGTCTTGTTCGATATACGGCCGGCAGTAGGGCAAGAACTCAGCGCGCATGCTACGGGATCCTCTCGAGTATTGGCGGTGGCGGCAAAGTTGAAAGTTTTGGCGGGCCGGCCCTTTCGTCGACGACGATCGACGCACGCTCGGCTCGTAGCACCCCGCTCGACATGGTGCGCGCAGCGAGCACGAGCGCGAACATCCACCACGTGAACTTCTGGTGCATGATGTGCACGAACAGCGCATTGACGAACGTACCGAGGACGCCGCCTTCGATCATGATGCGCATGTCGTACAGGCGGTGACCCTTCGGGATGAAGTCCACCGCTTTGAACGTATACCACCACCCGAGGCACAGAAAGATCGTGCCAACGACGCCGAGCTCGACCACGACTTCGAGCAAGATGTTGTGCGGCCCGCGGTTCCAGTTCGTGTAGAACGTGTTCCAAACGGTGAGGAAATAC
Organism: Vulcanimicrobiota bacterium; assembly: GCA_013290125.1. Taxonomy (GTDB): domain Bacteria; phylum Vulcanimicrobiota; class Vulcanimicrobiia; order Eremiobacterales; family Eremiobacteraceae; genus JABCYQ01. The sequence continues at coordinate 10,120 of JABCYQ010000010.1, forward strand.
TTGTTGTACACCGTGGCGAAATTGTCGATGCCCGCGCCGAACAGCCAGTAGTGCTTCGCGGCGACGATGCCGACTTTCCAGATCGGGATGCGCCCGGAACCGCCGTTGTCTGCGCCGGTCCGGTCAGGCGAGATGAAGCGCGCCCAGACGCTCGGATACACGAGGCTGACCAGCAGGCCGCAGACCGTGACGAACGTGAGCTGCGCGCGATAGCGGTTCTTCCAGAAGAAATATCCGATCGTCGCGGCATCTGCCACGATCGCGCCGCGCGATCCCACCACGTACTGACCCACCATGAGGATCGCAAAGGCGCCGAGGTACATGACCTTCTTAAAGCCCCAGCGCTCGCGCAGCGCGGCCATGACGACCGCGCCGATCGGAAAGACCATCGAGGCCGCGAAGTAGTCGGAGGACAGGTGATTGCCCTCGGTGTCGAAGTGCCCTTTGAGGCGACCCTGGTTCATGAATTGGCCGCTGGAAAAGACGATCGCGCCGAAGATCGCGGCGATGCACGACCCGATGATGAACGCCGTCAGCATCAATTTGAACTCGTCTTCGTCCACCGGCACGATGATGAAGGCGAGATAGAGCGCGACGAGCATCACGAGCGTCGCGTAATACGAAAGGACGTTGACGTCCGCGCTCACGGCCCAGAGCAGCGACGCCGTCGACCAGATGAAATAGCCGATCCACATCGTGGCCGAGATGCCGGGATTCACCACGCGGCGCTTGCGCGCTATCCAGAAGAGGATGGCCAAGAGCGCCATGCCGCCGGCCAGCTTTGTGACGCTGCCGCCGGACGTGAGGTTCAGGTACGAGTCGGACGGCACGAGAAGCGCGTAGAATGCGACGGGGAATAACCACGGACGCTTGATGCTGAAGATCAGCGCGGGCGGGATGAAGATGATCGAGATCGCCATGGCGATGCCGGTCTTTGTGCCGCAGTAGCCGGCCAGCATGCCGAATGCGATGGTGCAGCCTTGATCGCCGAGCGCCAGTTGAAACGCGCACGCGAGTAGATAGACAAACACGCCGACCGCTGCGCCAAGCGCGACCCAGCCCCAGACCGACAACTTCGGGATTGGCGTGGGACCGAGCACCGGCAGATAGATCATCGCGCCGATCCTCTGGACGTCGCCGCTCGCGCGCACTTCATCAATTCGCGCCGAATCGCCACGCGCGCGCCTTCACCCGAAAACCGCGAAATCACGAACTCCCTGCCGGTGAGATTCGGCGCTAGTTCGCCCATCCGCAGTCGCGTGCGCAGTTCACGAAGATGTGCGGCGGCCTCGTTCTCCGTCTGCGCGAGGCGCGACGCTTCGAACGGTTGATTCCAGATGACTTCTCGCCCGTGGTTGAGCGCTTCGAGAACCATGAACGACAGGCCATCGTGCTGAGGCATCCGCAAAAGAACGTGCGAGCGCGCGTAGACCGCGTCCATGTCGATCTGGTGGCCGAGAAAAGTGACGTTGCCGGGTGCGGAGCGGCCGGCGCCTTCGCTGCCGACGATGAGGAACTTCGTGTCGGCGAAGCGCTCGGCTAGCGAGAGGACGACCTCGCCCCCGTAGAATTCGAATTTGACGCTCGGAAGATATGCGAGCACTGTTAACGGTTCGGAAGGCATCGGTCGCAATTCGACGGGGTTCAGCGCGCTGAGCGGAAATTGTTTGGCGGCTATGCCGGCGTGACGAAGTTCTTCGACGAGCTTTGCAGATACCGCCCAGTCTTCGACGAGTCCGGTCGCATGCTGCTCGATCACGCGAGATTCGCGCGCGCGCAGGACGTCGCTTCCGACCCAATGCTTGATGACCCGGCGGCGCACGGCTTTACAGACGTCGAATATGTGCGGACGGACGAAAGGCCCGCCCCCGACTTGGTACACGACGTCGCAAAACGGCACGCGCAAAGCCGAGAATCGCCCGTAGACGCAACGCAGATTCTCGTCACCCAACGTCTGAACCAGCGGTTTCGCTAATCGCGGAAAGCCCAACAGCAAGACCGTCGACTGTCGCGAGCCGGTTGCCGCCAACGCGGACCTGCTGCTATCCGAGATGTCCGAGGACGCCATCATAATAGGACGATCTTCTCCCGATCGTGCTCGACGTGGCGAGTGGCGTTGCGCGAATCCAAGATGGAGGTCGCGTGGGTCGCGATCGAATCCCAATCGGTCTCGTCGTGGTCGGTCATGATGCACACGCAATCGGCGGCGCCTAAGCGCTCCGGCGTCAGCGGAACCGAATGCCTCAAGCGGCCGTTCCGATCGCGAAAACTCGGCACATGCGGGTCGTGATACGTCACGATGGCTCGATCCGCCTCGAACAAATACATGCATTTCAGAGCAGGTGATTCCTGCCAATCGTCAACGTTCTTCTTGTACGCCATACCGATGAGCAGGATGTTCGCATCGCGCATCGGCTTACCGCTCGAGTTGAGCTGGCGGATGACCTTCTCGCGGACGAACTGCGGCATGAGAATGTTGATCTCGGCCGCAAGCTCCGAAAAACGCAGATGGAAATCGTGCTGGCGCGCCGCCCACGCGAGATAGAACGGGTCCAGCGGGATCCAGTGTCCGCCCACGCCGGGTCCGGGATCGAAGCGCATGATGCCGTACGGTTTGGTGGCCGACGCGTCGATGACTTCCCAGACGTTGATGCCGAGTTTGTCGCACAGAAGTGCGAGCTCGTTCACGAGCGCGATGTTGACCGCGCGAAACGTGTTCTCGAACACCTTCGTGATCTCGGCGACTTTCGGACTTGAGACCGCGATGACTTCCGGAATCGTCTGCTTGTAGAACGTCGTTGCGACGTCCAGACAGGCGGGCGTCAACGCACCGACGATCTTGTTCACGTTCAGTGCGCTCAACTCGACGTTGCCGGGGTCCGAGCGCACCGGCGAGAACGCGAGAAAGTAATCCTCGCCAGCTTTCAGGCCAGACGTGTCGAAGATCGGTCGCAGCACGTCTTCCGTGAGACCGGGATACGTCGTGCTTTCGAGCGTTATGAGTCGGCCGGGCAGCAATTGCGCGGCGATCAGTTCTCCGGTGCGCCGGACGAACGATGTGTCCGGGTCTTTGCTCGCGGTGACGGGCGTCGGCACGCAGATGACGATCACGTCGAAGTCGCGGATCGAATCGAAGTCGGTGGTGGCGGTCAGCTTCCCGCTCGCGACGGCGGACGCGAGATCATCGTCGCGGACGTCGCGGAGATAGTTCAGACCTTTGGTGAGTTGCGCGACGCGGATATGATCGTGGTCAACGCCGACGACATCGAAGCCCGCTTTCGCGTGGGCGACGGCAAGCGGTAGGCCGATGAAACCGATGCCAATGACGCCCACGCGCGCCGTGCGCGCGATGATCCGCTGCTTCAGCAGCTCGCGATGATCGGGGCGACCTATCGTCTCAAGCGCCTGCATCTGCCGCTCCCGCGAGGTCGGCCGCTTCGGACGCTTCGCCGTCGCCGCTCGAAAGAGTGACATGGGCCGCGCCGTTGCGCGCGGTCTCCACAGGGGCCATCTGCGCCATGCTTCCGTTGCGGTCGCCGATCAAGTGCGGGCTCGGCGTATAGGACGGCACGAGCACGCCCATCAATTTGACGACCGTCTCCGGATCGGGAGTGCGGACGGCAAGATCGAGCCTGCCAATCGTGTCCGAAAGCCGATCGTATTCGATCCGTTCCTGCTGCGCCATGAAGAGGCGTTCGTTGATCGTGGGATTCTCGCGCTCGCGCGCGGTGAGCATCTCTTCGAAAAGTTTTTCCCCGGGCCGGATGCCGGTGAAGACGATGTCCACGTCTTCGTACGGGCGCAGGCCGGAAAGGCGGATCAAGTTTTCCGCGAGCTCCACGACCCGCACCGGCTCGCCCATGTCCATGACGAACACCTGGCCGTCGCGGCCGATCGCCATCGCTTCCAACACGAGCGTGACGGCTTCGGGGATCGTCATGAAGTAGCGAACCATGTCCGGATGCGTGACGGTGAGCGGCGATCCGCTCTCGAGCTGGCGCTTGAACGTGTGGACGACACTGCCCCGGCTGCCGAGCACGTTGCCGAACCGGACCGAGACGAACTCCGTTCCAGTGCGGCCTTCAAAAGCTTGGCAGATGAGCTCGGCAGCGCGCTTCGTCGCGCCCATCATGCTGCTCGGGTTCACGGCCTTATCGGTGGAGATCATCACAAATTTCGCGACGCCGCTTGCGGCGGCCGCAAGCGCGAGCACTTGCGTGCCGAGCACGTTGTTGCGCACAGCCTCGCAGACGTTGTCCTCGACGATCGGCACGTGTTTGTGAGCGGCGGCATGGAAGACGATGTGCGGGCGGAACCGCGCGAACGTGCGCCGCACTCGAGCCGCATCGGCGACGTCGGCGACGATGATGCGCGTGCGCGTGAAGCCGAGGCTCGAGCGCAATTCTTGGTCGATAGCGAAAAGACTGTTCTCGCCGTGGCCGAGGAGCAGCAGCAGTTTCGGTTCGAACGCCGCGATCTGGCGGCAGAGCTCGCTGCCGATCGAGCCGCCGGCGCCGGTGACGAGCACGATCTGGTTGCGCAGATGCGGCGCCGCGAGCTTCGCATCGATCGTCACGCGCTTGCGCCGCAGCAGATCCTCGAGGCTCACGTCGCGCAGGCGTCCGACTTGGATCGTGCCCATGAGCATCTCCGCGACCTCGGGCAGGACCTTGACCACGATCCGCCCGCCGTCGGGCGCCGCGACTGTCGCGCACATGTCGTTGATGTCGCGAACGCGCTCGCGCGAGACATTGGTCGCCGCTATGATGACGCATTCCGCTTCAAACCGGTTGATGATCTCCGCGAGCCGGTCCACCGCGCCGACCACCGCGACGCCTTCGACGCTCTTGCGGACCGGTGAATCATCGACGCAGCCCACGATATCGAATGGAAGATCTTCGCGCGCGGCGGTAAGCCGGATGAGGGCCGACGCAGCGTCCTTCGATCCCACGACGAGCGTGCGCTTGGCATGGGGTTTTCTATTGCGGACGACTGGAGCGGTCTCAGCACCGCGACGGACACGAACCGCCGGGCGGATCGCGACGAAAAGCGCGCCCGCGAGTATGGCGGAGAGCGGAGTCCACGCGAAATTCATCGCCGGACTGAGCGCGATCAGGAATCCGGTCGCCGCCGCTACGCCGAGGAGCGTGAGGAGCGCGCGCATCGCAGGCCGCGACGTCAGCCCGTGGAGGCGTTCAAATCCTAAGGTGATGAGCGCGAGGACGACCGCTGGAAAAATGACCGAAAGAGCGACCGCTGCTGCCGTCGGCGCGATCTTCGTCCCCGTCAGAATGCCGGCCGCCGCGAATGCGCCGACCGCGACGAGCACGTCGAACCCGAACTTGACGAGGGCGCGTGACCGGTCGAATTCCGGTCTCCCGCCGCCGTCTAAGGTCGCCGACACGTGTTATGCATCTTTGCTGCTCGCGCGCCGGTCAGTTTTCGAGATCGCCGGTCAGCGGCACGGTTGCCGCCGTCGCCGCTTCGAGCATGTAGCCAGGGTAGCCGGTCGTGGCCGGAGCGCGATTCATCACGACGCCCAAGATATTCGATGTCGCCGCGAACTGCAAGCGTTGGATCGCGCGTTTGGCCGAATCGGTGTCGGTCCGGCCGGCGGCTACGACAAGTACGACGCCGTCGGTCTTTGCCGAGAGCGCGGCAGCGTCGATCACCGGCAAGAGCGCCGGCGTGTCGAATATGACCATCTGGTAGGTCTCGAGCAAGCCCGCCACGATCTCATCGAAGCGCGCCGACTGGATCAGCTTGACCGGATTGGGCGCGTGAGCGCCGGACGGCATCAGATCGAGGTTCGCGTAGCGCGTCTTCACGATCACGTCTTGCGGCGTGGCATCGCCGATGACGACGTTCGACAGACCGTTGTGATTGGAGACGCCCAGCCGGTCGTGCAGCACGCCGCGCCGCATGTCGGCGTCGACGAGCAGAACTCGCGGCCGCATCTCAGCCATCGCGATCGCCGTGCTGAGCGCGACGGTGGATTTACCATCGCCTTCGGTCGGACTTGTGATGGCGAGCGTGCGCAGCGGCTTGTCCGACGAGAAGCGGATGGCCGTCACGAGTTGGAGATACGCTTCGATCGTCATCGCGCGCAGCTGCGGGAGCCGCGCTTGCATCCTCTTATCGACGGCTTCGAGATCCGGGATGCTCGTCAAGACCGGCGCGGGAAGGGCACGTGCGACATCGGCTTCGTCCTTGAGCGTGTTGTCGAAGAAGTCTATGACGAAGACGCCGCTGACGCCGAGAAGCAAGCCCAGCACGAGTCCGATGCCCATCACGAGGATCCACGACGGCTTCACCGATGCGAACTTCGGATTGGCGGGCTCGGAAACCGCGACGTCGGAAAGCGCAAGGGTCTTCGCGACGAGCGCGTCGTTGTAGTGCTGACGAAGCGACGAGTAGACGCCTTCGGCGAGCTGCGCGTCGCGCTGCAGATTCGCAAGCGTCTGACTGGTGGACGGCAGCTGCCGGACCTGAGCTTCGTTGTGCTGCTGCTGGCTGCGCAGCGCGATGAGCTGCTGTTCGTCGCCCGCGATCTGCGTGCGCAGGCTAGCGGCTTGCTGGTCGAGCGTCTGCGCGACCGGATTCGGCACGATCGTGTTCGATGCCACGTACGTGGGCGGCTGCGAAGACAACTCTTTTTGGAGTTGGGATTCTTGCTGTTCGAGCGCCTGCACAGTGGGGTGAGCTTCTGTATACTGTTTGCGCGCGTAGTCGAGCTGCACGCGGACCTGCGAGAGCTGCTGCTGCAGCTGCGTGACCACCGGATTCTGCTGCACGGTCGTGCCGCCGACCATCGTGCGCGCGCCTGCATCGAGCTGGCCCATCACGTTGCCGAGAGCGGCTTGCGCCTGCTGCTGATCGACTTCCACTTGCGCGATGCGCGTGGCGGTGTCGGTGTACTGACCGACCGTCGCCTGAGTCTGCGCCGTCACGTCGGCGATGGCGTGCGTGTTCTGAAATGCGTTGAGCGCTGAGTCGGCCTTCGTCATGGTCGCTTGCGCGATCGGGATCTGCGTCGAGAGGTACTGCATCTCCGTGACCGACTGATTGGCGATGAGTCCACGCTGCTTGTCGATCAGCACTTTGGCGAATTCATTCGCGATGTTCGCCGACATGTCACGCGTGGACCACGTGCTCTGCAGCGTCACGATCTGCGTGTTCGTGACGGGCGCGACGTAGATGTGGTACTTGAGCAGATCGTACGCATCGATGTGTTTGAGGCCAAGGTTTTGGATGACTTGCGCCGCCACGCTCTTATCCTGCAGCAGCGTGGCATAGGTCTCGACCGACTGCACGCCGCCGGCGGCGACGAGCGCGTTGAGTACGGGCAGGTCGGTGTTGACGCCCGTGAAGTTCGTGGACGAGTTGCCGGTGAGAAGCTCGATCTGCGTGACGTACGATTTCGGAAATAGGAACGCGTACACGAGGCAAATCGCGAAGAACACGCCGAAGATCGCCCAAAAAGTTCTGTTCCGCCGCTTGAGCGTGGCGAAGATCTTGGTGAAGTCGTTCTCTCGCGACTGGTCCGGCAAGGCCGAGATATGGCCGTTGCTGGGCAATTGATACATGATCGGTCAGGCCTCTCGTTCGTCAGTGACCGGATTGCGAGGCGTCCGTTTCTTCGGCCGCCTCGCAGTCCGCGTGATTGGTTACGGTGTTGGCGCCCCGGTGCATCCGGATGGTCCGCCCGGGCACGGCGTTGGAACCGCGGGCTCGCTCCCAGTTACGGCGTTGAGATCCGCGTTTATGGTCGGATTCAGCGGCTGCGACGGATTCCAGAGCGGCGCGGCCGGAAAGAGCGATGTATTGCCTGCGGATTGCGATGCGATGTCGTTCAGCAACGTCGTCTCCGCGAAGTTCGGAGCTGTGTCGAGGTGCTGCACCCACGTCTGCACGGTGTTGAAGTTCCAGTCGTCGAACGCGGTGTTGCAGCCGGACGGCGGGCACTGTGAAGACCGCTTGTAGACGTAGAGCGCTGCAGCCGTCGTGAAAACGTCGCTGGTGGCGGCCGAGGAGAGTACGGATCCGCTGTCGCCGAGAGCGAGAGTCGTGGCAGCCCCGTGGCCCTCGAACATCAGCGTCCAGGTCTGGGGGCCGGCGCCGCTCGGCGGTTCGGCCACGACGACGTAGTTGCGCCCGGCTACCATGACGTACGGCGAGCCGGCCGGTGTGGGAATGGCCGGCGAGGTGACGCTGAAAGCGCCGCTCGCGTTGGTCACGCTTGTTCCCGCTTCCGGAAAGCAGCCGCACGTGAAGACGATATTCTCGGCATTAGCGGGGAGGTATGTGAACCCGGTGCCGAACGTACCGCCGGTGGCCACCTGCATCTCCGTCGCTTGTAGAACCGGCGACGGCACTGGTGCCACGCTCGGCGATGGTTGCGGACCCGGACCCGGCAGGGTTGAGCCTCCGCCTCCGCCGCAGCCGGCGATCAGCGTTGCGGTCAGCAGCGCTGCGGCGCTGACGGCGCCGACGTATTGCATGCTCTTCATGAACTAATTCGTCTCCTTACTTGTGCGGTCAAATGTGCGGGAAAAGATTTCGTAGCCCTAACAGGAGCAGGTATAAAGGATTCGAGGATCCGTTACCGTTGAGGCCGTGCTTCGACTTGGGAACGTAGACCACGTCGCCTTTTTGCATCGTCATGTCCGCCGACGTCTCGCCGTTTTGGAGCGCGTTGTACAAGTTGACATTGTACTTCTGCACTTGGCCGGTGGCAGTCGTGCGTGTGACGACGATGTTGTTCAGATCAGAATCCGCAGCATCGCTGTTGCCGGCCTTGGCGATAGCCATGGAGAGGCGGTCGCCTTGCGAGATCTCGACCTCACCCGGATGATCCACCGCGCCCGAGACTTCGACGTCGATCGTCGCCGGCGACGGGATGTAGACGATAGAACCGTCGGTCACAGGGACGTCTTGCGACGTGTCGCCCAGACCATACAGCTTCTGCAGCGAAACTTCTTCGAGATGGCCGGCGTAGTCTGTGACCTTCGCCGTGGGATACGCTTGCGCCGTGCCGACGAGCCCGCCGGCCGCTGCAACTGCGTCTGTGAGACGCGCCGAAGATGTCAGTTGATACTTGCCCGTGTTCTTCACGCCGCCAAGGACGAGCACGTTGATCTCACCCTGCTGCGCGAGGATCACGGTGACCACCGGATTGCGCACATACTTCTTCAGCGCCGCGGCGATCGTTTTGCTCGCCGCTTCCGGCGATTCACCGGCGACGTGCACGCGGCCGATCAGCGGATATGAGATGTCGCCCGATGGCAGTACCGTGACCGACTGCGAAAGTGTGGAGTCGCCGAAGACTTGCACGTTCAGCTGATCGTTGGCGTGGATGATGTATTCGGACGTCGCCGCGACGGGCGCCGGCGCTGGGGCCGGCGTGACCTCGCCGATGGGCGAAGCCTGGGCGATCGCGGTCGTCCCGCAGATCATTGCGGCGGCGAGCCCGAGCGCGGTCGAGATACCTGCAGATTTCCAGACGAACATACTCACGAGATTCCTCATATCACTTGTTAGTGCGCAAAAGCGACCCTGGCGTTACTTGTGCTTGTGCCCATTGTGGTCGCGCGCTCCGTACTCGGCGGCCAAAAGCCGCCCCCCAAGGTTTGGGTCTACCCATGCCTGGCCGAGCGCAAGCGAGCGAAGCGCCGCCCCCAGCACTTCAACGGATGAGGCTGTGCTTACCGCACACGAGCAGCCTGCGTTGAGCGCATTTTGCACGAGACCGGGCTGTCCGCCCCCGACGAGTGCGCATATCGGGACACCCGGCAGCGACTTTGCGAGCCACGAAACGGTGTGGAGCGGGTCGTTGATCTGCGCTTCGAAGCCGACGATGATCGCGCCGACCTCTTTGCGCCGAAGCTCGTCCGGCGCGAGATCGGTCTGCTGATACGAGCCCACGACCTCGGCGATTCCGGATTCCTCCAGCAGCCCGGCGAAAGCTTCGCGGACTATATTCTGGTCATCGACCAGAGCGATTTTCATCGGCTTAACGCTTGAAAGTGCCATTACCGTCTCATCCTAGTGTGATGCGCATCGCCGCGCCATGCGGTCTTTGCCCCTTCCGGACTGGGCCTAGCGACCTCATAAGGCCGCATGTTGGTACGTAGGTCCTAACGCGCGAGCGGCGCGCTTGCCGAGTGCCGCCACGAGAAATCCGGCGCGCCGCCACTTTTCGGCATCGAAGAAGTTGCGCGCATCGACGAGCACGCGGCCCCGCATCAGCGCGCCGACGCGCTCCGGTTCGATCGTGGCGAATATCGCGTGGTTGACGACGAGCACGATTGCCTCGGCGTCCTGCGCGGCCGATTCGAGATCCGGACAGAGTCCGTGCTTGAATCCGCGCGCGATCGGATCGTAGACGGCGACTTCGTAGCCGTGTTCTTCGAATAGGGCCACGAGCCGTTCGGTTGGACTTTCGCGCGAATCGTCGACGTCGGCTTTGTAGGAAGCGCCGAGCAACGCGATCTTGCGCCGTTCGCCGCTCGGCACATGGTCGCGCACGAGACGCACGATGTGATTCGGCATGCGCGCGTTGACCCGTCGAGCCGTCTGGATCAGTTCTGTCGTGAACGGATGTGCGTCCGCAAGAAACTGGGGATCGATGGGGATGCAGTGACCGCCGACGCCGGGACCGGGGCTGAGGATGTTGACGCGCGGGTGTTCGTTGGCAAGCCGGATGACTTCCCACGCGTCCACACCGAGCTCTTCGCAAAGCACGGCAAGTTCGTTCGCGAGCGCGATGTTGACATCGCGAAAAGTGTTCTCGACGACTTTGACGAGCTCGGCCGTCGTGGCGTCGGTCTCGAAGAGTCCGCCGGTGACGAACGATGCGTACAGCGCGCGCGCGCGCTTCGCGTCTTGCGGTCTTCGTCCGCCGATGATCCGCGAATTCTCCCGGAGTTCGCGCACGATTGCGCCGGGAATCACGCGCTCCGGACAATGCGCTAAGGCGACGCTGTCGGGATCGATGCCGGCCGCGCGCAACGCCGGCACGAATATTCGCTCGAGCGTTCCCGGCGGCACGGTCGATTCGAGCACGATCAATTCGCCGCCGCGCAGACGCGCCGCGATCGCTTTGGCGGCCGCTTGCACGTAACTCAGATCGGGGCGGCCGTCGCTGGCGTTCGGCGTGGGCACACAGACGAGATACGCATCGGCCGGCGTGACGTCATCGACGATGCGGAGTTTGCCCGTCGCCAGCGCTTGCGCAACGAGCGTTCGCACTTCAAGTTCGGCGATGTGGCCCGCGCCGGCGCGCAACCTCGCACGCACGTCTGCGCTCACGTCGTAGCCGTTCACCTCGTGACCGGCTAGCGCGAGCATCGAGCCCGTGGGCAATCCGATATAACCAAGTCCAAGGATGGTGACGGTCATGCAAACCTCGGGAATCGCGGTCGTCCCACGCTCAAGCGTGGATGTGACCCCCTCATACTAGCGTCCGGCGGCACCAGTCAAGAAGAACGAGTTAGCCTGCGATGAGCCACCCATCGGGCCTAATGTGGCGTAGCGGGTGAGTCTTTCGGCCTAATGGCGCGCTTCGGCAGCACAAATTCAGCCGAGACCAGCGGTACCGGATCCAAGCCGTAGATACGGTCCAAGTCGAACCACTTGAGGATTTCGAGCGCTCGGTTCGCCTGCGCGTCTGAGACGATCGACTTCCAGCCGTCTGTCCGGGAACCGCCTTGTTTGATCCCCGCGGCGGATTCCCACGCCATTGACGACGGGCGTGCGACGTGCGCGAAGACCGCGTCGCTGAGCGGCCGATGCAAGAACTCGAAGAGCCGCGACACTTCGCTGCGCGGGTCGCTTCTGAAGGCCTCGTAGAACGCTATGTGGATCTCGCCTGCGCAGAACTGGCGCAGCGGAACGGCGTTCTCGATGCACCAGCGCGCGACGTGCGCTTCGAACGGATCTGAGATGGCCGCCAATCGATCTCGCAGCGGAGAAAGATAGTCGGCGACGAGTTCGTCTTGGCCGAGGAATTCTCGCATGTCGTATCCCCAACGGTAGCGCACGCGCGAAGCCGCCACCGCGCACGGATGGCGAAGCATCAAGACTATCGGCATCCCCGGCGACAACTCGAACAGCCAGCGAAGGAATAGACCCGCCCGGATATCTTTGATCAGGCGCTGCTTACTGATCAGCCGGCGGTTGTAGAAATCCGTCCAGCCGCTGCGCACTTTTCCCGAGACGATCGCTTGCGCGGGCCCGACGAACTGCGCACGTGCATCGCCCGGGCGAATATATTGGCGATTGGAGAACGCGCGGCACATCGGAACGTGGAGCGCGTTGAACGGCTCGAAGATGAAACGATAGGCGTTATCGTGATTGATGATCTCGGCGATCCACGTGGTACCGCCGCGCCCGCTGCCGGCTAAGAAAACGGTGTCGCGTTGATCGCCGCCGAGATCGAGATGCGCCTGCGCCGCCAGACCCCGCATCGCGCGCACGGCACCGTGCACGGCCTCACGAGGAAATCGCGAGCGAAAGGAAGCATTGTTCGCCCGCACATGGCCTCCGCCTTAGGATCGCCGGCCGGACCCGACGTCGCTCTTCCATTCGATGCGCGTGTCACGCGCATCGGTCTCGTCATGCCCTTCTACAATGAGGCGCCAAACCTTGCCCAAACGCTGACGAGCATCGCGGCGCAGACCATCGATCATCGGCGTTTGTATTTCGTCGGCGTGGATGGCGATTCGTCGGATGACGGCCGGGACATGATCGAACACTGGCTTTCGCGCGGCGACATCGCGGGTTGCGTCGTGAGCAATCCGCGCCGGCGCATTCCGATCTCGCTCAACGCCGGCATATGCGCGTTGACCGCCGCCGATTTGATCGTGCGCCTCGACGCGCACACCACATACGGGCCGACGTACATCGAAGACGTCGTCTCCGCTTTTGCGGACGGGCCGCCGGATCTGGGTTGCGTCGGCGGCCTGCAACTGCCGGACGACGGCAGTTCGTTTTCGACGCAGCTATCGGGCGCATTGCTCACGCATCCGTTCGGCGTGGCCCGTCTCGGCGTCAAGTCGTTGACGAAACCGCAGTACACCGACACGATGTATCTCGGCGCGTGGCGGCCGGGCCTGTTGCAGCGCCTCGGCGGTTTCGACGAGAATTGGATCGCGAACGAAGATTCTGAACTCGAGTCGCGGTTGCGCGCGGCCGGCTGGCGCATGCTGCTCATACCGGTCGCAAACCGCTATCGCGTGACGCGCGGTGCGCGAAGCACGGTGCGCCAGTGGGCGGGCTACGGATTTTGGCGAGCCCAGACGATCCGCCGGTATCCGCGGGAATGGCGCTGGCGACACGCCATCGTCATCGCGGGTTTGATCGTGCTCGTGGCCGGGTTGATCTCGCCGTGGCGCTTGTTCTTGCTCCCTGCGTATCTCTTGTATGCGCTCGGCGTGCTCGTGTTCGGCCGCGGTCACGCGCCGTTCTTGGTGAATCTGTGCGCGTGTGTCGTGTTTCCGGTCGTGCACATCGCGTACGCGTTCAACTTCCTGCGCGGCCTCATCGTGCGGCCGGCGGCATTCAAACCGGCGCTCTGACCGCTCCGACCGCTCCAGCCGCGCGCCCGGAGAACGTCGCTTCGGCGCCCGCTATGTCCGGCATGGACGATCGTCCGTACAGCTTCTCCAAGCCGAACGATTCGATGATTGAGTAGGCGCGCTCCACGTCCTCCGGCGCCACGTGTTTGCGCCACGATTCGGTGAGGCTTTCGCCGCTGAAGATCGCGCTCGGGCGCGGGCGACCCGCTGCGTGTGCTTGGACTGACGGCGTCTTCAGGCTGGCGAGCACGCGGTCGTCGAACGGCCTGCCCAAGAACGTGAACAGCCGCTCCAGTTCTTTGTTGGGATCGACGCAGAAGTTCTCGTAGAACGCGAGATGGATGTCGCCGCGCGCGAAAGTTCGGAAGGGCACGTAGTTCTCGACGCACCAATCGAAGACGTGCCGTTCGAAATCGCTGCGCGCGGCGCGGATCGCTTCGGCGAACGGAGCGAGATGGTCGGCGATCAGATCTGGCTGCGTCAGATAGTCTTCCCTGATGTCTTCCCAGCCGAGCTGCGTGCGCGAGCTTGCGACCGCGCACGGATGCCGCAGCAGCAAGACGATCGGCATGCCGGGGAAGTGCGCTCGCACCCAACCGAGCATGAGCATGGTTCGCACGTCTTTGGCGATACGATTGTTATAGATGCCGGGCTTGTTGAGTCCGTCCACCCACGCATCGCGGATCGCGCCGGTGAAGATCTCGGTCGCCGGGCCCAAGAAGGTCTTGTCGTCTGAGTCTGGGCGCAGATACTGTCGGCGCGCAAACGCTTGCACCGCGGGCACGTTGCCGCGATGGAATGGCTCGATCATGACCCGGTAGTGTTGATCGAAGTTCGCGACGCCGACGACCCACGTCGTGCCGCTGCGACCCGAACCCGTCAGCAGCACGGTGCGGCTTGGATCGCGATTCAAGTCGAGATAGAACCCGTGGCCGATGACGGAAAGCCGCCGCCGGAATCTCTCTCCGAATGTGGACGGCCGCCGCCTCAGAGGTGTATTGTTATTCACTAGGGATGGTATCGGAAAAATCTCCGCCGGACCTTTACAATGCCGAAGGGGCCGACTTTATGTCGGCCCACATTTTTTTCAACCTCAACCGGCCGCAACGGCGATGTCGAAAGCCGGGGCGTCTGGGGCGGCGAGAGCCGCCGAAGTCGAGCGGCGGAGTTAAACTATCCCGATTTTCCGCCGCGTCCCCGGCGCAGACATCGCCGGATGATGCCGTTGGGTTGGCGATCGGGAGTGGGCCGACATAAAGTCGGCCCCTTCAGATGGTCGGCCTCTTCAGATGGTCGGCCCCTTCAGGAAGCCGGCCCTTCAGGAAAATCGCAGAAGCGCGATATCCTATTTCGCGAGGATCGCGCGCGCGGCGTCCGTATCGGGCATCGGATCGTCGTTGTAGATCCGATCCAATCCGAAAAGCCCGAGGATGCGGAGCGCGCGACGGACCTGCGCCGGTGTGATCTCGTCGCGCCATTGCGTCAAAGGGTCACGATGCATCGATATCGCGCTCTTGCGCCGGCGCACTTGGCTGGACGGGATCGAGAGCTCGCCGAGCGCGCGCGGATCGTAATCGCGTCCGATGTGGTTGAAGAGCATCGCGATCTCGCGATCCGGGTCATCGACAAAACCCTCGTAAAAGGCTAAGTGGATCTCACCCGCTGCGAACTGCCGCAGCGGCACGATCGTCTCGACGCACCAGCGAAACATCTGCTGCTCGAAGGGATCGATGGTACCCGCCATCTCCTGTGCCACGCCGCCCAAATGATCTTCGACCAGGTCATGGTTGGAGAGGTAAGCGTCCGTGAGCGGCTGCCAGTGAAGGCTCAAGCGCGAGGCGACGGTCGCTAGCGGATGCCGCAGCAGCAGCACGACCGGCATCCCCGGAAAGTTTACGCTCAGCCACTTCAGGAAGAGGTTGGCGCGGATATCTTTGACCAGTCTGTCCTTGGAAAGCCACGTCTTGTTGTAGCGATCGACCCAGCCGGCTCGGATTTTTCCGCCAAGCACGCTGCGCGCGACCGACAAACGCTCCTCATCGCGCGCGTCCGGCCGCAAGTACGTCAGGGATCCGAACGCTTTGCAGCGCCGCACTTTATCGGAGTGGAACGGCTCGAACATGTAGCGGTACCGGTGGTCGAAGTTGATGATCTCCGACACCCACGTGGTGCCGCTGCGTCCGCTCCCCGCGAGCAGCACGGTCGATCGATGATCGCCGCCGGCGTCTATAAAAAAGCGGTGGCTCGCGGATGCGAATTGCACGCCGAGCAGGCGCGCGCCCGTGCGCGCCTCGCGCAGCAGATGATGTGCGGTCTGCAACAGTACGTGGGTCATGCGTGCGTGGCCTCGTGCGCGCTCGGCTTGGGAGCCCACGGATCGAGCCGCTTCGGCATCGCATCCTCGCCGTAGAAAACATCGAGTCCGAACAGCGCGAGTATCTCGATTGCGCGTTCGATTTGATGGGGCAGTATCTGCGCCCGCCAGTTCTCCACGAGATCGTGACGGCGAATCGCTTGGGTCTCGTCGCGGCTGAGCAGCGCCGGCCGGCGCAATTGATTGAAGATCGCGCGCGTGTACGGCCGCTCGAGATAGTGGAAGAGCCGGTCGATCTCAAATTTCGGCCGCTCGCAGAAGTTCTCGTAGAAGGCGATGTGAACATCGCCCGGCGCGAGCTGGCGCAGCGGCACATAGTTCTCGATGCACCACAAGAAAAGTTGCCGCTCGAATTCGGTTCGCGCTCTCATGATCTCGCCGCGCAGCGGCCCGATGTGATCGTCGAGCAGCGCTTCTTGGCTCAAGAGTTCATCGAGGTGGTCCTTCCAACCCAACCGCATGCGCGAGTTCGCGTCAGCTATCGGATGGCGCAGGAGCCAGATGATCCGTGTCTTCGGGAACTGATTGCGCAGCCATTTGAGCATGAGGTTTGCGCGGATCTCGGGGATCACGCGCCGTCGGCTGATCAAGCGGCGATTGTAACGGTCGACCCATGGATTATGGATCGCGCCGCTGAGTACCAAGCGAGCAGGCAGCACGAACGAAGGATCGGTGTCGTCGGGCCGCATGTACTGGCGATAGCGGAAGTTGCTGATCTCTTGTGTTCTGTATGGTTGGAACGGTTCGAAGAGATAGCGATATTCGTTCGCGTAATTGATGATGTTCGACACCCAGGCCGTGCCGCTGCGACCCGTGCCCGCAACGAGCACAGCAGTGGATGGATCGGAATCGAGGTCGATGATCGGCCGGCTCACGAAAGAAACCAGGCGTCACAGACGTGCCTGACGGACCTCATATAGATTGCTTGGCTTAAAACGGCGTCGAAAACCTTTCGCGCACACGTAATCCGTGCTCGATTGACGCGCGCGTGCCACTGATACGGCATGCAGGCCTAGGGAAGCCACGGCAATTCGTGGAAAAAGCAGTTGGGTCAGTACGGCCCGTGCACGTTTGGAGGCATCCTTGTCCAATTCAAAGGCAACGCTCGTAGAGCCTTATGGTGGAACGCTTGTCGACCGGGTGGCTAAGCCCGGTGCGGCGCTCAAACTAGCCGCGGACGCGGCGACAGCGCCGAAGATCGCGCTTTCCGAGAGGTCGCTGTGCGACGTCATATGCATCGCGACGGGCGCATACTCGCCGCTCGAAGGCTTCATGGGTTCGGCCGACTACGCGTCCGTCGTCGACACCATGCGGCTATCGAACGGCCTGGTCTGGCCGATCCCTATCGTGCTTCCGATCGAAGAGTCGCTTGCCAAACGCCTCAAAGCGGGCGACATCGCTGCACTCGTCGACGCCTCGTTCAACATGGTCGCCGCGATCGAGATCTCCGAGATTTACCACGCCGACCACGCGCGCGAGACCAGTAAAGTTTACGGCACATCCGATCACGAGCATCCGGGTGTCGCAGCGGTGCTTGACGCGCCGCCGCACTACTGCGCGGGCAAGATCACGCTGATCTCAATGCCCAAGCCCGACTATCCCGAACACTCCCTCACACCGGCGCAGACGCGCGCCAAATTCGCCGAACTCGGCTGGCGCACGGTTGTGGGGTTCCAGACGCGCAACCCCGTGCATCGCGCGCACGAATACTTGCAGAAAGTCGCGCTCGAAAGCGTCGACGGCCTTCTACTTCATCCGCTCGTCGGCAAGACCAAGGGCGACGATGTTCCCGCCGACGTCCGCATGCAGTGCTACAAGGTGCTGCTCGAAAAATATTATCCGCTCGGGCGCACGGTGCTCGGCGTATTTCCGGCTGCCATGCGGTACGCCGGTCCGCGCGAAGCAGTTCTGCACGCGATCGCGCGCAAGAACTACGGCGTGAGCCACTTCATCGTCGGCCGCGATCACGCGGGTGTCGGGACTTACTACGGCACGTTCGACGCACAGCGGATCTTCGACGACATCGAAGGTGAGCTCGGTATCACGATCATGCGCTTCGAGCACTCATTCTGGTGCAACGTCTGCGAAGGCATGGCGACCACGAAAACGTGCCCGCACAAGCCTGAAGACCGCGTGGCGCTCTCGGGCACGAAAGTGCGCGACATGCTGCGTTCCGGTCAACGGCCGCCGCAGGAGTTTTCGCGACCCGAGGTGGCGGATGTGCTGATCGCCGCAATGGCCGGGACGAGCGCCTAAGAGCGCCGCAGGTCCCACCGCTTTTTGGGACCTCTCACCCAAGCAATTGCGCTTTGTGGCGCAGAGGCCGCGAGCCGGAGCATCCGAACAATAGTCATAGAGTTCCTCAGCATCCGCACGCCTTCAAGGAGCATCGCACATCTTGTCCACCAATAAGGGTTTCATCATCTGGTTCACCGGGCTCTCGGGCTCGGGTAAGACCACCATCGCGCGCATCCTCGAAAAACGCGTCCAGGCGGCCGGCCGGCACCTCGAGTCGCTCGACGGCGACGTCGTGCGCACGCACCTTTCCAAGGGCCTCGGCTTCTCGAAGGAAGATCGCGACACCAATATCCGCCGCATCGGCTACGTCGGCCATCTTCTGCAGCGCAACGGCGTCGGCGTCGTGTGCTCTGCCATCTCACCGTATCGCGCGACGCGCGACGAATTGCGCGAGATGGTCGGCGCGGACTTCATCGAGGTCTATGCCGACTGCCCGCTCGAGATCTGCGCCACGCGCGACGGCAAAGTCGAGATGTACGCCAAGGCCATGCGCGGTGAGATCAAAGAGTTCACCGGCGTCTCCGATCCCTACGAAGCTCCGGAGAAGCCCGAGCTGCACCTCCACACTCACCAAGAGACGCCCGAAGAAAGCGCCGATCGCGTGATGCGCTATCTCGTCGAGCATGGCTACGTCGCGCCCGTCGCGGTGGTTGCTGCCGCTCGATGAGCGACGCCTTCATCGATCTCCAACTGCACACGAACTGCTCCGACGGCATCTGGCCGCCGGAGCGGCTTTTCGCTGAGGTCCGCGCCAAAAAGCTCGAGCGTTTTTCGGTGACCGATCACGATACGATCGGCGCCTATCCCGTGCCTGCGGATCTCGCCGCGTCGTGCGTTCCCGGGCTCGAGGTGGACACCGAGCACGACGGACACACCGTGCATCTGCTTGCCTACGGCATCACCGATCCGTCGTGCCCGCTCTTGCTCTCGCTGAACAAGCAGCGCGAGGAGCGCGTCGCCCGCATGAAGGCGATCATCGAGCGGATGCGCGGGCTTGGTGTTGACGTCTCGTACGATGACGTGCGCGCGCAAGTGGTGGGCGCTGGTTCAGTCGGGCGTCCGCATCTGGCGCGGGCGCTCGTGGCCAAGGGCATCGTGTCCAACACGCAAGAAGCGTTCGACAAGTATCTCGCCGACGGCGAAAAGGGCTTTGTCAAACTGAAGCGTCTCACGTCGGCGGATATCATCGCGCTGGTACGCCAGTCCGGCGGCATCGTCGTCATCGCGCATCCGAAGCGATTGCGCGAAGAGCATCACCTCGCCGAGATCGCGGATCTAGGCGTGGACGGCGTCGAAGTGGTGCATCCGTCCGCGGATGAAGAATACCAGAAGATGCTCTACGCGTTCGCGGATTCGCGAGGACTGCTCACGACCGGCGGCACGGATTTCCATGCTCCCGAAACGCATCCGCTCCCTGGCGTCATGTTCCCGCGCGAGCGGCTACGGCCGTTTCTCGATCGCGTCGATCGTTGCCTGAGCGGCGCCGCCTAAACTCACGCGGAAACGATTCCTGAGGGAACTTCCTGAAGGGGCCGACGCTAGTCGGCCTACTTTTCAGTGCCTCATGCCCTCATCAGCAAAATCGTTGGGCTACTACACAAAGCGGCTCAAACGTCCGGTTTTCTGCTCACTGGCTGGTGACGGACGTCAATCCGGCTCCCGCCGCTCTTATATTTGAATGTGTATGTGAATCGTATTCGATGTTAACGTGATCATGCCAGGTTTGGCGTTCTGGGCTCTCTGATCGTACGACCGAATATTTGTTGATGCTTGGACAGTGTAGTCGCCGGGATCTAGATTGAAAAGACGTCGAAGGTCGAGGTGTGTTTGGTAGACTTCGCCTCTCTTTAGCACATCGACGAATCCGCCACTGCTAGAGTCAATGATCCCGGGAACCGAGTCTCGCTGAACAAGTGTGCCATCTGATCTGCGGACAACGAACGGATATTCTTGCCAGAAATCACTTCTAATAATACTCGTCGTTGGTCCATTGTTGCGAATGCTCAGGGCGACCTTAATCGAGTCGTCAGATCGGAATGCTGTCGCATTGCTTGATACCGAGAGTTGAAAGGAATGTGAGCTTGGCCCCCAAACGAGAGGTCCCGCCGCCGCTTGACTAATTATCGTACCGCTAACTGAACTTGCGGTGAGTGTGCCCACAAATGCCAGGCAAAGAGCTACTGTCGCCCCAATTGACGCTATTTTATTGACACCAATCCGTTGATGCGTTTCACCTAGCTTCAAGTTCATTGATCTAGCCTCACCACTTTCGGTGTTCCTAATTTTGATTGACATACATGCCGACCGGGGTCGGCAGATCTAGAGGAATGCTTGGGGAGAATGTAACGCTCGGCCCCAAAGACGCGTTGGGCGCTGGACTACTTCCAAGTGACCATGACTGATTGTTCGCATTATAGGTGCCCTCGCCTTGCCAAGACCATCGTAGAAGACCGAGCGTCACAGGAATGGTGTTAGTTCCAGTTGGTTGGAACATGAGGCAGTCTATGAAGGAGTCGGACGCGAAATAACTGGCGTCGCGGTCGGTTGGGTGATCCAAACCTCTTCATTTGAATAGTCGAACTGTTGCCCGTTCTGATTTGGTGCTGCTTCTAAAACATCTGCATTTTGGGGCCACCTCCGAATGCGCACCCGGGACCACTTGGCACGCTCACACAAGAAGCTGTCGTACTGGCAGTCCAACTGTAACGCGAGCCACCATTTTGACCAATAGCCGATCCGATCCAGACAACCTCTCCAGTGTAGGACCCGTCATCCGATGCTGGTTTTTGGGCGATTGACGTAGTACGCTGCATTACACAGCTCGGGCAAGCAAAGGTCCAGCCATTTACGCTCGTATTGTTATTGCTTGGATCCCCGATTCGCAGATACTGCAGGTCGATCGTCGGCGGCGGCGATTGACCCTGAAGGGGCTGATAGCAAGAGTACCCACCGTTTCCGTTATGGGCGAACTTAGATTAGTGCCGCAAACCGAGAACGAAGGAACTTCTTAAACGCTCCCAAGTCACCGCTACGTCGGAACGCCGCATCGACTTATTCCTTAGGCGGCATCAGCTCTGGAGTCGATTCAATTGCAATAGGCGGTGGTGGCGGCGTCACCTGCTTCTCTGACACTTATGTCGCACCGTGTTCGTACGCTTCAGTCGTCGTGTAGCCATCGTGCTGAATATCCGTTTCGTCTGTGCTATTCCACTCGGCGAAACTTACGGTACATCGATAATCGTTCGGGTTGAGCGAAATCGCAATTGCCGATCCATCCTCAAAGCCGATATCTGGTCCGTCAGTTCCAGAATGCCGCATATCCCGCATAGTCCTCGAAGTATTCCTCAACGGCGACCATTTTGCCGCTCGAGATGGAGATCACGAGCACCTGATCGCTATTGAGCGACTTGCCGTTGCGCGCCGCGGTCACCACGGACTGCACGAAAACACGATCTTCTGTGGCGGCGAATGCCGTGGGCGTCGAGCGGAACGTTCCATTCGTTTCTTGGTGTAGTTGCCCGAACCAGGCCAGGATCTGATCGCGCCCGCGGTAGTTTCCTGCGAGCACTCCTGTCGGCACGATGTTCCAAACCGCGTCGACTGCAATAAGCTCGGTTAGCGTCGGCATGTCACCTGCCGCAAAAGCGTCGAAGGCACGGCGAACCTGTGCGAGATTCTCGTGTTCTGATTGACTTGTTGTCATGGAGCGCCTTTCTCAGTATCGGTGCGATGTGAGGCGGGAGCGATTACATCTAGGCTAGGGGCACCAATAGTCGGCGCCGCTCGCCGATGTGATAGTCAGATCGCTCGGCTTCGACGGTTTAACGACGCAGAGCCGAATTCCCGACAAATCCACGTTCAGTTTGCCTGAAGGGGTTACGCCCTGTTGCACGTTCCCGAGCAGGTTCTCCTGAACGGTGATATGTATCGCGATGCTTTGGCCGTTGGGCGCCTCGGCGGTGATGGACCCTGAAGGGATCCCGCAGGTACTCATCCGCAGGAGCCAATTCTGGGATGTCGATAGAGGTGGCGGAGGGCCCGGCATTTTGATCGCATCGCCGCCCATGATGTCTTTCACGGCAGCAAACACGCCGGTTGCGTATTTGAAATTCGAATCCTGTGTGCCAGTGCACTGCGGTGGGTCTTGCAGAAGTTTGACCTGAACTTTGATCCAGCCTTCGGCGACATTCCAATCTGTTTTCTTACCGAGATAAAAGTCGCCAGGAGTGACCGTAGGCATCTTGCTGCTGTGAAATGACAGCGTGTCGTGCCACATGAGCCAAAGCATGGCACCTCCGCTGCCGCCGACATAGCGTTCGCCGCTGCTCTTGCCTTCGACGCGAGCTGATGCGTCGATGCCGGTTGGGCCGATGGAGTAGGCGTAGTCCGACGTGAATTCGTCCTCTCCGTTGTAGGATTCCACCCGATTCTGTCCGGACGCTGAAGGCCCAGGTACCCAGCACGTCTTTTCTTTCTTGATTTTCGTGCCCTGATCTGCGACACCGGACTGCGCACTCACCATAACGAAATGCCCGAAACCGTAGGACATTTCCGGACAGGAACTTCCCATGCCTGAGCCCTCTGGCGCGGCCTGAGCACCGGCCGAGAAACAGACGATGCATAGCAATAGCGCCAACCCAATGGCAAATTTATTCATGAGTATGCTCCAGCATTTCTCGCGCGGATCTTCCCAACGATTGCCGAGTGTCGGAGATATTCCTGTGGTCTTGTGGGGACCTCAGAAGTCAGCGAGGCGGAGCATAAAGGTCCGCCCTATTGGTCAATGGACGGTCACCGAGACGATAAGGCTGTTGCCCTTTGCGTCGGCGATCGTTATGCGAGCCGTACCGACGTTGTGCCCCGTGGCGACGAACTTCGTGGCAGACGACCCCTGTGCAACGGTCACGACCGACGCCTTATTGGTCGTGGCCGTCCACGCTGAGACGCCCTTTTCCGAGACGGTGATCGTGGCGGTCGAACCGGATGTCGCCAGAACGATATTCCGCGGATTCACGTTGAGCGGATTCTGGATGTAGACGTCCACATTCCGGTTGTTGTCGAGCGCCCAGAGATTGCCGTCTGGCCCAAGCGTGATCGCCTGGTCTGTGGAGAAACCTCCCGGCGGGAAGTAGACCGTTTCAAGTTCATTGTTGCCGCTGATCTCGCCGATGACGTTCCCATTGCCGAACGCGACGAACCACGGATTGCCGTCAGGGCCGACCGTGATAGCTCCCGCGGCTTGAAATACTTGATAACCCGTCGGGAAGTGGGTGATGACCGGCGCCGTGGTCACACGTGCCAACTGATTGCCGCAGTTGACCCAGAGATCGTTGTCGGATTTCCCGAGCACGATGCCAAACCCGGAGCAGCCTAGGCTGTACGTGGTGATCGCGCCGGTCGAGGGGACGATTTTGTCGAGCAGCGAGTCCCCGGCCTCGGTTGCCCATAGATTCCCATCCGGTCCGGTGACGATGCCGCCATAGAAATTCGTCGTGTCGTTTGAGGGATAAGCGTATTCCGTTATGACGCCGGCCGTCGTGATCTTCGCGACGTGACCGAGTTCCAGGAACCAGACATTGCCGTCGGGTCCGAGCGTCACGCCGTTGTAGCGCGCTGTGTCGCCGCTCGGAATCGGAAAGGTCGTCAGCACTCCGGACGTGGTGGCGACGCCAAAGACCGGCGTGTTGTAATCGGTCATGTAGAACTTGCCGTCGGCGCCCACCGCTATCTGTGACGGCATGAATTGCGTGCCGCCATTGTACGAAAGTGGAAACGCGGTCGTCTGACCGGCCATCGTCATCTTGATCAGCGTCGAATCGAAGTAGTCCGTATACCACATGTTCTTGTCGGGCCCGGTGATGATGTCCACCGTGGGCGGCACAAGACTCGGATCGCCCCATGCGAACTGTTCCCAGTGGATCGGCTGCTTGTCGGTCTGGATGACCTGCGGCGAGATCACGCTGTGTGCGGGCGCCGCTGCGGTCGAAGGCATTGCCTGCCGTGCACTGCAGCCGGCGAGTAGGATCGCTGTCGCGAGAGCGAATGATGCCGTGGTACGCATGATTGATCGTTTACCCTTTAGGCGGATTGAATGGGCAAGCGTTGCTTGCCCTACTACAACAGACGTTTTCATTGCACCGTGACCGAGATGCTGAACGAGTTTCCCTTGCCGTCGTTGACCGTGATCTGCGCCTTGCCGGCCGCGACCGATGTGACGTTGAAGACGTCCGCCGGCGAGCCTTGCGCGACCGTAGCCACCGACGTCTTCGAGCTCTTCGCGGTCCAACTCGTGGCCCCGTTCTCGCTCACGGTGATCGATTGCATCAATGCGCCGTGCGCAAACGTCAGATTCTTCGGCGTGACGGTGATGATCTTGATGATGTAGACGTCGATTTCGCCGCCGCTATCCAGCGCCCAGACGTTGCCGTCGGGTCCGGCCGTCAGCGCGTAGTCAGAATTGAACGCGTTCGGCGGGTAGTCGATCGTCATCTGATCGGTCAAAGTGTTGAACTCCCCGATGACGTTGTTCGAGCTCACCGCAAACCATGGATTGCCGTCGGGTCCCACCGCGAGCGAACTCGGCTGCGGATTCATCGTGAAGCCCGTCGGGAACGTGGTCACGGCGCCGCCGGTCGTGACGCGCGCCAAATCGAAGCTACAGTTCACCCAGAGATTCTTGTCGGCCGCGCTGACCACGCTGTATCCTTGACAGCCGATATTGACAGACGTCATCGCCCCGGTGGTCGGATTGACTTGGGTCAGCAGAGTGTTGGCCGGCTCCGTCACCCAGAGGTTGCCATCTGATCCCGTCGTTATCGCGCCTTGCGAATTCGTCGTGTCGCCGCTTGCGAACGGGTACTCGGTGATCACGCCGCTCGGGGTGATCTTCGCGACGTGCTTCTGCTCGACGAACCAGACGTTGCCGTCCGGCCCCTTTGTGATGCCGTTGAGATAACTTACATCACCGCTTGGCACCGGAAATGTGGTGAGCACGCCGCTCGTCGTCACAACGCCGACGAGCGGCACGCCGAACGGCAGGATATAGAAGTTGCCGTCGGCGCCGACCGTC
Source organism: Vulcanimicrobiota bacterium (assembly GCA_013290125.1). GTDB lineage: Bacteria > Vulcanimicrobiota > Vulcanimicrobiia > Eremiobacterales > Eremiobacteraceae > JABCYQ01. The sequence continues at coordinate 35,438 of JABCYQ010000010.1, forward strand.
ATCTGTTCGGGATTGAAGAGCGTGCCGCCATTGTAGCTGAGCGGGAAGAGCTTCCGGGCTCCGCTCATCGACATGCGGATGATCTGCGATCCGTTCGCATCAGAATACCACATGCGTCCGTCGGGACCGGTGATGATGCGCGTGTCGTCGTCGACCGTGGTCGATCCGCCCCAAAGGAACTGCGTCCACTGGATCGGCTGCTTGCCGGTCTGCACGACGGACGGAGATCCCGCGTGCAGCGATCCGGGCAGCGGCACAGCTTGATGGCTTGCGCATCCGGTCACCAATAACGCGAGACAACCGCTCATAAGAAATCGGGTGCGCATCACTACCTCAAATTATAAAGACGTTAGGCGGAATGCGATCGTGTGTCGCATCGCCGGTTGTCGAAGTTCGCTAGGGGCGCGCGCTTGTCCGCGCAATGTTAAAGGTAATAAGACCTAAGGGCCGACATAAAGTCGGCCCCTTCAGCACGTAAGGTCGGCCCCTTCAGGACGTAAAGTTGGCCCCTTCGGACTCATATGAGCCGGAATCTTAATCTTCGGGTTCGAGGTGGATGAGGACGTTCGCGTGCGGCAGCCGCTTTTTGATCGCGACGACGATGAGGTCGGATTGGTCATGGGCGATCTTCAGCGGAGTGGCGCTTTTCATCTGCAGATGAAAATCGATGAATTCGCCGGCGCCGGAGCGTCTCGTGCGCAGCTTGTGATAGCTGACGAACAGCTCGCCGTGTTCTTCGATGATCGCGCGGATCTGCGCTTCTACCTGCGGCGGCAGGCGCACGTCGGTCAGATCGGTGACGGCGTGCATCGTGACCGCATAGGCCGCGCGCACGATCAAGCCCGCGATGAGCAAGGAGACGATCGGGTCGATGATGCTCCAGCCGGTGATGCGGATGACGATGAGGCCGCCGGCCACGCCGAGGGCGGTCCAGATATCCGCTTGCATCTGCGTGGCTTCGGCGATGAGCGCGGGAGATTGTTCCACCGCAGCGATCGCCCGGATCCGGCGCCACACGAAGAACGTGATGATGCTCGACCCCAGCATCACGGCGATGCCGAGATCGAGGTGCGCGGGCGGGCCGGGCGAGTGCAGCCGCGCGATCGCCTGCCAGACGACGAGCGCCGCAACGGCCGCGATGAACAGCGCTTCGACAGCCGCGCTGATGTTCTCAAACTTGCCGTGGCCATACGCGTGGTTGTCATCGGCGGGGCGCAACGCCATGCGTACAGCGAGCAATTGCGCGCCTGTCACGAAGAGGTCGGTGGCCGAGTGAACGGCTTCCGACAGAACGCTTACCGACCCCGACACAAACCATAGCGCGAGCTTCACGATCACAAGGATCGCGTTGGAGATAAGCGGCCATAGGAGTGCCCGTGTGCGCGACGCCGCAGTCCGGCGCAGGCGCTCCGCGGCGTCAGCGAGCCTCGTCGGCTCCGTCGGCGTCTGCGCCATCATCGAAATCCGATCTCACGTCTGCGGCGTTCTCGCCGCCGTCGGCATTTCCGTTCGCGGGAACGCGATCGCGCGTTCGTCGGTAGCGCGGCGGTGGGCTCGCGGGCGTTTTGGCTTTTGCCCGCTTTGCCCGTTCGGCAGCCTCGGCGGCTCTGGATGCCGACTGCGCGGCTTTCTGCGCGACCGGCGCTTGGCGTGTCGCCGATTCGCGCGCAAGCGCCGCGGCGTGAGCACCAGCGCGGGTGCGCACGTTGCGCTGCTGCCACATCACGAGCAGCGGGCTTGCGATGAAGATCGAGGAGTATGCTCCGCTGGTCACGCCGACCAGGAGCGCGAAGGCGAAATTCTTCAGCGTGTCGCCGCCGAAGAAGTACAGCGCGAACAGCACGATCAAGACCGTCGCAAGCGTGTAGACGGAGCGCGTCATCGTCTGGAGCAGCGAGACGTTGACCATCTTGTCGTACGGCTGATCGGCCATGAGGCGGCCGTTCTCGCGGATCCGGTCGAAGATGACGATCGAATCCATCACCGAGTAGCCGATGACCGTGAGCAGCGCCGCGAGGAACGCGTCGTCGGCCTTGCGGTTCGCGAGCGCGTAGATGCCGACCATCACCACCACGTCGTGCAACAGCGCGAGGTCGGCGATGACGCCGAACCGCAGCTGATTGCCGAAGCGGAAGGCGATGTAGAGCAGCTGCAGACCGAGCGCGATCACGAGCGCGAGCAGCGAACGCTGCAGGTACTCCTTGCTCAAGCTCGGCCCGACGGCCGTGTTCTGGCTCTGCGCGCGATCCACGGTGAAACCGGCTTTGTCGAGGGTGTCGTAGATCGGGCTCGGATCGCTGATCGCGCCTTGTGTCGAGATCGTGATCCGGTCATTTTGCGCGACGTCGCCGCTCTTGGTGGCCAGCTGCAGCGTCTCGACGCCGGAAACGATTCCTTGGTACTCGGCGCGAATCGCCGATTGTTTTGCGGGATCGCGGTCGCCGGCGTCGATCGCGTTCAGGTCGAGCTTCGAAAGCGACGAACGCACTTGCTCTTCCGTCACCGACTGGCCGAACTTGACCTCGATCGTCGAACCGCCGGTGAACGACAGCCCGAGCGGTAAACCGTGATGGATGAAGAGCGCGATGATGCCGGCGACGATTATGGCGCCGGACAAGCCGAACCAGATGTTGCGCTGGCCGACGATATCCCAGTTCAGATTGCGAAAGAACATGCCCGCCTCTATGCCCCGTACCAGACGGGCTTGTTTGCGATGTCGTTATCCACGACCAAGTCTGTGAATGCGCGCGTAATGTTGACTGCGGTTAGAAGTGAGAACACGGTGCCGACGAGCAGCGTCAGCGCAAAGCCTTTGACGGTGCCGGTGCCGAGCCAGTAGAGCACTGCAGCGCCGACGATGGTCGTGACGTGCGAGTCGAAGACCGTGGTGAACGCGCGCTTGAAGCCGACGCCAACGGCCGCGCGTGTTGTACGCCCGGCCCACAGCTCTTCCTTGATACGCTCGAAGATCAGCACGTTTGCGTCCACCGCCATACCGATGGAGAGCACGAAACCGGCGATACCCGGCAGCGTGAGCACGACCCCGAAATACGTGACGTAGCCGAGCATGAGGAAACAGTAGACGACGAGCGCGAGGTCGGCGAGCAGCCCGGGCACGCGGTAGACCACGAGCATGAACAGCAGCACGATGGCGAGCCCGACCAGCGAGGCCGTCAGCGACTTCGCGAGATCGATCTTGCCGAGCACCGGACCGACGTTCTCCGTCTCGATGACGCGCGTCGGCACTTTGAGCGCGCCGGAATTCAATTCGTTCGCGAGCAGCACGGCCTGATCGGTCGTAAAGTTGCCTTCGATCTGACCCGACGCGCCGATCGCACCTTGGATGGTGGGCGCCTCGACTAGCTTCTTGTCGAGGAATATCGGCAGCGGGTTGCCGATGTTCTTGCGCGTCCAGTCGAGGAAGCGCCGTGCGCCGTCGCTCTTCAATGTGAACGTCACGACCGGCGCGCCGCCACCTTGACCGTATGCGACTTCGGCGTGCGCGAGATCGTCGCCGGTGATGACCGGCATTCCGGATGCCTTGTACGAGTCGAATTTCGCGTCGTACGACGGATTCAATCCGCCGCCGATACTCGCGAGCGCCTTATTGACTTGCGCGGCCGTCAGCGGGCGCATCTCCAAGACCGCCGCTTGCTGGATCAATTGCAGCGCCTGGTGCGGGTCGGTCAGACCCGGCATCTCGATGTTGATGCGGTCCAGGCCCACTTTTGAAAACGTGATCTCGCTCGTACCCAGTTGGTTGAGCCGGTTCTCGAGCACTTGCAGCTCTTCGTCTTGCAGATCGGCCGTGATCGTCTTGTATTGGTCGTTGGGCTCGAGCTCGACGAGCGTGCGCAAGCCGCCTTGCAGATCCAATCCGAGGTGCACCGTCTGCGCGACGGGCGTGAAGAGGAACCAGCAGCCGACGCAAAGGCCGATGATGACGAGCATCTTGAGGGGATGCTTCCAGCGAAACCAGAACATTGCTCGGAGAACGTCCTTATGTAGAAGGGCGACCATCGGTCGCCCACGTTAAGGCGGCTAACGGTCGCCCTCGTTTGAACGGTCGCCCGTTTTCGGCGGGCCACGTCCCGCCGCCTTGCAGGACCGCCCTTCATCTCACGCGAGCCGCCCGCGTCAAGCGAACCGCTCGCCGTTCACCCTCACGGCGTACGTGCAGCCCAAGAACCGCGCGGCGGCCACGCTCATGGCGAATCGCGACTCGAAGATCTCCAAGATCTCGGCAAGCGTCGCGCCGGTGAGGTCGGCCGTCAGATCGAGCGCGATGTGTTTATCCGCCGCGTCCGTCTTCAGCAGCGCGTTCGTGACGGCGTGGTTCACGCGGTCGTGGACGTCGAACTCATCAACTCGCGAACGAACGCGCGAGCGGTGGATGTCGGCCTTGTCGGCGATGATGAGCGCGGCGCCGTGCACGTTCACCGGCACGCCGTGTTCTGACTCGTCGTGATTGCCGATAGCGGCGGCGACGTCGGCCGCATCTTCCACCGAGAAACCGCGCGCGGTCAAGAGCGCATACGACATCGTCGCGCCGGCGGCGGCGTGTGAATTTCGTCCGGCGATGTTGCCGATGTCGTGCAGCATCGCGGCGATCGCCGTCAGATCTTGGGTGGGCTCGTCGAATCCCAAGTCTGCGAGGATCTTGGCCGCGGTGCGCGCGACGAGCGTCACGTGACGGCGGCCGTGATCGGTGTAGTTCATCGCGGCCAGCACGCGGTTGGACGCTTCTATGAGGGCGAGGATGTCGGCATCGCTTCGAAGTTCGTCGAAACGCTTCATATGGATACGGTTTCTTCTATTGAGAGCGCATACCCCGGCGCGATCTCGTGAATGCCGAGAACCGTCGCCGCGACCCCTGCGCTTTCGACGAAGCGCGCGAGCGCCGGCCGAAGCTTTTCGCGGCAAACAATAACGGCGCGGCGGCCGATGCGCGAGCTCATCGCTTGCAGAGCGTCGCGAATAGCGAGCGCCTGCGTGGGATCGAGCCCGACCATCGGTCCGCGGTCGCTCGCGACGAGTGCCGCTGTCATGCGCTCCTCGATCTGCGGGTTCATCACAACTGCGCGAATCACGCCGTCGGCGTCCGCGACCGTGGCGCAGATGCTCGCTGCAAGTCGCGAGCGTACGGCTTCTCCGATCACCACCGGATCTTTTGTCGACTCTGCCTCATCGGCGATGGTCTCGAGCACGGCGACGACGTCGCGGATGGAAACGCCTTCGCGCACGAGGTGCTGCAGCACGCGTTGGACCAAGCCGAGACTCGCCATTTCCGGCACGACGCCTTTAACGGCTGCCGGATGCGTTCGCCGCACGTGATCCAGAAGCGCTTGGACTTCTTGACGGCCGAGCAGCGCGTGCGCGTGGCTGCGCACGGCTCGAGCGAGAGCCGATGTGAGCACGGCGATCGGATCGACGACGATGGCGCTCTGGCTCGACGCGAGACGCTCGCCGTCGCTCGGCGACAACCACGTCGCCCTCTCTCCCGTCACCGGATCGCGGGTCGGCTCGCCGGGCATCGCGGAAAGCGCAGGGTCGTGACCGATCACGAGGCTGCGATCGGGGTGAAGTTCGCCGCGGGCGGCGACGCGATCGCGTACACGCACCGCGTAACCGCGTGTGGGGAGGCGGAGATCGTCGCGTACTCGCACGCTCGGTAGGATCAGCCCCAATTCCATCGCGACGATCGTTCGCAGACTTGCGATGCGCGAGAGTAGCGCGGAACCCGCCGGCTCTTCGAGCAGCGGTAAGAGCGCTTCACCGACTTCAATCGCGAGTTGATCGACACCGACCAACGCGACTGCGCCGGCCGGCGCCCGCGCTTCCGATCGCTTTCGCCGTGCTTCTTCTGCCGAGGCCGCGCGATCCGCGGATTCGCGCGCGCGATCGGCGATGTAGGCCAGACCGAGCGCGCCCGCGCCGAGGGCGGCGAATGCGATGTGCGGCATGCCCGGTGCCAATCCAAGGAGCAGCATAGCGCCGCCTACCGCGCGCAACGCGTTCGGATGCGCCGACAATTGGCGAGCGAGGTCGTCTCCGAGACCGGTGTCGCCGGCGGCGCGCGTGACCATGACGCCGGCGGCTGTGGAGATAAGGAAGGCCGGTAACGTCGTCGCCATCGCGTTGCCGATGGACAGGAGCGCAAACGTCTGCGCGGCCGCTGCCGGATCGAGATGCTTTTGGAGTACGCCGATAGCGAAACCGGCGATGAGGTTCACTGCGACGATGACAACCGCAGCGATCGCATCCCCGCGGACGAACTTCCCAGCGCCGTCCATCGCGCCGTAAAAATCGGCTTCAGCTTGAACGGCGCGACGCCGCGTGCGCGCCGCCGCTGGATCGAGCAGCCCAGCGTGCAAGTCCGCATCGATTGCCATCTGTTTGCCGGGCATCGCATCAAGGGTGAATCGCGCCGCCACTTCTGCGACCCGCTGCGTGCCGTTGGTCACGACTGCGAGTTGTACGACGAGAAGAATGATGAAGAGCAGCAGACCGACGATGACGTTTCCGCGCATCACGAACTCGCCGAAAGCCGGGATCACCGTTCCCGCGCCGCCCGGAACGTCGCCTTGAGTGAGGATGAGCCGTGTCGCAGAGACATCGAGGCTCAGCCGGAATAATGTGGCGATGAGGACGAGGGATGGGAACGCCGACAGTTCGAGCGGATTCTGCACCGACAACGCGGCCACGAGAACGGTGCACGCGGCCATCACATCCAACGCGAGCAGTGCGTCCAAAAGCGCGGGCGGCAGCGGTACGACCAGCATCGCGACGATGGCCAGTACGGCGCCCGCGAGGACGGCGCTGCCCGATTTGGCGGTCGTCACGTCTCAGCGCCCGCCAACGCGCCGCGCGTGCGGATGATCCACGCAAAGATGGCCGCTACCGCCGCATAACAATCTTCCGGAATCGGCGCATCGAGTTCGACCTGCGCATAGAGCATCCGCGCCAGCTCCGGAGATTCCACGATCGGCACGCCGAAGTTCTCAGCCGCTCCGCGGACTATGCCCGCGCGGAGGTCCGCGCCGCGCGCAACGACGATCGGGATGTCGATGTCCGGCGGCGCGTAGCGCAGGGCGATCGCGATGTGCGACGGATTGGTCACGACCGCCGTCGCGCGCTTGATCGCCGCGATGCGGATGTCTCTTGCTCGTTTTGCCGCGACGCCGCGTCGCCTCGCTTTGACCTCGGGCCGTCCATCTGTGTGCGCACGTTCCTCCTTCAACTCGCGTAACGTCATCCGCAGACCGTCGCGAAAGCGGCGGCGCTGGACAAAGACATCGACAGCCGCAAGCACAAGAGCCGCGACGGTCGCGCGACGCCAGAGGTCTACGATCGCTCCGCCGAGCAGGGCACAGACGTCCGCGAACGAGTGTCCGCCCGCGGCGGCTTGCGCCCACGCGCGCGCGACGCCGAACGCGGCGCATGCCGTGACGATTACGCCGGCGGCCCCGATAACCGCGCCGAGAACATCTGGCTTGGCAAATCGCTTGAGGCCGGATCCGATCGCGATCCGTGCCGGTTGTGCATGAAGCGCGCCGACCGCGAGTGTGAGTCCGCCGCACGCCTGCGCCGCAAGGACCGCCGCGGCCATCGAGCCTGACCATGCGACCGCGATGACCATCCACGCACCCGAGTTCTCGAGCAGCGCGCGAGCATTCGTGGTAAGGTCAGCCGGCTCGACCTGTCCGTTTGCGACCAGTTGCACGGCTGAATGGAATGCGGCGAACCACGCCCCGATGGCGCGTGGTGCCACGACTGCAAGCGCGCAGCTTGCGGCGATCGAAAGGGCCGCGACCGCTACTGGACTGCGCGCGCATTGTCCGCGCGCAACTGCGTCGGCGATCCGGCGCTGCGTCGGCGGAAACGTGCGCGATTCATCGTCGCTCATCGTGCTAAAGCCGTTGGCGCGGTCGCCGCGCGCCACGCGATTCCAGCGATGGCCGTGACGAAAGCCGCGCTGCCGATCACGAGCGCGCAAAGCGCGAGCAGCGAAGCGACCGGCGCGCCCAGGAAAAGCGAGTTGATACGCGGCGCCAAGCGGGCGACGAGCGCGGCGGCGACCGTGGCAAAAGCCTGCGTCGCTAGAGCCGGCGCACCGGCGGAAAGCGCTATCTGCAAGAACGCGCTGCCGAGCAGCGCAACTGTTCGTACGTGCGGCGTTCCATCCGTTACGTTTATGCAGGCGGTCACCAATCGATCGAACCCGCCTGCTCCCATCAAGAACCAGCCGAACAGCGTGGCACTCAAACCCGCGATCGGCCCCGATTCTCCGAATACGTCGCGAACCGGGATCGTCTGCGATGCGACGGCCGCGTCGAACAACTCGCCCGCTGCGGCGGCGGCGGCGGCGATGATTGTCGCACATAGGCCGACCGATGCACCTTGCAGGGCGTTGAGCAGCGCGGCTCTGGCAAGCGAGGCCAGGTCCCCGAGATCGCTGTCGAAATGTGCCATGTGTTGTGCAAAGATCGGCGCTAGCACGACGGCGATGGCGACGCGCGCGACGCGCGGCACGGCGCGCGCCCGCCCAAGCGGCATCGCCGCCGCGAATGCTGCTGCCTTCGCGAATCCAAGCGCGAAGGCCGGCGTCGCCATCATGGCCTACGTTCGTACCAAAGCCGGCAGCGCGCGATTGATCTCGTCGAACAGTGCGACTAGCGCCGCAAGAGCCAGACCGCCGAATGCGGCTACCATGAGCGCGACCGCAACGAGCTTCGGTAAGAACGAGACGTTCTGGTCTTGCACTTGGACGATCGTCTGCGCGATGCCGACCGCGACGCCTATCGCGGCCACCGTTGCGACCGCGGGGAACGCGATGAGCGCCCCCGTCTTCATCGCGGCGGCGAAAAGAGATTGTGCTAACGCGGCGGCGTGCGTCATCGGAACGACGCCGCGAGCGCAGATGCGACGAGCGTCCATCCGTCCGCCGCCACGAACAGCAGCAGCTTTATAGGCAGGGCGATCGACGTGGGCGAGACCATGAACATGCCGAGCGACATCAGCACTGCCGCCGTCACCATGTCGATCACCGCGAACGGCAGCATCAGCGCGAAGCCCATCGCGAACGCCGTGCGCAATTCGCCGACGAGGAAGGCCGGAGCGGCGACGGTGAACGGCGCATTGCGCGGATCACCTTGTGCCAAGCCCGCGATGTGGGAAAACGCCGCGACATCTGAGCGCCGCGCCTGACGAAGCATGAATTCGCGAAGCGGCTCGGCGCCTCGCGCGATAGCCTGTGCCGGCGTGATTTGCCGCGCGACGTACGGCTGCACGGCGACGCGGTCGATTTTCGAGAGCGTCGGCGCCATGATGGCTGCCGTCAGCATCATCGCAAGCGCTGCGAGGACCGCGTTGGGCGGAAGCGATGCGCTGCCGAGCGCTGTGCGAAGAAGGCCAAGGACCACGATGATGCGTGTGAACGATGTCGCGGCCACCGCGAGCAGCGGCACGATGGAAAGTGCGAAAAAACCCAACACGAGGTCGACCGGCGTGCCCGCGTGCGGAAGTGCGACCGCGTGAGGTGGTATAACGTTCATGGCTGCGCGGCGCCATCCGCCGTCGAGATCACTCTGAGGATTTCGACGCCGAGCGAACCGTCGTCTGAAAGCACGATGTCGCCTTCGGCCACGGCGACGCCGTTGACGAGGAGGGCAACGGGCGCATCGGGCGCGATGTCGAGCGAAACGACTGTGCCGGGCGTGTAGGCGAGGACGTCGGCGATCCTGACCGATGCTCGGCCGAGGACGACTCGCACGTCGAGTGCCACCTCAGCGAGATCGTCGAGTGAGACACGCGACGACGTCACGCGGCCGGTGTGCCGTTGATGCGCCCAATCTCTACCGCACGCGACCGCTCGTCGGCTTGCATCTCAAGGGATCCGAGCCGGCCATTGGCGATCACAGAATCTTGGACGAGCAGATCGACACGTGCGAGAGCCTGAGGGCGAAGCGAGACAACCATGCCGGGCGTCCAAGCAAGGATCTGCGCGAGCGGCGCGTGGACGCCGCGGAGTTCGGCGCGCACGGTGATATTCACATTGCCGATGTCGCTTTTGGAGACGTACGCCAAAGACGCGTCGCCCGATGGGTCGCGATCGGCGACGGGCGCGAAGAGTTGCAATATCGCGCATCGCCCGGAACGCGTCCTCACTTCCACATTGCAACGCCACGTGCGATCCCCGGTGGGTCTGTCGATCTCGGTTTCGGTCCACCGCGCCTGGCGAAAACCCTCGGCGTTGAGCAATCGCTCGATCACCTCCCCGATGATCGAACGCTCGATGGGCGTTTCCCGCTCTGCCCCGCAGCCCCCGATGACGAAGGCGAGCAGAGCGGCCTGCGATTTTGTATCAATCGTGCACCACGCGACACCGGCGTCGTGGAGAGCAAGCCACGCTCGGTCGCCTGTGGGTCCGCATTCGTACGCACCGCGCCGCGGTTCGTCGTACGTGATGTCCAGGTGTCCGCGCAATGCCGCGCGGGAACGCTGGGCGATGCCCTGCGCCAATTTCGGCAGCCATTCAGGTGGCACGTTGCTTTCACGATTCGGCCGGGGCCACTTCACGCGCCGACGCGGGTGAGTCACTTCACGAGTCCAAGCGCTGTGCGCGTGTCTTTGTCGGTGGCCGACGCGATGGCGACCTGTGCCTCGAGCTGCCTACGTGCTCCCCAGAGTCGCGCAAGATCTCCCTCGATGTCGACCATTCCCGCATCGAGTACGTGCACGCGCAGACGCGATACGCCCGGTTCGCCAGCGGAGACGATCGTGGGATTGCCGGCCGACGCTGTGGGCGCCAAAAGGACATCGCCGTCGCGCGCGAGGCGTTCGGGCGCCGGGAAAACCGCCAATGCCAAACGGGCGATTGCGTTGCTTCTGATTTCGCGCCGGCCCGTCGTCGTATCGATGCGCTCGGCTTCGCCGAAGAGCACGCCGCGCTCGTCAATCCTATAGCTTGAATACCGCTGCGCCGCGATATCGGAGGCTGGCACCTGACAGACCGCCAACCCGGCGAGCGGCTCGCCAGTGTCGTTGACGCGGAAGCCGAGCGCGAGCGCACCCGATTGATCGGTGAGCCGTCCTTTCGCGTCGATCTGGAATTCGCCGCGGCGGCCGAAACGCGTGACGCCGTTTTGCCGTAGCACGAATAGTCCGCGGCCGTCGATCGCGACTGCAAGTGGTGAACTTGATGGAATTGTCGCGCGCACATCGCTTGAAATAGATTCGCCGGCGAGCACACCTGGTCGATCGGGCGCGTCGCCGACAGCCCCCGGGATAGAAGCGCGCCGCGCGTCGGCGAGGATCACTTGTGGATCGAGCATTGGCATTGCACTCCGATAAAGACGCGACCGCGAATTGCGACCACCTTGAGCGCGACGTCCCCGATCGCAGCACGCACGATACGGGGCGGACCTTTATGGTCCGCCGGCGCGCTATTGTAGGGCGGACCTTTACCGACCGCCGGGCGACGGTGAAGCTCGGCCCCGCATTTGCCGCGCGCTTCGACCGGCCGACCGTTAAGGCCAATACCACATTTGACGCGCTCTATCGCGGGCCGACCGTAAAGCTCGGCCCAACATTTGATCTGTCGCGCGGGCCTGCCGCAAGGGTCGGAGATACATTGCAATTTTCCGGTGGCGGCAGCATGCAGGATCACGGCGAACCCGCCGGTGCGGTCGCGAGCCGCGGAATCGCGCAGGCCGTACGCTGCGCGGTCAGCGAGGCTCAGACTTGTGGGTGGACGATACGCGCCGTCAAAGGCGAACGCGCGATCCGCCACCGCGAGACGGTATCTTTGTGAGTCCATGCGCGAGATTGTGGCCCGAGCGTGAGTCCCGGATATTGCCGGCGAGCGAGAATTCGCAATGTTTTGCAAGGTGCGCGACCGGCGGGGTATCGTACACTCAGGGCGCCGCGACAAAATGGAGTGAGACGAATGAAGATCAAAGTAACCAGCGTGTATGTGGACAATCACGAGAAAGCTCTGCGCTTCTATACTGAGGTACTGGGGTTCATCAAGAAGTCCGATTTCAGCAACGGCCCGTATCGCTGGCTGACCGTGGCCTCATCCGAGGATCCGGACGGAACCGAGCTGCAACTCGCGATGAACGATAACCCCGCTGCCAAGGCCTACCAACAAGCAATTTTCCAGCAGGGCCAGCCCGCGGTCATGTTCTTCACCGACGACATCAAGGGCGACTTCGAGCGCATCAAAGCGCGGGGCGCTGAATTCACCATGCCGCCGACCGAAGTGACCGGTTCGACCATCGCGCAGTTGAACGACACGTGCGGCAATCTCGTTCAAATCACTCAGCTGAAGCGCTGGTAGGGCGGGCGCAGGACGCCGTTAGGAGACCCGCGCCTCGCCGGCCTTAAACGTCGCGTGCACGATCGCGCCCGGTTCGAGCCCAAGTGCGGTGGCAGAGCGGGCTGTAATGCGCGCGATTACGGGCGGCTCGGAAGCGATCGAGACGCGCACGACACCGCCGTCGGGGACCATGCTCTCGACTGGCCCGGTGAACCGGTTGCGCGCCGAGGTAGGCGATTGATCTCGTGAGATAGTCACCGCGTCTGGTTCCACAACGACTGCGACCGGGCCCGACCACACACCCATCACGACAAGGCCGTCTCCATCCGGCTGACCTGCAAGCCGAACAATGCTCGTGCCATCGCTTTCCGCGCGCGCGATTCCAGAGAACAAGTTCACCCCCGCGAACGCCGCGACGTACGGGGTCGCTGGCGCGCGGCGAAGTTCGGCGCTGGTACCGCGCTGGACGACCACGCCGCCTTCAACCACCGCGAGCCGATCGGACAGCAGCATCGCATCCGCCGGATCGTGCGTCACGAGCACCGTCGCCGACGACGAATCTTTGATGGCGGCGATCAGGGCCAAGCGCAACGCGGGGCGCGCGCGCACGTCAACCGACGAGAGCGGCTCATCGAGCAGCAGTGCGGCCGGTCGCAGCGCGATCGCGCGCGCGAGTGCGACGCGTTGCGCCTCGCCGCTTGATAGCGTGTGCGCGCGCCTCTCAGCGAGATGCGCCACGCCGGTCACGTCGAGCGCTTCGAGCGCGCGACCGGTGGACTCGCGCGCGCTCCGGCCCGACGCGCGCAGACCGAACGCAGCATTTTCGATCACCGTCATCGCGCCGAAGAGCGCGCCGTTGGGGAACGTCACGGCCACGCTGCGCCTGTGCGGCTGCTCGAACACGCGCCGCTCGGAGTCGAACCAAGTCGTGCCGTCGCAGGTGATGCGCCCGCGCTCCGGCTTGTGCAGCCCGGCGATGCAGCGCAAGATCGTGGACTTGCCCGCGCCGCTCTCGCCGACGAGCGCAAGCGTTCGGCCGCGATCGACGTCAAACACTGCATCGAACGCGAACGGTGTGCTCCCGCTGACGTCGACCGAGAGACTCATCGCGTCCGCCGGCCGAGATTGGCGAGCACGCCCGAGCCGAGCAGTGCCCCGTAGGCGACGCAGGCGAGCACGACGGAGATCGTCACCGCTGCGTCCATATCGGATTCGGCTGCGACGTACGCCGCGAGCGGCATGGTCTGTGTCACGCCGGGCAAGTTGCCCGCAAAGGTGATCGTCGCGCCGAATTCGCCGAGACCGCGCGCCGCGGCCATCGCGAGTCCGGCCAAGAGCGCCGGGAGCGCCGCGGGCAGTGTGATGCGCCAGAACGCGTACGCCGGCGACGCGCGCAGCGTCGCAGCGGCGTCGAGCTGATCGCGGTCCGTCCGTTCGAACGCCGAGCGCGCGGCGATCACGTAAAGCGGCGCCGCGACGAACGTCTGCGCGAGCACGACCGCGGCGGTGCTGAACGGCACGTGCATCCCGAACAGGTCCAAAAAGCGCCCGAGCAGTCCGCTTCGTCCGAATGCCAAAAGCAGTCCAAGTCCGGCGACGACCGGCGGCAAGACTAGCGGCAGCGTCGCCAGCGAAGCGAGCGCGTCTCTTCCTTTGAAATTGCGCGCAAGGAGTGCGGCGAGCGGCGTACCGCCGAGCACGATCAAGACGGCCGATGCGAGCGTCGTCTCAAATGACAGACGCAACGCGTCGACGACGATCTGGCGCTGCATCATGGAACCGACCGCGCTGAGCGGCACGTGGACGAGCAGCGCGGCCAACGGCAACGCGATAAAGCCGCCGAAGGCCGCCGCGAAGATGATAGCAGCGACCGCCATCAGGCGGTCGCTGATCAGCGCAGAGCCGCGGATGTCCTCAGTGGATGGGGACAAATCCGTTGGTCTTGAGAATCGCTTGCGCTTGCGGCGATGTCAGGAAGGTCACGAACGCCGCGGCATCGGCCTGCGATGCGCTCGCGGTGACGACTGCCGCAGGATAGTTCACAGCGGTCTGATCTTCGGCGGGGATCGCGATCGAATTCAGCGTTCCCGGCTTCGCGGAAACGGCGTCGGTCTGATAGACGATGCCGGCGTCGACTTCGTTGAGCACGACTTTCTCGACGACGCCTTCGACGTTGATCTCCTCGGTCGCGACATTCGGAGTGATGTTCAAAGCTTTCAGCGCGGCCCGCGCGTACCGCCCGCACGGAGCGGTATCAACGCAGAGCGCTACTTTCACGTTGGGCGAAGCGAGGTCTCCCAACACGTGGACCGGCGAAGCAGGCGGCGTGACCACGACGAGGACGTTGTGAGCGATCACGACGGCTGGTTCGACAGTGCCGTCCGTGTGGGCGGTGTCCATCGTCTTTGAGTCTGCACTGATGAAGACGTCGGCGCTCGCCCCCTGCTTCAGCTGCGCGGCCAACACTTGGCTGCCGTCGAAATCGTAGCGCAGCGTCACCTGGGGATGGGTGGCCGTGTAGGCCTGTCCGAGCGCGGGCATCACCGCGTGGAGCGATGCCGCTGCGAAAACCGTCAGGGTCAAGTTAGCGATCATAGGCTCGCGGCTTCGGCGCGGTCGGGGACCAGCGTTGTGCCTCGTGCACAACGAAGAACCACTGATCAGATCAATTCGGCGATGCGGGAGGCCGCCCGCGCGGCGCCGTCTGATTCGACCGGTTTCGAAGAGACGGCCTTGCCAAGCTCCTCTGCCAGCGCCGCAGCGATGACCTCCGGCGTCGAGACTTCGTAGTCCATGTGACGACCCGCTCCGTAGCGCTCGAGACGGTGCCGGACGTGAAAGTTCTGCTCGAAGTGATGGCGCAGCGGGAAATACAAAAATGGTCGCCGGCTGGCCGCGAGCTCCATCGTCGTCGACAAACCACCTTGCACGATCGCGATGTCGCATGCTGCGAGATGCCGGTATAATTCGTGGACGTACGGCTTCACTTCTAAACCATCAGCGGTTGCCAAGGAGGCGGCGTCGATGCGCGGTCCCGCTACGACGATCATTCGCAGGCTCGGCACGCGCTGCTTGGCAAACGGATACGAATCGATGACCCGCCGCAGCAACGGCGCGCCCACGCCCGAACCGCCCACCGTGACGATGCAAACCGTCTCATCCGCGCTGTAGCCAAGTTCCGCGCGCAGCTTAGCGCGGTCGACGAATTGTGCGGGATCGAATCCCGTGATGTACCCGGAGAAATCGAAATGTGTCTTCGTCCATTCGCTGATCAGCGGCAGATTCGGACCGAAGCGGTCAGCCACCACGTCATCGAGATTGCCGACGAAAATCGAGCGGTCGCGCAAGCTCGGGTAGCGCGCGATCTGTTCGATCATCTCGGCATTGTAGTCCGCAGTGAGAAATTGCTCTCGTTGACCGCCGTCCGGCATCGGAATCCAACCGACGAAGTCCGTCATCCAGACGAACGGCGCGCGTTTTTCCTCGGGATTCTCGTGCAGGTAGTAGTCGAGCTCCCACGCCTCGTCACCTATCCACAAATCGTACGGCTCGTCTCGCACGATGTCGTGAAAGACCATGAAATTGTTGACAAGGATTTCGTCCATGTTGCGGAGCGCTTGGAATGCGTGGAGATCGTGTTCCGCCGATTCGCTTTCGATGTGTTTGCTCTCGCTGGCCAAAAAACGGCTCGCGGGATGAATGCGCTCGCCCTCGGCGGCCAGCACCCTTGTTACCGGGTCTTGCGCGAGCCAATCGATCTCAAGATCGGGCCGAATTCGGCGGAGTTCACGAGCGATCGATACGTCGCGCTGCGCGTGGCCGAGTCCGATGGGCGAGGAGATGTACAGCGCTCTTTTGCGGCGGCGGTTGCCACGCGGCCAACGCCGCAGAGGGACCGGCGGTGGCTCGACCGATTCGGCGAACGTCCGCATGACGAGGTTGACCTTCACGGGATCGCGCGCGTGCGGAGCGTGACCGCCGCCTTGGATGACGACGAGCTCACCGTTGGTCGCCTCCGCGACGCCCGCACCGCTCGTCTGCGAGATGACGGCATCATCGCTCCCGTGGATGACGAGCACCGGGCATCGTATCCGCGCGTACGCGTCTTTTGATTTCGTCGCGTCTGCGAAGGAGCTCGCTGCCGGCTCATCGCTCTCGTATGTGGCGATGAGGACCTCGGGCGTCGTCTCGTGTCCCCACCCGATGACGTCCTCGATCTGCTTGGTGGAATGCGGTTCGGTGAAGATCTTGCCGGCGAAAAATCGCAGCCAATCTTCGTAATCCCGAAGCCAGTAGTGACGATTGTGTTTCGCCCAGCCATCGGTGGATGAGAGCTCATCGTTCCATGAGACTTTGCGCTCGGGAAGCGCTTCGCCGAAGGGGCTGACCGGGCAGATGAACACCGCACCAGCGACACGCGTCGGATGGTCGGCCGCAAGCATGGCGGCGTCCACGCCCGACAGCGAGAAACCGACGACGATCGCTTTTTCGGTCTTCGTTGCGTCCATCACGGCGATCGCGTCGTCGGCGAACATCTGACGCGAATACGCCGCCGGCGCGACCGGCCTGCTCGACTTGCCGTTGCCGCGGCCGTCGAACGTCAGGGCGCGCAAGTGGCGAGCGAAGTAAGGGACTTGCGCTTTCCATACGCGCGAATGGACGAGCGACCACGTCGGGAGAAACAGCACCGTCGGCGATCCGGTTCCGAAGACCTCGTAATAGAGGCGGACGCCGTCTCGTGAGACGTACCCCGACTCATCCGGCTCGCGTGCTCGCATCGCACAAGACTCCTAGAACAGTGAGGACAATGTGGGCCCTCGCCATGCTTTTCGCGTGCGGTGCGTCGGAATACTTGATAGCCTAGCGTTGGGCTGTGGTTCGAGGGGACGGGCTAGGCTGTTGGGGCGCGCCGGCGCGCACCGCGGCCTCCACCGGCGGCACGATCGCGTCCATCGCGGCGTCGAACGCCGCCGCATCCCGGTCCACTTTGTAGAGAAGGCATGTGCCGTCGATCCGCAACACGATCGATCGCGCGATCATGCGAGCATCGACGGTCGCGCCGCGCTCCAACGCGTACTCGGCCACACAGCTCTCGAGCCGATCCAGCAGCACCGCATACGCGCGGCGCACCCGATCTCCGAAGCGCTCGACGTGCCCGAGTTCTGCGGCCAGATTCGCAAGCGGTTCGCCGCAATTGTCCGCGTGACGACGGCGTTTGACCAGTTCGACATAATCCGTCAGACGCGTGAGCGGAGCTTTCGTAAGCGAGAACACTTCGTCCATCGCCGGTCCGTTGAGGTTTTTGGCGATCTCGTCGATGATCGCGATCCCGAGATCATCTTTGCTGCGGAAGTAATGGTAGAAGTTGCCCTTGCCCACGCCGGCGGCTCGCAGCATATCGTCAACGGTCGTGCCGGCGAATCCCTTGCGGTAGACGATGTCGCCCGATGCCTCGATGATGTGCTGCCTGCGATTGGCCACGTGAATCCTATCCGTCGGCGAGAGCGAACAGCGTCAGCGTGAGCCGCTCACTGCGGGTTGTAGCCGATCTCATCGGTGCGAAGCCGTCGCTCGACATCGTCCGTCTGAAGGGTGACCGGCTCGCAGCGATAGACCGACAGCGCGACGTCGGCCAGATTGTCCTGCGCGTTCGGATCATGTTCGCGAATCGCATCCACCACCGCAAGCCCCTTGACCACTCTGCCGAACGTCGAAAACGCTGCGTCCAAGTGCAGTTGCGGCGATTGCGTGAGGTAATACTGACTCCCACCCGAATCGAGCAACGGCGTGTTCGTCTTTGAATCGTAGTTCAACCCCAGCGCGATGACACCCGTCAGTTGCTCCAGCGGGTTCAACTCTGCTGGAATAGTGTAACCGGCGTCACCGTTGCCGGTATTCGTCGGGTCGCCGCCTTGGATGACGAAATCCGCGATGACCCGGAAATACTTCGTGTGGTTATAGAAACCGCGATCCACAAGTGAGACGTAGTTGTCGACCTGATAGGGCGCTTGGTCGGGGAATAACTCGACGACGAACGTGCCCTTGCTGGTCAAGAACGCGATTTGCGGATGATCGCCGATCGGCGCGCCCTTCGCGACGGGCTGCGGCGTGAAATTATCCGACGCCGGCACAGACGGCGGCGTCACGTTCACGACCGTCGGATCGCGCAACGCCTTGAGCGCATTTCGAACTTCGACGCGCACGCGCCACGACGGATCGCGCACGAGCAGTCGTACGGCCGTCACGTTCGCGCGATCTTTGAGTTTCCCGATGCCGTAGACGCCGAAACGCCGCACGAGCTCTTCGCGATCGCCGAGCATGCGGCGCATCACCGACGCCGACGTGCCGTAGTAGCCGCGCGCGATGGCCCACGCAAGCCGCCAGCGGACTTCCGGATCAGATTCGCGATTGAAAGTCGCGCTCAAGGCATGCGATGCATTCGAGCGCGCGGCGTTGCTCAACGCCGGCGTCGTCGCGGGCAACCCCGCTTCTCCCATGCCGATCGCCGCGCGCCGGCGCACGATAGGATCGCGGGCGGCGAGTGCGATCGTCAGCGGTCCGACTGCTGCGTCACCGGCGAAACGACCGAGTGCATCGCACGCTAGCGCCGCGACCGCTGGGTCTGCGTCGCGCGTCGCGCTGATCAGCGGCGCGATCGATTGCCGAGTGCCGAGCAACCCGAGCGAGAAGGCTGCCATTTGCCGGACCGCGGACGGCCGTGACGAATCGGCTAGCACGGCGATGACCATCGGTATCGCAGACGCATTGCGCAATCGGCCAAGCGCCAACACGGCGCGCGCTGCCAGCACCGGATCTTGCGACGAAACGTAGTTAGCAAGCCACGATGGATTTGTCTTGCGATTGCGTTCGAGGGGACCGATGATGCCGTCGGGCGAGCTTGCTTCCGCAGTGGCCGGAGGCGGCGTCAGTTTCGGCGTGGGGATTGGTGTGGGTCGCATCGTGGCGCGCGGCGCGGTCGGGGGCGTCGGCGCGGCTCCGAGGAGCGCGCACGACGCGAGACAGGCAACAAAAATGAACGCGTGTCCTGCAGAGCGTCGCATATGACATTCCGGTACGCCAACCGGTACGGGGTGGCCTTTGTTCGTTTCGGGCTCCCCAGGCGAGGGTAATATAGATGTCACTCGATGACAAAACAGCAAAAGCCGCAAGGCGGCATGTCGGTCCGCGAGGCGGGTCGCAAAGGTGGCCAGACCGTCAAGGAGCGGTATGGCTCGGAATTCTATGAGAACATCGGCCGCAAAGGCGGCGAGGCGACGCGCAGCACACACGGGCACGAATTTTACGAGAGCATCGGCAAGCTCGGCGGCAAGAAGGGCGGCGAATCAACGCGCGCCCGGTATGGCCCGAAATTCTACGAGACGATCGGTCAAAAGGGCGGCCAGAAGGTCAAGAAGCTGATCGAAGAAGGCAAAAAAGCCTCGAAATAAGCCCTTGATCTGTAGTAGGGCCATTTCGGAATTATTCCGCTTGCCAGTAGTCCTTGAGGGCCTTGCCGCGGCTCGGGTGCCGCAATTTCCGCAGCGCCTTAGCCTCGATCTGGCGGATGCGCTCGCGCGTGACCCCGAACTCCTGACCGACTTCCTCGAGCGTCCGTTGGTGACCATCTTCTAATCCGAAGCGCAGCGTCAACACTTTACGCTCGCGGTCGGTGAGATTTTTGAGAACGTCTCCTGTCTTCTGACGCAAGAGCGTCATGGACGCGGCGTCGGCCGGCGCGACCGCTTCCGGATCTTCGATGAAGTCGCCGAGGTGGCTATCTTCTTCTTCGCCGATCGGCGTCTCGAGCGAGATCGGTTCTTGCGCGATCTTGAGCACTTCGCGCACTTTGTCGGAAGTGAGATTCATCTCGCGCGCGATTTCTTCCACCGACGGATCGCGGCCCAGTTCTTGCAATAGTTGGCGCGAGATCTTCACCAATCGGTTGATCGTCTCGACCATGTGCACGGGAATGCGGATGGTTCGCGCTTGGTCGGCGAGCGCGCGAGTGATCGCTTGGCGGATCCACCACGTGGCGTACGTGGAGAACTTGTAGCCCTTTTTATAGTCGAATTTCTCGACCGCGCGAATCAGGCCTAGATTGCCTTCTTGGATGAGGTCCAAGAATTGCATGCCGCGCCCGACATATTTCTTCGCGATGCTCACGACGAGCCGGAGGTTCGCTTCGGTCAGATCGCGCTTGGCGGTGTCGCCGGCGTCGACCGTGCGCATGTCGGGGCTGACGCCTCTCAGTTTTGCGCGTTCGAGCTCCTCGGTCATGCCCTCGATGGCTTTGGCGAGCTCTTGTTCCTGCGACATGCCGAGGAGCGGCACACGGCCGATCTCCTTGAGGTACATACGCACCGGGTCGTCGAGCGACATGCTCGACGAGATCGCGGTGAGGTCGACTTCTTCCGGCTCTTCGACGCCTTCTTTTTCGGGAGTGACGACATCGGGCATGTCCGTGATCTCGATGCCCTGCGCCATGACATCTTCGACGAGTTCATTGCCTTTATCGGGTTCGTCTTCGTCGAACGCAGCCGAAACGGCGGCGATCTCTTCGTATGTGAGCGAGCCTTTTGCTTTGCCGCGCTCGATCAATGCTTTCACCGCGGCTTCGCGACTCGCGGAAGCGGGAGCAGGCGCGCCGTTTTGTGCGGACGGTGCGTCGGTGATCGGAGTCACCTTGGAAATTTTCGTTGGATCGACAGCCGTCTTCGGCCGTTTTGTGGTGGCCACGCGCTAGCTCACCCCCTTCCCACTGCGTCAAGCCCGAACAAGCGCACCGCAAGCGCATTGTATTCATCGCGCAAAGCGCTGGGCACCGCACGTCCTTCGGTTAGAAGCACATTCATTTCTGCATCCACGCTCGAAAGCCTCCGCTCCGCGCGTCTGCGGTCGAAGCGTTCCAGCACGCGAGCGAGGCGCCGCTCATCTTCCTCGACGCTCATGGACGGCGCCGAAAGCGCGAGCCGCGCGAACTCTCCACTCTCTTCGTTTTCGGACAATACGCTCACAGGATTGAGCCCGCGTTCCACTTCATCGCGGTGCGCGAGCAGTTGCGCGAACACTTCGCGGAAGCGATCGTCTTCCAGGTCGTCCGCCGTCACACGCGCGGCGACAGCGCTCAAAAACGCCGGTCTGCTCAGCACGATCTGCAGCAGATCGCGCTCGATCGATGGCGGTTCGGGATGCGAAGTGTGCGCGGCCCGCACGATCGGCGCATCGGTATCGCGACGCGCGCCGGTGATCGTCGCACTTGCCGTCGGCGAATATTTCGCGCGACGCAGCGCGCCTTCGTCGATGTCCAAACGCCGCGCCATCGCCTTGACGTATTGATCGCGTTCGATCGGATCGCGCACGTGCGCGATCACCGCAAGCGCTTCGCGCGCGATCTCGCCTTTGTTCGCAAAACGTGCCTCGATGCGGCTGCACGTGATCTCGATCTTGAAATCCACCCATGGCGTGGAGGAGTCGAGCAGCGCTTGAAACGCTTCGCGGCCGCCGCCCAGCACGACTTCGTCCGGGTCCGTGCCGGCGGGCAGCGTCACGACGCGCACCGCCAGGCCTTCTTCTACGAGCATATCGATGCTGCGCGCTGTCGCCGCCTGACCGGCCGTATCGCCGTCGAAGCAGAGATAGAGATTGCCGGCGACGCGGCGCAGTTCGCGCGCCTGTTCCGGCGTGAACGCCGTTCCGAGACTCGCGACCGCATTGGCGAAACCCGCTTGATGCAGAGCGATCGCGTCCAAGTAGCCTTCCACCACGATCAGCGCCCCATCAGACGATGCAGCGCGGCGCGCCACGTTGAGCGCGTAGACGTGTTTGCCTTTTGCGTACGCGGACGTGCTCGGCGTGTTGAGATACTTCGGTTGTTCGTCGTCGAGCGCGCGGCCGCCGAACGCCATCACTTCGCCGGTGAGATTGTAGATCGGCAGCATGAGACGATTGCGGAAGAAATCGTAGTAGCCGTCGCCGCGCTCGCGCTGCCGGACGAGACCTGCCGCGTGTGCCACGGGCGGCTCGATGCTGCTTTTCGCGAGCGCCTTACCCAACTCGTCCCAGGCGTCAGGTGCGTAGCCGATACCGAATGCGCGCGCCGTCGTGTCGTCGATGCCGCGTTTTTTGAGATAAGCTTGCGCGCTGTTATTTCGGCGCAGACTTGCCACAAAGAAGTTCTGCGCTGCCGAATTGGCTTCGTAAATCGCTTCGCGCTCGCTGCGTCTGCGTGCGGCCCCCGGCGTTTCTTCCAAACTGATCCCGGCGCGCGCCGCGAGCATGCGCACTGCGGTTGGAAAGTCTGCGTTCTCGTGGCGTTGCACGAACTTGAAAAGGTCGCCGCCCGCATCGCAGCCGTAGCAATGCCAGACGCCCTTTTCGGCGTTGACGGAGAACGACGGCGTGCGCTCCGCGTGAAATGGGCAGAGGCCGACGTACTCGCGGCCTTGCTTTTTGAGCGTGACATACTGACTGACATACGCGAGCAGATCGACTTTCGCGTTGATCTCGATGAGGACGGCGCGATCAAAACCCGACATATTAGTCCGGCACGTTGGCGAGCGCAGACACAGTGATCGAGGAAACGGCGCCGTCCTTGATCGCGTAGAGCCAGTGCCGTCCATCCGGTGGACCGTAGCGCCAAACGTCGCCCGCCTGATCTGGTGCGCCCCGCTTCGCTTGCAACTCGTCCGTAGTGTCGCCGATAGCGATGTCGTACGGATCTGAAAGCGTGCTCTTCCCAACGTACTGCGAATCGACACGAACGCCGATGACCGTGAAATCTAGATACCACGTGGCGACGCCTAGTGGAGGCGACGAGAAAGTGCTGTGCTTGGGGAAGACGTCGTCGATATTTTCACCCAGACATATCTGAACCAAACACCATTTGTCTTGCGCCGGTGACAGCGTCGGCACCGCGCGTTGCGCAGGCGAAACCGGCGGCGAGGCGCTAGCTGCGGTACCGCCGACGAAGAAGAGTGCCGCGAGCGCGAGGAACGTCATCAGACATCCCATTCGCGAGGCAGCAGCGATTCCAGTGGATCCACGAATAGTTCTTTAAACTTCTTGATAGCGTAGCGGTCGGTGAACCCGGCGACGTAGTCGCAGACGCGGCGGACGAGCGTGTCGCCGCGCGGCAGACCTTCGGCGAATTCGGGCGGCATTTCGCTTGGATGCTCCATATAGTAGGCGAACAAGCGCTTGACGATGTTCTGCGCCTTCGGCTCTTCGGTTTTTGCTTCGGCGTTGAGATAGACCCGTTCGTACATATACTCTTTGATCGTCTCGACCGCGTCGAGCACGCGATCCGAAAGTTTGATCTCGTTCTTTCCGCGGCACGCGCTGATCATGTCCTCGACGACGGTTTGGATGCGAATGCTCCCGCGCGAGCCGAGCACGGCAAGCGCCGATCGCGGCAGATCGTCTTGCGCGATCAACCCCGCGCGGATCGCATCGTCGATGTCGTGGTTGATGTACGCAAGCCGGTCTGCGTAGCGCACGATCTGACCTTCGAGTGTGAACGGCAGATCGGCCCAGCCGGCAAGCGCGCCTTTGTTCTTGCTGTGTTTTGCGATGCCGTCCAGCACTTCTTCGGTGAGGTTTAAGCCCTGCGCGTCGTGTCGGCGCTCGAGGAACTTCACAACGCGCAGGCTCTGCTGAGAATGGATGAACTTGAACTCCGGATCGTACTTCGAGCCGATTTCCGTCAGCGCGGACTCGCCGGCATGGCCGAATGGCGAGTGCCCGAGATCATGGCCGAGCGCGATCGCCTCTGCAAGGTCCTCGTTAAGCATCAGCCCGCGTGCGATGGATCGCGAGAGCTGCATGACCTCGATGGAATGCGTCAGCCGCGTTCGGTAATGGTCCCCAAGCGGCGAGAGAAAGACTTGCGTCTTGTGCATCAGCCGGCGAAACGCTTTGCTGTGGATGATGCGATCGCGGTCGCGTTGGAAGCACGTGCGGATTGGATCTTCCGGCTCGGGCGACTGTCGGCCGCGCGAATCGCGCGCCAACGCCGCGTGCGGCGAGAGCGTGGCGGCCTCGCGGGCTTCGAGTTCTTCGCGTATCGAAAGAGTTTTTGTCATGGCTCCTGGCCGGTTTCGCGGCGGTAGTTCGTCAGATTCCGGACGCTTCGGACTGGGACCCTCTCACGCGGCGCTGTGTAGCCGGCGCGTCCCAACGGCGCTTCAGGAGGGCATAATCAGGTCCCGAAAACGAGATAGAATCGCGAAAAGACCGAGCCGTAAACCGACGCCGGTCGAAACCAAAGCAAGGCCGCCGTCTGGGAGTACACTCGAACGGTCAAGCAATGCGCGCAAGATCATCGACAAACCCATAACGAAGCAAAGATCGCTCACGAACTCCACCCCTACTAGAGGCTCGCCCAAAGGGGCTCTTTGCCACGAGGGTGGCACAATTCTTTGGCCCGCGGGCAAGTTTCGCGCGTACAAATACAAGAAAACATACGCGAATATAAATCCAAATACGGCTCCCAAGAGATCCGAGCCCAAGTAAAGGGGTTCATTGCTCCGCAACGAGGCCGGGCTGATCATATAGCACGCTAGTATTGACCCGAAAAGGAGCGACCGTACCACTAACCAGCCCCACGATTTTTTATCTGCCACCTAAGGGTCGACTTTCTCCGGCATACATCCGCGATACTATCCTGGGCTTGTGATTGAATCGGTCGTTAGCTCGAACCCATGATCAGGTTGATTACCCGGAGGCTTTTCGCGCGAATCGCGAGCGGATCGGCTGGGCTCGTCGAGGAGAGATCGAGCCGCGCAGCCCTTAGTCCAGGAATCGCGGAATCGAGATCTGCAATCGCACCGATCCACGCTTCCTGTCCTGCGATGCGCTTGGAATCGAATCCAATGGATGCGTCAAAAAATGTGTCGGCAGCTGCCTGACCGAGACGAAAACTGTCTGAGCGTGTGTGATCTATCCTAAAGGAATATAGCGTGGTCGCACCCGAGATCATCCCGGGTCTCCCACTGTAATCAGATATCGGCCGCGCCGGGACCGAAAGCTCACTACGGAGTTCGTCAAACACGCCCAGTAAGTTCCTATCACTTGTCGTCGACTTGAGTGACGCGATCAGTTCGTCGAAGAACGCCTGAGAATCATGTTGGCCGATCAGTACCGGCTCGAAGAGCATCTCGGTCGCCGTCGATATCGCGACGCCGCGACGCGCGTCCGCGACCAAACCGGTGCCGTATGTTATCGCTGGATAGGCCGGCTCCGGGAAAGCACGCGCCAACTGCTCGGAAAGGTCCGCTTCGTACGATTGGCGGTCTGCGAGCGAAGGCGATTCAGGCAGCAGAGGCATGATCGCCGCCTTATCCTTTTGCGGTACGACGTCGGCGTACTTGCCGGCGAAGACGTCGAACGCCATCAACGCAAACGGATGATCTAGAACGTCTAAGTCGACGTATGGATCGGTCCGCGCGGCGTCGACATCCACAGATGCCGCCCCCGCATTGATCATCCAAAGGGTTTGCGGATCGAAATTATGCCACTCGACCGTGCCGGCGTTCCAGATTTGATTGTCGACGTGAGAGAAGTCGCCCGCTTCGATAAATGGCCGCAATGTCGATAGTGCAGCGAGACCCGGCGCTACCCCTGGATTATGACGGAATTGGTCGAGCATTTTTTGCGTAACCGTCATATCTCTAAGCGCACGATCTCGCAGCAGTGCGATCGCGAATATCCGCGGGCGAACGAGACCCAAGGCGATGCGCTCTTTCGAGCGGCCTTCTTCGTACAGCACGCGATCGGAGGCGGAGGGGACGATCGCCGACGCGCTCGGGTCCGGTATGCTCGAAACAGGCGCGCCGGTCGCCATCGAGACGACGGCGGCGAGCGCGACGAGCATCACCGCGTCAGTCCTGGTCCTTCTTCTTCGGCGCTTTGTCGGCGGCGGCGCGTTCGCGGAGCACCGCTTGTGCCGCCGCCATCCGCGCTACGGGTACGCGGAACGGCGAGCACGAGACGTAGTCCAGCCCGAGTTCGTGGCAGAATGTGACGGATGTTGGATCGCCGCCGTGTTCGCCGCAGATCCCGAGTTTGATGTCGGGCCGCGTCATCCGGCCGCGCTCCATCGCCATGCGCATCATCTCGCCGACGCCGTCGCGGTCGATGACCTGGAACGGGTCTTCCCGCAGGATCTTCTTCTCGAGATAGGCCGGGATGAACGTGCCTTCAGCGTCGTCGCGCGAGTAGCCGAAGACCGTTTGCGTCAGGTCGTTCGTGCCGAACGAGAAGAATTCGGCGTGATCGGCGATGCGGTGCGCGACCAAGCACGCGCGCGGCAATTCGATCATCGTACCGACTTGATAGGCGAGCTTCACGCCCGCCTCTTTGATGATGCGCTCGGCTTCCTTGACCACAAGGCCCTTGACGGCGATCATCTCGGTGACGGTTCCCACACCGGGGATCATGATGAACGGACGCGCGTCGATCTTCTCCTTGCGCAATTCGACCGCGGCTTCGACGATCGCCCGCACCTGCATCTGGTAGATCTCCGGATAGACGATGCCGAGCCGGCAGACGCGCAATCCGAGCATGGGATTGCTCTCGTGCAGCGCGCGTACGCGGCGCAGGATCTTGTCCTTTTTCGCGAGCAGCGTCGGGTCGGACTTGGACACCCGCAGCTCGGTCGTCTCGACGAGCAGGTCCTCGAGTGACGGCAAGAACTCGTGCAATGGCGGATCGAGCAGCCGTATCGTGACCGGCAAACCTTTCATCGCCTTGAGGATGCCTTTGAAATCTTCGCGCTGCATCGGCAGCAATTGCTCGAGGCATTTGCGGCGCGAATCCGGCGTCTCCGCCATGATCATCTCTTGCACGACGGGCAGCCGCTCTTGCTGCATGAACATGTGCTCGGTGCGACAGAGCCCGATGCCTTCGGCGCCGAAATCGCGTGCCTTCTGCGCATCTTCGGGCGTGTCAGCATTCGCCCACACGCCGAGCCGCTTATATTCGTCGGCCCACGTCAGGACGTGCTGGAACTGCGGCGAGATCCGCGCGGCCTGCATCGGCATCTCTTCGAGGTAGACGTAGCCGGTCGTGCCGTCGATCGTTATCGGATCGCCGGCCTTCACGACGATGTTCGTGCCTTTGATCGTGAACTGCCGAGCGCGCAAGTCGATAAGGATGGCCTCGCAACCGACCACCGCCGGCTTGCCCATGCCGCGCGCAACGACCGCTGCGTGCGAAGTCGCGCCGCCTTGCGACGTCAGAATGCCTTCGGCCGCGATCATGCCGTGCACGTCGTCGGGCGTCGTCATCGGCCGGACGAGCACGCTGCGTTTGTTCTGCCGTTTGAGTTCGACCGCTTCATCGGGCTCGAAGACGACCACACCGGTCGCCGCGCCCGGCGCGGCGTTCAGGCCGCGAGTCGCCGGTTTGACTTTGACTTTATCGTCGAGCTGCGCGTGCAGCAGTGCTTGTATAGATCCGGGGTCGATCCGCATCACAGCCTCGTCGCGCGTGATGTGGTGCTCCTTGACCATGTCGGCCGCGATCTGGATTGCGGCTGCGGCGCTCCGCTTGCCGGAGCGGCACTGCAGGATGTAGAGCTTACCGCGCTCGACCGTGAACTCGATGTCCTGCATGTCGTGGTAATGCTTCTCGAGCGTCGCAGCGATCTCGAGGAACTGCTTGAACAGTTTCGGACTGCGCTTCTCGAGTTCGGTGATGCTGAGCGGCGTGCGGCTGCCTGACACGACGTCTTCGCCTTGCGCGTTGGGCAGAAACTCGCCGTAGAGCTTTTTCTCGCCGGTCGACGGGTTGCGCGTGAACGCGACGCCGGTGCCCGAATCTTCGCCCATGTTTCCGAAGACCATGGTCACGACGTTGACCGCGGTGCCCCACCAATCGGGAATACGCTCGTGCTTGCGGTACTCTTGCGCGCGCTTCGAATTCCAAGAGTTGAACACGGCGTCCACCGCCATGCGCAGCTGCGAATAGACGTCTTCGGGGAAATCTTTCTTCGTGTAGTGGCGGACGAGCGCTTTGAACTCGCTCGTCATGTTGCGGAATGCGAGTGCGGTGAGATCGGATTCGGACGGGATGCGCGCTTTGGCGACGTAGCGCTCGATGACCTCATCGAACGGATCGCGCTTCATCCCTAAGACGACAGTCGCGAACATCTGCACGAAGCGCCGGTAGGCGTCCCAAGCGAACTTGTCGTTTTTCGTCAGGACGACAAGCGCGTTGCACGTGCGGTTGTTGAGCCCGAGGTTTAGGACTGTGTCCATCATGCCGGGCATGCTCACGCGCGCGCCCGAGCGTACGGAGACGAGCAGCGGGTTGGTCTCGCCGCCGAATTCTTTGCCGGTCTTACGCTCCAGCTCGGCGATGCGCCGATGGATCTCTTCTTCTAACCCCGGCGGGAATTGGCGGCCGAGCTCGACGTAGCGGCGGCATACTTCGGTCGTGATCGTGAAACCGGGCGGAACGGGCAGACCGATGCGCGTCATCTCGCCGAGCCCCGCGCCCTTGCCGCCGAGGAGGTCGCGCATGTCGGCGCCGCCGTCCTCGAACGTGTACGTCATCTTGCCGAGATGGAGTTTGCTCGGCGGGTCGAGCTTCTTGGGCGTCTTCACGCGCGGCGCGGGCAGCTTCGGCATGGGCCGGCGCTCGATGTGACCGAGCGGCGGGATCAAAACTTCTGCGGGAACCGCTGGGACTTCGGGAGTGGTCTCTGCCATCACGAGTCCCTGAGCTTCGGCGGCCTTGATCGCTTTGGCGACCGCACTCAACTTTTGGGGCTTGGCGGGCGCAGCGGGTTTGCCGTTCTTCGCCGGGCTTGCGCCTTTGACGGGCTTTGCAGGCGCGACGGCCTTCGCGACGGCGACGGGTTTCGCTGCCGTAACGGCCTTCGCTACCGCGACGGGCTTCGTTGCCTTAGCTGCCTTTGCTGGTTTAACGGGCTTGGCAAGCTTTACGGGCTTTGCGGACTTCGACGGCTTAGCGGCTTTGGCGGCCGGTTTGTTCGATGCGCTGACCTTAGGCTTGTTGACGGTCTTGCCGGTTTTCAAAAGGGGATTCCTCAGGGCGAGGTGCTTGCCAATAAAAGGGCCGCACCGCCTCTTGTCGGACGGGCGACGGCCATTTGGGCGCAGGCATCCACCTAAGACGATTCGTGTCCCGCAGAAATAACCTTTCTCGGTAGGCGCGCTTGCGAGAAATTTCGTGTCACGCGTTTCGACGTAACCGGCAGAACGCGCGAGCCTAGGATGCGTTGAGCCGCGGTGGAATACGGCGGCTCTTGCTTCACGCTCGGGGAGGCCTGCATGTTCAAGGATCGCGTCGCCATTGTCACGGGCGGCACGCGCGGTATCGGAGCCGCGATCACGACGATGTTGGCGCGCGATGGCGTGCATGTCGCGGCCGGCTACGCTAAGGATAAGACGGGCGCCGAAGCATTGCAGAAATCGCTTGCAGCGGCTGGTCACTCGGTTTCGATCCATCAAGGCAACGTCGGCGTGCCCGAGGACTGTAGGCGAGTCGTTGAAGAGGTCTTGCAAGAACGCGGTCACGTGGACTTTCTCGTGAACAACGCCGGCATCACCGTGGACAAAACGGTGCGCAAGATGACCAACGACGACTGGCACGCCGTGCTGCGCGCGAATCTCTCCGGCGCGTTCTACATGACAAAGCAGCTGCTAGAGCACTTTATCGAACGCAACTATGGCCGCATCGTCAACATCAGTTCGGTGATCGGCGAGACCGGCAACGTCGGACAGGCGAACTATGCCGCGTCGAAATCGGGTCTGTTCGGATTCTCGAAGAGCTTGGCGCTCGAAATGGCCCGCCGCGGCATCACCGTCAACTGCGTTGCGCCGGGGTTCATCGAGACGGAGATGGTCGGCGCGATTCCAAAGGCCGTGCTTGATGTGGTGGTCGAGAAGATCCCGATGCGACGGCTCGGCAAGCCCGAGGAAGTGGCGCGCGTCGTGCGCTTCTTACTAGAGGAAGAGTCCGCGTACATAACCGGTGCGGTTTACACAGTCAACGGCGGCCTCGATATGTGATCGCGGCCGACTAGCGTCGCCCCTTCAACTAACCGCCCTTCATCTATACGTAGTCGCGCAACGTCAGCACGACTGTTCGCTGCGTTCCGTCCTTCGCCGTGAGCCCGAGGTGAATCACGGTTCCGGCCGGTCTCGTGAACATAGTACGTACTGCTTCCAACGTCATCGAACTGACCGGTGCGCCGTCGATCGTCGTGATCACATCACCCCGCACAATTCCGGCATCCGCCGCGGGCGTGCCCGGCCGCGCATTTGCGACGATGACCTTTCCGCTCTGGGTGACGAGGAAGAGCCCGCTTCGTTCGTACAGATCCGGATCGGTGAACGCTGTGTTCGGAACGAGCGTCATGGTCTGTTTGCCATAGTCGAACGTGACGTCGAAGCGGCGCAACAGATTCCCGCCGAGATTCGCCGCCATGAACGGCGACGCAAATGCGCCTTGCGTCTGCGCCGTGAAATCGGCGATGAGGTTGTTCAGCGGCATGCCCGCGATCTCAACGCTGTGAAGACGACCCAGTTTTCCAAGTGACGGGCCACCGATGCCAAAGCCATTGATGCCGACCGAAGTCAGCGTCTCCGGTACGACGGCCGGGTGCGCCGCGAGGAACGGACCGAAAAAGGTGAGTGAATTCCGCGCGCCCGTATCGATCGCGCACTCCGAAGGTATGTCATCGATCGTACACGCGATCTGCGGCTGCGTTCCGGCGAGAACGAATGGTACGACGTGGGCGTTCGCCGGCGCGATCGAGCTTCCGGGCAGCGATAGCTTGACTTGATTCTCGGCATAGTCGAAGCTTGTGATATAGCGCGCGAGCACTTCCCAGCCGATCAATCCATCCACGGTCATGCCGGCCGATACACCAAAGCCCGCACGGACCGGAACCACTCCGAACAACTGATGCTTGAGAGTAGCGTCGCCGACCTGTAACGTGTCAACGTCGGCAAAGCTGAACGATTCGGTTCCCGACCCCACGCCGGTCCCTTGCGCCGAACCATGCCCGCCCGCGCCGATCTCTTGCGCGACCTGCGGGTCGATGATGTTCGCTCCGCCTGTGTCGAAGATGAACAGGTATGGGCCCTTGCCGTTGAGCATCACATGGAGATACACGTGGTTCTCGTGGAGCGCGATCGGCACCGTGGTCGACGTCGCGCCGTTAGCGATCGAGAAGTCGTGAACCGAAGATGCAGGTCGCTGGAGATGGTCGCCAGCGTCCGGCGGATCGAGCGCGACCCGCGTGACTTTGCTGTCCGAGGAGTTGCCGTCGCTGGTCTCGCTGTGGACGGCGTACGGGAACATCGCGCCGCCGACATTGCGATAGTCGGAGAGCGTTGTCGTGCTGACTTGCGGCCCGTCGACGACGACATCGCGCGCGAGTAGGTGCGTGGCGCGATCGAACCAGAGCTCGATCGGAAGTTTCGACTGCGGCGGCAGGACTGACAGGACGTCGTAGCTACGGCCCTTATCCGACTTCAGTCCCGCGAAAGTCACGGTCGCGCCTTCCGCGTTCGACCGCCATAGGGCGAACCGGGCCACATACGCGGTATCGATCTCGGTCGATCGCCCGGCATCGCTGCCGTCGTCCCAGACCAGGCCGGTGCGATCGCGGTTCCAGACGACGTTGCCGTCGTAACCATCGTCTTGCACCAAGGGCAGAAGTTCGGCGTGCTCCGAAAAGCGCGGCGCCATAAGATCCAACCACTGGCTGCCGGTACCGCTGAGACCTATCGACGCAACCGATGCGTCGATGCGGAGCGTATGGATGTCGCGCAACGCCGCGACGCCCATTGCTGCGGCGGATTGTCGGATGACCGCGCTCGCCTGCGCACTCGGCGTCGCCGAGGCTGCCGCGGCTAGACCAATGATCAAGCCGGGGACCAATAGCGCTCCGGCAGCGACTCTGAAGTTGCTCATATGCGTCATACCCTTCGGAGCACAAAACGTTTCAGGCTATCCGTCTGCTGCCAAATTCGAGGTCATTCCTCTTGACGCGCTAAGCGATTGCTAGGTAGACTTAGCGCATGACGGATTCGACGACAGCATCACTTTCCGGACGCGTCGCCATCGTGACCGGCGGCGCCCGCGGCATCGGCGCAGCCATCGCACGATCGCTGCTCAGCGATGGTGCAACGGTCGCAATCACCGGACTCGCCGACGATCGCGAGCGAGCCGCAACGTTGACGAAGAGCCTGCCCGCGGATGCCGCCGGTCGGCTTTCGTTCATCCAGAGCGACGTTGGAGAGTACGCGGATTGCGAGCGCACGGCAGCGGAAGTTCTTGCGGCCAGGGGCAGCATCGACATCTTGGTCAACAACGCCGGCATCACACAGGACAAGACGATCCGCAAGATGTCGACCGATCAGTGGCACGCGGTGATCCGCGTGAACCTCACCGGACCGTTCTTCATGACCAAGGCGGTGTTCGGGCAGATGCTCGAACAAAAGCGCGGGCGCATCGTCAACATGAGTTCGGTCGTCGGCCTCGCCGGCAATTTCGGCCAAGCCAACTATGCGGCGTCGAAGGCCGGTCTGCTCGGCCTCACCAAGACCACTGCGCTCGAAGGCGCGGCTTCAAACGTCACCGCCAACGCAGTGGCGCCGGGATTCGTCGGTACCGACATGGTGGCGGCCATGCCGCCCGCGGCGGTCGAAGCGGCGATCAAAAGCACGCCGGTGAAACGACTCGCCGAGCCGGATGAGATCGCGCGCGTCGTGCGCTTCTTGGTCGACGATCGATCGGGTTACTTGACCGGAGCGGTCGTGAGCGTCAACGGAGGCTGGTACATGTGATGGGAGCGACCAACCCGACCTTCACTATGCCGCCGCTCGAAGAATTCGCGTACGGACTCGACGTCACGGGCGTGGATCCGGCGTCGTTGGGCGACGCGTTGCGCGCGGCGATCAACGACGTGTTGCTCGATCCTGCGCGCCTCACCGTCTGGCTGGGTACGCTTGCCATGTCCGAACAGACCGTGGCGATAAACGCGCTGCGCCGTTTTGCCGGTGAGTCGCCCGATAGCGTCGCGTCGCCGGCCTCAGGCGATCGCCGCTTCGCAGACGACGGCTGGCGCACGAACCCGATGCTTGCAGCGTTGCTCGAGAGCTATCTGTTGCGCTCCCGCGCGCTCGTGCAGATGGTCGAATCATCGCGACTTCCCGAAGCGACGCGGCGCAAAGCGCGCTTCGCGGCACAGATGATGGTCGATGCGTTGGCGCCGAGCAACGTGCCGTGGCTCAATCCGGCGGTTGTGCGCGAAGCGATGACGTCCGGCGGCGATAGCTTGCTGCGCGGCATGGAGAATTTTCTCGAAGACGTCCGCTCGAACAACGGGCGGCCGCGCCAAGTCGACTCCTCTAGTTTCGTGCTTGGCAACAACATCGCGGCCACGCCCGGACGCGTTGTGCTGCGCAATGAATTGATCGAACTGCTCGCCTACGAACCGCAGACGCCGCGCGTGCACAGCGAACCGATCCTGTGCAGCCCACCGTGGATCAACAAATATTACATCATGGATCTCGCGCCGGGTCGATCGTACATCGAGTGGGCGGTCACGCACGGATTCACGGTGTTCGCCATCTCGTATCGCAATCCGGACTCGTCGATGGCGAAGTTCACGATGGACGACTATTTGCGGCTCGGCGTGCTCGCCGCGCTCGACCGCGTGCAGGAGATCACCGGCAGCAAGCGCGTCAACCTCGCTGCGCTCTGCCTTGGCGGAACGCTTGCAGTTCTGGCGCTCGCCTATCTACAGGCGAAGGGGCAGGCGCACCGCATCGGCTGGGTGACGCTCACGAATTCGCTGATCGATTTCTCCGAGCCTGGCGATCTCGGCGTCTTCACGGATGAGTCGACTATCTCGCGGCTCGAAAAGCGCATGGAAGAGCACGGCTATCTGGAAGCCGACGCGATGGCCGGAACGTTCGATTGGATGCGCGCAAACGATCTCGTGTGGAACTACGTCGTCAGCAACTGGTACATGGGTCGCAAGCCGCCAGCGTTTGACATCCTCGCATGGAACGGCGACAGCACCCGCATGCCCGCTGCGATGCACTCGCAGTACTTGCGCTCGTGCTATCTCGAGAACGCGTTGGTGAAGCCGGGTGCGTTCAAAATTCTCGGAACGCCGGTGGACCTGAGCAAGATCCGCACGCCGCTCTACGTGCTGGGCGCGGAAACCGACCACATCGCACCATGGCGCGCGACCTACCGCATGACGCAGCTCACCTCAGGCGAAGCGACGTATACGCTCACATCGAGCGGCCACGTCGCCGGTATCGTCAATCCGCCCGGGAATCCAAAGTCGAAATACTGGACATCTGGTGTCGTGCCGAAGGGCACGAGCGCGGAGAATTGGCGCGCGAGCGCTTCGGCGACCACCGGCAGCTGGTGGGAGCACTGGCTCAAGTGGGCCGAGCACCGTTCGGGCGCACTCGTCGTGCCGCCGAAATTGCCGAACGGCGATCCCGCGCCCGGACTGTATGTGCGTGGAGAGACCGGTCCTCTGTCTGAGCCGTCGCGCGCGAAAGGGCCAACCGCTCCTCGCGCGGTCCGCTCTTCCGCGAAGCCCGTCGTCCGCACGGCGGCGAAACCCACCGCAAAGGCCGCCGCGAAGCCGGCCGCTCGCGCGGCGAAAACCCGGAGAGCTGCGACACCCCGGCGCACGAAGCGATGACCGGCAAGAAGAGTCCGTGGAACGATCTCGGCGAGTTCATCCGCGCGCAGCGCGAGTTGGCGAATCTCTCTTTACGGCAGTTGGCCGAGATGACGAAAGTTTCGAATCCGTACTTGAGCCAAGTCGAGCGCGGCTTGTACAAGCCGTCCGCTGAGGTCCTCAAAAGCATAGCGGGCGCGCTGCAGATCTCCGCCGAGACGATGTACAACCAAGCTGGGCTCCTCGACGACGACGCCGGCACCAAGGGCCACGATGCGGGACGCGTGGAGCAGGCGATTCACGGCGATTCGCGCCTCAGCAAAGACCAGAAAGACACGCTTCTGCGGATCTACCGAGGCTTTATCGAGCGCCCTTGACAGGCACAGCATCTGCTTGGTATACTTAGCACGCATCTAAATATGCAGATTCGCTAAGGAGCACAAAGCAAATGAAGACCTACACCGATTTCATCAGCAAAGTCCAAGAAGACGTGATCACGGCTGTCAAGCAAGTCCAAGACGCCAGCCTTGCCGGCTTCCAGACAGCGCGCGAGACCACGTCCGATTACATGTCCGGCAAGACCGCGTTCAATTTCGAATCGATGCCGAATCCCACGCAAGTCATCGAGAACGCGTTCGGCTTCACGGCGCAGATCCTCGAGCTGCAGAAGGGCTACGCCCTGAAGGTCGCCGAGTCGATCTCAAAGGCCGCCAAGCACGAGACCGCCGACAAGTTCCAAAAGTCCGCCAAGTAAACCCATTCCACGACGACGGCCGGCATCTCGCCGGCCGTTTTATTTTCGCACGCGCACTCTCTACGATTTCCCTGAAGGGGCCGATTTCATATCGGCCCGAGCGAACGTAACGCGGGCCGACATGAAGTCGGCCCCTTCATTGAGAAGATGATCGTAATGAACATCCGCACGATTCTCTCCCTCGCGACCGCCGCCACTGCGACGGTCGTATCGTTGAGCGCACAGGCCGCCCCCGCGGCCGCACCTCAGCGCGTCGCGATCGCCGCGATCCAGTCGGCGCAGATCGGCTCGAAAGTCGACGTCGTCGGATATTTCTCGCACAAATCACCAGAGATCGACGGCGACCTTGAGGTCTATCTCATCGATCACCGCGGCAACTTCGTGGTGGTGGAGGCCCCGGTGCGCTATCGAGCGATGAAGTATTACATCCGCGGCATGCACTTGCACCGCGGCGAACTCATCGAAGTGACCGGCAACCTCACGATCCAACACGACAAGCCCACGCGCGAATACCGTCATGGCTGGTACGAAGTCAACCCGGTCGAGACGATGACGCGTTATCAGGGTCCCGTGCCGGACGATCTCCATTACGTCCGCGTCGCGCACCACTTCCTCGGGCGAGTC
The DNA here is from genome assembly GCA_013290125.1 of Vulcanimicrobiota bacterium. Classification (GTDB taxonomy): domain Bacteria; phylum Vulcanimicrobiota; class Vulcanimicrobiia; order Eremiobacterales; family Eremiobacteraceae; genus JABCYQ01. The sequence continues at coordinate 71,819 of JABCYQ010000010.1, forward strand.
ACGGTCACGTCTGAAGGCGGCATCCGCTAGATCTAGATCTTCCCCAAAGCCGTTCGCAAGTGGACCTCGAGCATATCGAGAGAGACGCGCACTTGCTCTTTTGAATCGCGATCGCGCACGGTGGCGTCGTTTCCGCTCAACGAATCGTAATCGATCGTCACGCAGAACGGCGTGCCGATCTCGTCTTGCCGGTAGTAGCGTTTGCCGACGTTCCCGGAGTCATCGAACGTGGTGCGGATGTGCGGCCGAAGCCCAAGTTCCACGCGGCGCGCCAAGTCGACGATATCCGGTTTGTTCCGCACGAGCGGAAACACGGCGACCTTGTACGGTGCCAGACTCGGGTGCAAATGCAGCACGGTGCGATCCGTTTCGCGCTCGTACGCGTCCAGCATAAAAGCGAGGAGCGCGCGGTCCACGCCGAGCGACGGCTCGATCACAGCAGGCAGATACTTCTCTTTTGATTCCTCGTCGAAGTACGCGAGGTCTTTTCCGCTCGCGGCGACGTGCTGCGTCAAGTCGAACGTGCCGCGGTGCGCGATGCCTTCGAGTTCGCCCCAGCCGAATGGAAAATCGTATTCGAGGTCAGTCGTGGCCTTGCTGTAGTGCGCAAGATCGGCGCCCGAGTATGGCGTCTTACGCAGGCGCTCCGGCTGCATCCCAAGACGCATCCACCAATCATAGCGCGCGCCGACCCAGTAATCGTACCAGCGCATCGCTTCTTCGGGCGGTTCGGGTGGCACGAAAAACTCGAGCTCCATCTGCTCGAACTCACGCGAGCGAAAGATGAAGTTTCCAGGCGTGATCTCGTTGCGAAACGCTTTGCCGATCTGCGCGATGCCGAACGGCGGCTTCTTGCGCGCGGTCTGATACGCGAGTTTGAAATCCACGAAGATCCCTTGCGCGGTCTCCGGGCGCAAGTAGGCCTCAGACGACGCGTCCTCCATCGCCCCGATGGCGGTCTTGAACATCATGTTGAAGGCGCGCGGTTCGGTGAGCGTCGCGTTGCCGCACGACGGGCAGCGATCGGTTGTGAGCTGATCGGCACGCCAGCGTTTTTTGCACGTCTTGCAGTCCACCATCTGATCGTGGAAATTGTCCAAGTGGCCGGACGCGCGCCAGACGGCGGGAGCCATGAGGATGGCCGTGTCGAGTCCGACGACGTCGTCGCGCAGTACGACGATGTCGCGCCACCATGCCTCGCGGATATTGCGCTTCAGCTCGACGCCGAGCGGACCATAGTCCCACGCGCCGTTGACGCCGCCGTACAGCTCGCTCGACTGAAAGACGAAACCGCGGCGCTTGCAGAGCGCCGTCAGTTCTTCCATGGTGGGTTTCGGCCGCAGCGTCACGCCGGCGCTCGCAGCGCCCGCCAGATCTCTTTGACCGAAGGCGGTTTTCCGTACATGAGCACGCCGACTCTATAGAGCTTGCCGGCGAGCAGAGTCAGCCCCCAGATCGTGAGCAGCGACAGGCCGATGCAGATCACGATCTGCCACCAGGGCACAGAGACCGTCGCGATACGTGTGAACATCAAGAGCGGACTGATGAGCGGGATCATGGATCCCCACATCACGTACGGCGCGTCGGGATTGGTCAGCGCGAAGATGGCGAGCAGATATGCCGCGATGATCGGCAGCATGAACACGATCGAGTACTGTTGCACTTCTTCGGGTTTCGAGAGCAGCGATCCGATGCCGGCGTACATCGCCGAATACGTGAAGAACGCGAGGAAGAAGAATACGATGAGATAGCCGAGCGTTGCCCACGGCACGTGCGGCAAGCCCTCGCTGAGCACGCGCGACATGGCGGCTTGCGCCTCGGGCGAGGGCGGCGTCCCATGGCTGACGGCCGCGCCGCCGTAGAGCACACCGGCGATCAACGCAGCGACCGCCGCGGCGATGGCGTTGAGCACGAGTTGGACGAGCGCGACCGCGCCGATCCCATAGATCTTGCCGGTCAGCAGCTGCGAAGGCCGCACGGTGCCGATCATGATCTCCATGATGCGGCTCGCCTTCTCTTCGATGACGCCAGATGCGACCTGCACGCCGTAGATCACGACCGCGGTATACAAGATGATGAGTAAGAAATACACCATTCCGGTCGCGAAGAATTCCTCGCTTTCATTCCGGTAGCGCGTGTTGAGGCTGTGGACGTCAAACGGAAAATCCAACGCGCGCTTCACCGCGTCGCGCGCCGCTCCCGAAACGTCGGCTAGGAGCACCGCTTGCTGAAGGTCCCGTTGGATCGCGCCGCTGTCTTGCAGCGAGGACGCCGACTTCGGGTAGTAGGTGAAGCCGAGAGCGCCTTGTTTGCTTCGGTAAGCGACGAGCACCGCGTCGTACGTGCCTTTGTCCAAAAGCGTGCGCGTGGCTGCCGGAAGTTCCGGCCCCTTACTGAGTGTCGTGAGCACCGTCAGGCTGTCGTCCGTCGGGCGCAGCGCCACGAGCGTGTTGTTGGAGGTGAGCGCGTCTGGACCGACGATGGCTATGCGCGTGGCAGTGGACTTCGTGACCGAACTGAGCAGCGACGGCAACAGTGCGAGCAGCACGATGCCGATCATGCTGAGAATCGTCGCGACGATGAACGAGCGTTGACGCACGCGCTCCACGAATTCGCGTTTGATGAGGATCCACGTGATGTTCACGCGAGTACCTCTTCGGGCTTCACTGCGCGGAGGTAGATGTCGTTGAGCGATGGCTCGACCACTTCGAAGTGGTCAACCGAGCCGGCCGCCATGGCGGCGCGCAACAAATCGGCGGGACTTGTCTTCGCCGAGATCGTCAGTTCCAGATAACCGTCTTTGGACGGCCGGATCGCGGCATCGGGGAACGCACGCAAGAAGGCGGTTTCGGGCATTGCGGTCATGCGGACGAAGCGTTCGGGCCAACCGGTCTTGATCGCTTTGAGGTTGCCGGACAGAACGGCGCGCGCGCGATCGATGATGCAGATGTCCTCGCACAGCTCTTCGACTTGTTCCATGCGGTGGCTTGAGAGCATCACGGTCGTTCCGCGTGCCACGAGATCTCTGATCGACGACTTCACCACCTCGACGTTGATCGGATCGAAACCGGAGAATGGCTCGTCGAGCACGAGCAGCGGCGGATCGTGCACGATTGCCGCGATGAACTGCGCTTTCTGCTGATTGCCCTTTGAAAGTTCCGCCGGTGTGGACTGCAGTTTTTCGGTCAGGTTGAGCGAGGCCGCTAGTTCGGCGACGCGCTTTGCCGCGACGTCGTCGGCGACGCCGTGCAATCGCGCGAGGAACATCAGTTGGTCGGCCACCTTCATCTTTGGGTAAAGGCCGCGCTCCTCCGGGAGATAGCCGAACGTCCGGCGCATGTCGCCGTCCACCTTCTTGCCGTCCCAACGCACTTCGCCGCTGTCGGGGACGATGATGTCCAGGACCATGCGGATCGTGGTCGTCTTGCCGGCTCCGTTCGGGCCAAGCAAGCCGAAAACGTGCCCGCGCTGGACCGCGAACGAGAGCTTCTCGACCGCTTGGACCGTGCGGAATGCTTTCGAGATCGAATCAACTTCGAGCATGATGGCCGAAGAGATTACGTTTAGCGGCCCCTCATTCCCGGTTCTTAGACGGGGGCGGCCGCGCTTATTGTCTTTGGCTGAGTTTCCACCCGGAGTTGACCGCACGCCGCTGCGATATCGTCGCCCATCGTATGGCGGATAGTGGATGGAACACCGCGCATGCGCAAGACTTCTTGAAAACGCCGCATGGTCGCCGGCTGCGATCGGGAGAACGGCGCATCGGTCGCGTTGTACGGAATCAGGTTGACGTGGTGCAGCGGACCGCCGAGCAGGTCTGCGAGCTGTTTTGCGTCCTCGATCCGATCGTTCACGCCGGCGAGCATCAAATATTCGTAGAACACTTTGCGGTTTGTAGCTGCGACGTACCCTCGGACGGCCTTCATCAACGTAGCGATCGGCCATTTCTTATTGATCGGCATCAGCTTCGTCCGCATCTCGTCGTCCGGCGCATGCAGCGAGATCGCGAGATTGATCTGCACGCCTTCGCGGCTGAAGCGTTCGATGCCGGGAACGACACCCGCGGTCGAGATCGTGATGTGCCGAGCGCCGAGGTTGAAGCCCTCACCGTGGTTGAGCAGCGCGACGGCGTCCATCACCGCGTCGTAGTTCAGAAACGGCTCACCCATACCCATGAAGACGAGGTTGGTGAGCGGAAGATTTTCTGAGCGCGCCCGGCGCGCCACGAAGACCGCTTGATCGAAGATCTCTAGCGCGGACATGTGCCGAAAGAAACCACCTTGCCCCGTCGCGCAAAAATCGCATTTGAGGGCGCAGCCCGCCTGCGAGGAAATGCATGCAGTGGTCCGACCTCCGGCGTGGCGCATGAGGACGGCTTCGATCTCTTTGCCGTCGACGAGGGCGAAGAGAAATTTGGTGGTCTGTCCGTCTTTCGACGTCGCCTCTCGCTCCAGCTTGACGCTCGAGAGCGAGAGCGTTTTCGAAAGCGTCGCGCGCAATTCGGTGGGCAGCACGCTGATGCGATCGAATGAATCGCTCAGATCTTTGGTGGCTGCGCGGTAGATCTGCGCGAAGCGATATCGCGGTAGCGCGTGCGCCTTCTCGAAGTCGTCCGTCGATGCAAAACCTGCGTCTTTGACGCGCGCCGACCACCAGATCGCCGCGGCATCGCGGGCAGCGGGCGGCGCTGTGGTCTCAAGAGCGGGATGCGTCAATCGACGATGTCTCCAAATGCTAACTGCGCGGGTGGTCCTTCATCGGCTGCTTTCGCGGCCGACGACAGAATTTCCGGCCGGCCGTCATCGGCGATCGCCTCATCGATCTTTGCGCGCACGGCGAGCAGATCGGCGTAGACGAGTTTTTTCACTTGGGTCATCTCGCCGCCGGTCAATCGCAATAGATATGCCGGATGAAATGTAGCCATCAAGTCGGTGCCGGCAGGTCCTGCATACCAGATGCCGCGTTGGCGCGTGATCGAGAAACTCGCGCCTAAGAACGATTTCGCCGCCGGCGCTCCTAGCGCGAGGATCACGCGCGGCTTTATGATGGCGAGCTCTTCATCGAGGTATTGTCTGCAGTTCGTGAGTTCTTCTTGCATGGGCGCGCGATTGCGAACCTGGCCTCCCTCTACGATGCTCGCGCGACACTTGACGGTGTTTGTGATGAATACTTCGTCGCGCCGCAGATCGATGGCGGCGAGCATCTTCGTGAGCAGTTCACCCGCCCGCCCGACAAATGGCTCCCCGATGCGGTCCTCGTTCTCGCCCGGCCCTTCGCCGACGATCGCTAGCCGCGCGTGCGGATCGCCGACTCCGCAGACCACTTTCGTGCGCGTCGAGCCGATGGCGCAGCGTCGGCAGGCGTCGACGCGGGCGTGCAGTTCGGTTAGCGACGTCGCGCGCTCGTCGGTCACGGCGTTGCTACCGCGCGCCTTACTGCCAGCACGACGACGGCCACGATCGCAACTGCGACAACGTACCGGGCGGCGAGAGCCGCGCACAACGAGTAGTACCAGAAGTAGCCGTGGCGCTTGATCCAGTAGAGCCGGCGGCTTCGCTGCCGCCAGCCCAGCACGCCGGCCGCGCCCCACGTCCTCTTCGATCCGCCTTTCTCGCTGCCGTGCACGACGACGCACTGCGGAAGATAGACCACGCGCAGTCCGGCGTCGCGAAGGCGGTGCGCAAAATCGATCTCTTCGTGATAGAGGAAATAGCGCTCGTCGAATCCGCCGAGCCGCTTGAAGACGTCGGCGCGGATGAACATGGCTGCGCCGACCACGAGATCGACGTCGCGCTCCGTGGAATAATCCCACTGGCGCAGCGCATACCCGTTGGCTTGCTTTGCGAACAGCGGCAGATCGCCGAGCGCCGAACTGCGCAAGAACGACTGCCACCACGTGTCGAACTCGCCGCACGATTCGGCGAGCCGGCCTTCTTCATCTAAAAGTTTGCAGCCGGTCATCGCGACATCGGCATGCGCGTTGAAGTACGCCAGTGCGTTTGCCAGCAGACCGGACTTCGCGCGCGCATCCGGGTTAAAGAAGAAAAGCAGTGGCGCGGTCGCGGCGCGGGCACCGATGTTGCATGCCTTTGCAAAGCCGAGATTTGCGCTGTTCTCGATCACGCGAACTCCGGGGTACGCCGCCTTCGCTCGCGCAACAGAGTCGTCGGCCGAGCCGTTGTCGGAGACGATGACTTCGGCCAGAGTGGAATCGGCCGCGACTTCGGGCAATGCGCCGATCGAGCGCAGCGCAAGCTCGAGTTCGTCCGCGGCGTTATAGGATACTATGATGACCGATACTTGCGCCATGTTCTCGCGTCTGTTCTAGGAAAAAGAACGAGCGCCATTTCTGGCGCTCGTCTCACGGCGCTTGCGCGCCTGCCGTCAGGATGCTTTCTCTGCCGGCATCTGGGGTGCTCCGTCAAGGGAGTTGAGGGCGTCTAGGATCATGGACAACGGGATCCCGTACCCCTCGCTGACTTGTTCGATCGTCTCGAATTCAGAGATCGAACAGTTTGAACAACCTCCCAAGTGGAAGTTTGCGAAGACCACTCTGGCACCAGGGTGCAGAGCAAATGCTTCGCCGACCGTTAGGTCCTGGTGAAAACGCGGACTGTCTGTACTGACGGCGACCACCCCCCTTTCCCCGTCGTGCTCGCATATTGGTCTAGTCTCTAGCGAACCGCGGGATTGATACGCCGCATATTTTCGGGCTGGCGATTTGCCCGACCTGCCGTACGTTTCTGAAGGGGCCGACTTTACGTCGGCCCCAGGTTATATAACGTGGGCCGATATAAAATCGGCCCCTTCAGCTAGGGCGTGGTAGTGGCGGGTGGCCAGATCGTGCCGTTGACGAAGTGTGACCACGCGACCGTGCATATGACAGGTTTCTGACCCGTGAGGAGCGGCGAGAGTTGCATGTCGCCTTCAAACGAGCTGAACTTGTGTTGGATCTCGATCCCCGGAGAAAATGTGCCGACATCGCGGATGAAAAGACTCTGGTCGCCGTACTGCACGTGAAAGCGCACGACGTCCGCCGAGACGCTTCCGTAGTTCGTGAAATTGATGACGAGTTTGCCGGTCGTGCCGACGATCACATTTCCGTTGTACGTCACGTTGCACGATTCGACTTGCACGGGACTCGCCGGCGTTGCTGCCGGGGTCGGAGCCGCTGCGGGCATCGCCGGCGCGGCTTGTGCCGTTGCCGCCGGCAGCGGCATCGGTGAATCCATCGGCTGAGGCGAAGTGCTAAGAGAGAACAATGCCGCTATAAAGAAAGCGATGCCGGTCATATGACGCGAACCTTTCTCACCGAAGTCACGAGCGGGTGTTTACGCACTTGGAAAAATGGGGATAATACAAGCATGAAACGTAAATTTTTGCTTTTCGTTCTATCGCTAGCTGTCGCGTCATGGCTGCTGCCGGCCGCACCGGCCGCCGCCGTGGACAAGATCTGGACAGGCTATGTCGTGCACGTGTCCACGAACAACGTCAAGGTGGTCAACACGGACGCCACGCAGACGCTCAGCTTCCTGATCCTGCCGAAATTCAACAAGCTGTTCTCTGCTGACGGCAAGACCACGTACCAGATGACGAACTTGCAACGAAACATGCTCGTCAAAGTCTACTACGATCAGGGTCTGCTCGGCCAGCGCCACGCCAACCAGATCTACATCCTCAACGCGGAAGGCATGGCTCTGCACCGTTCCTGATCGCGAGCGCTACTTCGAACGCCTGCGCCCCTGCAGGTAGGCCCACATGAACGGGTCGAGATCACCGTCGAGCACTCCTTGCGCGTCGGTGATTTTGACGTCGCTGCGGTGGTCGTTGACCATCGTATACGGTTGTAGCGTGTACGAGCGGATCTGACTGCCCCATTCGATCGCGCTCTTCTGCCCGGTGAGCGCGGCGAGTTTTGCGGCGCGCTCGTCGCGTTCGCGTTGGGCGAGCTTCGCCGCCAGCATCTTCATCGCGCGGTTGCGATTGGCGAGCTGCGAACGCTCGGTCTGACACGCGACGATGATGCCCGTCGGCTTGTGGATGATCCGGATCGCGCTCTCGGTCTTGTTGACGTACTGACCGCCCGCGCCGCCGCTCTTGTACGTCTCGATCTCGATCTCGTCTGCGCGGATCTCCGGCTCTTTGTCCGTCTCTTCGAGTTCCGGCGTCACGTCGACTGACGCGAACGACGTGTGACGCCGCTTCGCCGCGTCGAACGGCGAGATGCGCACGAGACGATGCACACCGCGCTCGCTCTCCAAGTAGCCGTATGCGTTCTTGCCCTCGACGAGTATCGTCACGCTCTTGAGGCCGGCTTCGTCGCCGTCTAAGCTGTCGACGATCTCGGCACGGTAACCGTGCCGCTCGGCCCAGCGCAGATACATGCGCAGCAGCATCGACGTCCAGTCGCATGCTTCGGTGCCGCCGGCTCCAGCGTGGATGCTGACGATCGCGTCGTGCGAATCGTACTCGCCATCGAAAACGGCAGTCATCTCGGCGGCGTCGATGTCGCTTGCGAGCGTCGCGACGGCCGCGGCTATCTCAGCTTCAAGCGCCGGTTCGGCTTCCGCCAACTGCGCGAATTCAGATAGCTCGGCTGAACGAGCGCCGAGCGCGCTCAAGGGATCAACGTCAGAGCGGATATCGGCGAGCCGCTTCATGTGCTTTTGGGCCGCTTGCGCGTCGTCCCAAAAGGATGGGTCGTGCGTCTGGCGTTCGAGTTCGTCTAGCGTGCGGAGTTTCTCGGCATAGTCAAAGCCGCACCCGCAGCGTCTGCAGGCGATCGTCGATGCGCGCGAGGTCGGTCTTCAACTGTTCGTTCATCTGTCTCCTCAGGTGTTGAAAACGGGCACGATCGCTTGTTATTTCTCGCAGTTGACGAACCATTCGAGACCAAACTTGTCCTTGAGCACGCCAAACTTGGCGCTCCAGAACACCTCGCCGAGCGGCATCTCGACTTCGCCGCCTTTGGCGAGCGCGTCGAATATGCGCGTCGCCTCAGCCTCATCGCGCGTTGATAACGATAGTGAGATGTTACCGTCCACGTTGGGCGTGTCGGGGCGTCCGTCCGAGGCGCTGAACTTCACAGCCCCCGACTCGAACCGCGCATACATGATCTTGTCGCCCCAGTTCGGCGGCGCGGGCATATCGGGCGGCGCTTCTTTCATGCGCATGATCGAGTCGATTGTGCCGCCAAAGATGCTCTTGTAGAAATTGAGCGCTTCTTCGCACTTGCCGTAGAAGAAAAGATAAGGTTGCAACTCCAGCATGTATGACCTTTCTTGAGATGCGTGAGGCGGGGCGGTTCGGTTCCTGGACAGTGGATATCCTGTCGTCAGGCGGTCAGTAACCCAGCGTGAGAATTACGAAGCTGGGGAGTGCGAGCGCGGTGTTGCTGCTTCTAAATCGGCTGATCGTCTGGCCCGTCCAAAATCTTGCGAAGTCAGGATGGCGCCAGAAACGATTTCCGGTCTATGAAGAGCCGACATTAGGACGGCGCCGGCGTTTCCCGAAATGTGTAACGACGTCCGGGTCCGAAATCGCACACGCTGACTAACACAGGTGTGGTAGGTTGGCTTTCAAGCATTGGCTTTGAGCGAGAGCCGGGATTGCAGAGTTGATCCCCACGGAGGTTTTCCGATGAGCCGGAAGTTTGCCGTTGTTCGCTTCGCTTCGTTGTTAGCTGAGGGCCTAGCCCTGTGCATGCTCTTGCAACTGTCGGCATGTGGTGGAGGCGGCGGATCCGCAAGTGTTGCACCGCCGCCTCCGGTAAAGCGTTGCATGGGCAATTGCACTGTGGAACCATTCAATGCCACGAACAACTTTGCTCTCCTTAACACGCAGTTCCCTTATCCGGTCGTATATTCAACTGGCTCTGGAGCCAATTGGAATGTCCTATCGTGGGGCCAGCAGTCCGGAATAAACTGGAAGCCTTTTGTAGTCACAAATCCTTCGTCGACTGAGACCCTATACACCGCATCCACTTTGGCAACGGCCTATGATCCCATGTCAGTGTCTTTTCAAAGTAATCCCGCTTCAGGAACTTGGACCTCGACTACCTTGGGTCAAACCGCAACAACGTACTGCGGCTCAACCCCCCAAGAGTTTGATTTCTTTCTTCAGCCAAACGGCCCGGGGTTCGTCCTTACAAACCCGAGCGGCATTTTGCCACCGGGCAGCTATCCCGCGGGAGTCATTCCTACTTTAGATCAAATCACAACCATCGACTTCCAGGGAACCATGACGGTGGTAGCAGCATCCCAATCCACATCGAGTCTTGAATGCGGGGTGAATCAGAGTCAGGTCATACCGTCTCTCATTTTCAATTCGATAACAGGCCAAACTCTTTTTTACCAACTGGAGGTCGCTTTAGAATGCTATCCAGGCACCCTCCCCGGACAGGGCTGTGTCTCTGGCCCTCCTTCTGAGTTCTTTTGCCAGGGCACGGAACCGTACTGTATTGGCGACCCTATCACGAGCTATGGACATAATCTCCTCAATCAAGGAGACTCGATTACGATGAATGGCGTCAACCTCGCCCCTCGCTTAAAGGCGCTCATAAGCGGGGGCTCTCCCGATGGGCTGATGGACACAAACCCTGCAGACTGGCGACTCACAAGCATGTATATCGGACAGAGCGGCTGGGGCCGAGCTAACCTTGAAACCCAATGGAGCGGACAATTCTTGGTCCAGTTGACATACTAGATTGGGAAGGTCGCGCTATTTGTCGAGGGCGCGTTGGCGGCGCCCATGGCTTTGCACTCCTTAAGCTAGTCACCGCGCGACGTGGAATCTCCGGGCGTGTGGGGCTCCATGGACTATTTATCGATGAACTTGGCAGCGGAGGCGACGGCATCGAGTGACGGCACAGGCCGCGACTTGATGCGTTACGAAGAAGTATGGACGTGAAAGTACAACTTGGCGCGGTCTGGCATTTCAGCCTTGCCGTCATAGACCCGGAGAAGAGCGCGCAGTTTTGGACCACGAACTTCGATCTGCATGAAATGTTCCGGTCCGATGGGGCCATCGCGCTGACGAACGACGCAATTATCGTCGGGTTCTTCAAAGGCACACCACATCCGGACACGATTGACCACATGTCGTTTTACCTCGACAGTATGCGCGCGCTACACGGAGCGCTCGAGATGCTGAAAAAAAACGGCGTAGAACTGGAAGATCCCGGCAACGAGATCGGCCCTACATCGCCGGGCTCGCCGCATATGGGCCTGTGGTTTCACGATCCGGACGGGTATCGCTGGGAGCTCTCAGTTCAGAACGGCGCCCGCGAGCGCTAACCGCGCCGTTACGCGCCGTGGCATTTCTTGAATTTCTTACCGGAACCGCACGGACACGGATCATTGCGGCCGACGCGCGCGCCCTCCGCCTTACGCACCGGCTGACGCGGCCCTGTGTCGTCGCGATTCGAACGTAGCTGATCGAAGCGTTTGGCGGCGTTTGGATCGAGCGGTAGTGTTCGTCCGGCAGTCATCGCCCCGCCAGCTGCCCCAGTTGTTGCACTCGCAGTTTCGAACGGCGCAGATTCAGACGTGGGCAACGCGGCTCCGTTGGTCTGTTGCGCCTCAGGCGCTTGTCCGGCCGGTGGCGGCGGTGGTTGGACGACGATGTGGAAATCATCGCCTTGATACATCGCCTGTAAGAAGTCGTCTTGGATCGTGACCTTGAGGTCTTCGAAGAGTTCGAACGCTTCTTTTTCGTACTCGACGCGCGGGTCTTTCTGACCCCAACCTCGCAAGCCGATACCTTGCTTGAGGCTATCCATCGTGTAGAGGTGATCGATCCAGAGCCTGTCGATGATCTGCAGCATTGTGCCGCGCTCAAGCATCCGCAAACCATCGCGCAGCCCTTGCTCTTCAAGCTGCGCATAGCGCGTGATCATCCGCTCTTCCTTATCCGTATAGATCTGGTCGCCTTCGCGAGCGAGCAGATCGACCATCTCTTCTTTGGAGAGCGGCGCGAGTTGCTCAGGCGTCACTCGCTTTGAGATACCATGCACCGACTGTTCGAGCTCGGCCAAGATCCTTGCCCGATCCCATTCGTGCGGGTGTACGGTGTCGGCGCAGTTCGAATCCACCGCCTGCTGGCTCTTCAGCCGCACGATCTCGGTCAGCGACGGCCGGAGATTGCAACCCTCCAACACGCTGCGGCGTTCGGCGTAGATTACCGAGCGCTGCTTGTTCATAACGTCGTCGTATTCGAGGACGTGCTTGCGGCTCTCGTAGTGGTGCGCTTCTACTTTTTTCTGCGCGTTCTCGATGCTCTTCGTGAGGATGCCCGCCTCGATCGGCGTGTCGTCCTCAAGTTTGAAGAGCGGTGATTCCATGATGTTCTTGATGCGGTCGCCGCCGAAGATGCGCATGAGCTCGTCGTCGAGCCCCACGTAAAAGCGCGACGATCCGGGATCGCCCTGGCGCCCCGACCGGCCGCGCAGCTGGTTGTCGATGCGGCGCGACTCGTGGCGCTCCGTGCCGATAATGTGCAGCCCGCCGACGCCGGTCACGCCGTCGCCGAGTTTGATGTCCACGCCGCGGCCGGCCATGTTCGTAGCAATCGTTACTTTGCCGGGGAGGCCGGCATCCTTGATGATCTCGGCTTCCTTCTCATGGTACTTCGCGTTCAGCACGTTGTGCGGAATGCCACGCTTGGAGAGATAACCGGAGAGACGCTCGGATTTCTCGATCGATCGCGTGCCCACGAGGACAGGTTGACCAGCCTTATGGCGTTCGACGATCTCGTTGATGACCGCTTTGAACTTCTGCTCTTCGTTCTTGTACACGACATCGTCGTGATCGCGGCGCGCGACGGCTTGGTTCGTGGGGATCACGAGCACGTCGAGCCCGTAGATCTCGCGGAATTCGCGCTCTTCGGTCTTCGCGGTGCCGGTCATGCCGGCCAGCTTCTTATACAGGCGGAAGTAATTTTGGAACGTGATCGTGGCGAGCGTCTGGTCCTCGCTCTTGACCTTGATGCCTTCTTTGGCTTCGATCGCTTGATGGATGCCGTCGGAGTAGCGCCGCCCGTGCATGAGCCGGCCCGTGAACTCATCCACGATGATGATCTGGCCCTCTTGCACCACGTACTGCTCGTCCTTGCGGAACAATTCTTTTGCTTTGAGCGCCGCTTGCAGCTGGTGCGTCAGCTCGAGATTCACCGTGTCGTAGAGGTTCTGCACGCCGAGAAGCCGCTCTACTTTGGCCACGCCTTTTTCGGTTATAGGCACGGCGTGCATCTTCTCGTCGACCGTGTAATCTTCGTCGCGTACGAGCTGCGGCATGATGTTGCGCGCGAACTGCTCGTAGATGTGCGTCGGGTCTTTGAAGTTCGGTCCCAGGACGGCCTCGGGCGGTCCGCTGATGATGAGCGGCGTGCGCGCTTCGTCGATCAGGATCGAATCGACTTCGTCGACGATCGCGTAGTTCAGTTCGCGCTGCACGCAGTAGTCGACGCGCGGTGCCATGTTGTCGCGCAGGTAGTCGAAGCCGGCTTCGTTGTTGGTGACGTACGTGATGTCGCTCGTGTACGCTGCGCGCCGTTCGTGCGGCGGCAGAAAATGTTGGATGATGCCGACGCTCTGGCCGAGCGAGCGATAGATCGGGCCCATCCATTCGGCATCGCGCTTTGCGAGATAGTCGTTGGACGTGACCAAGTGCACGCCTTTGCCCGCGAGGGCGTTGAGATAGATCGCGAGCGTCGCGACGAGCGTCTTGCCCTCACCGGTGCGCATCTCTGCGACCTTGCCTTCGTGCAAGACCATGCCGCCGATGAGCTGGACGTCGAAGTGGCGCATGCCGAGCGTTCGCTTCGCGGCCTCGCGGCAGACGGCAAACGCTTCGACTAGGAGATCGTCGAGCGTCGCGCCCTGCTCGAGTCGTTCGCGGAATTCGGCAGTCTTACGAGCGAGGTCTTCGTCGCTGAGCTGCGAGACAGTCGATTCGAGTTCATTGATGCGCAGCGCCCGTTTGCGCAAGCGCGCGACTTCGCGGTCGTTTCCGTCGACCCACGATTTGATCGAGGTGAATACAGACAAGGTTTGAGTTTCCTCCGGTGGCTATGAGATCGAGTGCGGCGATTGTAGGAAGCCGCGCGGTCTTAGCGCCGGAGTTGGACTGCCAGAGAGGACGGGACGGGAATTGGTGGCGACGCGCGCCGGACGAGCGCTTCACTCGGCGCAGGAACGTCGTGTTTGAGCCGCGCGGCCGGGCGATCGACCACGTGCTGCGCGGCGCAGACCACCATCACGCGGGCGATCGCGGTGGCGTTGCATCTGACCGGAAGGCGCGCGGCATCGGGAACGATCAGCGCGGCTGCCAGGACAAGTGAGATGAGCATAAAGCCGCTCTATGTTCGTCGCCGACCGGCCCGACCCCCGCGGACCCGATCGGCGGTGCCTGAAGGGGCCGACTTTATGTCGGCCCTGGTAAGCGAAACGTGGGCCGACATAAAGTCGGCCCCTTCAACGCGCGGCTAGACCGTGGGTTCGATCAAGCCCAGATCGCCGCTCTTGCGCTTGTAGAGAACATTGACTTGCTCCGTCTCCGCATTCAAGAAGACGAAGAAGTCGTGCCCGAGCAGTTCCATCTGATGCACGGCTTCTTCCGCGTCCATCGGCTTGACGGCGAACTGCTTCGACCGGACGATGCGTGGCGCGCTCGGTACGTCGTCGTCGACTTCCACGGGCTCGACCGCGGCCGAACCAGCGTCGGCCGCGCTGAGCCTGCCGTTCTGGCGGTGGTGCCGCTCTCTGCGGCGCGTCTTGTACTTGCGGATCTGTTGCTCGAGCCGGTCGCGCACCAAGTCGATCGATGCGTACATGTCGGGCGAACGTTCTTCTGCTTTGATGAGATAGTGGCGCAAGTTGAGCATGACGTCGACGATCTGCTCGTTGCGCTCGGTGCGCATCGTCACGTGCCCGTCGATGATCCCGTGATCGATGTAGTGTTCGAGATGTCCGATCTTTTCTTCGGCGTACTCGCGCAGGGCATCGGTGACGTGGAGGTTCTTGCCTTTGATGAACAGTTGCATGCTCGTCACCCGGATGGTCGGAGCGGGCTTGGCGAGTTCAGGCTGGAAAAAACCCGTTCCTGCCATGGCGCGGCCGCGTGGGCGTGGTGATGGGTGGAATACCACTCGCCGCCGGCGACTGCCGCGGCGACGAGCGCCACGATGATCACGATACGCGCGATGATGTAGGGCGTGCGCGGGCGAGTCTTGATTATTTGGCGTCGCATTATTCGGTCGATTGGGCCGACATAAAGTCGGCCCCTTCAGTCGGCCCTTCAGTCGGCCCCTTCAGTCGGCCCCTTCAGTCGAGGTGTTTACGTCGCCGCGTGGATCGGTTACGGCGAGGACGGTACCGAGACGCGCTGCGGGTCGTTGATCTCCGAAAGCGGCACGCGTTGCTGGAGTTTGTCTAGCGTAACGAACGTGAAACCGGCCCGGCGATATGCGGCCACGATCTGGCCGAGCGCCTCGATCGTCGCATCCTTTCCATTGTGTAAGATGATAACCGCGGGCGCTTTGGCTTGCGCAGTCACCGCTTCACTGATCTGGTCGGGCGTGAGAGTTCGCCAATCGCCTGGATCGATATCCCAGAGCACTACGGTCTCGCCGGCAGCGCGAGCGGCCGCGATTGTATCCCCGTTATAGTTACCGTGCGGCGGCCGGAAGTATGTCGCGTGCACTCCCGTGACCGCCAAGATGGCTGCCGCACCGTCAGCTATTTCCTCGGCTTGGCTTGCATAGGTCAGCTGCGGCATCTCGGGATGGGTCAGCGAGTGATTTCCAATGCCGACGCCTGCCGACGTCGCTTGCGCTGCGATCGCCGGCTGCACGCGCGCGTCGCGGCCGATCAAGAAGAATTCGGCCGGCACTCCCAATTCTCGCAAGCGTTCTATCAATACCGGCGTGGTCACCGGATATGGACCGTCGTCGAACGTCAGCACCGCAAGCCGCGGCCTCGCCGGAGGGGAAACCGCGTCGCGAACGTCCAGCCAGATGCGCGCTGCGATCGCCACAGCCGGCGGGCTGACGATGTCCGCCACGGGCGTCGTCGGCGGAACGATGACCGGCGCGAGTTCGAGTTGCGCGTGGTGTATCCACCGCCGCGCGACCACCGTCAGCACGAACGTTATCGCGATGAAGGCGACCCAACGCCAAGCCTTATTGAATGCGATAGTCCTGGCCGACGACGATCTCGACGTCGCCGCCTTCCACGGGCCCCGTGGTCGTCTTGATGTTCGGTATCGGCACGTCTTTTGCGACCATGGATAAGATCGTCTGATTGGGTCCGACGATCGACGTGCGCGCCATGCCGAAGCGCTTGGCATTGCCGGTCTCGATCACCGTGAAGCCTTTTTGGCGCAGGGCGTCAGCCATCGCGGCCGCGGCGCCCGGTCTGCCGGATCCGTTCTCCACCTTTACTCTGACGGTCGACGGATCGAACGAGCCGTCAAAACCCACGACGAGGTATTTGCGCACGATGAGGGCGGCGGCTTGCGGCTGCAGGTAGAGCACAGACTGGCCGTCGGTGTAACCGATGTCTGACGGCACCTCGCCGGTGTGCACCATCTGCGGCGTTATGTCGCGGAGCGCGAGTGCAAGTTCGAGCATCTTGTCGTACGGCATGTTCGTGCGGACGTTCTTCGTGACGATGCCTAGCAGCTGCGGCACGTGCAGCGCGATCGACGGATCTTTGAGCCGCGCGGCGAGGACCTGCATGACTTGCCGCTGGCGCCGCATGCGCCCGAAGTCGCCCTCTTCGTCATGACGGTAACGTATGTAGCCGACGGCTTGGTCACCGTTCAAATGCTGGTAGCCTTTTTTCAAATGGACATGGAAGTGTCCCCAGTTGTCATCGTAGTCCATGTCCTTTTCGACGTTCACGTCCAAGCCGCCGATCGCGTCCACGATGTTCTTCGTGGCGTCGATCTTCAACACCAAGTAATAGTCGAAGTCCGGCGTGCCGAGGTTCTTTACGAGCGTCGCTTCTGTGCGCTCGGGTCCGCCGTCGGCGATCGCTTCGTTGAGCTTGCTGTATCCCCGTTTGGGTATGTCCATCCAGAGATCGCGCGGAATCGAAAGCACGCCGATATTCTTGCTCTTGAGATCGATCGAGACCGCGATGTTCGTGTCGGAACGCGATAGTGAGGTGTATACTTCATCGTTCCCGGACCAATTGTCGTCGAGGCCGAGAACGAGCACACGCAGCTTCTGTTTTCCGAACACTTGCGTGAGATCCGGTTCGAAAAGACCGGGAAACGCTTCGCGACCGTGATCGCGAACGAATCCGACGAACCCGGCGCCGAG
Organism: Vulcanimicrobiota bacterium; assembly: GCA_013290125.1. GTDB lineage: Bacteria > Vulcanimicrobiota > Vulcanimicrobiia > Eremiobacterales > Eremiobacteraceae > JABCYQ01. Next base: position 89,141 of record JABCYQ010000010.1, read on the forward strand.
CAGCACGATGACACACGCGGCGATCGCGATCGCGATCGTGCGCTTGCGGCCCGGGGGAGGCCCTTGCTTTGAGGCGTCGGCGCCATTTGGAGCGCCCACATCCGCGGCAGAATCCGCCACGGCGTCGAGATCCGCGCCTTGGGAAGCGGGATCGAACGGCGGCTGCGACGGGTTGCCTTCGGACGGATCCGGCACGTTATGAGCTTCTTTCTACCGCTCTGCGGCGACGAGCGGCTGAGCGTAGCGGTCGAACTCCGTATGTCCGATCACGCGCGCGCGGACGAAATCGCCGACCGCGTGCGTGCCGCCGACGTAGACCAGCCCGTCGACGTTCGGTGCTTCACGAATCGATCGTCCGAAGCAGACTGAGCGCTCGCCCAACGCGTCGCGAACGGGGGAGCCGACTGGCAGCGTGCGCTCGCCTTCGATCAGGACGTCGAGCGATTCGCCGATCCGCGCGCTGTCGTTGACGTTTGCGATGCGGCGCTGCACGTCGCGGCAGCGAGCGACGCGAGATTTTTTCACGCGCATCGCGATCTGGTCCGGCAGCGCGTATGCGGCGGTGCCTTCTTCGCGCGAGTAGGTGAAGAATCCGACGCGATCGAGCTTTGCACGTTCGATGAACGAAATCAGAGCGTCGACATGTTCCTCGGTCTCACCGGGGAATCCGATGATAAACGTGCTGCGAATGGTGGCCGACGGCAGCGCCTCGCGCAGTGCGGCGAAAAGCTCGAGGTAGCGCTCGGGATCAGGAGGCCGGCGCATGGCGCGCAGCACGGTCGGATGCGCGTGCTGCAGCGGCATATCCACGTACGGCACGACTTTAGATGAGGCGCGCATCGCCTCGATGAGCGACGGCTTGACTGAGGTGGGATAGAGATAGAGGAGCCGGACCCAGCGCAGATCTTCGATTTCGTCGAGGGCGCGGATGAGCGCCGGCAGTCCGTCCTTCAAGCCGATGTCGCGGCCGTAGTCGGACGTGTCTTGCGCGACGAGATTCAATTCGCGCGCTCCCCCGGCGACGAGCGCTCTTGCTTCCGTGACCAGCGATTCGATCGTGCGGCTCTTCCCGAGGCCGCGCAACGTCGGGATGATGCAGAACGCGCAGACGTGATTGCAGCCTTCGGACACTTTCAAGTAGGCGGTGGCGCGCTGCGTCGTGACCATCCGCGGCAAGAAGCCAAGCCGCTCGACGTATGCGTCGCGATCTTCGAGATGCAGCGGCCGGCCGCCGGCGGCCGATTCGTCGATGACCTCGCCGATCTTTGGAAATGCGCCGGTGCCGATCACCGCGTCGATCTCCGGGATGAGTTCGCGCAGGTCGGCGCCGTAGCGCTGCGCCAGACAGCCCGCGACGACGAGCGTCTGGCCTGGTTTCTTCGCGGCCGCGTAGCGCATGATCGCGTCGGTGGACTCGACTTTGGCCGGATCGATAAAGGCGCACGTGTTGACGATGACGGCATCGGCGTCGTCGGATTCGGTCGTGACGGCCCAGCCGTCCGACGTGAGCGTGCCGAGCATCACTTCGCTGTCGACAAGGTTCTTGGCGCAACCGAGGCTCGCCAGGAAGACGCGCCGCTGCGCCGCGACTACCATCAGCGGAAGTTCACGAATTGCACCGCGAAATCGAGTTCCATCCCGCGCACGAGTTCCATCGTCTTCTGCAGGTCGTCCTTCGACTTGCCGCTCACCCGCAGTTGCTCGTCTTGGATCTTCGTGCTGACTTTCAATTTTGAGTTCTTGATCGCCTCAGTGAGCTTCTTGGCGCGCTCGGTCGCGATGCCTTGCGTGACCGTGACGACCTGACGCAAGGTACCCTGCGACGCTGCTTCCGGCTTGCCGTATTCCAATGCTTTCAACGATATGCCGCGTTTGACGGCCTTGCCTGCGAGAATATCGATGACGTTCTTGCGTTTCATCTCGTCGTCGGCGACGATCGTGATTGATGTTTCTTTGAGTTCGATCGACGATTTCGAATTCTTGAAATCGAAACGCGTCGCGATCTCGCGCGCGGCCTGATTGACCGCGTCCTCGAGCGCCTGTTTCTCCACCTTGGAGACGATGTCAAACGAGTATTCGCTCATACCTCTCTCATTGCGCGCCGCTTGACGGCACCGGTGCCGGCGTCGCGATCGCGAACACGCGGTCTTCTACTTGGCCCACTCGCCCGAGCGAGCCGATGTCCTTGCCGTCGATCGTCGCCACGACCCCGCCGGCGTTGCCTGCGCGCAGCGTGATCTCCCGATCGGCGCGAAATTCGCGCACGCTGCCCGTCGGCAGCGTGGAGTACAACACGCGCTTGCCGTCGACCGTCACTGCGAGCCAGCATGGCTGCGTAACGGAAATCCGCAGAACCACACCTGCCTGTTGACTCGCGCTCGTTAGGCTGCCGGCCGCACTTAAATCGGCAGACGACGCGCTTGGTTGCGGCGACGGCGACGCTGCAGTTTCTGTCGCAACCGCAACTGCGTTCCCGCCGCCGCGCAGCAGTCCGACCCCGTTCACCACGACCAGCGCGACGAGCAACGCTGCGACGACGCCGGTGATCGGCACGATCCACGCCAGGGCGTTTGCGCGGTTCTCGCGCGAATCGATCACGCCTCTGTCGATCGGCGCGAAGGCCGAGACCGCCGGTTGTGCGTCGCTGCCTGCGATCTCTTCGTTCGCTTCCGCCGCCATGCCGTCGGCGTCCAGACCGACGAGCCGCGCGTAGTTCTTCAGAAACCCGCGCGCGTAGATCGGATCGCCGATCGCCCGCCAATCTTCGCGTTCGAGCGCGTCGACGAACATCGTGCGGATGCGAAGTTTCTTGGCGACGTCTGCGGCGGTGAGCCCGCGCGCTTCGCGAGCGTCGATCAGTCGCTGGCCGATGCCTGACATGGGCGCTCTCGCGTATGGATGGCCGCACCCGGACGACAGACAAAGCGTGAATGGACGCGGCGCGGTTATGAAGAATTAAAGGAGGTGTAGCATTGTCCTTTCGCGGGACGCACCGGTACAGCGAGTGATCATGCAAACGATGCCGGCACCTGCTTCAGAGCTGCGCCTTTCCGGGCGAGCGCTGGCGGCGATGAGCGGTGGAGTCGATAGCGCCGTGGCGACAGCTTTGGCGTGCGGTGCGGGTCGCGATTCCGTCGGCGTCACGATGCGCCTTTGGAGTCCCGGCGACGGCGAGTTGAGTGAAAAAGTCCGCCAGTGCTGCGGTCCGACCGCCTACGAAGATGCGCGCCGCGCCGCTGCAGCGATCGGTATTCCGCACTTCGTCGTCAATTTTGAACGCGCATTCGAGCGCGCCGTCGTCGACTATTTCTGCGCCGAGTATCTGGCCGGACGCACGCCCAACCCTTGCGTCGCGTGCAATAACCTCGTCAAGTTCGGCGCGTTGCTCGATTTCGCTCGCGTGCTCGGTGCTGACACGATCGTCACCGGACACTATGCGCGCATAGTCCGCGACAATGATGGAACGCATCTCCTGCGCGCGGTCGATCGCAGCAAGGATCAGTCGTACATGCTCGCCGGACTCGAGCCGGAGCAACTCGGCGCGCTCGTTCTGCCGCTCGGCGAACTATCGAAGGATCGAACACGCGACGTCGCGCGCGAACGCGGACTCGACGTGGCCGATAAACCCGATTCCATGGACCTGTGTTTCGTCGACGGCGACTATCGCGGTTTCATCGCTCGCCGCTTTCCCGAGAGCGCCGAGGCGGGACCGCTCTTCACAGTCGATGGTGAGCGCGTCGGCACGCACGATGGACTGCTCAACTATACCGTCGGTCAGCGCAAGGGCTTGTCGGTTGCGAACGGCGCCGGTGGTCCGTGGTATGTCGTGTCGACGGATCGCGCGTCGAACACCGTCACTGTCGGCCGGCGCGCAGATCTTGCGCGCACCACGATCGATTGCACGAATGTGAATGTCGTGAGGCCCGAACACTTCGTCGGCGACGTCGCGCGCGGTCGCGCGGTTTGCCGCTATCGAAGCGCGCCGATCGAAGCAACGGCGCGGCTGACCGCGAAGGGCGGTCTGCGCGTATCGCTTGCGCAGCCGGTGCCGATGGCGTCTCCAGGTCAGCTGCTCGTGCTGTACGATGAAGCAGATGTCGAGGTAGTAGCATCCGGCGTTATAGGCGCGTAAATCGATGCGTGGAAGTGGGTAATAGACGTATATCTTAGAACTACGAGGAACTATGATCAAACAATCGCTCGCGAGCCTCGCGGCGGCGGCCGCGATTCTCGGTTTGGCAGCGTGTTCTGCGGCGCCGCCCCAATCGTTCGGCTATCAGCCTGGGGTTGTCCCCGGTGTCACGCGTGACAAGATCGAGGCCATACTCGGCAAACCGACCAGCAGCGGCCCATTCAAGGTCGGCAGCATCAACGCCGAAGTGATGATCTATCCGTTCGGTCAAGTCCTACTCGAGAACGATCACGCGGTGGTGATCACGATCATCAAAGACCCCGCATACACGGGACCCTTCGGCGCCGCTCCAGGTGTGATGGACGATCAATTTCAGGCTGGACTTAAGACGCGGAAAGTACACCGCAGCGGCCATCTCGAGTACTACGACGTTTTCGTCACGCAGGGTGAAACGCGAACGCGCGATTGGTACGATCCGGCCGATAACCTGATGGTGGAGTCGGCGGCAACCAATGCCAATGATCCCGAGGCGCCATATCAGATCGTGGCCGTCAATCTCGCCAACGAGGCAGGTCGAGCACTGCTCGAACAGATGGTCAAATTGAAACTGAGTGGCGAGAATCCGGATCAGCATGTCATGAACTACACGAGCGAGCCGTGGTCCACGTAAGGAGTCGATCGTCGTGACCGAGCAGGCAGACCAAACGATCAACGACTCGGCGATCTCAGAATTCGGCGTCAAGCTGCCGCCGAATTCGCGCGTGAAGACGCTGCTCTTCGACGACGCCGCCAAACATATACGAGTCACGCTCGACGACGACGAGACCGAAGTGGTCGTCCCCATCGAGCGGATTCGAGCGCTGCATGGCGCGCGCGTCCGTCACGAGTCGGTGGCGCAGTTCAAAGAGTTGAATCCAGCGGCGACGGCATCGATACAGTTTGTCGCCAAAGCCACGATGACGCCGGTCCGAAAAGACGTCTCCAAGGGCGCGGTCACTGTCACGAAGGAAGAGTTGCTCTACGCGTTTGCGATCCGCGTGGACGGCGTAGAATCGCTTTGGTACATCATGGCAGCATCGTTCAACTTCCGCAAAACGCTTGGACCGCTTGCGACGTATTCGACCGAACTCAATGTCAAGGAATTCGTCAAGCGGTTTGCGTCGTTTGCTCCGCACGCGGTGTGCGACAGCTTCTTCACTGGCGTGACGAAATCGCTGCCTCTCCCGCCGCCGGTCGACACGCTGATCGAATTCTTCCGCGTCGCCGCACGGTAATTCTAGATTCCGATCAATCGAAGGGGCCGACTTTATGTCGGCCCACGTTATGTTTGCCGGGCCGACATAAAGTCGGCCCCTTCATTGTCCGGGAGAAGTTATCCGGGCGAAGTTTGATCCAGGTTAGCCGGCGGTGGCTAGCGGGTACTCGCGGCGGTTGAAGTACGTGTCGCGGATAACCGGCCGGTAACCGGCACGGCGGATGTTCTTCTCCAACTCCGCGCGATTCGCGGTGTTTGTGCTTCCCGCGAGCGTGACGACTTTCTCTTCCAAAATAGTTCCGCCCATGTCGTCGCAGCCGAACATCAATCCGAGCTGGCCGAGTTTCAAACCCGGCGTCAGCCACGACGATTGCAGATGATCGAAGTTGTCCAAATACAGTCGGCTTACGGCGAGGACCCGCAGGTACTCGAGGCCGGTCGCTTCCTTGCCCTTGAGCGGCGTCTTGAACGGCACGTAGTACCACGGGATGAACGCCGTGAACCCGTGCGTCTCGTCTTGGAGCTCGCGCAGAACATCCAAATGCCGGATGCGCTCCGCGTCCGTCTCCACCGACCCGAACATCATGGTCGCGGTGGTCGGCATGCCGAGCCGCTGCGCGATGCGCATGACTTCGATCCAACGATCATCGTCGATCTTGCGAGCCGAGATGCGCTTGCGCACCCGTTCGACTAAAATCTCGGCACCGGCGCCCGGCAATGATTTCAAGCCCGCGGCGCGTAGCGTTATCAGTACGTCTTCGATGCTCATGGACTCGCGTTTGGCGATGCCGCAGATCTCGCTCGTCGAAAGCGAATGGATGTCCACATCCGGGAAGCGCTCGCCGATTGCGCGGAAAAGATCGACGTAGTACGCGATCGGGAGATCTGGATTGACGCCGCCCTGCACCATGATCTGCGTGGCGCCTTGGTCCGCGGCGAACTTGACGCGCTCGAGCACCTGCTCGTGCGTCATCGTGTAGCCCTCGGCGTGCCCTTCCGGCCGGAAGAACGCACAGAACGTGCAGTGGACGTTGCAGATGTTCGTGTAGTTGATGGTTGTGTCGATGACATAGGTGACTTCGTCGCCGGGATGCAGCTGCGTGCGCCGTGCATGCGCGGCCGCGCCGAGCGCATGTAAGTCGGCCTCGCGATAGACACGCACGCCTTCATCGTACGTCAGACGGCCGCCGCTAGCGGCGCGATCGAGCAGACTTGCGATGTCAGACATGTGTGGGGACCTCGCGCAAGAATTCGAAGCGCGGCACCGACCCGAGTAAGCCGTGTTTGACGGCGAGTTCGAAAAAGCGGGTCAGGCCCAACCGCGCCGCTTCATCGAAATCGAAATTGAGCGTGGCGTAGTAGTCGCGATAGAATCCCTCTGGTCGAGGGCGCACGGACCGCGCCGCCGCGATCACGTCATCTATGTTGTCCGCTCCCCAGGTTTTCGCGCGCCGGAGCGCGGTTGCCACCGCCTCGACTTCGCTCGGCCGATCAGTCGCCACGTCGCGGCGAACGGCCCAGACGGCGTATGCCATGCCTAGTCCGGTGAGCTCGTGCCAGAGCGAGCCGATGTCGTGCGCGTCGCCGGGCTCGGCAGCGAAGAAGCCGTCGATCGCAGCATCGCCGATCAGCAGGCACGGCGCGCCGTCCGCGCGGTATGCGGCAAGCGGATCATCTGACTCGACGTAGTCCGGCGTAAATCCGTAACGCTCCGCGCAGATGGTCGCGAAGAGATTCCGGCCGGTCGCACTTTCGCGCGTCGTCGCAATGGCCACGCCGGCGAGATCCGCCGGCGGCTTGCGCGACACGCAGTAGATGCTGCGCACGTCACGCCGCGCACCGATGCAGACGTCCGGGAATAGAAGAAAGGCTTGTGCATTCTTTGCGAAGTGAAATGAACTGATCGGGCTGATATCGAGATCGCCGGCGGACAATCTCGCGTTCAATACGGTGGGGACACCGGCGGACAGCAGGCCCGGAAACTCTACCGCACCCGCGTCGAAGGCAGCATAGATCGGCAAATCGTTCGTATAACTGATGCGGCCGCAGCGGATCACTGGTCAGGCCGGTTCCAAGACTTTGTACAGCAGGTTGCGCCGCGTCGGCACGAAGCCCGCCTCTTCGATGGCCCGTTTCAGTTCCTGTGCCGGCGTGCTCTGATCGGTCTTGCTGCCGGCGTCGCGATAGA
>JABCYQ010000011.1 GCA_013290125.1 Vulcanimicrobiota bacterium
TCGGGCCATCGCGATCTCGTCCAGCGCTGACCGGAAGCCCACGTGAGGATGAGCGGTGCGAAGAGCATGACGCCCATCGCATCGCCGACCCACCAGAGCCGCCAGACCGAACCAAATGAAGACCACGGGATGATCTGCGCGAGCGCGAGGTTGAGGGTGCCGTTGCTTGCCGAGATCGTCATCGCGAAGATAGCGGATATCAACACGAGGCCGAGCACGTCGCGCAAGCGTTCCAAACGCGTGTCGAAATCGCCAATGCGATTGACGAGCGCGACGCCCGCGACCGGAGCAAGTGTGTTGCCGATAGCGATGCCCGCCGCGGTGAGAAGCGGTTCGTTCATCATCGCGTTGCTGAAAAATGCGCCGAGCAAGATGCCCGGCCATACCCGCAGTCCGAGCAAGAACAAAGCCGCGACGGCGATTCCCGTGGGTGGCCAAAAGGCGGTGACTTCTTTGGTCTGAAACGCGAAGGAGAACCCGAGCTTCGCGCCCGCGACATACAACAACGCGATGATCGCGATCTGCAGGACATCGCGACCGATGTCCGGCCTGAAGTACCAGATCGACGATCCCGGTTCTTTTTCGAAATCCGGTACGTCAGATTCGCGTTTCATGGAAACGCGATCTTAAAGATCAAGCGGCGCAAACGAAGCCCACTGGTCGCGGCTTTCGGCGACATCGCTGACCTTGACGTAGTCGCACGCGGCATTGAAGCGCTCCCACATCGCGAGTACCGCGCGATTGCTATGCGCCTTGTCGATGGCCTTGTGCGATTTCCATTCGAAGATCTCGAGGACGGTGCCGTCCTTCGCGCGCACGATGATCGGAGTTCGCTTCGTCGCGAGCGATTCGCGCCGCAACGTCTTGACGTGATCGCGCATCAGCTGCTCTAAAGCGCGTTTCTTGCCGCGCTTAGGCCGGTAACAGGCGATACTGACCACTCCCACGTCGTCCTCCCAATCCGCTCAGCTGCGGGTACCGGTAGGAATTCGCTGGGAACGCTATTGGAACGGTTCGGCTAAAACCCCTACGAGTTAGGGATTCGAAGATGGGGCGGGGACGGGTACGCGCGGCTCGTTCGTCAGCGCGGGTACCGGATGCATCGGCATGCGCATGGCCGCGGAGAGTCCGAGCGCCTGGGCAACGTCATATGCGTCGTTCGTTAGGATGTTCGTGCCGCACGTGAGATCGTATGATCGCGCACCCTTCCACCAAACGAAGAGGGACGTGCCGAACGACACGCTCTTCATGCAGTGGATCATGGGGTGGACTTTCAGAGGCATCGCCGCTTGCAGGTCGGTGAAGAACTTCGTCGTCACGGCCATAGGCACGGTCGTGGTGGCGCGCTTGTCGCCCTTGATGTACTCGGCTGCGCCCGATTGCTGGATGACGATCCGATAGCCAAGCGCGTTCGTCGAGCCTGTGTTCAAGATCACGGCCGCACCCTTGGGCACGGGCAGATACGGAACGGGAGTCGCGGCTAGCGCTGCGACGGGGACGACCAAGGCGAGGATGACGAGCAGCTTCTTCATGTTACTCCGTCAACGATTCGCGCGAACCGGCCGTTTCACCGCTACACCATGTATGTCTTGGGCGGATCGATCTCGCGCAAGATGGGGCGCTCGGCCGAAAACCCAGCGATGTCGCTCGCGGTACCGCCGTCCACCACGAGCTCTCCCAAAATGCGCCCGATCACCGACGCGAACTTGAACGCGTGGCCGGCGCCGATCGCGAACGAGACGTTGGGATGACCGGGAATGCGATCGACCACGAAGTCGCGGTCGGGTGTAAGCGTGTAGAGGCACGTCTTCGTGCGGATCACAGGTCCGAGCGCGGTCGGCAGATAGCGGCGCATGAAGTTCTCGACGCGCGCGAGATTCTCTGTGTCCGGCTCGAACGTGCGTGAATCCGGATCCACAGGCAGGCCGCCGGCGTCTTGCGCAACTTTCGGACCTGCCTCACCGAACACGGGAAATCCGTAGAACGATGGATCATCCATCCATATCCAGACCGGAAACCGTTCCGGCGCGAACGCTGCTAAGTGCGGCGACGCGAAATACGTGACTTGTTCTTTTGTGATTTCAAGGGGCAACCGAAGTCCGAAATTCGCAAGCGCGCTGTTCGACCACGGTCCTGCGGCGATCACGAGCTTCGCGCAGCGATAGGTCGTGCCGCCGGCGCGGACTTCCAACTCACCGTCTGTGTCGCGGATCCACTCGACGGGCGCGTTGTCGCGGAGAACCGCGCCGTGCGCGCGTGCCATGCGCCGGTGCGCGTCATTGGCGCGCTCCGCCATGACGAGCCCGCTCTGACTTTGGTAGAGGCCTTCGATATCGTCGGCCAGCGTGAACTGTGGCCAGCGCCGCATGATCTCGTGCGCATCGAGCCGCTCGAAAGAGACGTCGCACGCGGTCATAGCGTCGGCGTAGCCCTGCAGCGGAATCGCACTCACGCGCGGACCGAGATCCAACCCTCCGGTCTTGAGGACGACGCGCGTTTTTGCGTCCGACTCTAGTGCTTCCCACGATTCGTAGGCGCGTTTCGCGAGGCGCACGTAGTTCGGAGCGTGATACGAGAGCCGGATGATCCGCGAGTGGTCCTGCGATTCGCCGCGCACGTGGCCGAATTCGAACTGCTCTAGGCCGAGCACGCGCGAGCGTCCGCCGCGCGCGAGCCAATAAGCGGCACCGCTTCCGATGCCGCCGAGTCCGAGCACGATGCAATCATAGTCGCGCGCCACTACTCCCCCAGCCGGTCGTTGATATAGCGACGCATGTCGAGACTCCAGCTCTCCATCGGCGCGTAGAAACCGTGCTCCCAGACGCGCGACGTCATGCCGCGCTGGACGCTCTCGCAGATCGCCCAGTCCTGGCGGTTCGTGAGATCCCAGAAATCGCCGGCATCGGATGGATCGAACGTTGATTTTGCGATCTCGTCAGGATGGAACAAGAAGTCGCACACGATCGTGGTGCGCGCGGGGCCGCGCGGGAAGAGCGCAAACGCGACCACGTGGTCTGCGGAGAGACTCAACATGCAGTTCGGATAGATGAGTTCGCCTTTATGCCGCGAGCGCTCGTCTTCGTCGAGCCCCGCGAATTGCGCCCGCGAAGTCGTGCCGCTGAACGTGAACGTGTTGGCGCCTTCGCGATGCGGGATGCCGCGCTCCCAGTCGAGATCGGCGCCGCCTTTCACGCGAAACGCAGGCACCACCGCGCACAATTCCGGATGCACGCCAGCGCAATGGTAGCACTCGTTGTAGTTCTCGAGGATGACTTTCCAATTCGCCGCGACGTCGTAGTGCAGCGTCTTGCCCGTTCGAAGTTGGGCTAGCGGATAGCGCTGTAGCCGCGCCGGCACGCCGTCTAGCTGATCGGCCAAAGATGCGCGCGCCGGTTGCGGACTGTGCAGCGAAAGATTGACGAACACGAATCCGCCCCACGTGTCCACGTCGACCGCGTGCAGCGGAAGCTCGTCTTTCAAAACCCCGTCTTCTTCGGTGAGAAACGGCGCTGTGCGCAGCCGCCCATCGAGCTCGTACGTCCACGAGTGATACGGACAACGGATCGCGCCGGGCAGCGAACCACTCGATTCTTCTGCGACGAGTCGGCTGCCGCGATGCCGGCAGACGTTGAAGTGCGCGTGGAGCATGCCGTCTTTAGCACGGGTGATGAAGACGCTTTCGCCGGCGACGTCGATCGCCACGTAGTCGCCCGGATTCGTCACGCGCTCTTCACGGCAAGCGAAAAACCATTCGCGCACGAAGATGCGCTCGCGTTCGCGCGCGAACTCGGATTCATCGACATACGAAGCGCGCGGAAGCGTTTGCTCGAGACTCGTCTTGACGGGCCGTGACGGGGAACTCACATCGAACGCTTACGGGCGGCATACGCAGCGCCCTCCTGCGTTCGTCAGTGAGGGGAGGAGCGAAGCCTGACCCTTCGAACCTAAACGTTCGGCGCCGAAGTGGCGAAATTGGCAGACGCGCAAGTTTCAGGTACTTGTGTCCGCAAGGATGTGCAGGTTCAAGTCCTGTCTTCGGCACCAAACCCTTACAAATGCAGGGTCGACGCATTCGCCGTTTGCGTGATCTCGCGCACGCATGCTGACGGGAGTTTCGTCCCCTCGCCGCAGAAGCCAAGCAGCCCTGACCCACTAGAGTCTAGGCCGCAACGCACTGTCGTGCTCGTCTAAACACGCGAAAGGATCTTCATGTCGTCAACGATCGATCGATCCGCAGCGCAAGGTTCGCGCAACGTCTGGGAGATGGCGCAGGCACAGTTGGATGATGTCGCACTGCTGCTCGAGCTCAACCCGGGCATCCACGCTTTTCTCCGCTCACCCAAGCGCGTGCTCACGGTCTCGGTGCCGTGCGAGATGGACGACAGGTCGTATCGCGTCTTCGAAGGCTATCGCGTGCAGCACAACATGTCGCGCGGTCCGGCCAAGGGCGGCATCCGTTTCCATCCGGATGTGACGCTCGACGAAGTCAAAGCGCTTGCGATGTGGATGTCGTGGAAGTGCGCGCTCGTCGACATCCCATTCGGCGGAGCGAAGGGCGGCATCATCTGCGATCCCAAGAACATGAGCATGCGCGAACTCGAACACATGACCCGGCGTTACACGAGTGAGATATCGATCATCATCGGGCCCGAACGCGACATCCCTGCCCCCGACGTCTATACGACACCGCAGATCATGGCGTGGATCATGGACACTTTCTCCATGATGCGCGGCTACTCGATCCCCGGAGTCGTGACGGGCAAGCCGATCGCGATCGGCGGATCGCTCGGTCGCGACAAGGCCACGGCGCGCGGCTGCATGTTCGTGATCGACGAAGCGTTGCGAGAGCTGGGCATCTCGGCCGATGGCGCTCGCGTCGCGATCCAAGGGTTCGGCAATGCCGGTCTGCATGCTGCAGAGTTGATGAGCGTGGCCGGCTATAAGATCGTGGCGGTCTCCGACAGCCGAGGCGGCATCGCGAACGCCAAGGGAATCGACGTGAAGAAACTCATCGCGCACAAATCGGAAACGGGATCGGTAGTCGGCTTCAGCGGCGGCGACGCGATGTCGAACAAGGATGTGCTCGAGTGCGATTGCGACGTGCTCATCCCCGCTGCGCTCGAGAAAGTCATCACGGCCGAGAACGCGCCGCGCATCAAAGCGAAGGTCGTGGCCGAAGCGGCCAACGGCCCGACACTCCCCGAAGCGGACAGCATTCTCTTCGATCGCGGCATCATGGTGCTGCCCGATATCCTCGCGAACGCGGGCGGCGTCACCGTTTCGTATTTCGAGTGGGTGCAAGATCTTCAGGAGAATTTCTGGGACGAAGAAGAGGTGAACGCGCGCCTCAAACGGACCATGGTGCGCGCATTCAAGGCGACGTACGAAAAGGCCAAGCAGCACAAGATCAACATGCGCCGAGGCGCTTACGTCCTCGCCGTCGGCCGCGTCGCGGAAGCGACGATGTTGCGCGGTGTCTACCCGTAAATGACTGAAGGGGCCGACTGAAGGGGCCGACTTCATGTCGGCCCACGGTCAGCCTGAAGGGGCCGACTTCAGGTCGGCCCACGGATCGAAGACGTAGAGGTCCGCCCCGTCGCCGCTAAGAATCAAAGCGGCCCCCTTGTCAGGAGATAGTTTGCTCATGGCGGCAACTCCCCGTATCGGCATCGTCGGCGTCGGGCGCATGGGCGCGAACATCGGCCGGCGTCTGCACGAGACGGGATACCCGGTCGTGGCGCTCTACGACGCAAATCAGTCCGTCGCAGACGAAGTCGCGCGCGAACTTGGAGCGGAATTGGTCCGCGAGCTCGCTCGCGTAACCGCAGCGTCGGACGTCATCATCACCGTTGTGACCGACGACGCCGCGATGCGTAAAGTGTTCGCGCCGACCGGCGACTCGCTTCTGACAGGCGCTGCGGGCAAGATCTTCGTCAACTGCGCGACGGTCTCGCCCGGCATCCACGTCGAAGTGGAGCGACTGGCGAAGGCCGCGGGCGCGCAATCACTCGAAGCGTGTATGGCCAGTTCGATCTCACAGGCACGCGCCGGCACCCTCTATCTCATGTGCGGCGGCGAGAGATCGGCATTCGAGCGCGTCAAACCCATGCTCGACAAGATGAGTTCTTCGCTGCGCTTCGTCGGTAAAGCCGGCGAAGCCGCGAAGGTCAAAGCTCTAGTCAACATGGTCATGAACATCAACACCGCCGGCCTGGCCGAAGGGTTAGGCCTGGGCGAATCGCTCGGGCTGGATCTGACGATGCTGCGCGAGATCTTTGCGCAGACCGGCGCCAACTCGCGCGTCCTCGAAACCGACGGCGAGGACATGCAGAACCACGATCACGCGTGCTTTTTCTCGGCGGCGCACGCGGCGAAAGATTCCGGCATAGCGCTCGATCTCGCACACGACGCCGGACTTTCGCTGCCGCTCGCCGAGGCGACGAAGCGCCAGTTCGACGCGATGCGCGCGGCTGGGCTCGGCGAACTCGACAAGTCGGGGATCGCCGAACTCACCTTCGCATCTCGCCGGTCAGCGGCTTTAAGAACGTAACTCGGTTTTCTTACTGCACTCTCGCTCGACCACCGGAGGTCACTGTAACCCATGGCAACTGCAACTTCCACGAAATACATCCCGATCATCAGCTCGTCCACGACGGGACCGCTCGGTGTCGCGCACCTTCCGCGCCTGTGGACAAAACTCACGCTCGGCAACGCCGGGCTTTTGCCCGAGGGCCACGACTACTGTGGGCAAGGATTTGACCAGATGACGATAACGGCGCTTGGTCTCGATCGCGGCAAAGTGATCGAATATGTCAAAGCCAGCAAGCCGACGTATATCCAATTCGAGTCGTGGGTCAAGACGAACGGCAAAACCGATTCAGAGACGATCAAGAAGCACAACGCGGCCGTGCTGGGCTACAACCACGGCGACGACACATGCAAGCACATCCGCGAGACGATCGGCCTGGAGAACGCCGGCGTCAAAGACGCGGTGACGTTGAACATCCTCGAAGATCTGCACGACCTGCATCAACACGCGACGGCCTAGAATCCAAACTGAAGGGGCCCGATTGGAAGGGGCCGACTTTATGTCGGCCCACATTTTTCCCGCTTGGGCAAGCGATGCTTGCCCTACTACTACGGTTCGCCTCTCTGCAATAATCTCTCGATATCAGCGGTAAAGCGGTCGAACGCCGTGCGATGAAGGTTGTGCCCTTGATCGGGATATTGGCGGATGAACACGTTCGCGCCGCCGCGCGCGCGCAACTCACGTAGGTCATCGGCAGACATCACGGAGTCCGCCGGCCCGGCGGCCATCACAACGAGCGGCTTCGGATAGGCTGCCGTCCGCGCGAGAAGATTCCAACCGCCCTCATCCACGTTATTGTCGGTCGCAAGCCGTGCGATCGGCTCGGCGGTCATGTGCCGCACGGCGTGCATCTTGCCTTCCACATCGATCGCCGGCCAGCTGGCGAGACGCTGCCGCAGATCTTTTGCCAGATCATCGAATGGCAGTGCGAAGTCGCGCTCGGCGTCCTCGAGATATTCCGCTCGCCACGTGCCGGGCACGACGCGCAACACGGGATCGACTGCGATCACGGCGCTCGCACGCGACGCCGGACCGGCGAGAATGACGATCGCTCCGCCCCACGAGTGGCCGACGAGCGCCGCGATGTCGCCATCGACGTGCGTCGCCACGGCATCGAGATCGCGCACGCCGCGTTCGAGGGACATCGGTCTAGTGAACTCGGCAGAGTCGCCGTGACCGCGTTGGTCGTATGCGAAGACGCGATAGGCGCCGGCGAAGTGCTCTCCCAGTCGGGCCCACGCCTTGCGCGAGCTCGTCATGCCGTGAACGCAGAGCAACGCGGGCCCGCGCGTCCCCCACGACTCAAGCGTGGTGTACGCACCGTCATCGAACGTGATGCGCTGCTCCATGCCGAGCGCGGTTCGAGCGCGGCGCGCAGGGACCTCCGCACGGCCCGGGCAACTGGCGGCGGTGAGTTTCGCCAAGGATGCCAGAGCCGGCCTGACCGCTTCGCCGAAAACGCTCCCAGCTAAATATTTCTACGACGAACTCGGATCGGCGCTCTTCGAGGCGATCTGTCTGTTGCCGGAATACTACCTGACGCGCGCTGAAGACGAGATCCTCAAACAGCATGCCGGCGAGATCGTGAAATCGGTCGGCGGAACGTTCGACATCGTCGAACTCGGAAGCGGCAGTGCGCTGAAGACTCGCCACATCATCGCGGCCGCACTCGCGAATCAACCAACGCTTACGTATCGTCCCATCGATATTTCGACGACCGCGCTCGAGGCGAGTGCGGAATCGCTTAGCCGCGAGTTTCCTGCGCTCAAGGTAAGCGGCGTCGCCGCCGACTATTTCGAGGGTCTGAAACGGATCTCGCGCGAGAGCGATGGGCGGCGCCTCGCGTTGTTCTTGGGCTCGAACGTCGGCAACTTCGAACCGCACGTCGCGATCGCCGTGCTGCGCGAACTGCGCGGCGTGCTTGCGCCCGGCGATGCGCTGCTGCTCGGTGCCGACCTCCGAAAGGATCGCTCGGTGCTTGAAGCAGCGTACGACGATCCGCTCGGCGTCACCGCTTCGTTCAACCTCAACGTCCTGGCTCGCATCAACCGGGAATTGGGCGGCGAATTCGACCTCGACCAATTCGATCATCTGGCGCGCTACGATGAGCCGAACGGAAGAATGGAGATGCACCTCGTGAGCAGGCAGGCGCAGACCGTGCGGGTCAATGCGCTAGAGCTTGAGGTCAAATTCGCAGAGGGTGAGACGATCCACACGGAGTCATCTTACAAGTACGATAAGCCGACGCTCCGGGCGTTAGCCGCTGGCGGCGGTTTCGACCTCGTCCACACGTGGACCGATTCAGCCAAGCGCTTCAGCAGCAGCCTCCTCCGCGCGGTGTAGCGAAAGGGCCCTTCAGCCGGGAAGTGCAATCGGGAAGTGCAACCGAGGGGTTGCGTTTGGTTTGGGTTTGTGTTACACTGATGCGCAACCAGGAGGTTGCACATGACAGTATCTACCGATCGCATCGAAAAACAGTTGGTTTTGAGCGCGCCGCAGGAGCGGGTTTGGCGCGCGATCAGCGACGCAAAGCAATTTGGCAGCTGGTTCGGCATGGACCTGAACGGCACGTTTGCAACGGGCGCACACGTGACAGGGAAGATCAAACCCACGACGGTTGACGCTGAAGTGGCGAAGATGCAAGAGAAATACGCCGGGACGCCTGTCTCCTTTTTCGTCGAACGCGTGGAACCTATGCGCGTGCTGTCGTTTCGTTGGCATCCCTTCGCGCTCGATCCCGCAGTCGACTACTCAAAGGAACCGATGACTACCGTGACGTTCACGCTTGAGCCGGCCGAAGGCGGCACAAAGCTGACGGTTGTCGAGTCGGGCTTCGATGCGATTCCGATCGATCGTCGTGTCGACGCGTTCGAAGCCAACGAAGAGGGTTGGAGCATGATCGTGCAGCTCGTCGAGAAATACATCCTGCTCCCGCAGTCATGAGCGTCGCCCCGATCCTTGCGGCGCTTGGTGACGAATCGCGCTTGCAGATCGTCATCAAGCTCTGCAAAGGCGGCCCGCTCTCCGTAACCAAGCTCGCGGAAGACGCCGATATTTCGCGGCAAGCCGTAACAAAACACATGCAGGCTCTCTTCGAAGCCGGCCTGGTGCGCAGCCAACGCCACGGCAGGGAGCGGATCTGGCAACTCGAGCCCAAGCGCCTCGAAGAAGTGCGACGCTACTTGGCCAAGATTTCAAAGCAGTGGGATCAAGCGTTGACCCGTTTGAAATCGTTTGTGGAATGAAGGGCGCCTTCAGTCCGCGGTGCGGAGGCGGCGTTCGGTCAGCCGCAACAACCCGTCGACGACGAGCGCGAGTGCAACGCAGGCAACCGTTCCCGCGATCGCCTTCGGCAGATTGTTCTGATCGATGCCGGCGAGGATCAACGTTCCTAACCCTCCCGCATCCACGAGCGCTGCTATCGACGCGATGAAGATCACGGCGACTGCCGCGACGCGCAACCCGCCGACGATCACCGGAAGCGCGAGCGGGAACTCGACGCGCCACAGCACCTGCGCGCCGTTCATGCCGATGCCGCGCGCGGATTCCACCACCGCGGGGTCGACGCCGACGATGCCCGCGACGACGCTGTTGATGAGGATGACGATCGCGTATGCGGCGAGACCCGTGACGGCCGGCGCAAATCCGAGACCTAAAGAGGGCACGAGCAGCGCGAACAACGCGAGGCTCGGCACCGCGTAGACCGCACCCAATAGCGCGAGTGCGGCTGGGCGGACGGTGCGCGCGCGAGCGAGCACGATGCCGATCGGGAGCGCCACCACGACCGCGATCGCAAGCGCAGTTCCAGCAAGTTCGACGTGCTGCAATAAAGCTTCGAACACGGCGCCAGGATGCGACAGAAGATACGACATCTGCCTACGACGCAGTCGCGCCGCGGCGAGCAGCGCGAAGAATACCGGCGACCGTGATGACTCCGCGCAGATCGGCGCCGTCGCGCACGGCAAGCCGCGCAGCGCCGTCTAAGAGAAGCGAAAGCGCGTCGCCCAGCGACGCATGCGAATCGACGGATGGCTCATCGGCGGCATCAGTTTCGCCGGCCGGTTCCAGCGCGGCGCTGACGTGGATCGCGCGCAGACGTCGCACGACGTCGTCCGCGCCGATAAGATCCGAGACGAACGCCGTGGCCGGGCGTGCGAGCATCGCAAGCGGCGGCGCGCTCTGTTCGACGCGGCCATCGCGCATGACGATCAGCAGGTCGGCGAGCCGGAACGCTTCGTCGACATCATGCGTCACGAATAGCACGGTCCGCGCGCGCTGGGCATGCAGCGCCGCGACTTCGTCTTGGAGATGCGTTCGTTCGATCGCGTCGACAGCGCCGAACGGCTCGTCCATCAAAAGGATCGGCGGATCGGCAGCAAGCGCACGCGCAAGCCCCACTCGCTGTTGTTGCCCGCCCGAGAGCGCGCGCGGCCGACGTTCCCGGTACTCAGCCGGCGGGAGATGGACGACGTCGATCAGCTCATCGACGCGCCGGCGGATCTGCGCGTCGTCTTGCCCGACGAGCCGCGGAACGGTCGCGATATTCTCGGAAACGGTCATGTGCGGGAAGAGGCCGACGTTTTGGATCACGTAGCCCATGCCGCGGCGCAAGCGCACGGGGTCCACGCTCGCGGTATCGACGCCCCCCACAAAGATAAAACCCGACGAAGGCTCGATCAGGCGATTGACGGTCTTGAGCAGCGTCGTCTTCCCGCAGCCTGACGGACCGAGGATCACCGCGAAGGTGCCGCCCGGAATAGAAAGCGTCACGCCGTTCACCGCCGCCCGCGCAGCGCCGCCAAACGTCTTGACGACGTCGTCGAATCGGATCTCCGGCGGAGATGCGCTCAACGCGACGGCGATAGCACGACGCGCATGAAGAAATCACGCGCGACGTCTGCGGGGTCCTCGCCGTTGCCATCCACGCGCCAGTTCATGCGGCGCATGGCAGGGTCGGTCAGCAGCGGCGCGATCGGATCGAGCGCCGGCGCGATATTTGGAAAGCGCTTCAACGCGTCGAGCCGTACGACCGGCGCGACTTGATATGGCGGAAAGAACTTGCGATCGTCTGCGAGCACGACGAGCTTGTCAGCGTCGATTTCGCCGTCCGTCGCAAAGGCGAGCGCGACGTCGACCTGGCCGGCGAGCAGCGCCTTATATTTCAACCCGAGCGCCGTGACCTTGACGTCGGCGAAATGGAAACCGCCGTACGCGCGCTGTAATCCCGGCAGCCCGTCGGGCCGCTGCAAGAATTCGACGCCGGCGCCCAAGCGCAAGTGCGGCGCCAGGCGCGCACATTGCGAGAGCGTGCGCAAACCGCTCTTCTGAGCGAACGCGGAGGTGATCGCAAGTGCTTGCGAGTCGTTCATGCGAGCCGGCGCGAGCCACGTCATCGCGTACTGCGCTTCGTACGCCGCTTTCACGGCGTCGAAGACTTTGGACGGGTCGCTCATCGGCGGCCGCTTCAGCTGGACGACAAGCCCAGTGCCCGTGTACTCCGGATACAGATCGATGTCGCCGCGCTGCATCGCCTCCATCGCGATCGGCGTGGCGCCGAGATTCAGATGACGTTCGACTGAGTAGCCGGCGTGTTCGAGCGCGATCGCGTAGAGTTCGCCGAGCACGAGCTCTTCAGTGAAATCCTTTGAGCCGACTTTCACCGACGGCGGGCGAGTCGCGCACGAACCCGCGAACAGCGCCATTCCGGTTAACACGGAAAGCGCGGAGCCGCGCGACATGACTGGCACGGAAGACATGAGCTTGCGTATCACGACCTCACGACCTCGCGACCGCGAGACGCTCGCCCGCGGAGAAAGCCGCCGCGGCCGCGACCGCAAGCAGTGCAGCTAAGAGAGAGCCGACGAGCAATTCAGCGGGTTGCTCAAGTTCGAGACCGGCCATGATGATATCGCCCAATCCGCCCGCGCCGATGAGCGTCGCTAGCGTCGCCGACGCGACGACTTCGATGGAAGCCAGCCGTAAGCCCGAAAAGACGACGGGCAACGCGAGCGGCGTCTGCACGCGCAAGAGGATCTGCGCATCGGACATGCCCATCGCGCGGGCGGCTTCGATCGCGTATTGATCGACGCCGCGAAATGCGATGTCGGTATTGACGAGGATCGGCGGACATGCAAGCACGATCAGCGCGATCAACGCGCTTGTGAAGCCGAGCCCAAGCCATGGAAGAACGAACGCAAGCAATGCGAGGCTCGGGATGACGCGCACCGCATTGACTGCGGTGATCACCGATCGCCCCCACGGCCTACGTGACGCGGCGACGCCGAGCGGCAGACAGATGGCCGATGCCGCCGCGATCGCGGCCGCACTCAATGCGATGTGCTGGCGCAGCGCGACGACGATCTCCGGCCGGTGAGAAAGCGCGAAATCCAACGACTGAGCGACCAGATGCACGACGCGGCCGTTCTGCGGCGCGGCGGACGCTGCCTGGTTCGCGAGCGGCGTTAGGCGGGTTCGGCTCCGTGCGAGAATGGCTGCACGCCGTAGGCTCGGCCGTGGCGTTCTTGTGCGACGTAGTTGGAGATCTTGATCCGTGTTTCCGGACGCAGATCCATGAAGCGCAGACCGCAACGCGTCTGATAGCTGCTCTGCTGCTTCAAGACATAGACGACTCTAGCGGCTTGCTCAAAGCGAAGCGTTGGCGCGAGGTTCACGTTAAGCACGACGGATTCGCCGACGTGGAATACCGTAGCGGTGCGGATGCACGCTCCAGTCGATGAGAGATCTTCGAGCAACGCTGGCTGGTCGGCCGATGTCGAAGCAAGACGCATGCGCACAGGATGGCTGACCATGAGCCGTATGGCTTGGCGCGGTGTGCCGTTCTGTCCGCCGCGGCGGCCGCCGAAGACCTGGCGAAGGGAATCCATAAGCGACATAATTCGTCAATCCGTTGACTGCGCGACTCCGGTAACTGAAAGACTACGAAATACAGCTCCGTGTGACGTGCATCATAGATTTGGGTCCAATGGAGTGTCAATCCTATAGGGCTGGCGGGGCAGAGTTGTTCCCTCCACGTCCCTACGTTTGCCGATACCCTATACAATGAGCGCGCTTCGACGGGCGGGCATCGCTCGTCCGCCTTCTCATTCTGAACGCCTTCAAGCGTCCCGCAATACGAGCATTGCCGGCCTCGCCGAGTCTTTGACCTCGCTTTTCTCACTAGTGACGCACGCGCGCGACGAGCGGGCTGTCTTGTACGTGCCACAGTCCGATCTCGAGCCGGAGCTGCGCATCGCTGCGCAAGATGGCAAGATCGTCGTCGGCTACGACGCGCTTACGGCTGAAGAGGAACACGCGCTCGTCTGTTGCGTCGCCGGGCTCCCGTCGCCTATGCCGGGCGGATCGATCCAGCGTGTGCTTGTCGACGACGTCTGCATCGCCGCCGTTAGCATCTCGCGCAGGTCGGAGTCCGACGCGGACGACGTCGCGTTCGCCTCGCGCTCCCGCCGCGCCGCAGCCCAAGTAGCCGCGCTGCTCGAACTGGAGCGCGCGCGCACGGCGTTGCGCAGAACGCAATTGCGAGGACTCGCCGCATCCGTCGAATCGTTGCGCGAATCGGCGCACCTCGAATCCGTCGTCGCCAACAGCGGCAACCCGATTTTCGTGGTCGACCGTCGCGGCTTCGTCACCGGGTGGAATACGTCCGCCGAACGGCAATTCGGCTTCAAGGCAGATGAAGCGATCGGCCGAGCGCTCAACGACCTCGTCGTGCCGCCGCACCTGCATCGCGTCGCGGTCAACGTGCTCAAGCGCGCGCGCGCCGGTGAGAGCATGGAACTCGAGACCGATCTTCGCTCCAAAAACGGCTCGACGGGCTGCTACATCTTGACGGCCTCGCCCGTGACCGACGAGCACGGCGACGTCGTCGCCGTGAGCGGAGTGCTCAAAGACATCTCGCTGCGCAAAGACGGCGAGGCGGCCATCAACCGTTTCAATGTCCAACTCAAAGGCGTCAACGACGTCAGCGCCGCGTTGCACGGCGCCGCCAACCTCAACGCCGTGCTTCATGACACGCTCGTCTCGACGCTCTCCATCTTAGATGCCGATGGCGCCGTGCTCTGGCGCTTCGACCCTCAGCGCGGCGCTCTCAACGCCGTGACCAGCGCGGGTATTGCGCCGACGGACATGACGACGGCAGAAAGAACGATTGCCGGCGATTCCGACAGCGCACTTCGGCGCTCGATCGCGCGGGGAGAAATCGTTGTCATCGACGACATCAAGATGAGCGATCTAGCCGCGGGCGTAAAGCGCGTCGCAGCGGAACTCGAAGTGAACCAAGTCGTCGCATTGCCGTTGTTGGATCGCGGCCGCGTGGTGGGGGCGCTGGAACTTGTCTCGCGCGTGGCGCGCCGATTCTCGTCCACCGATCTCGAGACGATGCGACTCGTCCAGGGCCAGCTCGCGCTCGCGTTCGGGCGCGCGAAGATGTTCGACGAGATCCGCGATCAGAAATCGACGCTCGAACAAGTCCTCGCGGGCACAGCGGACGGTGTGTACGTCACGGCGGCGGACGGTTCGATCATCCTTTGGAACGTCGCAGCCGCCCGAATCGCAGGAGTGCCCGAAGACGAGGCCATGGCGCAGGGGTACAGCGTCGTCAGCGGCGTCGATCGGCGCGGACGATCGCTCGAAGATCTGGATCGGGCAGCGTTCGACGCGGCTTCAGCCGACAGCGCGTCGCGGCAGACGGTCCAGAACTACGAAGTCTACTTCGGCAAGACGTCGCGCTGGGTGGCGGTTTCCGCGTCGCCGCTTCGCGACGCCGCTGGCGCGGTGACGGCGATGGTCCACGCGTTTCGCGACATCACGGCCGCGCGCGAAGTCGAACAGCTGAAAGCGGACTTCATCAGCACGGTGAGCCACGAATTACGCACGCCGCTGACCTCGATCAAAGGCGCTACCGCGCTGCTCTTCGAGCAAGTGCCCGCCGATGCGAGCGGCGCGCTCGAACTTTTGCAGATGGTCCGCAACAATTCCGAGCGTCTTCTGCGGCTCATCAACGATCTGTTGGATGCGTCGAAGATCGAAGCTGGCAAGCTGACGATCCGCAAGCAGCCGTGCGACCCGACGCGTTTGCTCGAGCGCGCCGTCGCCGGCGTCGCGGGTTACGCCGAAGAGTACGGCGTTGCCGTGACGGCGGATTTCGCGCGCGGTCTGGCGCCGGTCGTCGTGGATCCGGATCGCGTCGAGCAGATCATGTCGAATTTGATCTCCAACGCGGTGAAGTATTCCCATCGCGGCGACGCCGTCACGGTGCGCGTTCGCTCCGACGGCCCGTTCCTGCGCGTGGACGTCATCGATACCGGCGTCGGCATACCATCGTCCGCGTTACCGCGGCTTTTCGAGAAGTTTTCGCAAGTCGACCGCGGCGGGCGCAATCGTCCGGGGACAGGTCTCGGCCTGGTCATCTCAAAGGGATTGATCGAAGCGCACGGTGGCAGCATCTCGGTGTCGAGCACCGAAGGCGAAGGCACGACGTTCACGTTTACGTTACCGTTCGCGAAACGCGGCGCAGACCGCGCATGAGTGCGACCCTCTTTCAGCGTAAGAGGCGGCACTGGTGAAAAAGCGACAGATCATCGCGATGGGCGGAGGTGGCTTCTCGTCGGCACCGGACGATCGCCGTCTCGATCGCTACGTGCTCGAGTCCACCGGATTGCAGCGGCCGAAGATCTGCTTCATCCCGACCGCTAGCGGCGACGCGTTGACGTATATCGAACGATTCTACAATACGTTCGGCACGCTCGTGTGCGCACCGGCGCACCTCTCGCTCTTCGATCCGCCGAGTGCGGATCTGCGCTCGTTCATCTTCGAGCACGACGCCTTGTATGTCGGCGGCGGCAACACGAAGAACATGCTCGCTCTCTGGCGCGAATGGTCGCTCGACGGCATTCTGCGCGAAGCGTACGATTCGGGAATTGTGCTCGCCGGATTGAGCGCCGGGTCGATCTGCTGGTTCGATTCGGGCGTGACCGATTCAGTGCCCGGTCCGCTGACGCCGCTCCAGTGCCTCGGATTCTTGCGCGGAAGCAATTGCCCGCACTACGACGTCGAGCCCGAACGCCGTCCGGCGTTTCACCGGATGGTCTCCGAAGGCGCGCTTCCCGAGGGCATCGCGGCCGACGACGGGGTCGCGCTGCACTACGTCGATGAGGCGCTGCACACGATCGTCAGCGCGACTCCGACCGGTGCGGCGTATCGCGTCGCACCATCATCGGCCGGCGCGGTCGAAACCCAGCTAGCGGTATCGCGACTCCCGTAATTTCTTGAAGGACCCAATGAAGGGGCCGACTTTATGTCGGCCCACGTTTCGTCCCTAGGAATCTGAAGGGGCCGACGCTAGTCGGCCCCTTCCGTTTTGCGCGGTGTCAAGGGAATGGTAAAGCGTCGAATATCTACCCCGCCGTGGGGCGACCGAGCGACGTGATGTTGCCCGCACTGCCTACGATGAATCTGCCGTCCAAAACGAACGAGTCCTGCGCCGTGCCGCGGCCGATGCGCTTATAGCGCTGCGCGCGGCCGGCAAGACCGGCGTACGACGGCGCGGTCACATTGTTGGCGGTGATGCCGACCAGCGCGAGCGTCACTTCCGTCGGTCCGGCGAGCGGATCTTCTCCGATCACGGCCAGATCGCGCGAGACGTGCAGCGCGGCGATCTTCCGGTTGAAATTGTCGAGGACGTGGCGGCCGATCTGCTCGATTCGGTCTTCCGCGCACAACGCGACGAAGTTCACGCCGCCGATGTGGCCCACGAATCCGCTCGCCGCATCGCTATCGCGCGCTGCGGTGACCAGACAATCGGCGAGCGCGCGGATGACTTCGTCGCCGCGGCCATAGCCGTGCCGGTCGTTGTACGTGCGGAAATGGTTGATGTCCACGTGGAGCAGCGCGAACGGCCGTCCGGATGCGGCGCGCCGCTCGATCTCGGCCTGGACGAGCGCTCGGCCCGGCAGGCCGGTGAGCGAATTCGTGTGGCGCGAGACCGACGCTTGGAATTCCGTCATCGTGTGCAAGAGATCGCGTACCGAGACCACGCCGGCGTAGACGTCGTTCTCCAAAACCACGATCTCATCGTAGAGCTCAGTCCGCCGGCGATGCACGACCTTGCGCGCGACGTCGTCGATCGAGTCCTTCGCGTCAACCGACAGATACGAGTCGTCCATGACGAGCCGCACCGGCCGCTTCGAATAGATGGAATAGCCGAACTGATGCGAGAGCCGCTCGTAGAGTTTGGTACGGCTCACGAGGCCGACGGGCGCGCCGAACTCCGTCAGCACGACGCTGTCCAGATCCGGATGGCGGTCGAATATTTCGAGCACTTCGCTCGTATATGCGCTCGGCGGCAGCGCCGGCGCGCGCCGGGTGATCGTGCCGATCGCAAGCCGTTTGGGAGCCGGCATCGTGCGGCTCGCGATCGCGCGCTCGCGGATGTATGCGGCGATCTCTTGCTTTGGCTCGACGAATGCCGCCGCGGGGCGCGCCAGAAGATAGCCTTGACCGTAGTCCACGCCGATCTCGATCAGCGACGACAATTCCTCGACGGTCTCGATCCCTTCCGCCAGCACGCGGGCGTCGATACGCCGCGCGAACATGATGATGGCGGAGACGAGCGCGTTCTTCGCGCGATCGCGGTCGATGTCGCGCACGAGCGCCATGTCGAGCTTGATGAAGTGCGGTCGCACTTCGGTGACGGCGCGCAAGCTGTTATGGCCGGCGCCCGCGTCGTCGATCGCAACTTTGAAGCCTTGGCGGTTGTAGTGCAGCAACGTTCGCTTGAAGAGATCGAAATCGTTGATCGCCTCTTTTTCCGTGATCTCCAAGACGATGCGTTCGCGCGCAAGACGGTGCTGGTCCATCACGTCGCGCGACAGACCCGCATTGCGTTCTTCGAGTACGCCGGGGCTGATGTTCAGGAATAGATAGCACCCTGCCGGTAAACTCGACGCGCTTGCGATCGCCTTGAAACGGCAAATGCGTTCTAGCTGACGCGTGAGTTTGCGAGAGCGTGCGGCTTGGAAAAGCGAGTCGGCGCTTTCAAGGTGCGTGCCGATCGGGCCGCGCGAGAGAGCTTCGTAACCGAAGACGGTGCCGTCGGTAAGCGAGACGATCGGTTGGAAAACGGTGCGGATGCGGTTTTCGTTGAGGAGCGCTTCGAAATCGTCTTCGTGCTCAGTTGTGCCGGATGGTGACGGCGGCCGTTCTTCGGTCGGACCGAGCGGAAGGGGCCCGAGCTGTTCTTCGCGATCGCGGGCCTGCGGCAATGGAGAAGCGCTGCCCATCAGACGGAGCAGCCAGCCGAAGCGGTTCTTCACTTCGTCGCGCACGTCGGCAAATCCGAACCCCGTCTCCCGCAACCGGTGGCCGGCGGACTTCCTGTGCGCCCGCCCACTTCTCCTAAAAGTATCGGCGCTTTTTGAGGCACGCCTTAATCGGCCGGCTGAGTTACCATGCCCCACTTCGCCGAAGTGGGACAAGACGCTGCAAGCGCTGAACCTCGGCCGCCACGGAGGATCGAATAAGCGTGAAACAACGAGCGTATCGGCTCACGGACCCGCTGGTCCGTGACGGCGCCGATCTGCGCGTGGCGACGTGGGATGAAGCCCTCGATCGAGCGGCCCGCGGGTTCTCGGATGCCCTGAAAGTATCCGGGCCAAAGGCGTTCGGCATGTTCAGCTGCTCCAAGACGACCAACGAATTCAACTATTTAGCGCAGAAGTTCGCGCGGTCGGTCGTCGGCAGCAACAACATCGATAGCTGCAACCGCACCTGACACGCCCCTAGCGTCGCCGGTCTGGCGGCGGTGTTCGGTGCCGGGGGCGGCACCAATTCGTACCAAGAAGTCGAAGACACCGACTGTATTTTCCTATGGGGTTCGAACGCTCGCGAGACCCATCCGATCTTCTTCCACCGCGTGTTGAAGGCAGTGCGCCGCGGCGCGAAACTTTTCGTCGTTGATCCGCGCAAGACGGTGACTGCCCAGTGGGCGGACTCGTGGCTTGCGATAAACGTCGGGGCAGACATCGCGCTTGCAAATGCGATGGCAAACGAGATCATCCGGCTCGGTCTGGAGCATCGCGAATTCATCGCCAACGCGACGACCGGCTTTGAAGCCTACCGCGCGTGCGTACAATCGTATACGCCAGAGCGCGCCGAGTCCATCACGGGAATTCCCGCAGAGACGATTCGTGCCGCGGCGCGCGCGTTTGCCAGTTCAGAGAGAGCGGTCATCTGCTGGACGCTCGGCATCACCGAACACCACAACGCCACCGACAACGTCCTCGCGCTTATCAACCTCGCGCTGCTCACCGGTCATGTCGGCCGCTACGGCAGCGGTTTGAACCCGTTGCGCGGACAGAACAACGTGCAAGGCGGCGGCGACATGGGGGCGATCCCCGATCGCTTGCCCGGTTTTCAAGCGCTGAGCGATGATGCGGCGCGCACGAAATTCGACAAAGCGTGGGGCGTGACGATCCCGCCGGAGCGCGGCTGGCGTCTCAACGAGATGTTCGACGCGGCCGAACGCGGCGAATTGCGCACGCTCTACATCGTCGGCGAGAATCCCGCGGTTTCGGAAGCGGATCGCCATCGCGCGGAGGCGATCCTGAAATCCCTCAACCACCTCGTCGTGCAGGACATCACGCTGACGCGAACGGCCGAAATGGCCCACGTCGTCCTTCCGGCGTCGACCGGCTGGTGCGAGTCCGAGGGCACGGTCACGAACAGCGAGCGGCGCGTGCAGCGCGTGCGCAAAGCGGTGGATCCGCCGGGCAACGCGCGCGATGACATCGATATCGTGTGTGACGTGGCGCGCAGGCTCGGCCACGACTTGGGTTCACCCACGGCGCAACAACTCTGGGATGAGCTGCGCACCTTGAGTCCGATGCACGCCGGCATGTCGTACGCGCGCTTGGAAGCGCTAGACGGTTTGCGCTGGCCGTGTTACGATGAAAACCATCCGGGCGAGCAATTCTTGCACGCGCGGCTCTGGGAGAATCCGGTCCGCGGTCCCCGCGCGCCGTTCAACGTGGTCGAGTTCGAGGCGCCGGTGGACGAGATCACCCACGAGTTTCCGCTGCTTCTGACCACGGGGCGCCGCTTGGATTCCTTCAACAGCGGCGTGCAGACGGGGCAGTATACGTCGCCGCTGCGGCGCGGCGAATCGCTCGATCTGTGTCCACAAGACGCGCTCCGGTTCGGCGTTCGCGACGGCGAGCGCGTTCGCGTCCGCTCGCGCCGCGGTTCAGTCGAAGTGCCGGTGCGCATCGACGATACCGTGCGGCCGGGCCTTGCGTTCATGACCTTCCACTTCGACGTCCAGACCAACATGCTCACGATCGAAGCGAATGATCCGAAATCGGGCACCGCCGAGTTCAAGGCGACAGCTGTGAGGATAGATAAGCTCGAGGTCGGCGCAGCGACCGCCGGGGAGTAAGCGTGGATCTCCATCATCTCACGGACGAGCCCACGGCCGAAGAACGAGCGGCTGTGGACGCGCTGCTCGGACCGTATCTTGAGAACGGCGTGAGCGGCCGCGAGGCGCGAAGCCAGCGCCATCTGCTCTTGCCAGCGCTGCATGCCGTCGCCGATCGGGTCGGTTGGGTGAGCAGAGGCGCGCTCGGCTACATTTGTCGCCGCCTGACCGTGCCGCCCGCGGATGCGTTCGGCGTCGTCAGTTTCTACGATCTTCTTTCCACCGAGCCGCTGCCGCCGCTCACTGTGCGCATCTGCGACGACGTGGCGTGCATGGCGGCCGGCTGCGACGCATTGATCGGCGATGTCGAAAAACGCTTTGGCCCGGAAGGCGCGTCCAATTCAGGTGCGGCGTGGTTACGTAGCCCGTGTCTGGGTCTTTGCGAGCAAGCGCCGGCGGCGCTGCTCACATCTGCTGGTGTGAAACCGCGCGTCGCGGCCCTTGCGCCCGCCGCTCTTGCTTCCATAGAAGCCGCGCTCGCGAACTCCGCTGAGGCCGCGCTCGGGAACTCAGCCGGGATCGATGTCGACGAACCGTGCTCGCTGCCGCAAGCCGGCGAACCGCAATTGCGGCTGCTACGTCGCATCGGGCGCGGAGATCCGTTGGATCTCGATGCGTATCGCGGCGCCGGAGGCTATGGCGCGCTTTCTCGCGCGTTCGATCTTGGACCTGACGGCGTGATACGCGAAATTCTCGCTTCGAAATTGATCGGGCGCGGCGGCGCGGCGTTCCCCACGGGAAGGAAATGGGAAGCCGTCGCGCGCGAGCCGGAGCATCCGCATTACGTGGTCTGCAACGCCGACGAATCTGAGCCGGGCACGTTCAAAGACCGCGTGCTGATGGAAGAGGATCCGTTCGCGGTCATCGAGGCTATGACGATTGCGGCGTTCGCCGTGGGCAGCGAACAAGGCTACATCTACATCCGCGGCGAGTACGGACGTGCGCGGGAGCGGATCGTAGCGGCGATCGCGGCCGCGCGCGCCGCCGGTCTGCTCGGCGCCGATGTGATGAAACGCGGCCTGCGATTTGATATCGAAGTCCGCCGCGGCGCGGGTGCGTATATCTGCGGCGAAGAGACCGCGCTCTTCAATTCTATCGAAGGCTTTCGCGGCGAACCGCGCAACAAACCGCCGTTCCCCGTGCGCAAGGGTCTCTTCGGCAAGCCCACTGTCGTCAATAACGTCGAGACGCTGGTCAACGTGCTCGACATCGTGACGAACGGCGGTGCCACGTATGCCGCGATCGGCACGCCCGACGCGGCGGGCACGAAGCTCTTCTGCGTCTCGGGCCATGTGGCGCAACCGGGATTGTATGAGGTGACGTTTGGCACCACGCTGCGCGCGCTGCTCGATCGCGCGGGCGGCGTGCGCGGTGGCGCTGCTTTGCAGGCCGTATTGGTCGGCGGTGCGGCTGGCGCGTTCGTGTTGCCCGACGAGTTAGACGCGCCGCTCACGTTCGCGGGCATGCGCGAGGTGAAGGCTGCGCTCGGTTCGGGTGTCGTGATCGTCTTCGACCAGAGCGTCGATTTGGCGGCAATCGTGCGCCGCATCGCGAGATTTTTCCGCCACGAATCGTGCGGCCAATGCGTGCCGTGCCGCATCGGCACCGTTCGCCAAGAAGAGTCGCTCGATCGGCTGGCGCTCGCGCATGGCGCCGGCGTGGATGATGAAATGCGCTTGCTCCACGAAATCGGCCAAGTCATGCGCGACGCGTCGATTTGCGGCTTAGGCCAGACAGCATCGAGCGCGGTCGAATCTGCGCTTGCAAAACTCCCGGTGTTCGGCGCGGGGAGATCGGCGTGAGCATCTCGCTCGATACCGGCGTGAGATTCTCACTCGAGATCGACGGCGTCGCTACCACGGCGCCGGCCGGCGCCACGATTCTCGACGTCTGCCGCGCAGTCGGTGTCGATACGCCGACGCTTTGCTACCTGGAGACGCTCACACCGGTGAACGTCTGTCGCGTCTGCGTTGTGGAATTAGAAGGCGCGAGAACATTGGTACCGGCGTGTTCGCGCGTCGTCGAAGACGGTATGAAGATCCGCACCGATAGCGAGCGCGTTCGCGCGAGCCGGCGCATGGTGCTGGAATTCTTGGCGTCGTCCGTCGATGTCTCGCTGGCGGACGATATGCAGCGTCAGATGAAACGTTACGGTGCGAAGCCGGAGCGGTTCGGCGCCGAAGCGCGTACGGTGCGGCAACCCGTCAAGGTCGACAACGAGCTCTACGTCCGCGATTATTCGAAATGCATCCTCTGCTATAAATGCGTCGAAGCGTGCGGATCCGACGCGCAGAACACGTTTGCAATCGCCACCGCCGGGCGTGGGTTTGATGCGCACATCTCAACGGAGTTCAACGTCGGCTTGCCCGATTCGGCGTGCGTCTACTGCGGCAATTGCATCGGCGTCTGCCCCACCGGCGCGTTGATGTTCGTGAGCGAGCACGAGATGCGCGAGGCGGGCACGTGGGATGAAGCACGCCAGACCAAGACTGACACGATCTGCGGCTACTGCGGCGTCGGCTGCACATTGACCGTGCACGCCCAAGATAACGAGATCGTCAAAGTCTCCTCGCCCGCCGACCACGACGTGACGCACGGCCATCTGTGCATCAAAGGAAGATTCGGTTGGAAATTCGTCGGCGTCAAAAAACGCCGTTCGGACGGTTAACTCTAGTAGCCTAGTGAGCGAACAAGACGTAAACCGCGCTCGCGAGTAGAATTAGTACGATAACCAAGACCATGATTGTCACTATAACGGGGATATTAGGATTCTCGCGTCGCGGCAGACGACGGTTGAGAGCCGCCAACAAGATGTGTATAACAATCAACCGGCTATTGATCACCCGGTCGTGATGCCGAGAGCGGGTTACGCTCGATAGCATCTCGCGAACAAAAACGTGGGCCGACTAGCGTCGGCCCCTTCAGAAAATCGGAAAGAAAATCGGACCGGAAATCGGACGAAGCCGCAACTACTTTGGCTCGAAGTAGTCCGCGTTGACCTTCGTATAGTTCGTCCATTGCTCGGGTACTTCGCTCTCGGCGTAGATCGCCGTGACCGGACACGCGGCGACGCACGCGCCGCAGTCGATGCACGTCGTCGGATCTATGAAGAGCATCTTGTCCTCTTCGCCGCCGTGGATGCAGTCGACAGGGCACACGTCAACGCACGATTTGTCTTTGACGGTGATGCACGGTTCGCAAATAACGTAGGTCACGTGGCGCCGGCCTCCTTCGAGAGCCCGAGCCTCTTCGAGTGCCTGGATAGTGGGCCCTACCGCTTACTCCGACACGTGTCTCATACGGCGTCCGAGGCGCGTGCGTCCTCGGCGCGGATGCGGCGCGAATACAAGAGTCCGGCCACGACATCCTGACCGATGTGTCCGAGCATACACGGCACGACCGACCCGGTGACTAGGAAAACAGTCGCATACAGCGCGCCGGTGATCGCCGTGCCGATGACGCCGATCCGGCCCTGATAGATGTGCGCGAACCCGAATGCCACACTCGAAAGGATGAAGCCGGCCGGCAAGCTGCCGGTCAGCGCCGCGACTTGCGTCAGCGCGTAGCCGCGATAGAGGAACTCCTCGCAGATCCCGGCGGTCAACGCGACCGGCACGAACCAGACCCAGTCGGACGCATCCACCGGAATCACGCGCCGCACCCGTTGCAAGTATTCGGGCGAGATGCTCGTGCGCCCGACGTTTGCGAGCGCGAACAGCGCCGGCACCGCGAATCCGAACGCGTACTGCCACGGTTCGTGCGGCGCGCGAACACCGACGTCGGCGATGCCCATACCATACAGTCGTAGGGCATAAAGCGCGAGCGCCGTGATCGCCCAGATAACAACGAGAGAGCGGGCGTAGCGGGCGTGCTTCACGCGGCGTTCTTCTGCGCGGTTGGGCTCATCGTGTCGCGAGCGCCAATACGCGACAATAGGAACAGCGACAAGCAACACAGCGATCATCGCGAAGAGCGCAAGCGTCGCAGGCCGTGATGAAAACCCAAGCGAAATAAAATGCATCCGCGCCCCAACTGCCACGCATTCACCAGGCGGACCTTTCGAAAAGCGCCGCCGCCCGCTCGAGGTTCGTTCGTACGTGACCATCGGAAAACGGCAAGCGGTGCTCGCGATCGTCGCAGAGCATCCGGACCGCCGCACGCCCTCAGCGCTGCAGATCGAGCTTGGTCGCGCTGACGATGCTCGGTTTGCGCGCGCTGTCATCGGCGATCTTGCCGAACGATTCGGCCGGCCGGAAGCCGCATGTTCGTTGCTCTGGTGCGTGCCGGACAATGCCGTCGTTGACTTTGCAGCATTTACGTCAGGCGCGGGTGAGGTCGCGGGCATCGCAGGCGGCACCATAGGAGCGCGTTGGGATAACGCCGCGCTCGCCGCGTTCGCATGCGATTTCACTCACGTGGCCGTGATGGGGCTCGATGCGCCGCACGTGCCTGCCGACATAGTCTACGGCGCGCTCGGCCAAGTCGATCAATACGGTTTGGCGTTCGGCGCAGGCGATCGCGACACGATCTACGTCGCCGCCGTGAACAAAGCGACGCCGATTTTTGCCAACGTCGCGTTCGAAAGCGATCACGCTGCGACGGATCTGATCGTCGCTGCGGCACAGCTCGGACTCTCGTGCGCGCCGCTCGTCGGCAATTTCTCCGTTCGCACGACACAAGATCTGCGCAGGCTGGCGGAATATCTCGATCGCCACGTCCGTGTGGCCGCGCCGCGCACGCGCGCCGTCGTCGCCGAATTGCTCGCGGCCCGCGCGGACGCGCCGCGATGAAACGCAGCGCGCTCTCGCTGCTCAGCCTCGGCCATCTGACGGTGGACGTCACCGCCGGTGCGCTCACCGCGATGTTGCCGTATCTGCAGTCAGAATTCGCGCTCTCGTACGTGCTGCTCGCGATGATCTCGACCACCTATCAAGTCACATCGTCGATCGCGCAGCCGATCTTCGGCGTCGTCTCCGACCGCGGCGCAAAGCGCTACCTCGTGCCGATGGGCGTACTGCTCGCCGCGGGCGGCTTTGCGATGCTCGGTAAAGCGCCAACCTACAGCCTCGTGCTGGCAGCGGTGGCGCTCGCAGGCATCGGCTCCGCGATCTTCCATCCCGAAGCTACGAAGGCGGCGCGCTTTGTCTCGGGTACGAGCCGCGCCACGGGCATGTCGTACTTCTCGATCGGCGGCAATATCGGCGTGGCCCTAGGTCCGCTCGTGGTGACGGCGATCGTCGCATGGGCGGGCACCAGCGGAACGTGGATCTACATCGTGCCAGGCATCATCGCCACCGCGCTCGTGCTGCTCGCCGAACCCGCGATCGGGCGAGCCGAGACCGCGCACACCGCTGCGGCACCGCCTGGAAAGGTCTCTTCGGACCGCCGGCCCATGACGCTGCTCATCGCTGTCGTCGCGCTGCGCTCGATGATCTACAGCGGCATACTCGTCTTCATCCCGTTGTATGCGGTGCACGTGCTGCATCAGCCGAAGTCGTTCACTGGGCCATTGCTCTTCGCGATTCTCGGCACCGGCGCGCTCAGCACGATCGTCGGCGGCGCCATCGCCGATCGCGTGGGCAACAAGCGCACGATGCTGACAAGCCTTGCGTGCGTGCCGCTGCTGCTCGCGACGTACGTCGTTTGGCCCGGCGCCGTCGGAGTCGTGGCGCTGGCGCTCGCCGGTGCGTGCATCATCTCGACCACGTCCATCAGCGTCGTCATGGCGCAGGACTTCATGCCCGGACGCCTTGCGCTTGCGGCATCGTTGGTCATCGGCTTCACGTCCGGGCTCGGCGGCCTTGGAGTGGCGCTGCTCGGCGGACTCGCCGACCTCGCGGGTTTGTACGTCGTGCTCTGGGTGCTCGTCGGTATCGCGGTGGCCGGCACGGTTCTCACGGCCTTCCTGCCCGCACGCGCTGATGGGCGCGTGAGCGCCGGGCAAGCCGCCCCGCTGCCGGAACCGGCGCGCTTGCGCTGATGAGCGCGCGTCCGCGTTCGAAGGAATCGCCCACCGAACGCAAGCTCATGCTTTTGGATGTCTACGCGCTCGTCTATCGCGCGTTTTTCGCCTTGCCGCCGCTGACGCGTTCCGATGGAACAGCGGTGAATGCGGTCTACGGTTTTGAGCGCATGCTCAATCTCGTCTTCACCAGGGAAAATCCCACGCACGTGGCCGCGTGTTTCGACGCCGGCATCCCGCCCGAGCGTCTGGAAATGATGCCGACGTACAAAGCGAATCGGCCCGACATGCCAAGCGAGCTCCGCTCGCAGTTTCCGCTCGTGCGCCAAGTGCTTGACGGTTACGGCGTGACGGTGGTCGAGATCGAAGGCGAAGAGGCCGACGACTGCATCGCCACGATCGCGGATCGCGCATCTAAGGATAGTTTTCAATCGGTCATCGTCTCCGGCGACATGGACCTGCTGCAACTCGTCGACGAGCACTGCACGGTGCTTGCGCCCAAACGCGGCGTGAGCGATCTCGTCCGCTACGACGAAGCGGCCGTGTTCGAACGCTACGGCCTGCGTCCGGACCAACTCGCCGATTATCGCGGGCTCAAAGGCGATCCGTCCGACAACCTGTCCGGCGTGCCCGGCATCGGCGAGAAGACCGCCGCAAAGCTGATAGCGGAATTCGGCACGCTCGATAATCTTCTCGCGCGCACACGTGACGTGAAACCGGAGCGCATCGGACGCCTGCTCGCCGAAAACGCCGACCTCGCGCGGCGCTGTCGCGACGTCTCATTGGCAAAACGCACGCTGGCGATCGAAGTCGGCTGGGAAAACCTTGTCTACGCACCGCCCGAGCGAACGCGCCTCATCGAGCTCTATCGTGAAATGGAATTTCGCACGCTGCTCGGTCGGACGGAAGCAATTGAACCCGCGGCGGCTCAATCCGCCGCCGGGCCGCCGCGCGTCTCCGCAGGACCAGCCTGGCGCACCACACTTACGGCGTCGGCCGAGGAGGCGCGAAGCCATATCGCGCGCGCGGCGCTCGAAACCGAGATCGCGATCGCTTTTGCCGGCGACGGCAACGAACCCGACGGCATCGCCATCGCGCTGCCAAGTTCTAAAGAGGCGTTCATCGTGCCGACGGACGTGCTGCTGTCGGATGCGCCGACGCGCGCCGCGTTCGCCGATGTCTTGCTAGCTTCGTCGCCGGCTAAAGTCGCGCTCGACGTCAAACGGCTGTGGCGTTGGGCCGCGGACCTCGATTTCACGCTGAAGGGGCTGTCGTTCGACGCTTCGCTCGCATACGGTCTGCTCGACGCCGACCGGATCGGCGCCGGCTTGCCCGACATCGCCGCGGCGTACGGCGTCTCCGGTGCGCAACCCGCCGCCGCGCAAAACACTTCCTTAGAGTTGTTCGGATCGGGCGCATTGGTCACCGCGGCGCAGGCGTCCGAAGCCGCGGCCATCGCTCAAGTCGCGGTGCCGCTGCGCGAAGATCTCACCAACGCCGGCATGCTGCGCCTGTTCACGGAAGTCGAACTGCCGCTCGCGCCGGTTCTCGGCGCGATGGAGCGCGCCGGCTTCAGGCTCGACCTCACGGAGCTCGACCGGATTCGCACGAAGCTCGACGCGGTGATCGACGAGACGACGGCGGACATCCATCGGCTCGCGGGCGAGACGTTCAACATCAACTCGACGAAGGTGCTCGGCGCGATTCTGTTCGACAAACTGGGGCTAGGCGGCGGCGCGAAAAAGAAAACCGGCTGGGGCACCGGCATCGAAGTGCTCGGTCCGCTCGCTCTGGAACACGAGATCGTCCGGCGCGTGCTCGATTACCGCGAAGCCACGAAACTGAAATCCACCTACGTCGACGCTTTGCCCGCGCAGATCGATCGCGGCGGCCTGCTGCATACCACGTTCGGCCAGCTCGGCGCGGCCACGGGCAGACTCTCGAGCAACAATCCGAACCTGCAGAACATCCCGGTGCGCAGCGAGATCGGCCGAGGCATCCGGCGCGCGTTCACGGCGCCGACACCCGGCAGGATACTGCTCGCCGCGGACTACTCGCAGATCGAACTGCGGCTCTTCGCGCATCTCGCGGACGATGCGACGCTCATCGCCGCGTTCGCGAGCGGCGAGGATATCCACGCGTATACGGCGCGCAAAGTTTTCGACGTGCCAGCCGGCGAGCCGGTACCTTCCGAATTGCGCCGCCGCGCGAAAGCGGTGAACTTCGGCGTGCTCTACGGCATGGGGTCGTTCGGACTTGCGCAGGCCGTCGGCATAACGCGCGGCGAGGCTCGCGAATTCATCTCCTCATACTTCGCGCGTTTCCCAATGGTCAAGGACTACATCGCAAACGCGATCAGCAAGGCGCGCGTGGATGGCTACGTCGCCACGATCCTCGGGCGGCGCCGCTACCTGCCGGGCCTCAAGGCCGCGCACCCGATGATGCGTGCGACGGCAGAGCGCATCGCGACCAACGCGCCGCTGCAAGGCAGCGCAGCCGATCTCATCAAGCTCGCGATGCTGCGAATCGCACGCACGATCGAAAGCGCCGCGTTGCCGGCGCAGCTCCTGCTTCAAGTGCACGACGAACTGATCTTCGAAGCCGACCCCGCTGCGTTGAAGACCCTTGAACATGCCGTGCGCGATGCGATGGAAAACGCGCTCGATCTGCGCGTGCCGCTCGTCGTCGATCTCAAGTCCGGCCCCACCTGGGGCGATATCGCGTAACGCGCCGTGCCGGAACTTCCCGAAGTAGAGACGATCGCCCGAGGCTTGCATGCGCGCGTGCGCGGCAAGCGCATCGCAAAGGTCCACATCGCGTGGCAGCGCACCGTCGATGCGCGCAGCCTTCCCTTGTCCGAGTTAGTCGGCAAACAGATCACAGGCGTCGGGCGCATCGGGAAATACGTCGCTATCCAGCTGAGCGGCGGCTTCACGCTCGCGGTGCATTTGCGCATGACCGGGCAGTTGCTCGTCGGATCGTTGGAAAGGCGTTATGATTCGTCGGGTACCGGCGATCGCAAACACGAACGCGCGCGCATCACTTTTGCAGATGCCAGCGTCCTCGCGTTTTTCGACGCGCGAAAATTCGGGCGCATGCGGCTCCTGCACGGCGATGTGGTCGCGCAACTCGGGGTAGGCCGCGATCCACTCGATCCGCAACTCACCGCGGATGATCTCAAAGAAATGCTGGCGGGGCGGCGCACGCCCACTAAAGTCTGGCTGTTGGACCAGCACAGACTATCTGGTATAGGTAATATTTATGCGAGCGAAGCGCTCTTTTACGCGGGCATCAGGCCGCGCCGCGCGGCCGGCAAATTGACCGCTATCGAACGCTCTGCCTTACTCAAGAGTTTGCGCCGTGTGCTTCGACGAGCGATCCGTTTTGGCGGCTCAAGTCTGAACGATTACGTTGATTCTGAAGGAAAGCAGGGCGGTTTTCAGAAGCAATTCGCCGTCTATGGGCGTCTCGGCTTGCCTTGTCTGCAATGCCGGGGTCCGGTACGGCGCATCGTTCTGGCGCAACGGAGCACGTTCTACTGCTCCACCTGCCAGCGATAAACATCGAGATTCACTTCTTGTGTGTGCCGCGCATCGATCCGCTCACGGCGATCGACCGAGTATGTGGTCGAAATATAGCAAAGCATAGGTGAATTCCCCATAATGGCCGACACCGAAGTCATCGATCAAGCGCAAGCACCCGACGACGAGTTCGCTCTCGAACAGCGGCTCTACGAAGAAAGCCTCAAGACCCTCGACGAAGGGCAAGTTCTCCAAGGGCTCATCGTCGCGAAATCCAACGACGAACTCCTCGTCGATATCGGTGGAAAATCCGAAGGCGTGGTGACGTCGCGCGAATTGTCATCCGGCCTTTCGATCTCCGATCTCAAAGTCGGCGACACGCTTGAAGTGCTCGTCCATCGCATCGACGGCGATGGCGACGGCACGATGTATCTCTCCGAGAAGCGCGCACGCGCGCTGAAGACGTGGGAGAAAGTTCTCGAAGCACACGAGCGCAACGACGCGATCAACGCCACCGTCACGCAAGTGGTCAAGGGCGGCGTGCTCGTCGACCTCGGCATGCGCGGCTTCGTGCCCGCATCGCAGATCCGCCGGCATCCGGTCGGCAATCTCGACGAGTTGGTCGGCAAGGAATTGCGGCTCAAAGTCATCGACCTCGATCACAAGCGCCGCCGCGTCGTGCTCTCGCAGCGCGTCGTGCTCGAAGAAGAGCTCAATCAGAAGAAGCAAGAATTGCTTTCGACGTTGCAAGCGGGCCAGATCCGCGAAGGCACGGTCGTGCGGCTTGCAGACTTCGGCGCGTTCGTGGACTTGGGCGGCATTGACGGCCTGATCCACAACAGCGAACTCTCGTGGTCGCGCATCAAGCATCCGAGCGAAGTCGTGACGATCGGCGACAAAGTCATGGTCGAGGTGATGAAGTTCGACACCGAAGCCAAGAAGGTCAGCCTGTCCGTCAAGCACTCGCTTGAAGATCCGTGGAAGACGGTGCCGGAACAACTCGTCGAAGGCACGGTTGTGCCCGCCGTTTTGATCAAGGCCACGCAGAACTACTTGCTGGTCGAAGTGTTGCCTGGCGTCACGGGCATGGTGCCGAAGTCCGAGTTCGATCCGGCTACGGCGCCCGCGCAAGGCGAGACGGTGCAGGTGCGTCTGCTCTCCATCAACACCGGAACGCGGCGCATAACGGCTAGCCTCGTGAAGGCTGCTGAAGGTGCGGAAAATGCGACGCTACCGGTACCTGAACCAGAAGCTGAGGCTGAAGCGCCAACCGGCATGACGATCGGCGACGCCCTCGCCGCACCGAGCGAACCCACCCCCGAATCATAACTCTGAAGGGGCCGACTTTCTGAACGGGCCGACTTCTGAAGGGGCCGACTTTCTGAACGGGCCGACTTCTGAAGGGGCCGACTTTATGTCGGCCCTCGTTTTAGAATCCGCCGGGCAAACGAATCCCCGCCGCGAACTCCGTCGCCATGGTCATTGGATTGACCGGCGGTATCGGCGCCGGAAAGAGCACTGTCGCCAATCTCTTCCGCCGTGAAGGTGCGCTGGTGATCGACACGGACGTCATCGCACGCCAGGTCGTCGCTCCGCCGAGTCCGGTTCTCGACGCACTCGCGGCTGAATTCGGGAAGTCGATCATCCAACCGGACGGCACCCTCGATCGTCGACTGCTCGCTGCGATCGTCTTCGGCGATCCCGCGCGTATGGCGCGGCTCAACGCGATCACCCACCCGGCCATCCGAGCACGCACACTTGAGCTGATCGAAGCCGAACCGGCCGATTCGACGATCATTGTCGTGGTGCCGCTGCTCTTCCAAACCGGTTTCGACAAGCATTGCGATCAGACGATCAGCGTCATCGCTCCCGCGGACGAGCGCCGCAGACGTCTGATGGCGCGCGACGGTTCGACAGCGGCGGACGTGGATGCTCGGATGGCGGCGCAACTTCCCGATGAGGAGTACGCACGCCGCGCCGATCTTGTGATCCGAAATACTGGAGATTTGAACGGACTCGCGCGCGAAGTCGCCGCGGTCTGGTCGTCGATCGATCGAGGCGGACCATAGAGGTCCGCCCTACATTTGTTCGGATGCTAGGAGTTCGTCCACCGTCACAAACGTGTAGCCTTGCGCGCGCAACCGATCGATGATCACCGGCAGCGCTTCTATCGTGCGATATTGTCCGCTATGAAGCAGCACGATCGCGCCGGGCCGAGCCTGCTGCATGACGCGTTGAACCACAAGCGTCGGCGTGATGTCCTTCGTGTCCTCGGGGCTGTCGCTCCAGAGGATCGTGCGGTAACCCATGGCCGACGCGACCTCGATCACGCGCCGGTCGTAACGCCCATGCGGCGGACGGAACAGATCGATGCGGTGTCCGACGAACGAAGCGAGTATCACGTCGGCTTCGATGATCTGATCGGCGATCTGCGTGATCGAAAGCCCGCTCAGCTTGATGTGGTTGAACGTGTGGTTGCCGACGTCGTCGCCAGACTCGATGATGCGGTCCATGAGATCGGGAAACTCTTGCGCCGAGCGGCCGACACAGAAGAACGTGGCGTGGACGTGCGAGCGATCCAAGACGT
This sequence comes from Vulcanimicrobiota bacterium, assembly GCA_013290125.1. Taxonomy (GTDB): domain Bacteria; phylum Vulcanimicrobiota; class Vulcanimicrobiia; order Eremiobacterales; family Eremiobacteraceae; genus JABCYQ01. The sequence goes on from JABCYQ010000011.1 coordinate 33,148, forward strand.
GCAGCAACAGCGGCGTGTAAAAAGGATACGGACCGTCGTCAAACGTGAGCGCGATGAGGCGGCGTTGCGTGTTCACGCGCCAGACGCGGTCGTCGGCTCCGACGTAAGAATGCAGCGCGGCAGAGCCATCGGATGCCACGGTGCGCTTCGCCAAACTCGATGCCGGCGCTGGTTGCAGCAGCAACAGCGAAAAGCACGCGATCGCAGCGACCATGCCGACTATGCGTTTCATCGCGGGACCTGCGGTGCGAACCACACCCGGCCGAATGCGCCAAGGAAGAAGTCGTTTCGCAAGCCCCGTTGATTGCGGACCTGCGAGTAGGTATCGCGGTCTGCCGAGATCGAGAACACCGTGTTCTCGACGGCCGTCATCCTGGAGATCGCGACCGGCACGGTGCCCCAGATGTCCACTTCTTGAACCGATGGGAAATCGTCGAACGTGGTGCGAATGAGGGTGACCGCTTCGCTCGCTATCTCCGGTTCGGTCAGGTCGCGCGCCTCGTGCGGCACGCGGGCGGAGAAGCGGATTCCGGCGGACTCGTAACCGGTCGCCGAAAAGGCATAGACTTTCAGCACGTTGTGCGAGGGCAACGCGCGATACGTGGCGGCGAACAACGCGGATTCCAGCGCCGGATCGACGCCTTCAACCCAAGGAGCGATGTGGACGTGCCGCGGCGCCGCAATCATGGGCTGAACCCCGACGACCGGTCCGGCGGCCGCAGCGGTTGATAGAGCCGTAAGCGCGAGCGCGGCGGCGGCCGATAGCACAAAACCGGGCGCTGTTCGTACCGGCGAAAGCGGCGACATCATCACCAGTCATTATACCGCAGCATTACCTACGGTCAAGGCGGCGGTCGCATACGAAGTCTTAGAGGTCTCGGCCGCGGCGCAGCACCTTTCCCGGCCTCAAACCGGTCACCCGGCCGTCACGGACGACCGCCACGCCGTTCACGAAGACTTGGCGGATGCCGTCCGGATAGCGGTGCGGGTCTTCATAGGTCGCCGTATCGGCGATCGTCGCCGGGTCGAAAACCACGATGTCGGCGAAGAAACCTTCTACGATCAGGCCGCGCTCTCGCAATCCGAGCCTGCCGGCGGGGAGCCCGCACGCGCGGCGCACCGCCTCTTCAATCGATAGGACTTTCGCTTCGCGCACGTAGTGCTTGAAAATCCGCGGAAATGTGCCGAACGCGCGCGGATGCGGCTTGCCGCGGGCCGTCACGCCGTCAACCGCACGAACGCTTGCATCGCTTCCGATGCATGTCTGCGGATAGCCGAGCACGGTCCGCAGATCATCTTCGCACATCGTGAAGTAGATCGCAGCGACATCTAGCGCTTCGTCGCGCAACAAGCCGACCGCGGTTTCCGCCGGCGGCAGACCGGTCTCGGCAGCGATCGCAGAAATCGTCATCCCTTCGAAGCGTCGATTCGCATCCGACGCGACCGAAGCGATGAGCACTTCGTGCCAGCGCTCGCGGTATTCGGCGTCGACACGCCGCGCGGTGAGCGAGAAGTAGAACGGATCGGAAAGCCGGTCCGCGATCTCCCGATGCGTGCCGACGTTTACGTCCGCCGGAAGAATGACATCGAGTCCCGTGGATGACGCCTTGTACGGATACTGATCCAACACGACATCCAGACCGAAGCCGCGCGCCTTCTCGATGTTCGCCAACGTGTCGTGCACCTTGCCCCAGTTGCGCTTCCCCGATGCCTTGTGATGCGAAAGCTGCACCGCGACATCGCTGCGCATGCCCACGTTCAGCGCCTCGTCGACGGCTTCGACGAGCCGATCGCCTTCGCTGCGGATGTGCGACGCGTACAGCGGTGACCCGGCATGCGCAGCTGCCGTCGCAAGCGCCGCAAGCTCGCCGATGTCGGCGAAACTGCCGGGTTGATAGATCAGTCCCGACGACACCCCGATCGCTCCGCGTTCACACGCCTCGCGCACGAGATCGCATTGCTGCGCCAACGATTCTTTTGTGAGCGGACCGGGCACCACGCCGTCCACCGCCGAGCGCGAACTTCCAAGTCCGACCAGGCACGCGAAATTCATCGACGGCGGCGCGGCTTCGAGCGCATCCAAGAATCCGCCGAAATCGTCCCAGGGGGCATCGATATCGAAATGCGTTCGAAGCTCCGCGCGCCGTTCGAGAAGGGTCGCCGGCGAAAACGGGCCGGGCGACGTGCCGCAATTGCCGCCGATCTCGAGCGTCACGCCTTGCAAGATCTTGCTGTCGGCCGTCGGCAGCGCGAACAGCGCCTCGTCGGAATGGCCGTGCATGTCGATGAAGCCCGGCGTCAGCGCCAATCCGCGACAATCGATCCGTTCTTCGGTCTCGCGGCCCGCGCAATCGCCGATACGCGCGATACGGTCGCCGACGAGCGCAATGTCCGTGGTGAAGCCAGGGCCACCCGTACCATCAAGGACGAGCGCTTGTTCGAAGACGACGTCGAGCACGATTCAGACTTTCACATCTCGCAAGCGTGCCGCCTTGCGGGGCAGTTCGCAATGTTGTTTAGCATGCGAACAACCGGGTAAAAGACCCCCGGCAGCGCTTGGGTGGTGCCCGGGTGCCGCTTTGCACGTTCGCCGCAGATCATGGGGTTAATCGTGAGCATGATCCAAAAAACACGAGAGATCAATGGGGACATGACGGTCCGCGAGGCAGGGAAGAAAGGCGGCGACGCGGTCCGCGATAAGTACGGTCCAACGTTTTACGAAGAGATCGGCCGCAAGGGCGGCGAGAAGACAAAAGAACGGCACGGCCCGGAATTTTACGAGAACATCGGTCAAAAGGGCGGTAACGCGGTCAAGGACAAGTACGGCCAAGGTTTTTATGAAGAGATCGGCCACAAGGGCGGTCAGAAAGTCAAACGCCTTATTGAAGAGGCGAAGCGCGCCGAACGCTAGGGGGTCCTGACCTTACATGACGCCGCACACCCTCACGGATCATGCGCACCTTAAAGCGCATGATCCGCATGATATGATCGGCGCGATTTTGGGCTTGCCCGAACAGTTCGAGCAAGCAAAACGCGTCGCACTTGCAGCGGACCTCGGCGCACTCAAAGGCAAGCGCTTCAGTTCGGTCGTCGTCGCCGGACTCGGCGGCTCTGCGATCGGCGGCGATCTTCTGCGCGCGGTATTCGAACCGATCCTCAAATGTCCGGTGGTCGTCGTCCGCGACTACGGACTTCCGGGATTTGTCGGTTCCGAGACGCTCGTCGTCGCGTCCAGCAACTCCGGCAATACCGAAGAGACGTTGAGCGCGTATGCGCAAGCGCGCAAGGCCGGCGCCTCGATCCTTGCGGCGACGACCGGCGGCAAACTCGATGCGCTCGCCGAGGCCGATAGCGTGCCGTCCATCACGTTGCCTGTAACGGGGCTGCAGCCGCGAGCGGCAGTCGGCTACTCGTTCGTGCCGCTGGTGGTGGCCTTTGCGCGCATCGGTCTGCTTCCGGATGCCGTGCTGAGCGATATCGACGAAGCCGTTACGGTGCTGGGAACGGTTCGCACTGAATGCGGTCCCGACGTTCCGGTCGAGAGCAACCTCGCGAAGGGTCTAGCCAACGGGTGGCTCGGCAAGATCCCGTTCATCTACGGCTCGCAGGCCGAGCGCGGGGTCGTCGCCTACCGCTGGAAGACGCAGATCTCGGAGAACGCCAAAGCGCTCGCCGTTGCAAACGTCTTCCCTGAACTCAATCACAATGAGACCGTGGGCTGGAGCGGCACGCACGGCCAGGCCGAGATCGAGAAACAACTGACGGTTACCCTGCTGCGCGACTCAACCGAGCCGTCGCACATCGTTCGACGCGTCGAACTCACCAAGGAATTGCTAGCCGAACGGCACGTGCACATCGATGAGGTGTGGGCGAAAGGGAAGAGCGCGCTCGCGCGCATGTTCTCGCTCGTCTACGTCGGCGATTTCGCGTCGTGCTATCTCGCGCTTGCATACGGCGAGGACCCCACACCCGTCGCCGCGATCGACTGGCTAAAAAAACAACTCGCGAAGGTCTGACCGATTTGTACTAGGGCAAGCATCGTTCCGGAAGATTTCTCAGCAACTCTTGATACCGAAGCGATTCGCCCAGGCGTAGGTCCTATGGTTGCGGGATGTCCGCCCGATCTCTCTCGAAAGCTTCGGCCGTTGCGATCGACTTTTCATCGCACTTCATCCGGCGCACCCCGGGGGGATAGTAGCCGTCCGAGTTCGCGAGTAGCGACCGTTCGGAGAGGACCGCCAAGTATTCGAAACTCGTCCACGTGCCGGGCGAGCTAACCTTGCGCCGGATCAGGACCACGGGTTCGAGCTGCTTCCACGCTTTGAACACCACCCCATCAAATAGATCGCAGACGACAGAGCGATCGATGATGCGTAGTTTTACAAAGACACCCATCCTCTCAAAGAAGTTTCCCACGACCCTAACGGGCTCTATTTCGGGCGACCAAACTTTGGCCCCTAACTTGCTCCTGCCAGCCGGGTCCGCAAGGAGCTTCGGCACTTCTTCGGTCACAAAATGATAGGCCCGCAGGAACTCATCGGATGCCATTGTCTCGCTCATCGCGGTAATGGCTGCGATCTGGTTGCTCGACCGCATGTGGCGCAATTGCAAGAGCGCCGCGACCGCCGTTGCCGCGATCACGACAAAAGTGCCGATGGACGCGATGGTGCTCCAGATTTCAAGCGACATGGCGCTACCTCTTTGCCAATTTCGGTTTAGGGGTGGACTTTGACCGTCGATAATCCCGTGCGGATCGAGCCGTCGTGAAAATCTACGCTCACGTCGTTGCCCACGAAGTGCGATTTCTTATACAGTATGTCGACGCTGCCCGGACACGTCAATGTCTGCAGCGGCTGGCTCCAGTTCACATTGTCCGCGCGGATGTCGCGCGGCTGCGCTCCTGAGAGCGCCCAGACGTGCACATCGCCGGTGGCCGAGTAGTTCTGCGAGCGCGTGTCGAGCGTGACCGAGTTCGCGCTCAACCGATACGCGGGCTTACCCTTCTCGTAGTACGTGGCATTGTGCACGCCGATGTACGTCGTCTGACCACCGTCCGTGGACGTCTGCGCCGAATCCGCTCCGAACTTCCAGCCGAGTTTCGTGCCTCGCTGTCCCTGCACTTGCAGCAATTGCATCGCGACTTGATTGATGCCGGATTCCGGCGGTAGCGGCGGCGCGAGAATCGCGCTCACGAAAAGGTAGACGTAGGTCACGGCCGCCAGCGCTATCGCGGTGTACAACCACGTTCGCCAGGTCGGGCGAAAGCCGCCCGCGCGCGCGCTCATGCCGGGCCGCGCGCCGAGCGCCATCCCATCGCCTGCACGCGTGCAGGCACGAGGCCGACGAGCAACGCGACGGCAGCGAGCAGTACGAGCCAGAGCGCTCCGAAGCGATCGTACGGCGTCTCAACGGGCGCGCCGATCGGCGCTACGATGGAGCCGGCGACGTCGAGCGGCAACTGCGCTACCACGCGACCATCAGGATCGATGATCCCCGAGATCCCTGTCGCGGCCGAGCGCACGACCCAACGGCCGGTCTGCACCGCGTCGATCACGGACATGTCGAAGTGCTGATACGGACCGGCAGTGTCGCCCCACCATGCGTCGTCGGTGACGACGACAAGCGTGGAAGCGCCGGCGTTGGCCGTCGCGCGCGTGTACGCCGCGAAGCCGGACTCGTAGCAGACGAGCAACCCGGCTGACATGCCGCCGGCCGTCAGCAAGTGCGGCCCGGGACCGGGAAAGAAATCCGAAGCTTGATTCATGAGCGGCAAATGCCGCAGCACGCGATCGAACGGCAAGTATTCGGCGAACGGCACCAAGATGTGCTTGTCGTACACGCCGCCCAGCCGGCCGGCCGGTGTCAGATCCAAAACCGCGTTGTGATAGCCGCGCGGCGTCAGCTTATCCAGCGTGCCTGCGAGAATGGAGACGTCCGCGGACGCCGCGTCTTGCTGCAGATCGTGCAGCAACCACGGCTCTTGCAATGGATACGCGGTGACGACCGTCTCCGGCCAAACGACGACGCGCGCGCCCCCGGCGGCGGCTTTGCGCGTGAGCGACGTGTACAGTTCGAGCGTGTGCGCAAAGATCTCAGGACTCCACTTGACGCGCTGCGAGATGTTGCCTTGCGCCACGCCGACGCGCAGATGTGGCGCCGGCAGCACGACGTGCGAACGCTGGGCGTCGCCGAGTGCGACGAGCAAGACGAGGGCGCCGAGCACGGCGGCGGACACGCGCTTTGCAGTATCCGTGCCCCAGACAAGACCGGCGACGGCGGAATTGACGAGCGCGAAAATAGCGGTCAGACCATAGACGCCCGCGTACGCGGCGATCGGCAGCAGCCACGACACGTGCGCGCCAACAAACCCGAGCGAGCCGAACGGCACGCCCATCGACCCGCGCGTGCGCACGAAGTCGACGAGCAGCCAGGCGGCGGGTGCGGCGAACACCGCCGCCACGCCATAACCGCGGCGACAGATGAGAGAGACCAACACCGCGACAGCGGCAAATGAGAAACCTTGCCATGCGGCCATGAGCACGAGCGCGAGAAGCTTCCAAGCGCCGATGAAGTCGCCGAGCGAATTCGGAACCCAGTCCATCGTGATGCCGAAGTAGATCGCGCCGGACAACCAGCCCCACCAGAACGCGGACAGCAAGGGCGCTCTGGACCACAGCCAGAACATCGGCGCGGCCGCGACGAACGCAAACAGCCACCAATTCGTTTTAGGAAAAGCTAGCGCAAGCGCGATCGGGGCGAGCAGCGCTATCACGATCTTCAGCGCCGGCTGCAAGGATTCGGGATTGACTCTACCCACGGGCATAACTCGTAACTTGCGCTTCGCAGCGGCCGCGCTGGCTATCGCTGTCACGGCCATCGCTGCGTGCGGCCGGGGTCCGGTCTTCCCGCCCACCATTTCCGGTCCACCCGTCGGATCCATCACGTTTAAGTTCTACGTCGACCTGACCAACGGCAGCATCACTCCAGGCAGCGGCGCGTACATCATCGGCCTGAACATCAACCAAGGCCTGAACAACGTGTACGGATCGCCCGAACAGCCCGGCTATCCAACGTTCGCCGAGGCGCAAGGACTGACGTACGCCCACTGGGATCAAGAATTGTTCTACGGCACGTGCCCCTCCGGACAGAACATCAACGGCTTTTGCAATCCGACGTTGCCGGCGAACCAATTCCTGTACGCGTACAAAGCGTTCACCGGCGGCGGCTCCAACACGGTGAAGTGGTTGACCATCACCCAAGTGCCGCCGAACTCGTATCTTTTCTTTCCGAACAACAGCTTCTCGAACGGCTCCGGTAACGCGATGCAGATCACGATTCCGATCACCGCGCTGAACTTGCGGCCATCGCCCACGCCGATACCCGGCTCGTCCGCGTCGCCCACGCCGGCGCCCACCCCGGACAATGTGTACGTTCAGTTCTTCACCGTCGACACCAACGGCGTTCCCCAAGACCAGATGTCGTGCGGGCTGAACTCGCAAGACACGATTCCGAACATCAGCCTTTCCGTCCGCAGAGTGTATACGTTCCTTGCCTGCGCGAACAAGCCCGGCGGCGGTCCCACCGATCCGAATCTGGGGATCTATGGCGGCGAGATCGACGTGAACCCCTTGCCTGGCCCATCTCCGTCGCCATCCCAATCCCCGGTTCCATCGCCATCGCCGTCCGCCTGAGCGAATCCGCCGCATCGGTCTCACTGTCCGAAGCTCTGGTTGACGATCGGCCCTGAGTTGTTGATGCCGAAGTTCACCGCCTGGTTCGGGAACGCGAGCAGGTTCAGCGAGAAGTCCACTTCTTTCAACGCCTGCCGATACGCGACGCGGATCTGATAGCAATTCTCGACCGTATGCGTCAGGAAGTACGACTGGTTTTGCAGACCGTGCAGTTTGAAGTCGTAGTCGCCTTGGAATTCTAAGTAGTCGTTCTTGCCGATGGGCGTTGCGAGTGAGATGTTGGTGGGCCCGTAGCCCGGACGCTGAACACCAGCCACGCCGTTCGGATCGTAGGTCGTTCCAAGGCTCACGCTCGTGACCGGAGTGGGTTGCCACAAGAACTGATACGAGACCGGGCTGAGCAGCTTTTGATGGAAGTCGTAGTCCGTGGACGCGCTGAAGCGATACGTGCTTCCGCTGTAGACGTTGAGCACCTCGCCGAGTTGGTCTTGGCCGGTCGCGGAATCGAACGACGGCATCGGCGTAAAGCCGCGCACGCTCATCTCGTCGTACGAGAGTGTGTTGTCCGCGTGCGTGCCGAAAAGCGTGCGCAATTCCAGCGATTCGCCGATCGTGCCGAGCAAGTCGCCGGTGCCGTACATATCCTGGCGGATCGTGCCGGTCGCAGTGACGTCGGAATTCTGGCCGATCGGGAAAAAGGCGCTGCCGATCTGCGACGTGATGTCCAGCCTCGACGTCTTGATCCCCGTGGGCCGGTAGTCGAACTGATCGTTGTAGATGCCGTCGGTCACGGTGACGGTCAACGGCAGCCGCAGCGAAGAGATCTGGAACGGCCGCGAGCGGAGCGTCAGCTCCGGCACTTTCTGAAATCCTTGCGTGTCCGCGACCGTGCCGGGGACTGGCGTCGCGCCGGCGGTCGGGGCCGGCTGCGGATTGGTTATCTGTTCACCGTGCGACGTATCGATCACGAGATCGCCGTCGAACAGCGGTGCCGTGAAATGCGTGTCGGCCGTGAAGTTGACCTGGCGCGAGTACGAGCCCGGGTTCGTGTTGCCTTGGAACTGCAGGCCGATCGCTTGGCTGAACGTGGGCGTGAAGTTGATGATGTGGTTCACGCTCGCGCCAAGGCTGCTCGAAGATCCCGTGGTCGAGACGTTGCCGACATACGACGTCGTGCTTCTCGCTCCGGCGTGCGTCAGGTTGATGCCGGCAGTCGTCGTGGACGGGATACTCGACGCCACCACGCTCTGTCCGCTGTAGCTCAACTGCAGCGCTCCGCTGACGTGATGCCCGAGAATCTGGTCGACGTTGAGGGTGACCTGCTCCGACGACTTCTGTCCGGTCAGATTGCGTTGCGTCGCATTGTTCTGCAGCGTGTAGAAACTCGCGTAGCCGCTGCCTTTGCCGTCTTGTCGGGCGAAGTAGACGTCCATACCGAGACCGATGCCGACTTTCTGGAAATAGTCGACGTGATACGTGCCGTAGTAGTACGGACTGCGATAAAAACTGATGTACGTCCGTGCGAACACGCCCTCGGTCGTGTTGTAGCCGAGGCGCGGCGCGATCACCGACTCCCGGTGCGCCGCGACCGCGGACAGCGGCAACACGACGATTCCAAGTGCTGCGACCAAAAAATTGCCGAGGTAGAGCGCAGAGCTATGCGCGACGACCCGATCACCGGGATGGATATCGATCTCTTTGCCCGAGATATGGTAGGCGACGTGATCGAGCGAGCACGTCGTGACCCAGCCGTGATGAAGCACGGAGCTGCCGTTCGCGGCGACGTCGAGTTCCTTACCTTTGAAATAGACGTAGCCTTGGATCGGCTCGCCTTGGAACGTGACGGCCGCCGTCTCGCCGGCGACATCATAGAGCGCGATCGTGCTCTTGACGGTGTCGAACGCCAGCGACGACGCGGTTGCCGTGTCGCCGTCGGCGCCGACGAAGTGCACGTGGCCGGTCATGCGCACGATCTTGTCGCTGGCGGTGTAGACGGCCTGATCGCCGCTGATGTCGACGCTATTCGTCGTGAGGTGCACGTGGCCATCGGCGGTCATGTCGCTCTTGACGCTGCCGACCACGCGATCCGCGGTGATCAAAACGACGTCGGGCGGCAAGGGAGTCGCGCCCGGCGACGCGTTTGGTGAGACTGCAAACGTCTGCGTCGGCTGCGGGCCCGACTGCGGCGCGTTGCCGGTGGTCGGATATTCATCGCTGTTCGGAGCCGTTGTAGCAAAGACAGGTGGGGGTGGAGACGGCGTGGCCATCGGCGATGCCGACGGCGACGGCAGTGGCGACGGCGATGTTGTCACCGCCGGCGTCGGCGAGCTGGCCGGCGTCGGGGAATTGTCTGAAGGGGCCGATGCTAGTCGGCCTGACATCGGGCCGACCTTTAAGGTCGGCGGCCGGACCGTTGAGGTCCGCCCTACATTTACATGACCGATGGCGATAGACGGAATTGGCGGGAACGCCAGCGCAAAGCAGAGCGCCAACGCAAAAGTCTTGCTGGCACCGTGCGCGATCCGGCGCAGCGTGCGGCGACGAGTCAAGAATTCGACCCTATGCCTGGGCGGCGCGCATCAGCGCCTATCTCTGAAGAGCAGCGTGACCCCCACACCAGCCATGACCGCATTGGGCAGCCATGACCCGACGAAGACCGGAATCGCCCCGTTCTTGCCAAGCGCACCGCCGATCGCCATCGCCGCATAGTACAGAAGCACCGCCGCGACCGCGATCAGCGCGCCGACGCCGCGCCCGTAGCGGCCGAACATCGTCGACAGCGGCAGCGCGATGAGGATGCTTATCAAGCACGCGATCGGCATCGCGTATTTCTGCTCGAGGATCATCTCTTGGTTGCGCGTATCCTCACCGCTGGCTTTGAGGTTCTTGATCTCGGTACGCAGCTGGTTCGAGTTTTCCGCGAACGGCGAGAACGCGCCGTCGTAGAGCACGCTCGGATCGCCGAGCGGAAACTGCATCGACTTGAACTTGCTCTGCGACGCGACGAACCCGTCCGAACCATACTTCGTATAGATGCCGTCTTGCAGCACGATCTTGCCGTCGACCTGCTTGCCGGTCGCGGCCTGCATCGAATCCGGATTCGGGCTCGTGCCGATCGTTTCTATGACGACGTTGTGCATGACGCCGGTTCCCGAATCGATCGAGCCGACGTAGATCATGTGCTGACCGTCCGGCGTGCGGATGAACTGATCCGGCTCGATGATCGGCTGGGTCGAGTGGTACATGATCTGCCGGAATGTGTCTTCGGCGCGGCGGTCTGCGTACGGCGCAAGCGATTCGTTGATGCCGAACGACGCGAGCGAGAGCGCGAGGCCGAGAACGTAGCACGGCAACGCGATACGGTGCACGCTGATGCCGCTCGTGCGCATCGCCGTGACTTCGTTGTCGCCGGCCAGCCTGCCGAAGCCGAGCAGCACCGCGCACAGGCTCGCGAACGGAAACGCGAGATAGAACAAAGCGGGCAACTGCAGCACGAGGTAGCGCATGACGAGCAGCGTCGGCGCACCCTTGTTGATGACGTAGTCGGCCGCGAGGAAAAGTTGATTGATGAGCAGCAGCAGCGTGATGACGGCAAGCGAGATGAAGAAAGGCCCGAGCATCTCCGCCACGAGATAGCGATCGAGGATCGAGATCCGGCTGAGGAAATCTAATCCGCGCCGCGGTTGCTCAGGCGAACGGTAGCCATGACCTGCCGAGAGCCAATCCAGACGCTCGCCCGGATCGGCGGCGTCCACTTCCAGCGGTTTGCGAAGGGCGCGCATCTCGGACCGAGATGGCGCGAGAGAGAGATAGCGTGAAGTCACGCGGGCCACTTCCTATGCAGTTACCGGAGCGCCCGCGACGATCCGATAGCCTCTCGATACAATTCGGTTACGTTTCGAACGTAGTTCTGCGTTTCGGCGTACGGTGGAACGCCGCCATATTTGTCCACTGCGCCCGGCCCTGCATTATACGCTGCAAGCGAGAGCGTCAGATCACCGTGGTAGCGCCCGAGGAGATCGTGCAGGTACGCGCAACCGCCCGCGACATTCTCCGACGGATCGAACGCGTCGGCCACGCCGTACGTCTGCGCGGTGCCCGGCATGAGCTGCATGAGGCCCATCGCGCCGGCATCCGAAACCGCGGACGGATCACCGCCGGATTCCACCGCGATGACCGCCCGGACGAGCGCCGGTTCGAGCCGATAGGCTTTGGCATCGGAATTGATGAGTTGTGTAAGCGCAGGCCCGAGCATGGCGTGCGGCCCGCCGCCATCGGGGAACAGCCCATAACCGCTGCAGCCCGCGAGGCACGAGGCGCTAGCGAGAGTTATCGCAACGATCGCACGGCGCAGCGCGCGCCCGTTCAAATGCATCCGCCGTCCTCGAAGTAGGCGTGTTTCGTCACCCGCGCCTAGCAGTTTCTACCCTATGAATACGTATCGGCTAAAGAGGGGTTTCTCGCCATGGCCAGGGCGGCCTGCGGACGTGCGTCGGAGCCGGTACCGTTCTCACGTCCGGCTAATGGAATCGTGACGGGAACTACGTCATATCAAGCGCGAGTGCGGCGGGGCGAGACCTTCTTGTAGCAGTCCGCGCAATAGACGGGCTTGTCCGGCCTTGGCGAAAACGGCACTTGCGCAGCCGCTCCGCACTGCGAGCAGACGGCGTCATAGAGCGTGCGTTCTGCCCCTTGTGCTCCGTCGTTGCGGCCGCGCTTGCGTGCCTGGCGGCACGCCGGGCAGCGTGTGGGCTCGTGCTCGAAGCCCTTTTGCGCGTAGAACTCCTGCTCGCCCACGGTGAAGACGAAATCGGTGGAGCAGTCGCGACAGTTTATCGTCCGATCCTGCAGTGCCAATGCTCGAGATCCTCAGGGTTTTCACCAATCGAAAATAGAAAACAGCGCCTGCGCCATGGTGAACGTGGCGGCATCCGCAAAATGACTCTAACACTTCCACCATGAAAAAGCAAACGACTCGGCGCTCCTCTGCACTCTTGTCTCTCGTCTGCACCCTAGTCTAAGGAAGGTTTCGTCTCATGTCGACCAATCGCACCTCGCTCGCCGCGCTGGCATTCGCGTGTGTCGCCGCGACTGCGCTCTCCGGCCCCGCGAAGGCCTCGGCGCCGGCGCCCGGCGTTTCGGCCCCCGCGTTTTCGTTGCCGCTCGTCGGCGGCGGAAGCGTCGAACTCGCCGGGCTGCGCGGACATGTCGTCGTCGTGAATTTCTTCGCGACGTGGTGCCCTCCGTGCCGCGCGGAGACGCCGGATCTCAACGCAGCCGAGAAGCGGTATGGGTCGCAGGGCGTGATCTTCGTCGGCGTCGACGATCGCGAGAGCGCGCAACTCGTCTCGGTATGGGCGAAGAGCAATGGCGTGCACTATCGCCTGGCGCTCGACGGCGACGGGAAGATCGAAGAGAACTACGACGTGCGCGCGATTCCCACGACCTACGTGCTCGACCGCAACGGCGTCATCCGCTACAGACAAGTGGATCAACTCGACTCACCCACGATGACGCTCGCGCTGAATGCGATCGTCGCCGGCAACGCTGTGCCCGATTCGAAGACCGCGACCGCATTCTACACGACCGCCGCGTCGGCGACCGCTATGGTCAGCGCATCGGTGCAGGGCGCAAAATTTGATGACGCCATAGCAGCCGGCAAGACCGCCAACGACAAGCTGGATAAGCTTTCAAACGCCGACGATTCCGCGACCATCGACTACTTCAAGAGCACGCAACTGCGCGATGCGCTGAATCTTGCGCTTGCCGACGCCTATGCGGGCCGCGCTGCCGCGACAAATCCGCCCGATCCGAATCTAAAGAAAGACTCGGCGCAGGCAGCGGACCTTCGCGGCCTGGCGTATACCGATCAAGAGCGGTTCGCGGACGCGCTCCAGCAATTCGATCTCGAGATCTCATTGGCGCCGGATGTCGCCGACGGCTATGCAAACGCCTATCTGCCGGCCTATGAATTGAAGCAGTTCTCGCGAGCGATCGGCTACGCGCAGTCCGCGGCGAATATCGCGCCGGATGATCCGGAAAGCTGGCTCACGCTTGCCTCGGCAAACATGGGTGCGAAGAATTATCCGGCCGCGCTTTCCGCGGAGAGTAAAGCGCTGACGCTCGCAGCCACCGCGTACGCCGCGAATCCGACGAAGAAAAGCCTGGCGTACGAACTCGGCCGCGTGTGGTTGAAGACCGGTCGCTCGTATCTCGCCGCAGGGAACGTGAGCGCCGCGCGGGCCGTGTTGCAAGATGCGACGACCACGGCACCCGGCACGATCGTCGCACAGCAGGCCGAAGAACAGTACGTCGCGCTGAATCCGGTGCCGTGGCGCATGGCGGTGAGCGGCAGCTCGAGCACGACGTCCACAGCCACCGTGCCCGCCAAGCTCTACGTCACGATCCGCAATCCGTCGGCCGAGTCGCGCACGGTGCATCTGGCGGCGCTTGGCCTGCCGGCGCACTGGCTGCTCTCATTCTGCTACGAGAAGGTCTGCGACCCGTTCAAGAGCGCGGTCACGTTGGCGCCGGGCGCCTCGCGGCGGATCGAGCTGCAGATGGTGCCGCTGGCCGGAGCCGGCGGAGCGTGGACGATGAGCGTCACGACCCAAGGCTCCACCGCAAGCGTCCACGTGAGCGCCAAGACCACTCGCGCGGCGGTGACCGTCACCGCCTCGTGATGAAGGGGCCGACTTCACGTCGGCCCAACGTGGCGAACCCGCCCTGAAGGGGCCGACTTTATGTCGGCCCTCCTTTTTCGGTCGCGCACCCTGGGCCGACTAGCGTCGGCCCCCTTCAGCTAAACCAGCCTTCATTAGAAGCGCATCGAACAGGCGTGCTGTCCCTCTTTTCGCTTGCCATCTAGCCGATATATGGAGTATAGTGGTAAAAAATGGCTCGATGTGGGGCTTGGTGGCGCATCCATGAGCGGACTCCCGAAATTCACGGGGCGGTTCGAGCATACCCTCGACGACAAGGGTCGCTTGACCATTCCGGCGCGTTTCCGGGCCCGGCTCGGCGATCATTTCGTGTTGACGATCGCGCCGCCAGAACCATGTCTTGCCATGTATCCGGAGTCTGCTTGGTCTGAGTTCTGCGCGAAGCTCGAGGCCGCTGCGCGCAAAGACGACCAGTATCGGAGTTTCGTGCGGCATCTCTTCGCTCATACCGAGGAAGTGTCGCTCGACTCGCAAGGCCGCCTGATCGTGCCCGCCGCGTTGCGCGAGTACGGCAAGGTGGAACGCGATGTGATTCTGGTCGGCGCCTTGACGCGGATCGAGCTTTGGCCGGCTGAGGGCTGGAAGGCGGCGAGCAAACCGCCGGACGGCATGGCCAAGTTGATGACGGAGCTTGGCCTCTACTGATCACGCATCCGTCATGCTCGAAGAGAGCATGGCGATGCTGCTGCCGGCCGGAGAAAGCCGGCGACCAGTGTTCGTCGACGCCACGTTCGGCGGCGGCGGGCACACAGAAGCGCTTCTACAGCGATCGCGCACGTGTCGCGTGATTGCGCTCGATGCCGATCCGGCGGCGGTCGAGCGAGCGAGAGAACTCGAAAAGCTATATCCAGGGCGCCTGGATGCGGTGCATGCGAACTTCGGCCGGCTCGGCGACGTCCTCGACGAGCGGGCAGTACGGCAAGCGGACGGTATAGTGTACGATCTCGGTCTCTCCTCGATGCAGTTGGCTGATGAAGGCCGCGGATTTTCCTTTTCCGGCACCGAGCCGCTCGATATGCGTCTCGACAGCGCATCGGACGGCGCGACCGCTGCGCAGATCCTCAACACGACGCCCGAGCCGGAACTCGCCGATCTCATCTTTCAATACGGCGACGAACGCCACGCGCGGCGCATCGCGCGCCAAGTCGTGCGCCGGCGCGAGCGTTCACCGCTACGCACGACCTCCGATCTCGTCGCCGCCATCCTCTCCGCGCAACCGCGAGACGCCGCCCACGCGCGGCGCCGCATGCATCCGGCGACGCGAACCTTTCAGGCGTTGCGCATCGCCGTCAACGACGAGCTTGGAAATCTTGAGCGCAGTCTCGACGCGGCCGGAAAACGCGTACGCGCGGGCGGCCGCATCGCCGTCATCAGTTTTCATTCGGGCGAAGATCGCATCGTGAAGTCGACGTTCCGCGCGTGGCACAAAGCCGGCCGCTGCGAGCTGTTGACGCGTAAACCCCTTAGCCCCGGCACAGCGGAGCTCGCCGAGAATCCGCGATCGCGCAGCGCAAAGTTGCGCGGTGTGAGCATGATCGGCGATGCGCAGGAGGCGCAATCGACATGAGCATGACGGCTCGGGCATACGCGCAGCCGGCGGAAAAGTCTGCAGCACCTGCACCGCGCCGGAGAGCGCGCCGCAGCGCTAACCGCGCCGTGCCGTCGACACTGCGCATGGGCGTGCTCGTCGGAGTGCCGCTCGCGCTGATCATCGCATACGTCGGATTGACGGCGCAGCTCGCCGCGCAGACGTACAGATTGTCGACCGACCGCGCGCAAGAAGCCAAACTCATGCTCACCAACAACGAGTTGCGCGCGCAGGTCGGTCAGCTCGAGAGCCTCGGCCGGCTCGAAGCGGCAGCGGCCAAACTGCACATGACTGTGCCCAGGTCCGTCTCCGTACTCATGATGCCGGGTGCGCCGAAACCGGAGCCGCAGAATACGGCGCTCGCCTTCGTGGCGCGCCTCTTGCACGTCAGGTGAAGGAAAAAGAGCGCCGCCGACTGCGCGTGCGCGCGAGCGTTCTCTTCTGGCTCATCCTCATCGTAGCCGGGCTGCTCGGCGCGCGCCTTTATAAGGTTCAGATCAGCGAGAGCGCCGCGCTCGCCGCCGATGCAGGCGACGAGCAACGTTCAACATTTCCCATCAGCGGTCGCCGCGGCGACGTCGTCGATCGTTTCGGCGTTGCATTTGCGACGAGTCTTCCGGCAAGCGCCATCTACGCGCAGCCGGGTCAGGTCAGAAACCCCATTCACGCCGCGAGGATGCTTGCGCCGCTGCTCGGCTATTCCGTAGCCGACATCGAGTCGGTGCTGCACGAGAACGCGTCTTACGTCTACATCGCGCGCAACGTGACGCAGCCGATCGCCGATCGCGTGGACCGGTTAGGGCTGCCCGGGATAGGGCGTTCGGACGAAGCGCTTGGATTGCGCGTCGAACCGCAAGGCCGCGTGGGCAGCACGCTCGTCGGCTTCACCGGCGTGGACAGCCAAGGACTGGCGGGCGTCGAGGTCGCGTTCAACGACGTGCTCGAAGGCAAGACGGGCCAAGTTGTCGAGGCGACCGACAATTCCGGCCGGCCGATCCCGTTTGGCGCGCGCGTCGTCCAACCGGCGGTCGTCGGAGACACGGTCGTTCTCACCATCGACCGCATGCTCGAATACGAAGCCGAAGAGATCTTGCGTGCGACCGCCGAGCGCTATCATGCAGCCGACGGTTCGGTCATCATTATGCGCGCCCAGACGGGCGAAATTCTCGCACTCGCCAACTACCCGAATTTCGATCCGAACAAGTTTGCGAACTCGCCGCCGTCGACATGGCGCGATCGCGCGATCACCGATCCGTTCGAACCCGGTTCAACTTTCAAGGCGATCACCGCAGCAGCCGCGCTCGACAGCGGCAAGATGACGGTGGATGACACGTTCCCGGCGCGCGATCAGATCGAAGTCGGCAACCGCATCATCCACAACGCCGATGACGGCATGACCGCATCGGGTCACCGCTACGAGACGATCGACGACATCGTGACGTTCTCGCACAATGTCGGCGCGGCGCAAATCGCGATGCGCGTCGGGTCGCAGACGATGTACTCGTACATCCAAAAATTCGGCTTGGACGATCCGACGGGAGTCGATCTGCCGGGCGAGAGCGGCGGCATCCTCGGTTCGCCGGACGACTGGTACGGATCCCGGCTTGCCACGATAGGCTTCGGCCAAGGCGTCTCTGTGACGGCGCTGCAGATGACGGCGGCGTATGCCGCGATCGCAAACGGCGGCGTGCTGATGAAGCCGCTTATCGTGCACGCGATCGTGGGACCCGATGGCAGAATTGTGAAGTCGTTTGCGCCGCAGGTGATCCGCCGCGTGATCAAGCCGGAGACTTCGGCCGCGCTGATGACGATCTTGCGCGACGTGGTTCGGCGCGGCACCGCCACAGCCGCGCAGATGTCCGGATTTGAACTCGCCGGCAAGACCGGCACTGCACAGATGGTGATCAACGGCTCGTACGTGCCGGGCGCGTACACGGCCTCGTTCGCCGGCATCATCCCGGCCGACAAGCCGGAGTATGTCATCTTCGTGAAACTTGACCGGCCGCAAGGCGCATACTATGGAAGCGTCGTCGCGCTTCCGGCGTTTCGCGAATTGGCCGGCCGCGTTTTCTGGCGCGAGAGCGTCGTGCCGCGCGGCGACCTCGGCACCATCACAGATCCCATGCGCGCGGGCGGTCAGGCGGTCGGCGCACCCGGCCTGCTAGGGAACGACGGAAGGCAGCAGTAAATGGCTCCGGTGATGCCGGTGCCGTTGCGGCAACTGCTGTCCGGAGTGAGCGGCGTCCGGATCCGCGGCAATGCCGAGATACCTATCTCCTCGATCTCCGTCGACTCCCGGCGCATCGAATCAGGTGCGCTGTTCGTCTGTTTGCAAGGCGCGCACGACGATGGACATGCGCACGCCGCGCAAGCCGTCGCCGCCGGCGCCAGCGCCGTTCTCGCGATGTCTGATCACGCTGACATATCTGAAGGGGCCAACCAGCCTGAAGGGGCCGACGCTAGTCGGCCCGCTATCGCATTTTCTGAAGGGGCCGACGCAAGTCGGCCCGCCATCGCCGTCGCTTCGGATATCCCGCTCGCATTCGTTCCGGACACGCTGCGCGCGCTCTCCGTTGCTGCAGCCGAATTGTATGGGCATCCATCGGACGACCTCACCGTCGTCGGCGTCACCGGCACGAACGGCAAAACCACGACGACGCGATTTCTCGAAGCGATCATGGCTGCAGCGGGCACACCGTTCGGCCTCATCGGCACGCTCGGCGCTCGGCTCATCGGTGCGTTCGAATCGCCGTTGCCAAATACGACGCCCTTCGCACACGAACTGCAGCGATTGCTCGCCGCGTTTCGCGACGCCGGCGCGCGCGGCGCGATCATGGAAGTTTCGAGTCACGCGCTCGTGCAGCATCGCGTGGACGATGTGGATTTCGATGTCGCCGTCCTGACCAATATCACGCAAGATCATCTTGACTTTCACAAGACATTTGATGCGTATCGTGCGGCAAAAGCGCGGCTCTTCGAGGACGTGACTCGCGGCGGCCGAAAAAGTCCTGGTGTGCGCGTCATCAACCTCGACGATCCCGAAGGCCGCCGGCTCGCGATGACGAGCGGCCGGACGCTGACCTATGCCGTGAACAATACCGATGCGGTACTGACCGCGACGGACGTCGTTATCGAGCGCGACGGCTCGACGTTTTCGGTGCCCGCCTTGCGGCCGGCGCCGTTTTCCGTTAGTCTGCCGGGTCCGTTCAACGTCGCCAATGCGCTTGCGGCGATCGCCGCCGCGTGCGCTTTGGATGTCGACGTCGAAGCCATCGCCGACGGCATCGAGGCTGTGACGGATGTGCCGGGGCGCATGTCGCGCGTAGCAGCGCGCGATCTCGGCGTGTACGTGGACTACGCTCACACACCCGACGCATTGCGCAACGTGTTGACGGCTGCACGCGCGCTCACAACAGGTAGGCTCATCTGCGTTTTCGGCTGCGGCGGCGACCGCGATGCGGCGAAGCGGCCGCTCATGGGTGCTATCGCTCGCGAATTGGCAGATCGCGTCATCGTGACCGACGACAATCCGCGCAGCGAGGATCCGTCTTTGATCCGAGAGGCGATCGTAGCCGGTATGCGCGATGGCCGCGGCGGCGAGTTCGACGTGATCGCCAATCGTGCCGCGGCGATCGACCGCGCGATCGAATCGGCCCGCGACGGCGATGCGGTGATCATCGCCGGCAAAGGCCACGAGCCGTATCAGTTGATCGGCGATCAGGTCCTGCCGTTCTCCGACGCCGCAGTCGCGCGCGAAGCGCTCGATAGGCACGGCCGGTGAGCACGCTTTCGCTCGCGGATTTCGCCAAGGCGGCGCGTTCGACGTGGCGCGGGCCCGAGACCGATCTCGGTGCGCCGTTTCGTCCAAGCACCGACTCGCGCACGATCGCGCTCGGCGAAGTCTTCGTCGCGCTGCGCGGTCCATCGTTCGACGGCAATGCGTTTGCAAAGGCGGCGCTTGCGCGCGGCTGCCGTGCACTCGTCCTCGATGATACCGCCGCCGTGCCTGATCCGAGCCCAGTTCCATACATGTTGGTTACGGACGCAAAAGCTGCATACATCGCCGGCGCCGCGGCCGCGCGGCGCGCGTCCGACGCGCAAGTCGTCGGCATCACCGGCAGCAATGGCAAGACCACGACGAAAGCCATGGCGACACAACTGGTCGGTCTGCGTTTCCACACGCTCGCCACGCCGCAGAACGAGAACAACGAGCTCGGCGTGGCGAAGATCTGCTATCTACTTGGCGACGACGTCGATGTGGCGATCGTGGAGATGGGCGCGCGCCATCCCGGCGAAATCGCGCAATTGGTGGAGATCGCAGCTCCGGATGTCGGCGTGTTGACAAATGTCGGCGAAGCGCATCTCGAATATTTCGAAGACCGAGAAGATCTCGCGCGCACGAAATTCGCGCTATTCGCGGGCGACGCTCGCGCCGTCTGCAATGCGGGCGACGAGTGGTCGCGCATGCTCGCCGCCGAAGAAGGCATCGATAAGGATGCGCTCTGGATCCGTCTGGCGGGCGATCACGCGGTGGCCGGTCGCACGCTGGAAGCCAGTCAGCCGAAAGATGGTCATGTCGAAGTTACGTACGGCGCACTGCACGCGTGGGTCGAGTGGCATCTCGCGGGCGAGCATCATCTTCGCGACGCGCTGCTCGCCGCGGGCGCGGCGATCATGTGCGGCGTCTCGTTCGAAGCTGCGGCAGCCGGCTTTGGCGCGCTGCATCTTCCCGAAGGACGCTTCGAATTGCACGCGCTGCCGTCCGGCGCGACATGTGTGTACGATGCCTACAACGCGAACCCGACATCTGTTGCGCATGCGTTGCTCGCGTTCGCAGACATTCCGGCGCAGCGTCGCTTTGCCGTTCTCGGCAGCATGGCAGAACTCGGTCCGGAAGTCGAAGCGATGCATCGCGCGACCGGCGCCGCGGCAGCACGCGCTTCCTTGGACGCACTGTACTGCGGCGGGCCATACGCGCGCGCGCTGATCGAGGGCGCGCGCAAAGCGGGCATGCCTGAGGCGTCAGTTAGGCAGTACGAGTCCAATTCGGAGATCGCCGCTGTTCTCGCGAACACGCTTCGCTCGGGCGATGCAGTGCTGCTCAAAGGTTCGCGCGTACAACGGATGGAGGAGATACTGCAGGCGCTGCTGGCCGGCGAGAAGCGCGCGTCATGAATCGTCGCACGTTTGTCGTCGCGCCGCCGGGACTTCCGCCGCGCATCGTCGCCATCCCCGTGCGCACGCCGCTCGTGCGCAAGGGCGACGACCTGCCTGCGCTTATCGCGCAATGCGTTCATGGCATCGCTTCTGCAGAAGACGTCGTCTGCGTTTCAGAGACAGCCGTCGCGATCGCTCAAGGCCGATCTGTCGCCGCGGAATTCGTGCGGCCGACGCTGCTCGCGCGACTGCTCGCCGAACGCGCCGGCCCGTACGCAACCGTCAATCAACCCGAATCCATGCAGCTGGTGATGGACAACGTTGGCGCATGGAAAGTGCTGTATGCATCCGCCGCTTCGGCCGCCGGAAAACTCGTCGGCCGTCACGGAGACTTCTATCGCATTCTCGGGTCGGCCGTCGCCGAGATCGATGGCTACACCGGCACGATGCCGCCGTATGAGCGGCACATCGTCTTTGGTCCGGAGCGGCCTGGCGAAGCGGCTGTCGCGATCGCGAACGCATGTGGTGCGCTAGTCGTCATCGTCGACGTCAACGACCTGGCGAAAGTGAATGTCCTCGGGGCAAGTGCGGGCGTGAATCTCGACGCGGTCATGGCGTGCTTGCGTGAAAATCCGCACGGCAACAGCGATCAGCAGACGCCGATCGTCGTGCTCAAGTATCGACCGCAATCCGGCTCGCCGCCGCAAAGCCCGTTTAGGGTGCGCTCCTGATGTGCAACGCGGATCAGTTCGCATCCCACTACGAATTGTGGGGCATCTACTACTCGCAGAACTCCCCGACGTTCTGGCCTTCATTCGTTTGGCTGGCCATGGTCGGATCGCTCGTCGCTCTTGCAGTGATACCGGCGTTGATAAACGCGCAGCGAGCGGCAGCGCTAGGCCAACAAGTATATGGACTTGGTCCTGCGGCGCATCTTGCAAAACAGGGTACGCCCACGATGGGCGGCGTGGCCTTCGTCGTCGCCGCAATTGCGGCATCCGCCTACATAGCCTCCGTTAACCGCGGCTATTTCGGCACTTCGACGCTCGAGGTCGTAGTCGCAACGGCGTTTATCGGGTTTGTTGACGACTACCTGAAAGTAAGACGCCGGACACCGCTGGGTCTGCGAGCGCGCACTAAAATTCTGCTCCTGACGATCATCGCCGTGTTCCTGGCAGTCAAGTTCCGCGAAAGCGGCGTTACCGATTGTGTTGGCGCCTTGTTGCAAGGCGCCAATCAGTGGTGGTTTGGGCACTCAGTTCATCTGCCGACCGCGTGGTACTTCATTCTGACTATCGCTGCGTTCGTCGGATGTGCTAACGCCGTGAATCTCACCGACGGAGTTGACGGACTTGCAAGTTCGGTCGCGTTGCCTCCACTGATCGCGCTATCGATCATAGACTTCAACGGGATCGGAATTGCGGTCGCCGGGGCGATCCTTGTTTTCTTCTTCTTTAATAGGCACCCGGCCAAGATATTTATGGGTGACACCGGGTCACTGATGATCGGAGCACTCCTCGCATTTCTCGCTCTCCAAACTCACCTATTGCTCTTGCTGCCTTTGCTAGGCATCGTCTTCGTCGCCGAAGCGCTCTCCGTCATTATCCAAGTAGTCTCGTTCAAACTCACGGGCAAGCGCGTTTTCAAAATGAGCCCGCTGCATCATCACTTCGAGCTTTCGGGGTGGAGTGAGCAGCAGATCACGCGGACCTTTGCGCTGGTGTCATGGCTTGCCACCGTGATATTTTGCGCCATTCTCTACTTTTCGAATATGAGGGTCGCGGGCGGCCCGTGACGAACACACGTTCGAGCATGTTCGACGCAACGGATTCCGTCATCGTCATCGGAGTCGGCCGCAGCGGTTTGGCCACGGCCGAGGTCCTGCGTGCCCGCGGCGCTTCCGTGGTGGCATTCGACGACAAACCGCCGGAGAAGCTGAATAAAGAGCGCGACATCCTGGCCAAGCTGGGCGTGCCTTTGCTCGCCTCGGGCGAGCTCGCCAAGGCAATCGGCGCCGCCACTGGGGCCGTGCTTTCGCCCGGCGTGCCGCTCAACCACCCTGCCGTTCTCGCGATTTCACGAGCCGGCGTGCCGGTCTACTCGGAAATCGAAGTCGCGTACCGCCTCTGCGATGCACCGATCATCGCGGTCACCGGCAGCAAGGGCAAGTCAACCACGACCGCGCTCATCGGCCATCTGCTCCGCGCCGACGGACGCAAAGTGCACGTGGGCGGCAACATCGGCGATCCGCTGATCAAGAAAACCGTCGCGGCGGGTCACGACGATTGGGTTGTCGCGGAAGTCTCGAGCTTCCAACTCGAATCCATCCGCGAATTCCGACCGCGCATCAGCGTGCTGCTCAATTTATCGCCCGATCATCTCGATCGCTATCCGTCCATGGAAGAATACGGCGAAGCCAAGTATCGCATTTTCGCAAATCAGGGCGACGGCGACGTCTTCGTCGGCAACATGGACGACGAGACCGGTGCGCGGCTGCGCGCCGGAGTGCGGACGATTCCGTGCAAGAGGCTCTGGTTCTCGCTCTCCGGTCAGAAGGGTGCCGACGCGTTCTACCGCGATGGCGTGTTGCACTGGCGCGGCGATGGCGTGCGGCCCGATGGCGAACTCGTAGCGGCAAACGAACTGCATTTGCGCGGCGCGCACAACGTGGAGAATGCGCTTGCGGCATCGCTTGCGGCGCTCGCCGCGGGAGCGAGCGTCAAGGCGGTCCGCGATGGCCTGCGCTCGTTTCTTCCTTTACCGCACCGGCTGCAACCGATCGCAAACGCAGACGGCATCTCCTGGATCGACGACAGCAAGGCCACAAATCCCGACGCGGTCGTGAAAGCGCTCGAAGCGTTCACGGAGCCGATCGTCCTCATTGCCGGCGGCAAACCGAAGAACACCGAATTCGGCACGATGTGCAGCGCGATATCCAAACGCGTCAAAGCCGCCGTGCTCATCGGCGAATCGGCGCAGTTGATCGGGCGCGCGCTGCGCGGCCCGCTCGTGGCCTACGCAAAATCCATGGATGAGGCAGTGGAAGCGGCATTCGGACTCGCAAAATCCGGCGACGTCGTGCTGCTCTCACCCGGTTGCGCTTCCTTCGACATGTTCGACAGCGCCGAACAGCGCGGCGAAAAATTCGCAGCCGCCGTAAAAGCAAGAGTCGAAGGCAACGGAGTGCACGCCGGATGATGCAGCGTCGGCCGGCAGATCCTCTCCTGCTCGCAGTCGTCGGCGCGCTCGTCGCGACCGGCGCAGTCATGGTCTTCTCGGCATCGTCGGTCGAAGGCATGACGGACTTCCACGACCCGGCCTACTTCCTCAAGCGCGACCTTCTCTGGCTCGCGCTCGGCGGCGCGGCCGCGTGGGTCGGGATGAAAATGGATTACGGCAGTCTGCGCAAAGCCGCGCCATGGTTGTTCGGTATCGCCGTCGCGTTACTCGCGCTCGTGCTCGTTCCCGGCATCGGCGCCATGGAGGGCGGCGCGCAACGTTGGTTCGCGTTCAAGTCGTTCTCGTTCGAGCCGTCCGAGTTCGCAAAGCTTGCCGTCGTGATCATGCTCGCGAAGATATTCGCCGATCGCGAGGATGGCGCGCTCTCGTTCAACCGCGCGGGTTTTCCGGCGCTGATCTGCGTTGGGATCTGCTTCGGTCTCGTGATCCGCGAGCCGGACTTCGGAACCGCATCGCTCTTCGTCATCACCGCCACCGTGATGCTCTACGTCGCCGGCGCGAAGATCACACATCTCTTGACCATGATGGCCGTCGGCATTCCCACGCTGCTGCTCTTCGTCTACTCAAGTCCATACAGACGCGACCGCTTCACCGCGTTCTTGCATCCGTGGAACGACCCGCAAGGCACGGGCTATCACATCATCCAGTCGCTGCTCGCGCTGGGATCGGGCGGCTGGCACGGGCTCGGGCTGGGCGAGAGCCGTCAGAAGTTCGGCTACTTGCCCGAACAATATACCGACTTCATCTACGCGATCATCGGCGAAGAGCTGGGCTTCATCGGTGCGGCGATCGTGCTCGCGCTCTTCCTCGCGCTTGCGTATCGCGGTGTGCGGATCGCGATGAAGTCGGACGATCGTTTCGGTTACTATCTCGCCATCGGTATCACCGCGTCGATCGTGCTGCAAGCGCTCGTCAACATCGGCGTCGTCACCTCGACCTGGCCCGTCACCGGCGTGCCGCTGCCGTTCATCTCTTACGGCGGCACATCGCTCTTCATCAGTCTGTTCGGCGTCGGCATCATCGCCGGCGTTTCGCGCGGTCGGTCGCGGGCGGCATTGGCCGCCGACACTCGAGCGCGAGAGGACGACGATGCGTATTTTGCTCGCGGGAGGCGGCACCGGCGGTCATCTGTACCCCGCGTTGTCACTCGCCAGAGCGCTCTCCGGCGCGCCCGCTGACCCCGGCCGGTGCAAACCCGGCGAGACCATACCGCAGATCGAGCTGCACCTCAACCTCGGACCGCGCGAAGGCGCGCCGTCGATCCTGCTCGTCTCAAGCCACGCCGAACTTGACGCCGGCGTGCTAGCCGAAACGCGGATCGCCACCGCGCGCGTCGCGAGCGGACCGATCTCGCGCTCTTCGCTGATCGCAGCGGCGGGCGGTCTGGCCGCAAATTCGGTCGGCGTCATGCAGGCGCTGCCGATCGTGGCGCGTTTCAAACCGGATGTCGTGGTTGCGACCGGCGGATACGCGAGCGTTCCGGTCGTCACGGCCACGGCGCTGTTGCGCACCGCCCGAAGGCTGCCCAAAGTCAAAATTGCAATCGTCGAACCCAACGCCATGCCCGGCTTGGCGAACCGCACGCTGGCCAACATCGCGGACGAAGTCTGGGGTACGTACGTGGAAACCGGTCCGTACTTTCCCGGAAAGTTCGTGCGCATCGGCACGCCGATCCGGCCCGAGTTCTATGCGCCGCCCGCGAAGCAAGACGCTCGCCGCCGACTCGGCCTGGACCCCGATCGCCACACGCTCCTGGTCTTCGGCGGCAGTCAGGGATCGCGCCGCATCAACGTGGCCACAAGCGCAATGGCGGCTCGGCGCCGGCTCCCACCGGACTGGCAAGTGCTGCACGTGGCAGGCAAGCGCGACTTCGAATGGATGGCGGCGGAGCGCAGATCCGAGCCGAACGACAACCGCTACATCCTGTTGCCGTACTTGGACGACATGGCGCTCGGCTTTGCCGCTGCCGATGCGGTGGTCTCGCGCGCGGGCGCTTCAACGCTTGCGGAGATCGCAGTCTCGGGCATCGCCTCGATCCTCGTGCCGTACCCGCACGCGGCCGAAGACCACCAGACCAAGAACGCGGCGGCCTTCGTCTCGCGCGGTGCTGCGCTGGTCGTCGCCGACGAACGGCTCGATTCCGACGCGCTCTATTGGGCGCTCGTCGAACTGCTCGACGACGACAAACGCGAGATCATGGCGGCGGCCGCGCGAGGTTTGTCGCAGCCGCGTGCCTTGCATCACATGGTCGAACGCATACTCACGGGAGGCATAGGCAGCCGGTGAAACAAACAAAAGTGAGCGGATGAAAGATTACCGGCACGTACATTTCGTAGGCATCGGCGGCGTCGGCATGAGCGCCGTCGCCCGTGTGTTGCTGGCGATGGGCATCTCCGTCTCCGGCTCCGACCTCAAGACCAACTCCACGCTCGATAAACTGAAAGCGCTCGGCGCGCACGTGACGCTCGGTCACGGCTCCGACAACGTCGCCGGCGCCGATGCGGTCGTGATCTCTTCTGCGATCCCGCCGGACAATCCGGAGGTCATCGCAGCGCAACGCGTCGGCATTCCGGTGATGCAGCGCGCGGAGATGCTCGCGGAGATCATGGCCGACAAGCGCGGCGTGGCCGTCTCCGGCACGCACGGCAAGACGACGACCACCTCGATGATCTCGGCGGTGCTCGACGCCGGCGGATTCGCACCGACCGTTTTGATCGGCGGCGAAGTCAACGATCTTGGCGCAAATGCGCGCCTCGGTTCCGGCGATGTCGTCGTGGCCGAAGCCGATGAGAGCGACGCGTCGTTCTTGCGCTTGACGCCGTGGTGCGCCGTCATCACGAACATCGAGAACGATCATCTCGGTTACTATCGCGACATCGAACATCTCATCGAGACGTTTCTCGCGTTCGCGCGGCGCGTGCCGCCCGATGGTCGCATCATCGCATCAGCCGACTGTACCGTTGTGGCCGAAGTTCTGCGCCGTCTACATGCGGAACCGCAGCTCTACGGCGATCCGAAGATCATCACGGTCGGTTTCGACGTGAGCGCCGACGTACGCGCGACCGACGCGCAGTTGGCAGATTTCGGTTCGCGCTTTTCTGTTCAGACTGGCGATTTCGAGTTGGGCGAAGCGGTCATGCGCGTGCCCGGCAGGATCAACGTCTTCAACGCGCTATGCGCCGTTGCGGTGGGCCTGGAATTCGACGTGCCGTTCGACAAGATCGCGCTGGCGCTCGGCCGCTTCCGCGGTGTGGCGCGGCGCTTCCAGGTTCTTTACGAGAGCCCAGACGTGCGGGTCGTGGACGACTACGCTCACCACCCGACTGCGGTGCAAGAGACGATCGCCGCGGCGCGCGCTTACTGGCCGGGCCGCATCGTCGTGGCATTCCAGCCGCACCGCTACAGCCGGACCGCGTATCTCATCCGCGATTTTGCGCGCGCTCTGACCGGCGCCGATCTCGTGATCGTCAGCGACATCTACGCAGCCGGCGAAGTTCCGTTGCCCGGCGTGCGCGCGGAAATGATCGTGGAGTGCGTGCGCGAGATCGATCGCGACAAGCCGGTCATGCATCTGCCGAAATGCGCCGACGTGCTCGCGTATCTGCAGCGCTCGGTGCGCAATGGCGATCTCGTTTTGACACTCGGCGCGGGCGACATCGGCGGGGTCGCGCACGAACTTGCAGCCGGCCTCTCCGCTTCCGATGCCGGCGTCGCGCCGTCGCGGTGACCACGCGAGCATCGCTGCAGGGCAAAGCTCCGAACGCAGATCAACGCGGCGCGTTGGCCGCGCTGCTCGACGGCGACATCGCGTTTGACTATCCGCTCGCCGCGCGCACGTCGATGCGCGTCGGCGGCCCTGCAAGTGTCTACGCCGAGGTCAAACAAGTTGGGCGGCTCGTCGCCGTCTTGAGTTTTTGCGCGAGCGAACGCATCCCGTGGACGGTCATCGGTCTCGGTTCGAATTTGCTCGTGCCGGACGAGGGCTTCCCTGGCGTGGTCGTGCGCTTGGCCGGCGATTTTGTGCGGATAACTATTGAAGAGACGCGCATCCGCGCGGGCGGCGCGGTGCCGATCGTCTCGCTTTGCCGCGATGCCGCAAATGCGGGGCTCGCTGGCGCCGAAGCGCTGGTCGGCATACCGGGTACCGTCGGCGGCGCCGTGCGGATGAATGCCGGCACCGACGTGGAGATCGGCGATCTCATCGATCGTGTTGAGGTTGTGATAGCGGGCGAGAAGGCGCAGACGTTCACGCGGCCGGAGTTCGCCTATCGCCGCTCTACTTTAGATACGCGCGCCGTGGTCTGTGCCGCCGAACTCGAGCTGACGCGCGGCGACCCCAAAGAACTAAAGGAAGAACTGCGCCGGCGCATCGATCGCCGCCGCGCAACGCAACCGATCGAATTGCCCAACTCCGGCAGCATCTTCCGCAATCCGCCCGGCGACTATGCCGCGCGACTGATCGAAGCCGCGGGCTGCAAGGGCTGGCGTGAGGGCGGTGCGGTCGTGAGCGAGAAGCACGCGAACTTCATCGTCAACGCGGGCGGCGCGACGTGCGCCGACGTGCTCGCGCTGATCGAGCGAGTCCGCGCCCATGTGCTCGAATCCCAGGGCGTGTCGCTCGAACTCGAAGTCCATCTTTTGTAGGGCGGTGCCCTCGAATCGAAGGGGCCGACGTTAGTCGGCCCACGCTACGTTCGCTCACGCGCACCGCTTTCCGGGACACCAATCTTGGTGAGGCGCGATACAAAGTCCAACAAAGCCTTGAGATAATTACGATATCGTAGTATCCTAAGCGTGACACATGGCTATCTACGCACCGTCCCCCGAACTGGAAAACCTGGACATAGAACCGGCGCTCGTCTTGCCGGCGCTCTTCCGCGTTGTCCAGACATGGGGACTGACGAACGCCGAAACAGCTCGACTATTGGGCTTGGATTCGGCGTCCACGATCTATGCCTGGCGCAGAGGCGCGACGCGTATCGGCTCCGAGAAGATCGAGCGCATCGGCCACATCTTGTGGATATACGAGATGCTGCACTCGCTCTTCGGTGAAGGCGCGGCCTCCGACGGCTGGCCGAAGCGGCCCAACGACGGCGCTCCGTTCAACGGACGCAAGCCGGTTGAGCTGTTATGCTCCGGCCGCTTTGCAGACATCGTGAAGATCTACGAGGCGTTATTTCGAAAAACCCAAGGTTGGTGACGCTGCGCCGAATTCGGCGCAGGCTAAAGATAGCGCCGTCGTGGAGAATCATCTCGCCGCCGCAAAACAGAATTCTATTGGGAATCGTCGGCGAAGAGCGACGCGCCGTCGAGGCGACGCTCGCACGCTTCAGCCCCTACGCGCATCTCGTCGAAAACCTCGGCCCGAGTGTGAAGGCGATGATCGCAACCCCAGGCATCGACGTGCTGCTGGCGCCATTTGCCTTCCCCGGGCCAAGTCGATTCAGCCGCGGTGACTTCGGTGTTTACTACGCAAGCGCGGATCTCAAAACAGCTATCGCCGAGACGCGCTACCATCGCGCCCTCGCCCTTGCTGAATCCCATTCGCCCGACGCGCGATTGCCCGTAACCGCGTTCACAGCAGTCATCGACGCGATGCTCGAAGACATCCGCGGCATGCAGACGACGTTGCCGGGCTGCTATCATCCGACCGACTACCGCGAGAGCCAGGCGTACGGCGCATTGGTCAAGCGTCGCGCTAGCCCCGGCATCGCTTACGACAGCGTCCGGCGTGCGGGCGGCCAATGTTTCGGCATATTTGATCCAAGAGCACTGTCAGATTGCGCGCGCGTGCATGACCTGGAATACGAATGGGATGGCGCAACGCAGACGATGACAAAGACTCGCATGGAGATATCTATCGATTAGGTCGAATGGGTCCAACGACGTTTGATGAGGCTTGTAGGCTTCAGCACACGTGTTCGCAAATACGCGTATCCGTTGAGCAAGCCGACTATCGCGGTGCTTATGGGCGGAATCTCTGCCGAGCGTGAGATCAGTCTTCAAACCGGCATGGGCGTTTCCGCTACGCTCGAGGGCCTCGGGTACATCACCTATTCTCTGGAATACGATGATGCGTTTGTCGAACGGTTGCGCGAGCGCCGGCCCGACGCGGTCTTCATCGCGCTGCATGGCGGCTCGGGCGAAGACGGCTCCGTCCAGGCGATCCTCGATTGGCTACGCCTGCCTTATCAAGGTTCGGGCGTGCGCGCGAGCGCGGTCGCGATGGACAAAGAGATGACCAAAGCGCTCATGCTTGCCAACGGTATCCCGACTCCTTCGGCCATCGTGCTCGACGCAAAAGCACCGCTTCCAACGTCGCCGCCGTCGGAGATCGGATGTCCGTGCGTGGTGAAACCGTCGGCGCAGGGTTCGTCGGTCGGCGTTAGCATCGTCAGCGAACACGCCGACTGGCCTGAGGCGATCGCCGACGCCGCGAAGTTCGGCGGCCGGATTCTCGTTGAACAGTATATCGCCGGCCGTGAATTCACCGCATCGATCTTGGAAGAGCAGGCGCTGCCGATCGTCGAGATCATCCCCAACGACGATTCGTATTCCTATGCCGCGAAATACACGCCCGGCGGCAGCACGCACAAAGTCCCCGCGCAGATCGACACGAGCACTGCACAGTCGATGCAAGATTACGCGCTTACGTTGCATCGCTCGCTCGGAGCCCGCGACTATTCGCGCACCGATTTCTTGCTCGATGAACACGGCGCAATCTTCGCGCTCGAATGCAACACGTTGCCCGGCCTGACCGCGTTTAGTCTGTTCCCGGAAGCGGCCGCCGCGACCGGCATCAGCTACAGCGCGCTGGTCGAACGCCTTGTGCGCTCGGCGCTCGCGCGCACAGCGGTGGCCGGATGATCCGCGAATCAAGAGCGGCGCTGCGCTACGCGCTCTTCGATCTCGACGGTACGCTGATCGATTCCACCGACCTCATCGTCACCTCGTACGAGCACACGTACCGCGCGCACGGCCGCCTGGTGAACAGCGAACAGATCCGCGCCGCGCTCGGTATGCCGCTGCAAGATACGCTCGCCCAACATTTCCGCGGAAACGAATTGCGCGATGCGATGAGCACATATCTCGACTACAATCTCGCGCGCCACGACGAGGCCGTGCGTCAGATGGCCGGTGTCGCCGAACTCGTGCGGCGGTTGCGCAACGGCGGCTTACGGCTCGGCGTCGTGACGTCGAAGCTGCGCGAATCCGCGCGCCGCGGACTGACGCTGTGCAACTTGGATGGCGTGTTCGAAGTCGTCGTCGCTAAAGAAGATACCGCGCGTCACAAACCCGAGTCCGATCCATTGCTCTACGCGCTGGCCGCGCTCGATGCCGAAGCCGGCGAGGCCGCGTACGTCGGCGATTCGCCGCTGGACGTGGAAGCCGCGGATGGCGCGGGCGTCCGGTCGATAGCGGCCCTGTGGCGGCCTGTGAGCGAGAACGCGTTTTCCGCGCGCCAGCCCGACGCCTATGCGCGGACCCCCGCAGAAGCTGCCGATATTCTAGAAGCGTGGCGCGACGGCCGCGAGTTCGGCCTGCGCGAGGAGCACCTCCAGGGGGCGTAGCCCGCAAGCCGCGCGTAGGAGCGGATCTTGAGCTTCATCTACTCGTTGATCAACTTTCTCTTCTTCAACAATCGCCTGACAGATCGGTCGGACAGCATCACGGCGATGTTCACCGATGACACGGTCTCGGCAGGAAGCATGGCCTTCACGCCGCTGGCAGCCGATACGGTGCCGTCCGCCCCGATGACGATGGCGGATCAGATGCACGCGCAGATCGACTCGCTGCAAAAGATTGATCCGGATTTCAACGAAGTCGCATTTCTTTCGAGCGCCGCGACCGCGTATACGAAAGCCATCCAAGCCGAGGGCGCGATGTCGGCTGACAGCGCGACGGATGTCGTTACGCAAGCGTATCACGATCGGCTCGCAGCGCGCGTCGCCGACTGGCAAGCGCAGGGCTACACGCGCGTCGTGACCGGACTGAACGTCGACGGCGCAAAACTGTTCAAAGTCTCGATCGATGGCGCTTCGGAATCTCTCACGGTGCGGATCACCGGCACCGGCGTTCGCTGCACGAAGGATATAAGTTCGGGCGTTGTCGCCGAGGGCAGCATCACAAGCCAAACATTTACCGAATACGCGACGTTCGTGCGTCCGGCCGGCACGGTGACGCCGAAGACGACCGCTTTGGGAGGCGCAGCTCATTGCCCGTCGTGCGGCGCTCCGGCGCCAGCGACGGCGACGGTCTGCCCGTTCTGCGGCACGCCGCTCACGCCGGGTGGAGCCCCGTGGCTACTGGACAGAGTCAGCCAATCCGCGTACGCTTGATGTAGGGCGGACCTTTACGGTCCGCTCGACGCCCGATTGATGTGAGCCTCGTTGTACTCGCAAAGCGGAATGCGCGACAAGACTTTGACCGCGCCGTTTGCGAAAATCACTTTCACATCGCGATACACTGACGGGCAATGCTCATAAGCGTTTTGCTCGATGCGAATATAGAATGAGTGACCCGGCTGCACGGGGCCGGTCAGATCGTTGATGCCCCAGAACTTCTCGCCGAACTTGCGGTCGTATAGATGAACGATCCGAACGTTCGTGTCATTGTAGATCGTGAACACCAGGTACTTCGCCGCCTGTGCGGGTTGCGAGCGGAATAGTCCGCACGCTGCGATTGCGACGGTCGCAAGCAAAGTTGCTCGAAGCGTTGTGTTCCGTTTCATGCCGTAGCGTTCGCCGATCTCAAAATCGGCCCTCGTACCGCGCGGGGCGAGTTCTCAAGAGAGGCCGACGTTGCTCGAGTGCGCAATTTCCGCCATATGCAGCGGCATGTTGGCTTAGCCGGCGCGACCAGGCGGTGACGTGAACCGTGCGCTACTGGTGGGTGAATCAAAACCAAACCCACAGCCATGAAATCGGCGGCGGTTACCTATGGTCGCCGAAGCGGAACGCCAACAACAATCGAAATCCTTACTACGAATCGATGCGCGAAATCGCTCCGGGCGACCTCGTGTTTTCGTTTGTAGACACGCTCATCGTTGCCATCGGAAAAGTTACGTCATTCTGTTACGAAAATCCAAAGCCCGATGAATTTGGCGCGGTTGGTCAAAACTGGGCTGCCGTTGGCTGGCGCGTCTGCGTTGACTTTTCACGACTAACCAGACAAATCCGACCCCGCGAACACATGGATCTGCTTGCAATGCTGCTGCCACCGAAGTATTCGCCGCTTTCGGCGAACGGACGCGGCGCGCAATCGGTCTATTTGACGGAACTTCCGGAATTATTCGCCGAGACCCTAATCGGCATAATCGGCCAGGAAGCGTTGACCATCCAAGCGCAAGCAGCGGCGCCACTCGGACGACAGAATTGGTTCGCCCGCACAGGTGACCTCGAGATCTGGGAGCATCAAATCGAGAGAGCTATCGATGAAAATGTAGAGATCTCGGAAACGAATCGCAAAGCGCTGATCGTGGCTCGCCGCGGTCAAGGGATTTTTCGGGAGCGGGTCTCAGCACATGAACGGGGATGCCGAGTGACCAAGGTCTCACATCCCGCACACCTGCGCGCAAGTCACTGCAAACCTTGGCGTGATTCCACAAACGAAGAACGTCTCGACGGCGATAATGGGTTGATGCTCACACCCACCGTTGATCACCTGTTCGACGAAGGCTTCATAAGTTTCGAGGATTCGGGCGAACTTATCATATCGCCGGTCGCGCACAAGCCGTCGCTAACCCGCATGGGCATCGTAATCGATGAGCCGTTCAATGTCGGAACGTTCTCAAGTGGTCAGAAACACTACCTCGACTACCATCGCAATTCCGTGTTGCGAAGAATCAGCCGATAACGCCTTCTGGCTAGGCCACGCATGGCGGTTCGGAATGGGCAAGCGATGCTTGCCCTACTACGCGCACAAGGGCAAGCGTTACTTGCCCTGCTACAGATAGGAACGAATTAGCTACGCTACGGTTTTGGATGCGGTATCGGACGCGGCGGCGGCATGACGGGGCGCGGTCGCGGCATCGGCATGGTCGGCATCGAGATCGGTCTCCCGAAAACCGGACCAGCCGGATACATCACTCGTATGGGATACGGGTTCATCGGGATCGGACGCGATTGGATCGGCTCGAAACCGCGGCCAATAGGCGCTCCCATTCCCGGCGGCATGCGCATGCCGATCGGCGCGCGGCGTTCGATCGGCAGCGTATGGAATGCAACGGCAACGCGCGGTGATGAAGGTCGATTCACGACCGACGGCATGACGGCATAGCGCAGATCGCTCGGCGCCGTGCGCCGCATGCCGTCGACGTGCAGCGGCGCGGTCGAATGCACCACCACCGTGCGCCCGTCATCCGTCTTGAACCGCGCAGCTAAGACCGACACGCGAGGATGGATTCCGAACGGAACAGGCACCATGCCGAAGTAGTAACCCGGATAGCCGAACCACGGCTGCAGCGGATACGAACCCGGGAATCCGCCGATCGTGAAATAGCCGTTCCCATATGGGAAGTAGCGGCTGAAGAAAATCACTTCGACGACGTTGCCGCCGTACAGCCAGAGCGGCCCCGGCGAATACAGCGAGAAGCCTGGCGGGCAGAACCCGTAACGGCGATAGCCGTACGACATCGGCTGGTAGCCGATGACCGACGAAGCGTAGTCATAACCGCTGCCGGAATCGACGGTGAACGTCCACGTCTGGTAGAGCTGCGTGCCGTCGAGCGCCTCACCGCTCACGATCACGGTGTGCGAGCCGTTCGCCAATCCGGCGCTCGGCGTATAGGCGACGTAGGCGGAAGAGATCGTCGCGAGATTGGTGACGTCGCCGCCGTCCACTTCGAGCCGCACTGTTGACGGGTCCACCGAAGAGTCGCCGCCGCCGAGACGCGCGTAGATCTGCGGATAGGTGGAACCGACGACGCTGTCCGGAGCTGGCTGCACGTCGCTGACAGTTGGCGCTGAGGCGTATGGCGTCTGCGCGGTCGGCGACGACGAGTACGATCCCGGCAAGGTCGGCACCGACTCCGATGAGTACGCGTGCGAATACGAACCGTTGGTTGGGCCTGATAACGTGGCGACAAAATTGCCATGCGACTGGCCGGTCACGATCGCGACGGTATTCGTGCCTGCGTCGTAATCTGCGTTGACGTTAAACGCCTGGTTCAGCAGACGAAGTGGCACTTCCATGCGGCCCGCGAAGACGCGCGGGGCAACATCCATGACCATACGCGCGCCATCAACTGTTGCGACGAGCGAGCCCGCATTGATCTTCGCGTCGACGCCGCGCCACTTGATGTCGGCCGAGCCGGCGTCTGCATCGAACGACGTGGTTGCGCCGAGTTGTTCGAAGACGTGGAGCGGCACGAGCATGTGCACGCCATCGCCGATCGCGGGAACGTCGCTGGCCGTTTCGTGACCATCGATCAGAATGGTGGGTGGGGTTGCAAACGCAGCGGTGCCGCGCGCATAGGAAAGCGCTAGGACGAGACCGAGGGCGACGAAGTGGAGTGGGCGCATGGCGGATGATCTCCGTACCCGCGGTCTTCGCGAGTCTCGCGCGGCCGCCCCCTGCTTTTTCATATATGAACTTTCCGAAGGGGCCGACTTTACGTCGGCCCACGTTCTGTTCGCTAGGGCCGACATAAAGTCGGCCCCTTCGTTCGCGTCGTTTCGTTCAGGCGTCTCGCTCAGGCCGCAGGCTTCACCACGAATTGCACGGCCAGCCCCTGAACGACAAGCGTAAACACGACCGCCGAGAAGACCATCGTGACGAGCAGTTCTCGATCGGCCAAACCGCTCGGCAAACTCAGCGCAAGCGCCATCGAGAGCGCCCCGCGGAGGCCGCCGACTGCAAGCGCGTTCTGGCGTTGAAAACTCAATCGAACCCCGAGCAGCGCGCTGAGCGGCGCGATACCGTAGACGGTCGCGGCGCGTCCCACGATGATCGCAAGAATGGCCCAACCTGTCGCCGGCCACGCGGCTACGATCGCCGCCAGATTTACGGATAAACCCACGAGCAAGAATAGCGCCGCGTTGGCCAAAAGCGCGAGGACTTCCCAAAAGCGATCAGTTTCTTCCACGGCCTCTTTTAGAGCGGGCGATGCGCGCGCAGTCGCGGACACGACGATTCCCGCGGTCAGAACCGCCATGATGCCCGAGACGTGTAGATTCTCAGCCAACACGTAGAGACCGTACGCCAACACGACCGATGCGAAGACGTACCAGCCCAAACTTCGCGAAAGCGCCGACGTGATGCGCGACGCGAGGAACCCGACGGCCAAACCGAGCACGACGCCGCCGAACGCGAGAATCGCAAACGATGAGAGGATGGAGCTTGCGTGGAGCCCGTGCCCGGCGACGATCCCCGCCAGTATCGAGCGGAAGATCACGACGCCGGTGCCGTCGTTGAAGAGGCTCTCGCCTTCGACCAGCGTCGCGAGATCTGGATCGGCGTGCATGTTTCGAAAAAGCGCGAGCACGGCGACGGGATCGGTCGCCGCGACGATCGCGCCGAAAAGAAGCGCCGTCTCGGCGTTTGCGCCGCCGCCGAATCGAAGCAGCGCATACGAAGCCACGATGCCGATCGCCACGCCGATCGTCGCGAGCAATGTGATCGGAGCCCAGAGCCGGCGAAGCCGCTCCACCTGCAGCTCCCACGCGCCCGCGAACAGCAGCGGCGGCAAGAAAAGATAGAGCACGAGTTCCGGCGTGATCGCGCGCGGAAGTTTCGGGATGAGACCGACGACCAAACCGATGAGCACGAGCGCGACGGTGTACGGAACCCGCGCCACGCGGGGCGGATTCATGGCGACGAAGGCAATGCGATCGCTACCGGCCACGCGGCAAGCGGCACCGGTGTTCCGACGCGACGCGTCGGCAGGTCAACCTCGACGCAATCGTTGTCACCGAGGTTGACCACGAATGCAGTCAAACCGTCTTTACTGATACCGATCGCGACAGGCTCGAAACCGACGACGATCGGTGGAAGCGCGGAATGCGTCGCGAGGTCGATCGGAGTGACGGAATTACCGCCGGAGTCCGCGACGTAGAGCTGCTTTCCATCCGGCGTCAGCGCCAGCGCTTTGGGCAAAACGCCGACAGGAATCGTCACCGGACCAACGTCCGGGCCTCCTGGGTGAGTCACGCTCGCGATAGTCACCGAGTTGGCTCCCTTGTCGCTCGAGAATATCGTCGCGTTATCTGCGGCGACGAGCACGGTTCGAGGTTGCGCGCCCACCGCGATAGGCAAAAGAGCTCTACCTGACCGCAAGTCTACCGGCGTGACCGCATTGGCGGCCTGGTCGGCGACATAGAGCGTATCGCCATTCGGGGAGATCGCGATACCGCCGGGTTGCGCACCGACGGCAATGGGCGCCCCCGCAAGAAGCGTCGTCGTATCGATCGGTTGCACCGTATTGTCGCCGCTGTTGGCAACCCAGACGGTCTTGCCTTCGGGCGTCACGCGGATGCCCCATGGCGCGTTGCCGACTTTGACGGTAGCGATCGTCTTCTGCGACGCGGTGTCCACGACGCTGACGTCATTCGACCCGTTGTCCGCGACATACACGCGCGTGCCGTCCGGGCTGAGCGCGAGATCGCGCGGATTTAGGCCCACCGGAATATCCACGCCCGTCTCGCCTGTGTTGGGGTCTATCGGCGTGATCGAGTCGCCAAAAAAGTTGGCGATATAACCTAGTCGCAGCGACTGGCCCGACCGAATCACACGCACCACAATGGACGCCCGCGATAGCACAGCGCCATCGGGAGTGGTCCCCGCCACGGATACGGGATACAATCCCGGTTCGCTATCGGAGGATGCCTGCAGCTGCAGCGTCTCCTGGCGACCGGGCACGATTTGCAGCGGAGCGCCGTTGCCCGCGATGACGTTCCAAGAAAGGGGCGCATAAATTTTCAATGTAACGGGGGCTGCAGATGAGCCGGCTGGTGCAGTCGCGCTCAAGGAAAGGTTCACAACGCCGCGTGGCGCTATATCGACCTGCGGCTCCGAAAAGGCAATCGACACGGCCGTGGACGGGGGAAATTCGACGCGGCCAAGCGCGTAGGATGGCGGCGCATCCTGCGGCGCCGCGGCCCAACTCGTGTTCGGTCGCGAGCCGACAGCAACCGTGAGGCGCATCGGCCGATCCAATGCGAACGGGACCCAACTCTTCGACCACGGGCGTCCGTTCAAGGTTACCTTCTCGATATACGCGGCATCGTCCGACGCTTGCGGAGCATCGATCGCGATCTCGGCACCGTCGGGCACCGCAATGCGCGCGTGCGCAAAGAG
Source organism: Vulcanimicrobiota bacterium (assembly GCA_013290125.1). Taxonomy (GTDB): domain Bacteria; phylum Vulcanimicrobiota; class Vulcanimicrobiia; order Eremiobacterales; family Eremiobacteraceae; genus JABCYQ01. The sequence continues at coordinate 71,841 of JABCYQ010000011.1, forward strand.
CGGAGTACCGAGATCGAGCACCGGCGCGGCCGGATTTGCCGGATACAACCCGAGCGCGCACCAGACATACCACGCGCTCATCGTGCCGAGGTCGTCGTTGCCCGGTATGCCATCGGGAGTGTCGCCGAAGAGTTGCGTGAGTGCATCGCGCACGACGGTCTCTTCCTTATATGGCGCGCCCGCATAGAGGTAGACCCACGGACTTCCGAGGCTTGGCTCGTTGCCAAGCCAAGCGAACGGTTTGTCTTGCCCTGCGTTAATCTGCGCGAAGTATGCGTCAAGCTTCGCTTGCGCGGCGGCGTCGCCGCCCATGCCGCCTATCAGCGCAGCGTAGTTCTGCGGAACCATCCACGTATACTGAGCCGCGTTGCCCTCTTGAAATCCGCTTTGGCCCGCATCGGTGATCGGCGTCTGTTGGAACGCGCCGCCTGAATCGCGCGGCGCGATAAGGTCGGTCGATCGGTCGAACAGCGTTGCCCAGTTCTGCGCACGGCGCATCATCGTCTGATAAGTCGTCTGATCGCCGATCGCCTTAGCCAACTGCGCGATCGAAAAATCGTCGAGCGAATATTCCAACGTCAACGACGCGCCGTTGGGCACCGGTGAGACGTTGGTCGTGTGCGTGTTGACCACGTAACCGCGCGAGAGATATTCGTCGAGGCCGGGGCGCTCCACGTACCAGCCGAGGCCGGGTGGCGAGGAGACGTCCGTCGCGCCTTTGACCATCGCTTGGAGCGCGGCGCGCGCGTCGAAGTCGCGAGCGCCGAACGCATAGGCGCCGGCGATCGATGGATCCGCCGGATCGCCGCCCATAACACCCGATTCGGTGTTCGCGAGCGACCAGCGGGGCAGAAATCCCCACTGTCTCGCCGCGTCGACGAACGAGCGCATCATATCGCTCGTGCGCACGGGATCGATCATCGCTATCAGGGGGATCTGCGTTCGATAGACGTCCCAGCCTGAAAAATTGGCGTACTCTACGTGGCCCGAATCGGTCCTGTGGATCTGATCGTCGAAGCCGCGGTATGAGCCGTCCGCATCGCTAAAGACGTTGGGATGGAGCAGCGCGTGATACAGCGCGGTGTAGAACACACGCTCGTCCCTCTCACTTCCACCGCTCACATCGATTCGACCGAGTTCCTGCGCCCAAGCCGATTGTGTCGCGCGGCGCTCAGCGTCGATGTTCCACGTCGTCGCCTCGGTGCGAAGATTTGCGAGCGCGCCGGACACACTGACGTACGAAATCGCCGCTTTTATCTCCACCGTTGGGTTTACGGTGGTGTCGAACGTGACCCACGCGCCGACTCCGCTGCCATGCGCGGATGATACATTTGGTGAGAGATTCGCACCACCGCCGGCCCACGTGCCGAAGGACGCCCACGGCCGGTCGAACTGAAGCGCGAAGAAGACGGTGTGCGTGTCCGGCATGCCACAAAACCAGCCCGTCGTGACCGACCCCGTAAGCTCTCGCCCATTCGCCAATTGCACCGTGGTCTCGCCGGAGCCGGCTTGATCCGATGATGCATTGATGACAAAATCGGCGCTCGACGAACTGGGAAACGTGAATCTCCCGAGGCCGCTTCGTTGCGTCACCGTCAGCTGTGAAAGGATCGGTTGAGCGCCGATCAGCGATTGGTAGTAACCAGGTTGCGCGACCTCAGCCGCGTGCGCGAACGGTTGCTGCAGTTTCGTTAGATCCGGTGCGAGCGGGGTGCCAAGCGCTCCTAGGTATGGGAGAATGCTCACGTCGCCGCCGACGTTGCAACCCGGACCGCTCAAGTGCGTGAGGCTGAAGCCCGTGATCGCGCTATCGTTGTAGTTGTAGCCGCCGCCGGCGGGCTGCGCCGGAGTGTCAGGACTCCACTGAAGCATGCCGAATGGCGCATCCGCGCCGGGAAACGTATCGATCTGTCCACCGATCGCCGTCGTTGACGTTCCCACGAGCGGATCGACTTTGTCAACAGGGGCCAGAGGATCGGCCATCGCCGGAGCACTGATCATGACCGCAGCACATAAACCGATCCAAATTCTCATAGCACCCCTCTTATAGATGTAGGGCGGACCTTTACGGTCCGCCGGCGGCCATGAAGGTCCGACCTATATCCGCCAATCATACACGTTCCAGAAATCGGAGTTCACGGTCTCAGGCGCGAAACCGTGCAGATCGGTGTTCACTGCATAGATGAAGCGCGGCCACGCGATCGGGATGTCGGGCATGTCGTAGTTGACGCGCCGCTGCAACCGCGCGTAGTACGCGGCTCGTTGCGCCCGATCGTACGTCGACGCGCCCAACTCGATCAAGCGCTCCACTTCCGGCGTGCTGTATCGCGCCAAGTCGTTGCCGTTCGGCGGAAACGATTCGTTACTCAAGATCGTGTCGCGCGACGGATCGACATCGAAACCAATCGTCGCGTAGAAGACGCTGAACGTGCCACGTTCTGCCGGACCGCCAGGACCGCGAATGACGTTCAGTGGCATCGGCTTGACCGCCGCGTCCACGCCCACCGCACGCCAGTACGCTTGCACTTGCTGCGCGCCGGACAATCCAGAGGCGCTCGCTGCGTCCACCAAGATCGCCGCTTCAAGACGCACGCCGTTCTTCGCGCGCACGCCGTCCGGTCCCACAAGAAATCCGTCTGCATCCAGCAGCTTGCGCGCGGCAGCGGGATCGTATGGCGGCGCGCCGTTGTCCTTCGCGTATCCCCAGCTGTATGGCGGGATGAGCGAATCCGCGGCGAGCGCGAAGCCGGCGTATGCGCGCTGCGCGATGGCCGGCCGATCGATCGCGAGCGCGAGCGCTTCGCGCACTGATCGATCGTCAAACGGCGGATGCCGCACGTTGAATTCGACATACGTCAACGAGTACGCCGGCGCTGCGATCACGTTGATGCCGGGGACGCCGCGCAACGTGGTCGCTTGCGACGGCGTCGTCAACTGAGCGATGTCTATCTCGCGGGACCGCGCCATCGTCAGCGCCGTGTTGGCGTCGGGGATCGTGAAGATGTCGACTTCGCGAAGCTGCGGCACGCCGAGAAAATAGTGTGGGTTCGGCACGAGCACGATAACCGTGCCGTGCTCCCAACGAGAAAATTGTAGTGGCCCAGTGCCGATCGGATGGCTGCCGAACGGATCGGTCACCATGTTGGCGGAGTGGTCGAGCAGATGTTTCGGCACGATCTGCCCGCTCTCGCCATCGCAGAAGAGCTGGCCGAGCGCCATCGCGAGCGGCTTCTTCAAACGGATGACCACGGTGTATTGATCGGGTGCGCTGACGGACGCGACATCGGAATAGGTGCTCGCCGCTGGAAACGGCACTTTTGGATCGATCATCTCTTTGTACGTGAAGACGACATCCGCCGACGTGAACGGCGTGCCGTCATGCCAGACCACGCCGTGCCGCAAACGATAGGTGATCGTCTTGCCGTCGCGACTCAAGCCGCCGTTTGAGAGCGATGGCACCGCTTGCGCGAGATCCGGCAGAATCGCGCCGTTTGAATCGAGCTTGACCAGACCATCGAATATCGCTTCTTGGATGTAGTTCTCGATGTAGAGCCCACCGAGCAGCGGGTTGAGCGTGTTCGGCGAGTCCGGCCGCGAAACGCGCACCACTCCGGGAATCGTGCCGGACGAATGCGTGGCTGTTGCAGATTCGGAGACGCGCGAGCAACTGACAAAGGCGAATGCCAACAGAATGGTCGCTAACGGTCCCCAATCACGCAAAACGACGTTCCATTTCCGCCGGGAGCCGCGCGAGGACCTCGTAAGAGATCGTGCCGGCGGCTGCGGCGATTTCTTCAACATCGAGTTCGGCGGCGCCGCCGCGTTGCACCGGCGGTGCGATGTCTGTGATATCCACCATGCACGCATTCATGCAGATGCGCCCCACGATCGGTGCGTACGATTTACCAAAGCGCACGCGGCCGCGTTCGTTGCCGGCGGCGCGTGGTAAACCATCGGCATAGCCGAGCGACAGAACTGCGATGCGCGATGCGCGCGTGCACTTGAACTCGCATCCGTAGCCCACGGTTTCGCCCGCGGCAGCGTCGCAAATGTGCACGACCGGTGCAAACCAACGCAGCGCAGGTTCCAACGTAAAGCTCGGATCGCTCTCGCGCATCCGCTCGCGCACGCCTTCGGATGGCCAGAGCCCATACAATGCGATGCCGCCGCGCACCATGTCGAGCCGAAACTCTGGCCACAAGATCGCAGCGGCAGACGCAGCAATGTGACGCTGCGGCCGCGAGCCGCTCGCGAGCCCGACGATCTCAACAGAATCCAAAAGCCGCGCGAGTTGTTCGCGCGCGAACGCCGCGTCGAGCTCTTCGGAATCGGCGAGGTGCGAATAGACGCCGACGATCCGCGCGCCGGCGTCGCGCAGTTCCGAAGCGACTGCGCCCACCTGATCCCACCGCAATCCGAAGCGATGCGTCCCCGTCTCGACTTTGAGATGCACGGTAGCGCGCATGCGCCCGATACGGCCGACATCATCGGCATCCAAGATCGCGATCTCAACGCCTGCGCGGACCAGCGGCTCGAGGTCGGCATCGGCCGCGGGGCCGAGCAGCAAAATCGGCTCGGAGATGCCCGCGTCGCGCAGCGAAATCGCCTCGTTCGGAGTAAAGACGCCGAAGGCGAGATTCTGGATAGACGCCTCGGAAAGCGACCGGGCGGTCGGAATCAGTCCGTGGCCGTACGCGTTCGCCTTCACGACCGCGCACAAGCGTGCCGGAGCGGCTCGAAGGCTTATCGCACGGGCGTTCGCTGTCAGTGCACGAGGGCTGAGCTCGAGCCAGGGCCGCACGCCAAAACCCCCTTGTCAAAGAGAACGAGGCAGGATATAATGCCTTTAGCACTCAAGTGCCAAGACTGCTAAGACGTCGCAGACCGGCCGCTGACGAGCCTTTTTCCCCAGCACCCCGGTTCTTGCCGTCGTCCTGCGCGCCTCCCCTCTTACGAAGGGAGATGCGCAGGCGGCTAGAGTTGTCTGCGCGGACGTCATGCGCCAACACCGCATCCCTCAGAAGGAGGCAACCTCCGTGCCCGAAACCGCGACAAGAACAGAATTGCAACCGCTCGGCGACCGCGTGGTCGTCGAAGCCGTCGAGCAGGCGAAACAATCCGCCGGCGGCGTCATCCTCCCGGACACCGCGAAAGAGAAGCCGCAAGAAGGCATCATCATCGCCGTTGGTCCGGGCCGCAAGACCGACAAAGGCGAGATCATAAAGATCGATCTCAAAGTCGGCGACAAAGTCATCTATTCGAAGTACTCTGGATCCGAGATCAAGCTCGAAGGTAAAGAGTACCTCATCGTCAGCGAGAAAGACGTTCTCGCCATCGTCAAGCGTTAAGGAGCAACTGAACACACATGGCTGCTAAAGAATTACTGTTCGACGAGAACGCACGCCGCGCGCTCGAGCGCGGTGCCAACGCTCTCGCCGATGCCGTTAAAGTGACGCTCGGCCCGAAAGGCCGCTACGTCGTCATCGACAAGAAGTTCGGCTCGCCGACGATCACCAACGACGGCGTGACCATCGCCAAAGAGATCGAGCTCACCAACCACTTCGAGAACATGGGCGCGCAGCTCGTGAAGGAAGTGGCGAGCAAGACCAACGACATCGCCGGCGACGGCACCACGACCGCAACGGTGCTCGCGCAAGCGATCATCCGCGAAGGTCTGCGCAACGTCACCGCCGGCTCGAACCCGCTTGCCATCAAGCGCGGCATTGAGAAGGCCGTTGAAGCCGCGGTCGCCGAGCTCAAGAAGATGTCGCGCAAGGTCGAGACCAAAGCCGACATCTCCCAGGTCGCGTCGATCTCCGCCAAAGACAAATCCATCGGCGACATCGTTGCCGATGCCATGGAGAAGGTCACCAAAGACGGCGTCATCACGGTCGAAGAGTCGCGCACGACGAAGACGGAGCTCGAACTCAAAGAAGGCATGCAGTTCGACAAGGGCTACATCTCGCCGTACATGGTCACGGACCCGGAGCGCATGGAAGCCGTGCTGCAGGATCCGTACATCCTCATCACCGAGCGCAAAGTCTCGGCCATCGCCGACATCCTCCCGCTGCTCGAGAAAGTCGTGCAGGTCCAGCGTCCGCTCGTCGTCATCGCCGAAGATGTCGAGGGTGAAGCGCTCGCCACGCTCGTCGTCAACAAGCTGCGCGGCACGTTCACGTGCGTCGCGGTCAAGGCGCCTGGTTTCGGCGATCGCCGCAAAGAGATGCTCAAGGATATCGCGATCCTCACCGGCGGCACGGTGATCTCGGAAGAGCTCGGACTGAAACTCGACAAAGTCACGATCAACGAGCTTGGCAAAGCCAAGACCGTCAAGATCACCAAAGAAGACACGACGATCGTCGATGGTTCCGGCAAGAAGGAAGAGATCAAAGGCCGCATCGAGCAGATCAAGCGCCAGATCGAAGACACCGATTCCGACTTCGACCGCGAGAAGCTCCAAGAGCGCCTCGCCAAGTTGTCGGGCGGCGTCGCGGTCATCCAGGTCGGCGCAGCCACGGAGACCGAGCTCAAAGAGAAAAAGCACCGCATGGAAGACGCGGTCTCGACGGCTCGTTCGGCTGTGGAAGAAGGCATGCTGCCTGGTGGCGGCGCCGCGCTCATCCACGCGCTCAAGGGTCTTGATCACGTCAAGGCCGCGCATGGCGACGAGCAAGTCGGCATCAACATCGTGAAGCGCGCGCTCGAAGAGCCGATTCGCCAGATCGCCGCGAACGGCGGCTACGAAGGTTCCGTTGTCGTGCAGAAGGTCAAGACGTTGGAGAGCAACTTTGGCTTCAACGCCGAGAACGCCGAGTACGGCGACATGTTCAAGATGGGCATCGTGGACCCGCTTAAGGTCACGCGTTCGGCCCTCGAGAACGCCGCGTCGATCGCTGCGCTGCTCCTCACCACCGAAACGCTGATCTCCGAGAAGCCGGAAGAGAAGAAGAACGGCGGCGGGATGCCCGGCGGCGGCGGCATGGGCGGCTACGACATGATGTAATCCCCGCGGGGGAAGAGTATGTGGGGCGGACCTTTACGGTCCGCCCATTTTTTTTGCGCCGTCGTCCTGCGATAGGTTCGCGGTTCGCGGGAAAAGAACGAATCGGCCCATGCGGATGTGCATGATCTTATTGTCCATTCCGGCATTGATCATGCTCTTCATCGGCGCATCGCCTGCTATTGCGAGCGCGGCGTCGCTCACGGCATCAACGCAGCAGCTGATCGTCGGTCAACCAGTCACTTTTTCGTACGACGGCGTGAACAGCGGACCGGGGCCGCTCGTCATCCAGTTCGGCGACGGTTCGACGACGCAGCTTCCGAATTTGACCGGCACCACGATCCACGCGTACCGCTCCATCGGCGCATACGACGCGAGACTCTGCGAAGTGTCGTGCTTTGTGCGCGGTAACGAGATTGCGGGCATCGGAATTATCGTCATGGCGCCGGCGCCGCGGGTTCCGTTCGGAACAATCCTCGGAACGTCGGTTCTCGGCGCGCCGTTCCTTGCGGGCGCGGTAGCGCAGATAAATGTCTCGTTCCGGGTCGCCGCTCAAGCCCAAGTCTTTTCGACGACGCCGCAAATCGATTTCCAGGCCGTCGTCGATCTGGAAAACGAACATGGAGATCTGATCCGCCGCAGCGATCCGCTGCAGATCCCGAACTTCCTTGTGCAAGGCGGCGAGATCGCCCAGCAAATCATCGACTACACCATTCCAAACGACGCAAAAGGGACGTATCAGATCGTCGTCTTCCTGCGGACCGACAACGGCGCCACGGTTGCAGTCGGGCAGCCAACGCGCATCGTGATACTAGGCGGCCCCGATCCCGCGCCGATCGTCAAGAACGAGTTTCATGCGAGTGGAACGATAGTCACGGGGCCGACCACGACTACCTTCGGCTCCTCCACGCCATCCACGTCCACCCAGTTCCAGAGCAATCTGACGACCGCACTGATCTGGCCGGGGCAGACGCTTTCGCTCGCCGGTCTCTACGATCCGGTTTCGCGCCGCTCCGACCCGGTGCTGACGCTCACGCCCACGTCGCAGAATTCCATCAGCGCGCCGGATTCCGCGGCCACGCCGCAGCCCGCCGGAAGTCCGGCGCCGGGCGGCACGCCGCAATACGTCGACACGCTCGGACGCGCGACCGCGACGCTGCCGAATCTGCTCGGCGGCGGCGACACGCTTCGCGGGCTAGACCTGATGTACAAATACGCCGACGGCTGGACGTATCAGGGCGCCGCCGGCTACACGCAACTCGGATCGCCGACGACATCGCTGCGCACCGGCGATGCCTTCGATGTCATGCGCGCGTGGGGCGCATCGGGTTCCGACTCTCTGCGGCTCACGTACTTCGCGCAGGCAGATGACGTCGCGAAATTCGTGCCCAATGGCAGCGCCGGTCCGATGAGCGCAAATGCAACCGTCTTGGAATTCACGGACCTAGTGGCGAGGAATCTCACCGCCTCGATCAGCGGCGGCGCGTCGTCGTCTCATCTCGAAGCAAGCGCCGGCACGACATCGTCCGACGCTGCCGACAAAGCCGGTCTGCAATATACGCTTGGCTCGGTGAACGTCGCGGCGAACTACCACAACTATGGCGCCGACTTCGCTGTCGGCGGCGGGCCCGGCGCGGTCTCTGATACGGCCGGCTCGGATGCCACAGCGACTGCGAACGTCTCGCCTGTCTCAACGGTCTCCCTCGCGTGGCTCGTGGACAGCAAGCGATCCGCATTCAGCCGGCACAGCGATGAGACGGGTACGTTCTCGGCGCAACCGCCGAACGGATTTGGACTGGTGCTTACAGCCACGCACGATCACATGCTCGTCGCGGGTTCGGCGCTCACTTCGGACACGTTGGCGTACGGCATCAGCAGATCGTGGATGAATGGTGCGTCGCTTGCGCTTAACGGCACGGCTTCCCGCTCGAACGATGCGCTGCGTGTGAACGGTTCGTCGATCGTGAAGACGAACAACCTCACGTACGCGATCCAGAAAGGTTCGCACATGTTCGGGGCGGGTTTGTCGTCAAACGTAGTACTCGGCACTGAGCAGAATACGTCGACGACCGAAAACGTGAACTACGGCCTCGGATTCGGGGGAGGTTCGGGGCCAACGCCAGCCTACGAGTTGCAGATGTCGGCGATGGGCGGTGAAACGACGGGATTCCGTTCTGTCGGGCGCATCTCGATGTATACCGCTGTTCTCTCGCGACATCTCTCGTCGCACGTCGCGCTCGGACTTCGGGCGGAGTCGGGCACGATGGTGGACCCGATGGGTTTTGACACCATGAAAACGTCGTCCGTCCAATTGCAGATGAACTTGAACGTCTGACACCGGTATGGGGAGGCTATAGAGAATGAGTCTCACCGTCGCAGCGATGGCCTTAGCTTCGGTCGTGGCCTTTAGCCCGATGAACCTTTCGGTGTCGTCACCGAATCCCGTTGCCGGTTCGCCCGAGACGTTCACACTGCGCACCACGTACGTCGAACCGATGATGATCGATTTCGGCGATGGCTCCCCGCGACAACCGATTCGCAACGCAGTTCCCGTCTCGCACGTCTATGTCGCTGCCGGCACGTATGCGGCAAACGTCTACTCGACGAACAATCGTCAGCTCGTCGGACTCACAGTCACCGTGCAGCCAAAACCGTCGGTTCAGCACGTGCAGTCGACCTCGCTCTCGTGGCCGAACGGCGCCGGATCGCTGTCGTTGGGATCAGGATCGCAGGTGCCCCGACCGGTCGCGCTCGTCCGCGTGGACGCGCCCGGCACGGTCGTGCTTCAATGGCTGCTCGACGGCGCGCCGGTGACGAACGCGACGCAATCGGTTTCCGCGGCCGGCGTCACAACCTTCACGCTTTACTCGGCGCTGCCACAGACGGGCAGTCACACGATATCCATCCGTGTGCTCTCGCCCGCGCCGCCCGCATTTGGCGGCCCGCAGCCCGCGGCGCCGATCACATACAGCGTCGGTGCGTCGACGACGCTGATACCGGTCGTCTCGCACGTTTTCTACAACGGCCCGCCGCCCAAAGTGAAAATACTGCCAATCACGGCGCACACCACGTTCGTGGAAGGCACGATCTATCAGGATGCTCCCGAATATGGCATGCACCGGGTGTTGGAGGGCGGGCCACTCGTCGATTTCGGAACTCCGCTGATCGACGACAGCACTGCGTTCCAGTGGCACGAAGCAAATCCGGGAACCGCCGACTATTTCGAGTTCCGGATCTACGACGGCGCAGGTCAAAGAGTTCTCGGACGCGTCAGAGTTTCGGCCGATGCATATGTTCCCAACGCAGCGTTCTTGCAGCAGATTCTCGCGCTGCTCCGCCAAGCTGTTGCTCGCCGTGCTGAGGCGCGATGGTCGGGCGGATCGGGAAAGCGCGGCGGACGGACCACCGCCCTCCGCTACCAGGGTCTCAATTTCCAGCCGACCCTCAACTGGCAGGTCGCGGGTTACAAACATTTCTCCCAAGGTCAATCTGTGGATCTCGAGGTGGAGAAATCGGTGCTATGGCCGCTCGGCATGCCGGACAAACCCAACGGGCTCTCAGCCATGTGCCCAAGCGACCCATACCAGGAAGGCGCGACGTCGTTAAACCCAGAGGACCTAGCCGCAAAAGCGAATGGCAACGGCGGGTACGTCGCCGCCGACTATCCGGGCGACGAGATAGCGCTAGGCGGCACGATAGATCTGTCGCGCTCTCCGTATCATGCGCAAGTAACCGGAGTGCATCCGCAACCGACGCCGACGCCCCAAGGCCAAGAATACGGGTCGTTTTCAAATCCCGTCATCGAAAACGATTTCGACAACGTCTATGTCGACTGGGGCGACGGCAACGTGGCGCCGCTTCATGCCGGAGCATCCGAGAACCAAGATCCGTACGTGCAGCGCCCCACCTCGCGTGAGGGCGCGAACAGTTTGAGGCTGCCGTTTCCGTCGGAGCAACCGGTCACCGAACACATCTATGATTGGCCCGGGCAGTACAACGTCCGCGTCTTTCAATTGGGCGAGAGCGATGCGCAAGGTTCAAATCCGGCCTCGGTCGCCGATGCCGCAATCCCGCCACACAATCAGCTCGCCATGCCTGCCATGCATTTCGCGTCTGCCCAATCCGGACCCAACTATGCGGCGATCGCCGGGCGCGCATATATGGTCTACTGCCATCGGGTGACGATCGATCCCATTGAGGATACGGTTGCGACCGGCCCTCTGCACTTGATGCGCGTTCCGGTGACGAGTTTTCCCGGACACGATCCAAAGCAGACCGCGACCGTAGCGCTCCCGGCCCAAGCCAGTTCGTGTGACGATTCGTTGCAAGCCGAGGCGACGCTGACCTACTACGGCAGCGGTTTTGCGAAAGTGACGTGGCGCCTCGACGGCGTTCCCATCGGCAGCCCGGAGATCATCGGGAGGTTGAGCTCCCCGCAGCGCAACGGGCTCAAGGGGAACGATCCGTCGAAGTGGGCGCAACAGCAGGCCGTCATCGACGCGACGTACGTCATCCACTCACCCGAGTTAAGCACGAAGGCGCTCGGCCTGCATCACGTGACCGTCCAAGTCACGACTGCACCCGACCCAACGTCACCAAATTTGAGTTCCGCTGTCGCAAATATGGTGGGCTCGAGGATGAGCGTTTCGTCTCTCCCGCCGTCTTCGGTCACTTCTACTACTTCAGCGAGCGCTGCATCTGCATCGAGTATGCGGCTCGGCGTGCTCGCCGCAGCAATGTCGCCCCAGCAGTTTGGCGTCGTCAGTCTTGTGCCGAAGGTCGTCCTCTTGGCTATTCAGGCCGAGAGCCCGGGCATAAGTGGCGCCGGTTTCTACAACGTCGCTGCGTCAGATCCGACACAGCCGTGCAAGTTCGCGTTCCCCACGACCAGCGGCACGTTCGAGATCGGCGGACTGCAAGGCCACATCCATAAACAAGGCAGCACGTACTCCGGCAGCGGCACGCTCGAACTCTACATCAATAGCAGCGCGACCAAAGCCGATCTGTTCGACGTGCCGGTGCAGTTCAATGGCTGGACGTCAGCGGACGGCGCGAACGTCACCGCCGGATCGTTGGATGTCTCGCCGTCTTCTTACACGGTGAACGCGCCCGGCGTCGCAGCGACGATACGCCGATTGAAAGCGACCGCGACCAGCACACCGATGAATCTCACGATGGACGTCGGTTTCGCCGACCAGACTTTGCGCATTCCGGGCGGCACGACGCGTCCGTCATGGAACGGGCTCTCCGAGCCCGTGGATCCTGCGGGAAACTGGTACGCTGGAAGTCTGACCTTGCCCACGATCGAAATCGGCTGGAGCAGATTTGAAGTGTCATCGAATTCGATGGCCATCGACCTCAGCCATACGCAAGGCCAACCCGGAGCTGGGGCTTGCGGGGACACGGGAGACAAGTCATGGGTCGGCGTCGATCTCGGTAACGCGTCCGTGGCGCCGTACACCTTGGATCTTACCCAGGCGGGTGGTCTCCAGATCCCCGTGACCAATTGGGTGGTTGACGCGGGTGGCTTGTGCGCGCACATGGACAAGACGATCAATTTCTCGTCACCGCTCGGCGAGGGATCGGTCAGCATACCGCGCGTGACGGTGGATGCAAGTAACGGCAACTTCGACGCCCACTACTACGGCATGTCGGTGAACGTGCCGTGGATCGGTGCGAAACTTTCCGGCGATGCGCACCTCCTCGAGACAGGTAGTCAGACGGGGGCCATCTACTTCTCGTTGTCGTCACCCAATGTCACGAAACAATTCGGGCCGGTGCGGCTGACCGCGAGCAACCTCCAGCTCACGCAAGTCGGTGGACTTGGCTGGACGGTCTCGGGCGGTGGTCTCTTCCATTTCGACACGGCCGGTGCGACGTTCACCGATGTCAACGTGCCGAACATGTACTTCACGTTTGCCGGGAGACCGGCTTTCACCGGAGGCGCGACATCGCTGGACGTGCCGCTTAGCGGCAGCACGCTGATGGGCAAAACGCCGCTCGATCTGCAGTCGGTCCATCTCTCGGGGGCCACATCGGGGAACGATCGTCTGGGCGTCGCGTTCAGCACCGTCGCACACCTGTCGGCGGCGATGCCCTCTTCGAATGTGCAGGTCAACTACGACGTCACCGATACAAGCGGCAGCGGGCCCGTCACTTCTCCGTTCACGACCGAGGTGGCGTTCCCGGCGGGCAACCCCACGATCGATGCGAAGATCGCGCCGGCTTATGATCCGTCCAGCGGTTCGAACACCCGCTATTATGGAAAGGTCGACCTCGCGATGCTCGGCGGGCCGCCCGTGTCGGCCGAGTTCCTCCTCGGCTATCAAGGATCGTCCGACTACTGGCTGACGCGAGCTTCGATTCCACTGTCGCCCGAGGGCGTGCCGCTTGTGCCTCCCATCATGAATCTCTATGCGATCCAAGGCGGCCTCGGCTATCACATGGATCTATCGGCTTTCCAAGACGCGAACTCGATTCAGAACGCGCCGGTCAATCTCGGAAACGATATGCTGTTCATGGCGGGCATGCAAGTCGGTTCGCCGGACGCGGGCTTTGCGTACACGTTCAACGGCAATTTCACAGTGGTGACCGGCAGTAACGCGGGCGCGCGCATGGACTACACCGCGTGGGTCCTCACGCCTACCCACGATCAGAACTCCGCGACGCTGCACGGCTTCTTCCAGTATGCTGGGAGCAACTTCGACGGCAAGACGTGGGGCGGATTCACGTTATTGCCCAACGTCGTGTACGCAAGTCTGGGCAACAACGCCAACAATGCGGCCGTGAACATCCATTTCGGGGGCGGTCATTGGCACATCTACGCAGGGCAGAAGAACGGGCCGAAGATCACCGTGCACGTGATCGTGGCGGACGCAGACGGTTACGTCATGGTCGGTGACGACGGCTTTTCCGTCGGTGCGGGCGAGAGCATCGATCTTGAGGTGGGCGATTCGTCTGTGGTTTCCGCGTACATCCGCGGGAACATGGACGTCGATCTGACCATCACGCCGCAGCCGCACGTCTCCGGCGACTTCGATGCGAACGCTTCGGTGGGTGCCTGCGTGGTCAGTTGGTGCGGCGGCGCGAGTGCGACCGCCAACGTGCATGCCGAAGCGGTTCCGGTGGATGTGCACGCGCACGCCACGCTTTCTCCGCCTTGGCCCATTCCCGACATCAGCGTGGACGTGCACCTATGACGAACACAAAAACGTGTGCTCGCAAAATGTTCGACGCGCGATGGATCGCAGCTGGTCTTGCGATCTTGATGTCGCTCGCAACCTGGTCGCCCGCTGCAGCGGTGCCGGCGAGTCAGGCAGTGGGCGGCATGTTCGCCGCGAGCGACGGCCGCGGCACCGTCATGCTCGAGTGGTTTCCGCCTTTGGGCAAGCGCCCGGCCGGCGGCTGGCGCATCTCATCCGGATCGTCCGACTACGGTCGCGTGACGGCCGAAAGCGCGCAGGCGATGCGATCGCTGTCGACAACCGATGCAAGTTTCGTGGCGAACGTGGACGCCGAAATCGCGAAGGCTACAAAGCCGGCGGATCTGCAAAACTCGTACGGCGTGCTGGGCTTGGCTGCGTTCACCAAGCCGGCGCTGGCGCGAGCGCTCGGTCTCTCCATTACGTTATCCGACGCTCCCGGCGGCGCGCGATCGTATCGTGCGGAGGGCCTCGATGCTTCGGGCAGACCGTCTGGCGTCGTTCTGGAAAGCCCATCGGTTGATTCGCGCGTGATGACGCCGCTGCCGCCCACGCCCGGCGGTCTGCGCGCCGATGCGGTCGAAGGCGGTGTCGAGTTGTTCTGGCTTCCGCCTCCGGCCGATCACATGCGGCCGGTCATCGGATACGTATTGGAGCGTAACGGCGCGCCAGTGAATTCCACACCGATCGTGACAGGCGCCACGTGGAATGTGAAGCGCCCTGCATATGTGGACCGCAGCGCTACTCTCGACCAGCAGCTCACGTACAAAGTTGTCGCGGTAGACCTGTTCGGGCGAAAGAGCGAACCGGCGTCGACGACATTTTTCGCCGCGGATCTTTTGGCTTCACGGCCGCTGCTGGTCTGGTCAACCACATCGGGAACGACGATCACGCTGCGTTGGACCCCGAGAGCCGATCCGCACGCGGCCGGGTACGTGATTGATCGGTCGGCGCAATACGCCGGCGTCTATCAGGTGCTGACGTCTTCGGCGCTTCCACCGCGCACTGGGACCTATTCGGATAGTTCCGTTCACGGCGGGACCGCGTACTACTACCGCGTACACGTTGTAAGTCCCCAAGGCGACATCGGCCCGCCGTCTATTCCAGTGCTCGGCGCGCCGGTCGGCGCCTCGCCGCCGCAAGTTCGCGGCGTGCGCGCGACTGCCGGACGCACGCGTGTCGAGCTGACGTGGGAGGCTGTGTCAACGCGTATCGCCGGATACTTAGTGGAACGGCGCGCCGGCTCCGAATCGGTCTGGACGACGATGAATGCGCGCGTCACGCCGCTCACGAAATTTGACGACTATGTCGGTGCGAGCGCGGGCGGATCGCTGCACTATCGCGTGATCGCGGTCGGATACGATTCTCGCGAAAGCGCGCCGAGCGCTGAAGTTTTCGCGGTCTTACCAGACTTGGTCGCGCCGGGAATACCGTATCTCGAGTCGACCAGCGGGGCCGGCGGACGCGCGACGCTTGCGTTTTCTCCCGCGTTACCGGCATCGCGGTCGGTTTCGTTCCTCGTGGTGCGGGGCGGTTCGCCGCGAGATCCTGGACTGGTGATCGGCGCACCGCTCGACGGCGGCGCACGTAAGTTTGTCGACGAAAACGTCAGAGCCGGCGAGGACTACTTCTACAAGTTGGTGGCCGTCGGATCGAACGGGTTGCGTTCGGCGCCCACGCGCGCCGTGGTCGTGCGCGTCGGGAATCCCGATGTGCCGGCGGCAACGCGACCTTCCGTAAAATTCATCGCGAAGCCGTTTCCGCGCATAGAGCTGACTTTTGCGAAGGCGCCGGAGGGTTTCTCGACCTACGTCGAGGTGAAGCGCGGGTCGAAGACGCCGTGGATGTCCGTGGCCGGGCCGATCGTCGGTAGCGGCTCTGCTACCGATGCAAATCCGCAACCACACGCGAAGGCTCAGTATCGGATCGTGTATGCCGCCGCCAACGGCGCCGAGGGCACGCCATCCGCCCCTATCACGGTGACCGTGCCCTGACTGTCTGAAAGGGACTTGCTGAAGGGGCCGACGTTAGTCGGCCCACGTTCTCGAAAGCTTTGAATTGGACAGAATTTCCATCGAAGCCGTAGGTTCTCTAACGGACGAAGTTCGCGCCTTGATCGACGAACTCGATGAGACGCTCGCGCGCGAGTACTCACCCGAACAGCGGCACGGCTTGCGACCGGAGGCGATCTTTCAGCCGCACGTGCGCTTCTTTCTCGCCCGTGTCGATGGTGTCGCTGCGGGTTGCGGTGGCGTCGCTATGTTCGCCGGCTTCGCAGAGGTTAAGCGCATGTTCGTGCGCGACAACATGCGCGGCCGCGGCATCGGGCGTGCGCTGCTCTCACGTATCGAATCGGAGGCAAAAACCAACGGACTCGACGTCCTGCGACTAGAGACTGGCGATCAACAGCTTGCCGCGATCGGACTTTACGAGCGCGCAGGATTTCAGCGCTGCGCCGCCTTCGGCGAATATCTTTCGATGTCGCCAAATGCGATCGCTACGAGTCTCTTCTTCGAAAAATATCTCATGTAGGGCGGACCTTGATGGTCTGCCGCGCACGACACGTAACACCGTCGCTCGTTATAGCCCGGCGCGAATGATACCGTCAAGCAGGGACGGGTCTTCGAGTCGCACCCATTCCCCCTCGCGATCTTTGTCAAACACAAACGATACACTCGAGCCGCTTTCGCCTCGGCCAGGACCTATCTTGATGATAACTATCTGGAAGACTGACTTTCTCAAGGAGTCTTGGAGCTGATCCAATACGCCGTAAGCCGTTGTATCTGCCTCAACGCCCGGACGCGGCTTGACCCAGACATCCAGCACGTTTCGGTCTATGCTCGCAACGTGGCCTCTCCACATATTCTCGATACCGAGGTATGGTGTCGCACCCGCTGACGGCGTCGCTGCCGTCATCTGAGCTGGAGGATTCGAGACCTTTTGGCTACTGTGGCCACCGCACGATGCGAGAATTCCTGCGCATATCAGAGTGAACAACAAGCGGCTCGCTCTGAGTCTTCGCGAGCGTATCAAGGTTCCAGCTCCCGCGCGTGATACTGCCGCACTTCTTCGCGCAGCGTTCCGGCCGAAATATTCACTTCGATAACGATCGTCGCCGTCGCGATGAACAACACGAAACCGCCAAGAATCACGATGATCGGCCCGGCATAGGGATACCGGTCACCCAATATCTGGTTGAGTGCGATCACCAGGCTCGCGAGCAAGAACATCGCGATCGCGAGGTAGTAGCCGCCCAGCGCCCGTCGCGCGAGTTCGGCGCGGCGCACTTGCACGTCGACTCGCCCGCCGATGATCGCCACCGCCTTCATGTTGCCGGCGCGGTGGAACAAGTCGCCTTCAGCGATCAATTGGCGCGTGCGATCGACCGTGCGAGCGAGTCGCACGAGGGTGGAATTGGCAAGCGAGCCGGCGGCCAAGATCAGGATCGCCGGCGTCAGCATGGCCGAAATCACGGCGAGAGCCGGGTTTGCCGAGGCTAGCGCGTTGCCCATGGCCCGCCGTTGGCCTCGCCGCGGCCACCGCCCTGCGGGGCCAGGGCCTGAAACTTAGGGGCGCCGAATCGGGTAGAATTGGTTGAGCGGCCGGCCCCTAGGGTCGGTCAGGCGGACCGTAAAGGTCCGCCCAACAGGAGTAAACTGATGTCCCGAGTCATTATCGTCGTCATCGTTCTCGTGGTGTTGGCCGCCGCGCTTTCGCACGTGCCTTCGGGCCCTAACTTCGCCTTTGCGTCATGGCCGGGCAACGGCGTGACGGAGAAATCCCAAGGATCGTATCGCTTCGCGCCGCAAGGCACGTTGCAGATCAGCGACGCAAGCGGCGACGTCACGGTCACCGGCTCCGACAGCAACGTCAGCACGATCGACATCACGATCACCAAGCACGCGGATAACAAATCGCTGCTCGATCAACTCGTGCCGCAGATCGGCGCTTACAACGGTGGCGTCGCCATCGAGTCGCAGTACCCGAACATGTGCATGAACTGCGACATCTCGTACGTGATCACCGTGCCGCGCGACGCGCAGGTGGCCGTGAGCGACGACAGCGGCGACGTAAAAATAACGCGCACGAACGGCATCATAACCGTCAAAGCCGCAAGCGGCGGGGTCACGCTCGAAGACGACAGCGGTCCAACGAGCATTGATCTCGATAGCGGCGATGCGTCGCTCACCGACGTGACCGGCGCGGTCCGCGTCGCCAACTCATCCGGCGACATCGACGCGAGCGGCCTCGCGAACAGCATCGATTTCGTCAGTTCATCGGGTGACATCACGGCCGACTTCGCGCGCTTCGACTCCGTCAGCACGGTGCACATGCAGGCGCACAGCGGCTCACTCGAACTGAAACTGCCGGCGGGCTTCGGTGCGAAGATCAGCGCGTTGACTTCGAGCGGTAGCCTCGACTCAGATATGCTGCCGGTTCACTCAAACGATTCGGGCGCGGATACCAGCGCCACGATCGGCGATGGCCACGCGACGGTGAACTTGACCACCGACAGCGGCGACATCACGATAAAAAGCCACTCCTCATCATAGAGCAACCACTGAAGGGGCCGCCTGAAGGGGCCGACTTTATGTCGGCCCTGCGAACAAAACGTGGGCCGATATAAAATCGGCCCCTTCAAAAATCAGCCCATTC
>JABCYQ010000012.1 GCA_013290125.1 Vulcanimicrobiota bacterium
GGATTGCGTTTCAGCCAGCGCGTGACCTCACTCTCGGCGGTCGTCATCTCCGCGATCGCGATCTGGGGAACCGTGCACGAATTGGGCCCGTTCGCGGTTGGAACGCTCGACCACCGCGTATCCATCCTCGTGACATTCATGGCTGTGATGGTCGTGACCGGCCTTGCGCTCGGCGCGGTCACGGCAGAGCGTCGGCTCGCCACTACCCATCTCAAGGCCGCCGAGCGCCGCTTCCACGTCCTTGCGGAAATCGTGCCGCAGATGGTCTGGACGGCCGACCCCACGGGCTGGTTCGACTGGTACAACCAGCGCTACTACGATCACACCGGCCAATCGCTCAAAGAATCGGCCGGCTGGGGTTGGCAGGGGGTCGTGCACCCGCAGGACTTGCCGCGCGTCATGAAAGATTGGCCGCGGTCGATCGCGACCGGCGAGCCGTTTGAGATGGAAGCGCGCATCCGTCACAGCAGCGGCTCATATCGCTGGTATTTGGTTCGCGCGCAACCATCGCGCGATGAGTTCGGCGCGGTTGCGCGTTGGTATGGCACGTGCACCGATATCGACGATCAGAAGCGCGCATTGCAGCAGACGGAAAAAGCCGCCGAGACGTTGCAGACAGCGCTGCTGCCTGGCCGGCTGCCTGTTAGGCCGGACCTTCATTTCGACGCGCTCTATCTCACCGCCGAACGCGAAGCGCTGATCGGCGGCGACTGGTACGACGCCTTTGAATTGCCCACGGGCCAGCTCGTCGTCTCGATCGGCGATGTCACGGGTCACGGGCTCAACGCGGCCGTCACGGCCAGCCGCATCCGGCAATCTATCTTCGCAGCCGCGATCGAACAGCCGAATCCGGCGATCGTGCTAGCGAACGTCAATCGGATTCTGCGCATCCAAGAGGAGTCGCTTGCGACGGCGCTCGTCGCGGTCATCGACGGAGATCTCTCGGTTTTGCACTACGCCAGCGCCGGGCATCCGCCGCCCATGATGGTGACGCATGCGGCAAGCGCGCAGTCGCTGCCGCTCGGCGGATTGCCGCTTGGCGTTGCGACCGAACTCGAGCTCGTCGTTCACACCGTGTCGCTGCAGCGCGATGCACTGCTTCTTTTCTATACGGACGGCGTGACCGAGTTCTCGCGCGACATCGCCGCCGCCGAAAGCGTGCTGTTGCGAACACTGACGCGGTTAGCGCGCGAGGTGACGCAGGAACGCCCGGCGGTCGTGCTTCAGCGCGCGGTCATGGGCTTCGATCGTCCGACAGACGACGCGGTGCTTATGGTCTTGCAACTCACGCCGCGGCCGCTTCCCCGGCTATCTGAAGACGGCGATCTGCGCAAGACGTGGACTTTCCACTCGAGCAGCGCGTACTCGGCCCACACGTCGCGCCATGAGCTGATGAGCTTCGTACGCGGCTTCGTGACATCCGACGACGAGCTCTACCGTTTCGAGCTTTTGATCGGCGAGATACTCGCTAACACCGTCAAGCACGCACCCGGCCTTGTGACCGTGGAGATCGATTGGGGCCGCAAGGTGCCGCTGATGACGATCCACGACACCGGCCCTGGACTTGCGGAATTCTCCCCGCAGCTGCCCCAGGATGATCTTACGGAAAACGGCCGCGGCCTATTCCTCATCAGCGCACTTGCACGGGCCGTGCATCTCGAGACGTCGATCGACGCGGGCACGACGATGACGATCGAGTTGCCGGCGACCAATCACGTGAATAGTTCGATTCGCGTGACGCCGTCGTAAGCAGAATTATTTTACGCCGGAGCCTCGCAATTCACCATATGGGTTCTGTGGATCTTCTATAGACCAGACGACGTCTTGCAACGGAACGAGGCTTACACGCGTCCAGCCGGTTTGCGGTCGGTCCAAGTCCACTATAGCCATTGTTACGAGCCCCAAGACGAGTGCAAGCATGAGGAACGCGATACTCCTGCCCCCGCAAAGACCCACGTTGAATCCGGCGACGCCAACCGTCAGAGCGGCGATCGCGAAAAGGATGAAAAGGATCGCGTCCGGGATGTGAGCGTCCGAAACCGCCGATTCGAGAGCGCGCGCGTCCATGACACCGTTCAAGGATTGGAGGAGCAGTGAGATCAGCTGCGGGCGATCGTTGGACGTAGCGGCGCGAACTGCCACCGCCCACATCAGGCGCTGCCAATTCAGCTCTGCACCCAATGAGTAATTCCCTGAATCTTGCTCCGGCGTGACGCCGATAAACGCCAAGCGGATTTGAGCATAACTGAGAAGGGCGGTGCGAAATAAGCGGCGATCGGCCGTATTGAGGACGTCGGCCCGCGATGCCGCGGTCGATATCGCGTTGGCCTCTTGGACCACGGCGTCGCGCCGGGCGTCGTAGCGCGAGAGCGCAAGCGAGAACGTGAATGCAAGTAAGAGCCCGAGTATCGGGAACATCGCGGTTTGAACCGCCTTGAATGCATCGGCGTTGATCGTCCGTGAGCGTGACCGCCGGGCGGCGAAGTAGCCGATCTCGGCCGCAGCGAGGACCACGACGAACATGATGATCGCCGCGATATCGCCGTAATAATTTTGGAGCACCGCGCCTCCCGCTATTAGCGAGGCGATTCGATCAGATTCCCGTCACCGCTCGCACCAGCGCGCGTCCGAACGGCGCGCCGATGCCGGTCGTGAGATCGTATCCCGCGCCCGCGTTGTAACCGGGATCCAGTTGGTTCGGATTGCTGATGCTGAACACGGCATTGTTGCCGAAGTTGATGTCGTAGACCGTCTGCTGATACTCGGGCAGCGTATATAGGCGATAAAGCAACCCGTCCGGATTGCCGAGCCGGTACGGATGCGACGATGGACCAAAGCCGCAGCTTGGATTCAATCGGCACGCTTGGAGCACGAGCGCCCACATCGCGCTTGCGCCTGGCGCCCCGGCGCTCGTGCCGCCGACCGCGCCCAACGCGACGAGATTCGGATCGAACGCGTCGATCACGACGGCGTCGCCGGTGATGAGGTCGGCGTTGAGCGCCATGTCTGGTACGCCGCGCACCGATCCGGTGACGCTCGCGACGGGGTTTTGAAAATTCGGCCTGGTGAAGACGGTGGACAATCCGCCGCCCGTCGCGCCGTTGCTGCCGAGCAGCGCGGTCTGCACGCCCCATGCCGTGATCGGTCCGGCCAATCGTCCGTCGGGCAATATCGGAGTCGTCGTGCCGCCGACGGCAACCACATCTGGATCGCTTGCGGGATAGGCCACGCACAGAACGTCTTGGGTTGCCGGAACGCCGTCTTGTTGGCAACTCTCGGCACCGGTGTCACCGGAAGAGACGAACGTGGCGATGCCTTCGGTCGCCAACATCGCGAATTCATCCGGCTCCAGCCCTGTGCCATCCGGGTGCAGCAGCGGATTGCCGGGAGAGGCGATATCGAGTTCGCCGCCGCCGGCGCTCAGACTGACGATGTCTGCGGTGTTGTCGGCGATCGCCTGCTGCAGCTCGTCGTCGGTCTCGCCGATTCCAAGCGCGGGAGTTGGAGGATTGTGATTGCACGGGCCGGCCGCATTGCATTCGTTCGGATTGTATGCGAGATAGAACAGGACGCTCGCATCCGGTGCGAGTCCTGACGACTGCTCCGTATCGAGCTGCGCTTCGATGTCTTCGGGATTGCAGACGTTATAGTTTGGCGGATTCGTCTGCTGGCACGGCCCCGTGACCGGCGGCGGCGTCTGCAGACCCGTGCTGCAGACGGGGCAGACCGCGGTGACGTTCACTTGTTTGACCGTGCCCGCACCGAGCACTTTATACAAGCCGCGGTATGCGGGCACATCCGCGCTTGAGATCGGTCCCGTGCCGATGACGCCGATCGTGATGCCGCGTCCGGTGATGCCGATGTCGTACGCGCCTATGTAGTCATACGCGGTCGCAAGTTGCCACGGTGAGTAGCCGAGCAAGAGATTGTTACCGAGTCCGCCGGGAGCGTGCACCGGCGGCGAGACGATCATCATGTGCGAGTGGATCGAACGGAACGTGACAAGCCGCCCGATCGCTGCGATCCTCACGGACGGCGCGACAGACGGCGGTCCAACAGGCGCGTAGAAAAGCCGTTTGCCGTTTTCGTAGACGCCGAACTTTGTGTGTAGTGCGCTTTCGATGCGATGCTGATCGCCCCAGACGCGCAGGCTGCTGCGCTGCGGCCACGCCTGGACTGCGAGGCCTGCTTGTGCGAAGTAGTTTAGCGCTTTTCCGTACTCGGTAGGATCGGCGCCGTAGAGCGCTCCTATCTGCTGCGGCGTCAGAAAGTGGCGATACGCGGGCGATGCCGGATCACTGACCGAGCGCGCATATGTGAGCAAACCGGCCTCATTGCGCAGCGGCACGATGACATCCATGCCGAGCGTGCCGAGGCTAGCCGGACCGAGATATCTAGCGCCGGCGAGCGCACCCGCATCATATTGGATGGCGGGGGTTTGCCCCGCCGGTCTGCGCACGACCGGCAGCGTGACGACGTTTCCGCTTGCCCATGGATGAATGCCGCCGAACGACAACAATAACGCCAGCAGGATGCTCACGCGGCTTCCGGTTCTTCAAGGCCGTAGTCAGAACCTTATGCACCGCTTGCCGCTTCGTTAGCACAAAAAAAGTGGGCCGACATAAAGTCGGCCCCTTCAGACGGTCCCTTCCGCGTTACTTCCGCGTTACTTCCGAGTTATTATCTCGTCAGAACGCGCCGATTCCGAAAGGCGTGCCCAAGCCGGTCGGCCCATCGAAGCCGATAGCGGCATTGCAGACGTACGTGTTGCCGGGGCAAGCGCCGTTCGAGCCTGTCGTCACGTCAGTTAGATTCCCGCCAACGTGGGTGTACGGATACGAGCCGTACGTCAACGATGCCCCGTTGCCGGCTAGTGCGTAGACGGCGCCGATGATCGGTGTCGACGCGCTTGTTCCCCCGAAGACGCACCACGTTCCGCAACCTTGACTTCCGCCGAACGTGTCGTAGACCGCGACGCCGGTATTGGGATCGGCGACCGCGGAAACATCGTTACCGATACGAGTGCCGCAGATGCTCGTGTAGGCTGATCCGAGCGCCGTCTGCCACGCGGGTTGCGCTATGTAGGCACTGCAGATGCTTCCCGTGCCGGTCCACGCGGACTGCGTCCAGTTCGGTCCGACGTGATTCAGTGTCGTGCCACCCACTGAGGTCACGTATCGCGACCCTGAAGGATAGCCCGAGTTAGACGGATCGTACCCAAAGTCGCCCGCCGCGAACGCGATCATGACGCCCGGGTGATTAAAATTCACTTCGTCGCTTGCTTCGCTCGGATATTCACCGCCGCCCCAACTGTTCGAGATGACGCTGGCTCCGCACGTTGTCGCCGCGGTGTCCTCGGCGCCGTATAAGTTGTTGAAGCCTGGGTCGACGGTTTCCATGAGCACGATCTCGCAGTTCGGGCATACCGCCGAAACCATGTCCAGATCAAGCGACTCTTCGGCTTCCCAGTTGCCGGTCACATCGGTTCCCGGAAGCGGTGACGGATTACCGAACTCGTTGACCTTCAGGAAACACCCATTGGCGGTCGTACACGCCGATAGTCCAAACGTACTGCGATATACCCCGAGATCGGCTTCCGCCATCGGATCATCATAGGCGTCGACGATGACGACGGTCTGATTGCCGCCGTCCGCGCTCGATGCGCTGGCGAGATTGTACGCGGCCTGTAGGTTGGCGGGGCTATATCCTGACGGGATGATGTTCGGCCTGATGTCGGTTCGAATCCACGCCATGCAACGCATATAACCTAGACCGGCGCTCGGACAGACTTGTCTGGCGGGGCCAGGTCCGATGCGTCGCGAGATGGCCGCGAGACGACGCGGTCGCTCGCGGGCTCGCCAGTTCACGTGGAGCCCACCTTGCCGCGCGAACAGAGAACACGAGACAGGCGACGACGATGGACTTGGTGATGGCGACGGCGATATGCTCGGCGACGGACTTGGCGACGGCGACGCCATTGGGGGCGGCGGGTTCATAGTCGATCCGCCTCCGCCTCCGCCGCATGCGGCAACGAATGCTGCAATCGATACGACAAAAACAAGCGATAGAGCGACGTACATACGCCGCCCGAATGGGGTTGCCGATCCAATATTCATTTTTGAGCTCCGACGCGAGGGCCAAAATCCCGTATTGATTATATCGGACGGACGAGCGTTAAGGCCGCATTTCGTCGAGACATCAGTTTCGGGACGCTTCGGAGGTCGCGGAAGCCACGGGAAAAGTCATGGAAGCCGCGGGCGGCGCGCATCCGCATACGGATGCGCAGCCAGGCGGCACCGCCGCGGACTAGAACGGCCGGGCGTATCGTAGCAACTGCGAGGAGCGATTCGGTTTTCAGCCCTTGCGTCGCATCGAGCGTGGTGTACTGGACGGGTTGACCTGAAAAAAACGCGAGTCCGTTTTGACCAGTGAAGTCGTAATATGACGTGACCACATCGTGGCTCACGATGCACGCCACGCCGCGGCCTTGCGCGACGTATGTGTCGACCGTCGCGGCATCGACTGAACCGAAGATCGCGTCGACGAGCGAGCGCGTTTCAACGATGTGCGTGCCGGACGCGCCGATGGATTTGGGAACGCCGCACGCCGCCGGTATCGTGGCCGGACCCGAATCGGAGAACGAATCGGAAGCGAGCCCGCCCGGCGGCAACCAATCGGGAACGGTGAAGACGACCGGCGACGGCGCCGGCGATACTTGCGGCTCCGTGACGGTGATCGTCAAGTTTCCGCCGGATGGCGCCGTGTATGTGTAGTCGGTTTCCAGCGAACTGCCTTGCAGCACTTTGTACGAGCCCGATGCATCGCTATTCTGCACTGCCGTGGCTGTCGTGCCATCGGGGAACGAGTCGGCCTCGGCGTACGATCCGTCTGCGTTGGTCGTGCGCGCGATCGTCTGTCCGTCCGGATCGGTCTCCGTCGAGACTTGCGCCGCGGTGTTCGCCCATTGCGCGCCGGTCATTTCCGGGAGGATGTCGATCTGCCCGTCGCCCGCGCCGAGCAGAATGTCGCGGCTCACGAAATTGCTGTCGATCGATGACAAGCCGATCTCGTTCAACGGACCAGT
The DNA here is from genome assembly GCA_013290125.1 of Vulcanimicrobiota bacterium. Taxonomy (GTDB): domain Bacteria; phylum Vulcanimicrobiota; class Vulcanimicrobiia; order Eremiobacterales; family Eremiobacteraceae; genus JABCYQ01. Next base: position 7,085 of record JABCYQ010000012.1, read on the forward strand.
ACCGCTCGCAGGGAAAGAAAGATAGTCGTCGGTCAATGTGACGATCGTCTGCAGGCCCGTGTCGGTCTCGTTGTAGTTGAAATCGGTCAGGCCGGCGAGGCCGTGAAATGTGCGGCCGGTCTTCACAGTCGCGACGTTGTCCACCGACCAATTCGCGGTGCTCGTCGGTTCCGGCGACGGCGCGTTCGACGGACCGGGCTGCGACGGACGCCAGAACGTCTGCGTGAGCGTGCCGCCATAGTGGAAGACGTCACCGTTGCCGGCGGGGCGCGATGAACCGCCCGGCGATGGCTGCGGCTGCGGACCGGGCGAGGCGGATCCGCCGCCTCCGCCGCACGCTGCGACGCCGACCGCCAGGGCCGCCGCGATGACGGCGAGCGGTCGGAGGTTCATCTAGAACGTGGTGCCGCTTGAGAAGTGAAAGCCTTCGATCCGGCACGCCGGCACGACGTGGTTCTCCGAGCGCACGAGGTCCTTCGCGAGTTCGCAGCGGCCGAGCGCTCCGACGATGGACTCGTTGAAGCGCATGTTGCGCAAGCCGCGTGTGATGCGACCGTCTTCGATCAGGAAGAATCCGTCTCGCGTCATGCCGGTGATGATGGTCTGCAATTTGTCGACGAGCCGGATGTACCACGTGCGCGAGACGAGCAGTCCGCGCTTCGTCTCGGCGACCAACTGCGCGGCGCTTTTCTGGCCCGGCGAGACGACGACGTTGAGCGGCAACGGTCCATAGGTGTTCGGCGCCGGCAATGCGTGGCCGGTGTTCGCGTGCTTGAGCTTGGCCGCGTAGTACGAATCGTAGACGACGTCGCGCGCGATGCCTTGTTCGACGAGCGTCACCGGCCGGCGCGTGACGCCTTCGAAGTCGAACGGCATGCCGTCGCCGAGCGGGTGCGCGAAATCGTCCGCGATCGTGACGTTTGGACCCATCACGCGCTCGCCGATGTGCCCGGACATGAACGACGCGCCTTCGGCGAACGGCATCGCTCCGAATCCCGTCCACGAAAGATAGCCCAGGAATTCACGCACGGCGGGCGGCTCGAGTATGACGGTGTACTCGCCGGGATCGACGGCGCCGGGAGTGCGGCCGGCAACGGCCTTCTGCGCGGCGGTCGTCGCGAGCGCGTTCGCATCTAAGTCCGCGAAGCGGCGCGCGTGACCTTCGGCGTAGCCGCTCGAGTCGGCGCTCATGGCCTTGATGTTGATCGCCGAGTCCGTCGAGCGGAAGAACTGTCGGATGCCTTTGGAGTTTGCGATCGCGACGCTGCCCGCGCTTGTCGAGACGTAGCCGGCCGCATCGATCTCGTGCTTGACCATCACGCGGACGATCTTCGCGACCGCGGCCGCGCGCTCGGCGGCTGTTGTGGACGCCGTGGCCTCGTCGTACGCGAACTCCATCTCCGCGGTCGCCGGACCCGACGTGGGCAACCCGGGAAATTCATCATCTGCAGGCGAGAGGCGCGCGATCTCGCACGCCCGTTTGACGAGGGTGCGAATGCCGGCGGCATCGAGTTCGTTTGATGTGGCGACGCCGACGCGCTTGCCGATCACCGCGCGCACGCTCAGGGTTCGGTTGCGTTCGATGATGTTCTCGTGGATGGTATTGCCCATGATCCGCGATAGCGCATAGTCTTGCGCCATGACGATCGCTTCGGTCTCGTCTGCTGTGGAATCGCGCAACGCGGCGTCGAGCACCGCATCGGCCGCCGCGCGCTCGGCCGCAAGATCAGCGCGCATAGCCGACCACCCCGACTTCGACATCTCTGAAGCGCGTCGGCGCAGCGCCCTGCGACGAGCGCGCGGTCTGCATGGGCTCTCCTTTGCCGCAATTCGGCGTGCCCCACGCCGTCCAAGAATTTCTGTCGCCGATCGCGTCGCACGAGCCCCAGAATTTCGGCGTCATGCCGGCGTACGTCGGATTCTTGAGCATCTTGCCTTTCTTGCCGTTCTTGATCTCGTAACCGAGCTGACAGCCGAACTGGAAATTGAGCCGCTTGTCGTCGATCGACCACGAGCGATTGCTCTCCATGTACACGCCGTTGCGGATGCCGTCGAAGAGTTCGGCGCTGGGCGTCGTGCCGGGCTGCAGGTTGACGTTGCCGATCCTGATCATGGGCAGCCGGCCCCAGTATTCGGCGCGCACGCAGCCGCAAAGCTTGACGCCCGCATCCATCGCGGTGTCGCGACCGGCCATGTAGCCGACCAATATCCCGTCGCGGATGAGATCGATCGATGAAGCTGGCGTTCCCTCATCGTCGTAGCCGTGCGTTGCGAATGCAAGCGGGCACGTCATGTCGCACACGACGGTCACGAGCGGACTGCCGTAGCGGAAGCTGCCGAGCTTGTCGAGCGTGGCGAACGAAGTTCCCGAAAAATTTGCTTCCCAGCCGAGAACGCGATCGAGTTCGAGCGCGTGACCGATCGATTCGTGGATCTGCAGCGAGACCTGATCGCCGGATAGCACGACGTCCATGGTTCCGCTCGGACAAAGATCTGCGGTGAGCAAAGCCACCGCTTCCTCGCCGATGCGCCGCGCGTTGCCCGGCAAGTCGGCTTTTTGGATGATCTCGTAGCCGCCCGTCTGATAGAGTCCGCACGTACCCGGAAAGAGGCGGTCTTGCACGTCGTTCTCGCCGACGGCGAGCGCTTCGCACGCGCTGCCGCATTGCAGCAGTTCTTGCGCGATGCGGCTGCCTTCCGTGTTGGCGAATTCTTTCGTCGTTCGCCAGATATCCATCCACGCGCGTCCGACCGTGACGCCGCGCGCCCCGCGGATGTCCGCTTCGACGTCCATCAGATACTTGACGCGCTCACCGGTGGGAATCGTGGCGGGGTCGACCTGAACGGGCGTGCGGTATTCCCCCGTGTGTTTGCCGGCGGGCATGAGTTCGATGCCATGGGCTTTCACAGTCGCGCTCGCGCGCGCGACTTCGACCGCAAGCGCGGCGATCCGGTCGATCTCTTTTCGCTCGGCGTTCGCGCTGGATGCGAACCCCCATGCGCCGTCCACGATCGCGCGGACGGAAAAACCGGCGCTCTCGGAATCGCTGAAACCGTTGACAACCCCGTTGCGCACTTCGATGTGTTCGTCGCGAACAACGCCGAACCGAACGTCGGCATATGAGGCGCCGCGAGCGACGGCGGTATCTAGCGCCGCTTGAGCTTCAGCGTCGAATCGCACTATTTACTCCTTCGATCTTGTGTGTCGATGGCGTCAATTATGCGCCTTCCGAAGGGCGACCTTGCTGGCGTCCGCGAAAGCGGTCGAGATGACTGAACGGGCCTCGCGATGCGCCGCCGGACTGTCCGAACTCGCATCCGAACGCGGGCTCTCAGCCGACGCTCTTGCGAAGGCGGCGGGGCTCGATGCGTCCATCGTCGATACGTATCTAGAAGGCTCGAGCAAGCCCCCAGGTTTGGGCGATCTCGCGCGCTTGTGCGTGGCGTTCGCGCTTGATCCGCTTGATTTCTTGCATCGCTGCGGTTATTTCACCGACGTCGACTACGCGATGGGGCTGGACCCGCTCTTCTTCCTTAACGAAGGCGGCGTGCGCTCGATGATGCGCATCGCGCTGCGCGAGCGCTTCAACAACCCGAAGCCGATCGAAGGCGAGCACGTGATCCGGCGCAATTCGGTCATCCGCGCATTGCAGGATGATCGGCTCCTCGACGACGTCGCGCGCGTCGAGCTGCAGATGCGTTACCTCCTGCTGGCGGCGAAGAACGGCGGCTGGGTCGAAGACATCTAGTCGAACGAACGTCTCTTTTTGAAGGGCCGATGAAGGGGCCGACTTTATGTCGGCCCTCGTTTTTTGACGGACCGGGCAAGCGATGCTTGCCCTACTACAGGCTAGGGTAGGACGGCTAGGATGGCGATCACGATCGAAACAACTTCGACGACAAGAAAACCGAGCTTGACGATGACCGGAAGCGATTCGAGAAACGCGATGAAGGTCGCGATGTACTCACCGATCTCACCGCCGCCGCCCTTTGGCTTCGCCTGACCGGGGCTATACGGATTTCTGGTCCTGCCGCCGTAGTTACCCCACGTCGTGCCGTTGCCGGTCGGGCTGCCGCCGCCGGGTGCCTGTCGCGGACCCCAGCCGCCGCTATATTTGTACGAGCCGCCAAGATCCTCGCCTAGCACCGCGCGCATTTGCCCGGTAGTGCCATTGATCTGCCACCATCCGGCGGGTCCGCCGCTCAGCGCAGTCTTCGGCACGACTAGCGTATCGCCGGCGTCGAGTGCGACTTGCATCCGAGCCGCCGTCTCTTTGTCCGAGCAGACGGAGCTCGCCGCGGTTCCGGGCCGCACCGCGACTGCGCCGTCGCTGCCGACAAGCGAACTTGTGCTCACCACGGCGGTCGAAGTGTCGGACGGATACGCTGTGAGCTCGTGCTCCAACGCGCCCTCGAGCGCGCCGAACCACAGCCGGCGCTGCGCCATTTGCGGCTGCATCGATGGATCTCGTGCGATCGCGCGCAGTGAGTCGCGACGCAAATCAGAAGTCAAATAGATGTGATCGGACGTGCTGTCCGCCGTGGTCTGCGAACTGAAGACGAAGATGCGCGGCGTATCCGCATAAAAGCGCAGACCCGGCGTATCGTTGAGCGACGGCACGACGAGCTGATCGCTTGCGATCATCCACGCCATGTCGCGCAACGCTAGCGGCTGGAGCGACTCCGCGATCGTAGCGGATTGCCCCGACGATTGCCCCGATGCTTGCGGTTGCGGCGGCGGCTGCGTCGCGAGCTGACGCATCATCGCGGCGTATGCAAGCAAATCGTGGCGGCCGGCGCCGAACACCATGTTGTAAACAGACTGCGGCGCGAACAGGCCGCTCGCATTGCGCTGCAACGGAGCGAGTGCGGCCGGATCATGCGTCGCGCCCGCGCGCCAAGCCGCGCCGGCGCGATCGATGATCGGGGTGCGGGTAACGTCGTCGTGGCCGTCGGGTGTGACCGTTTCGAACTCGAGCCACTCGGCGACGAAGATCGGCGACGCCTCCGAATAGCGCGGGCCAGGGGTTCCCGTGGCGAAGGCATTGACGGCACTGTTGAGTCCGCTCATGCCGCCAGTTCCCGACTTGGTCGCATCGTCGTACGCGATCGGTGACCCGCCGACTTCATCGCCGTTCACCGAAAGGACCGGTGTATACGAATCCGGATTGCCGAACAACCCTGCGGCACCTGTATGGATAAGATACACTTGCCCGTCGACCAGTTGATATGCGGGCACCGTTTCTGCGAGCGCCGTCGCGTGCGTCAGCGTGCCGTTTGCGAGCAGGTCAGTGGTGACGCGGATCGTGACGTTTTGGAGAAGGTCGTCCGGGATCGTCGTATACGTTTTTGTGGCAGAACAATATGCGGTGCCAGGTTTTGAGTCTGGGAACGAAGGATCGAGGTCGGTCCACGTGCCGTTGACGTTGGCCTGCACCCATGCGTGGTCTTGGATCTCCTTGATCACGTCATCGCGCGATAGCATCGCTGCATTCGGAACTTGCGCGCCGAGCGCGCGGCGGACGATTGCGAAATCTCTCCTCGCTCGGTTCGTGATGCGCCCGTATAAGTCGAGCGTGCCCGCCGGCGAAGCAGCATGTGCGGTGCTCGGCGCACTCACTGCCCTGGGCGCCTCGAAAATCCTGTCGTAGAGCCGTGCGGCATCGGCGGCATCGAGTTGACCGCGCGCAACACGCACGTCGAAACCTTTGTCTTTGAGGATGTGTGCGAGCAGCAGCGCACGATCCGCCGCGTTGCCTGACCGGTCGGCAAACGTGCCATCCCAACTGCGCATGATGCCGGAGTACGATTCGAAGCCGATCTGGTCTCGCACGAAATCAAAGGCCGGTTCCACTCCGGGTCCTAGTTGATCAATGCGCGTGGAAAGGTCGTAGTCCGCCGGCTTCAACCGCGAGCCTTCGTCGTCGAGCGACTTCACTTCATCTGAAAGCGAACGCTCCGGAGGCGCAGCGGCGAGCGTGGCGTTCGCCGCGCTGTCGGCGGTCGCGTCATTGGGGATCTGAAGACCCGCAAGCGCTGCACTTGCGTCGGCCGGTGTTGCGCCGCTCGGAGTTGCGCCGCCAGCGGTCTGGCCCTCGAGTGCGACGAGCGTCGGGGCACCCGACGCGGCTGCGACGACGCCGCTCGCTTGTGCGGCGAATAGCATCGCGAGTGCGAACGCGAGCAACCGTCCGGCTTGAGCGGGGCGCGCCCGAATCGCGGCGACGCTGCCCGTCAACGCCCAAATCGCACCGAGCGGAAGGAGCACGCAGCTCGCGATATACGCGCCGCGCAGCCAGAACGGGAACTGCGGGAAGGGTGCGTTGGTCGCTAGCGCGACGCTGAAACCCTCGCCCTGGACCAAAGCGGCGAGGAGCGGCACGATCGCGTAGGCGACGAGAACGAGAGCCACGATCCAAACGGCGAGCGGCAGCCAGAGCGGCCGTACGATGATCAGCGCCGCACCGGCGATGAGCAAGCCGGCGAGAAAAGTCGCGGTCAGAACATCGACGATGCCACCGCCGTGCAAGAAAACGAGCGACGCGCCAACCGCTACGGCAACGAGCGCGAGGACGTTCATCGTGATCGCGTGTATGGCGGCGAGCTTCATCGTTCGGTCAACCCCGCGACGAGACTCAATGAATCTTGCCCCTTTCGGGGGGCCGCCGACGCCCGTCCTCTCGTCTGAAGGGCACCGTGCTCAGATCTGCGAGGCGATCGCCTTTGCTGCGGTTGAGACGGAGGCGGCGATAGCATCCAGCGCGGCCTCATCGATATGCCGCGCGAAACCCGCAACCCAGAGGACGCCCACGGGCTCGCGATCCGCGCCGACGATGGCAGCCGCAGCCGCGCGCATGCCGTCCACGTATTCGTCAACGTCGATCGCGTAGCCGCGCTGCGCCGCGCGGTCGACCGCTTTGAGGTAGCGTGTGCGATCCACGAGCGTGCGTCGCGTGAAGCGCGGCAGCTCGCGCGCCGTCACGTACGCTTCGCGGCGCAGCGGCGTCCACGCCGACAAGAGCGCTTTGCCGACTGCCCCGGCGAGGAGAGGAACCGACGATCCAATTGGCGCCGAGATGGACATCGCCGGCCGCCCATGGACGCAGTCCACGATCGTCACGGTATCCGAGCGCGGCATGCCCAAGAATGCGGTCTGTCCGGTCTTGTCGGCGAGCGTCTCTAGGCTGGCGCGCGCGACAGATCGCAAGTCGATGCTGCCGCTCGACCGCGTCGCAAGGACGTGGAGGCCGCGACCGATCCTGAAGCGACGACTTTCGCCTACGGCATCGATCATGCCGAGCGCTTCAAGCGTGCCCGTAAGCCCGTGGATGGTGCTCTTGCCCATGCCAAGGCGGCGCGAAAGCTCCGAAATGCCGAGCGGTTCGCCCGATCCGGCGAGACAGTCGAGCACCCGGAATGCTTTATCTACGGCCGGCACGATGCGCGGCTGAGATGCGGAACCGTTCGCTGGAGGCGCCGAACCGTTCTGCCGGTTGAACATTTCGCTCGCTTGGCCAGCAGAGCAAGCTGCGCCTCCTCTGCTCGCAGCTTTTCTGTTGTCGGATACCGCCGGGTGAGATTACTTGACAAAGTCAAGTAATTTACTTATCGTCTCAATCATATGAGAGGGCCAATAAAGAGCCGCACCGCAGTCGACGCGGATCGCCGAGTGAACGCCGTCCGGCGCTTCAACCGCTTCTACACGCGACAGATCGGCGCGCTGCGGCGTAGATTTTTAGATAGCCCGTTCCCGCTCGCGGAGGCGCGGATCTACTACGAACTCGCGCACCGCGAACAACCCACAGCCTCCGATTTAGCGAACGATCTCGGACTCGACGCCGGCTACCTCAGCCGCATGATCCGTGCATTTGAACAGCGTGGGCACCTCACGAGCACGCGTTCGGATCGCGACGGCCGCCGGAGCGTCCTTGCGCTCACGCTATCTGGGCGGGAGGTATTTCGAGCTATCGACCGGCGTCAGCACGGACAAATCGCCAAACTCTTGACGACACTTCGGGTCTCGGATCGAAGGCGACTGCTGGATGCGATGCGCACGATTGAAGATGTGTTGGGCGCCAAGGCGGACCACGCCGCGTCGCTGGTCATTCGCGCGCACCGTCCGGGCGATATCGGCTGGGTGGTGCACCGACACGGCCTCCTCTATGCGCAGGAATTCGGATGGGACGAGCGGTTCGAGGCGCTCGTCGCAGAGATCGTCGCCCGATTCATCTCGAAATTCGACCCTACGCGAGAGCGGTGCATGATCGCCGAGCTCGACGGCGAGATCGCCGGCTCGATCTTTCTGGTCACGAAGTCCGCGAGTGTCGCGCAACTTCGCCTGCTTCTCGTGGAACCGAGCGCGCGCGGTCACGGGATCGGCCATCGCCTCGTCCGCGAATGCATCGAGTTCGCGCGAAGCTCGAAATACCGTAAAATCGTCTTGTGGACGAACAGCGTGCTGCACGCCGCGCGCCACATCTATGAGCAAGCGGGATTCCGCCTTGTACGCGAAGAGCGGCACGCGAGTTTCGGCAAATCGCTCATCGGCCAGAACTGGGAACTGACTCTCTAGGTTTTACTAAGGTCTGTCCCTCGCGTCCCCTATAGGAAATCTTTGGAAGCGGGCCGACTGGCGTCGGCCCCTTCAGTAGAAGTGCGCGACAGCACGATTGGCACGATCAGCACGAAAACGATCGCAGCGGCTTCCCACGCGAAGCCGAATGGTCCGTGGCCGAGCGCGCCCATGTCGAACGCATAGTGCACGACCGTCAACGCGCCAAGCCACCACGCGTACGCCGACCAACGACCTCCGCACGCGATCGCCGGCGAGAACCACGCGATATACCACGTGTTGACCGATGGGGCGGACCAGATGAACGCGGCGATCGGCCGCCAGAACGAATGAAGCCAGCGGCCGCGCACCGCGTCAACGCACGCCGCGATCGCCAACCACACGACGAGAGCGCCGAGAACGAACTGCGGCAATCGGCCCCACGCGATCGCGGCCGGACCATGCAAGAAGAGCGGCGCGAGGAGAATCGACGTCGGCGAAAAGCCCAGCGACGAGGCGGGCTCTTGCAGCGATCGAAACATCGCGGCGCCAGCCCAAAAGGGTGCGAAGCTCAGGAGCGGGATCGCCAGCGCGATCGCGGCGCACGCCGCGGCCATGCCCAGTCCCCCGGAACGAAAAGCGCGGCCCGCCAGCGCCGGCAGTACGACCAAAGGAACGTATTTGATTCCGATAGCCACGCCTAGCAGCGCGCCCGCGATCATCGGATACGCTTCGACCAGCGCAAAGGCCCACACGACTGCGGCAAGCATCACGAAGTCGTTGTGGCCTCCGACAGCAGACTCCCACAAGACGAGCGGATGAAACGCGAACAACGCCACGCCGAAGTTCCGAGCTGACGCCGAAGCGTCGCCGCGCAAGCGCAGGAGCCCCCACGAACAAACGCACGCTCCAAAAACGGCGAACAACCGCTGCGTCCAGACCTGCGTCCACAGACTTGCATGCGTTTCCGCGCGGCCGACGATACCCGCGCCCACCGTCCAGAGCGGACCGTAGTCGTCGCGCAGCGGTGGATCGCCGAAGAAGTTCAAGATCGGTGCGAGCACGTCGTCGTTCAGCACGCGCATCGGTCCCGCGAGAATGTACGGATTGAGTCCGAAGACGCCATGCGCGCGGCCGAAGAGCACGTAGGCGTACGCGTCGCTCGAGAACGTGACGGAAAAAAACGAGAGCGATAAGCCGACGATCGCCTGCGCGGCGACAAGCGTCCAACCCGGCATAGCAGGCGCATCACGTAAGACGCCCGCCAAGCGCCAGCCGGCAAAACCGAGAGCGCAAAAGACGACGACAAAACCAAAGAACAGCGGCAACGCACCATCGGCGCCGTTGATCACCGGCAGCGGCAGCGCGGCGCCCGCTGTGAACGAGAATGGTCCGGGCAGATTAGACGCCGCGCGAGTCAAGCGCGCGAGCGCGCCGCACAGCGCGGACCCGGCAAAACTTATGAAGACGAGCGCAGCGGTCCAGGCGACGACGCGAGCGCGCGGGTCCTTCATCGGCCTGAGGTCAGACCGCCGCCAATGCCTGCTCGATATCCGCGATGATGTCCGATTCGGCCTCGATGCCGACCGAGAAGCGCAGCAGATTGTCCGTGACGCCGCGCGCCTCGCGTATCTCCTTCGGAATGCTCCCGTGCGTCATCGACACGGGATGACACAGGAGCGACTCAACGCCGCCCAGACTTTCCGCGAGCGAGAACACGCGCACCGCGGATGCGAACGCGCGCGCGCGCGCTGGCCCGCCTTTCAAAACGCACGACACCATGCCGCCGAAGCCGCGCATCTGGCGTTTCGCTAGTTCGTGCTGCGGGTGCGACGGCAGACCCGGATAATACACGCGCTCGACCGACGGATGACCGTCCAGATATGCGGCAACGGCACGCGCGTGCCGCTCGTGCTCGCGCATGCGCACGGCGAGCGTCTTCACACCGCGCAAGGTCAAGAAGCAATCGAACGGTCCGGGAATCCCGCCGACCGCGTTCTGGTGGAACTTGACGATGTCGTGCAGCGTCTTGTCGTTTGTCCCCACGAACCCGCCGACCGTATCGGAGTGGCCGCCGATGTACTTCGTCGTGGAGTGCACGACGAAATCCGCGCCGAGATCGAGCGGATTCTGCAAGAACGGCGTGGCAAACGTGTTGTCGACGGCGACGCGAACGCCGCGCTCCTTGCACAAAGCGCCGATCACGCGCAGATCGCAGAGTTTTAACAGCGGGTTCGTGGGCGTCTCGAGCCAGACGAGTTTCGTGGCCGCGGTAATCGCGGCGGCGACGTTTTCCGAAGACGACGCGTCGACATAGTCGAAGCGCACGCCGTAGCGCTTGAAGACTTTGTCGAAAAGTCGGAATGTGCCGCCGTAGAGGTCGTCGCCGACGACGACGTGATCGCCGGCCGAGAGCATGTTGCAGACCGCCGACGTCGCCGCCATGCCTGAAGCGAAGCAGGAGCCGTACTCCGCGTTTTCGAGCGACGCAAGACAGCGCTCGAGCGCCACGCGCGTCGGATTGACCGTGCGCGAATAGTCGTAACCCTTGTGCACGCCCGGCGCGGACTGCGTGTACGTGGACGTCTGGAAGATCGGCACGATCGTGGCGCCGGTGATCGGCTCCGCATCCTGTCCGACGTGAATGGCTTTGGTCGCGAATTCCATGCGTCCCATCGTCCTCTTAGGTGGCGGACAGGTAGTTGATGATGTCCATCTTCGTGATCACACCGACCGGAGTGCCCAGCTTTGCGACCAGCACTGCGGCGTGGCCGAGCGAAAGCTGCTTGTACGCGTGTTCGACCGGCTCGCGATCGTCGAGCACCGCGAACGGTCGGCCCATCACATCCCGCACTTCGCTGTGCACGACGTCGGCCTTGTCGTAGACCATCTGCATGACCGAAACTTCGTTCACCGAGCCGACGATCTCGGGCCCATCGACTACGGGGATCTGCGAGATCTGATACTCGCGCATGAGTTCGACCGCGCGCTTGACGGAGTCGGTGGGCGAGAGCGTGATCAGTTGCGGAATCGGTCCCTTGGCGCGAAGCACCATGCCGATGGTCGCAGCGCGACCCTCTTCGCCGATGAATCCGTTCGCGCGCATCCACTCGTCGTTGAAGATCTTCGACATATACCCACGCCCGCTGTCCGGCAGCAGCACGACCATGACCGCGTCCGCCGGCAGTTCGTGTGCGACGCGCTGCGCGGCGACTGCTGCCGTGCCCGACGAACCGCCGACCAAAAGGCCCTCCTCGCGACAGATGCGCCGCGCCATCAAGAACGAATCTTTGTCCGAGACGCGCTCCATGCGGTCGATGGCTTTGAGGTCCACGGTCGCCGGAAGAAAATCTTCGCCGATACCTTCGACTTTGTACGATTTCGCGGTGTCGCCGGAATAGATCGACCCTTCCGGATCCGCGCCGACCACCACGACTTTTGGATTCATTTTCTTCAAGTAGTGCGCTATCCCAGAGATCGTGCCGCCGGTGCCGACACCGCCGACGTAGTGCGTGATCTTGCCCGACGTCTGCTCCCAGATCTCGGGCCCGGTCGACTCTTCGTGCGCTCGCGGATTCACAAGATTGGCGAATTGATTGGGCTGGAACGCACCCGGTATCTCAGCGGCAAGTTTCGCCGACACGCCATAGTACGATTCCGGACTGCTCGCCGGCGCCTTAGTCGGTGTGATGACCACTTCCGCGCCGTACGCCTTCAACAGAGAGACTTTCTCGTCGCTCACCTTGTCGGGCATGACGAGGATGCAGCGGTATCCCTTGATCGCGGCGACCATGGCCAAGGCAGAGCCGGTGTTGCCCGACGTGGCTTCCACGATCGTGCCCCCGGGGCGAAGCAAGCCGCGCTCTTCAGCATCGCGCACCATCGCGAGCGACGGCCGATCTTTCACCGAACCGCCGGGATTGACGTACTCGATCTTGGCCAGCACCGTGCATTTCGGACCGTCCATCACGCGCCGGAGTTTGACGAGCGGCGTCCGCCCGACGACGTCGAGCGCCGAGTCGTAGTAGCGCATCCCGTCTGCGCGCATAGGTCCGAGCGGTGACTGCATCGGTTCGGTCTTCACGAAACGTCCCTCAATCTATGCGGCCTGCGAGAAAGTCTTCGGTGCGCGCGTCCGACGGACGGCTGAACAACGACGGCGTGTCGCCGATCTCCACCACCTCGCCGCGCGCCAGATAGCACGTGACGTCCGAGAGCCGCGCGGCCTGCTGCAAGTTGTTCGTCGCGACGAGCAGCGTGCACTCGCGCCGCAGCCGGCTCAAGACGTCCTCGAGCACTTGCGTCGCGACGGGGTCGAGTCCGGCAGCGGGTTCGTCCAGCAGCAACGCTTCCGGTTCCAACGCGATCGCGCGAGCGATGCAGATGCGCTGGCGCGTCTCGTGGGGAAAGCTCTCAGGCTTCTTCTTCGGCCGGGCGCCGAGCGGTTCCCAGAGCAAGACGCGGCGCATCGCGCGCTCGTACGCCTCGTCGAGAGCGCGCTCGCTTTGGACCCCCATCGCGCGCAATCCGAATACGACGTTTTCGAAGACGGACATCGGCAAGAGCGCGGGTGTGGGGAAGACCAAGCCGAGCCGGCGCCGCACGCGCGCGACGTCGGCAGAAGCGCTGAGGATCTCTTCGCCGTCGAGGATCACGCTGCCGGCGACGCGCCAGAGCGGATCCAATTCGAGCAGGCGGCACAAGGCGCGAAGAAGGACCGACTTACCCGAACCGGCGGCACCGATGAACGAGAGCGATGTGGCCGCCGGCAGTGAGAACGAGACGCCGCGCAAAACCTCGACGTTTTCGCGCGAAACCCGGAGGTCCGCGACCGCCAGCTTCGGCTCGAGTCCGGCCGATCGCATCGCACTCATGCGCGGCTGAGCGATTCGTGCGGTTCGCCCTCGATCAGCCGCGAGGCCGCATGCATGGCGAGAACCAGCGCGACGAGCGCGATCGCTCGCCACGCGACGACCGGCGCATCGGGATCCGCAGCCGACGCGAAGAACTGGACGACGGCGAACGGGGCGTGCGGCGCCACGATATTCGTCAGCGCCGGTCCACCTGTGAACGCGCCGGCCACGCCCGCCAGGGCGACGACGATCGCGGCCGTTTCGACGCACATGCGAGCCGCAGTGCGAAGCGCCACGGCGCCGATGAGGCGCACCGAGCCGCGGATGTGCACGGCAAGCGCGATATAGCGGGGCGACGCGCCGGCTGCTGCCGCTGCGTACAGCCGGCGGCGCGCATAGCGCGAGTTGAAGGTTTCGACAAGGGTAGCCGCCGCCGCCGGCAGACACGCGATGAAGAGCGCGAGGACCGTGATTCCGATGATGCTCGTGGCACCGCTCGCGGCGGCGATGACCGCCACCGCACACCCGGTCACGACGGGCGGCACGGCGCGCGCACTCCTACCCGCGGAACGCACGAGCGAGCTCGCCGCGCCCGCCGCTTCCGCCGCGACGGTGAGCGCGGCCATAAGCGCCACGATCATCGTGATGGGCAGTGCGATCGCGACCGAGAACACCGTCGTCAACGCACCGTCGAACGCTCCCACGGGTAGGACGCTCATGTCCATGCGATCCGCCGATCGAAGCGATTCGCGACGAGCACCGCGACGAATCCGAACGAAGTCAGCACGAGTCCGGCGGCCGCCGCCTGGCCAAGCAACAGAAGATCGCCGGACGAACCGGCAGCAGCCGCGCCGGTAAGACTGGTTCCGAGCGCTACGCCGGCGAGCGGCCACTGAAAGAACGCGCCCGCGATGAAGACGAGCGTAACCGCGGTAGCTTCGCCCGCGGCCCGCGCAAAGCCCATCGCGATCGCCGCCCAAAGAGTCCGCTCGACCAGCGGAACGAGAACTTGAAACGCCACTTGCACTCGACTCGCTCCTGACGCCGCGGCGGCGGCACGTATCTCTTCCGGCACGCGGTCGAGCGCATGCAGCACCGCGGCGAACGACGGCGGAACGACGAGCACGGCTAGGACTGTGATAGCGGCGGCGACCAGCACCCACGTCTGTGGCGGCGTTTTCGCCCCGAGCGAATATGTGGTCGGCATGATGATGAGCCAGGCAAGCCAGCCGAGCACGAGCGGCGGGACCGAACGGAGGACCGCGATGCACATCCGGACGACGCGAGCGAGACGCGGCTGGCCAAGCTCTGCGCTTGCAAATGCTAGCGCGGCTCCGAGCCCGCCGCCGACCGCGGCGGCGACCGCGGCGATGACGACCGTCATCGCGATCGGCGCGACGTAGGAGATGTCAGCGGGCCGGTCGCGCACTTCCATCGCGGCGTACGCGATGACTGCGACGACCGACACCGGCGCGAAGACCACGAGCCACGCGCACAAGCGGCCCGACGTGATGATGAGCCGTTCCGCCAATCCGGTCATGCCGGTCGGCGTTCGGCGCGATTCCTCGGGGGACCCTTGTGCGCGCGCTGCCCGCTGCTAGCGCTTGCCTTCGGTTTCGCGGTCGTCACGCGTTTCGGCCACACGAACGAATCCGAGTTGACGCAAATACGCGAGATGGACCGCAAGCGAGGCATCACCTTTTATCGAGAGCCATTCCTGATCCGGTATCAGTGCCGAACCGGGGCCATCGAGCATGAAGGCCATGCTGGTCGCCTTCCCAGGATTCTTCGTCATCGGGATGTTCGCGGGAATCGTGGTGTAGGTCTCGACGTCGGGAGTCATCGAGAACGCGTCGAGCATCGGCGGGGCCGCCGCGTCGTTCATGTTCAGCGGATCGATGCCGAAGAGCACTTCTACCGTTCGCAGGATCGACGGGATGCTGTAGTGCGTGTGGTCGATGAAGCTCTTACGCACGTACGGGCCCATCACGAACGCCGGCTGACGGTGCGAGTCGACGTGATCGCCGCTGCCCTGCGGGTCGTCGGTCGTGACGAAGACGATGGTATCGCGCCATTCGGGCATGTGCGACAGCCCGTCGATGATCCGGCCGAGCGCTTCATCGTTATTCGCGACGTAAGACGCCGGCGTGTAGAACCCCGACTTCGTTCCCGCGGTGTGATCGGTCGGAAGCGTGAGGTACGAGTACGCCGCGAGACCGTGCGCCTTCACGTCGGCGAGGAACAACTCCGCGCGATGCGTGTCGGAGACGGCGAAGTCGATGTGTGCGCCTGGGTACTCGCGGTCCGCGTTGGCGGCGAGCCCCGGGGCGATGTTCCCTCCGCGCACGACGGTCATCTGCTCGCCGTACACGCGATACGAAAGACCCTTGCGCTGGAAACCGTCGATCAACTCGCCTTTGGGACCGAATATAGCGCTGACATCGACGCGCGGTCCGCTTGGCAATTCGCTGCGATCTTTGTACCAGTCGAAGTTCATCGTGGCGACCGAAACGCGATCTTCACCCATCTCGGCGTACGGCCAGATCGAATAGGGGACGCGCCGATCGGTCTTCAACGCCGGATCGTCGGGCGTGTGCGCGTTGCGCACGTGGTAGTCGTTGACCATGCCCTGCGTCGTCCACGAGTGTCCGTAGATGCTCGCCTGTCCGTTCCCCATGAAATCGTCGAAGAGCGTGTAGCGTTCGGCAAGCGCGTGCGCGTTTGGCGTGAAATGGCGGCCGTAGAGCAAGAGCGCGGGATCCGCGTTTGCCGTCGGCTCGTCGCCGAACTCTTCATCGAAATGTTTGTTCTCGCGCACGATGAACAGCACGTGTTTGATCGGCGGCAGTTGGTCGGTCGTTGGCTGCGCGACCGCGAAATGGTTGTCAGCGGCCACTTGCGCCGTCCATTCCGGAAGGCGAGCGGGCTCGAAGACCAGATGTTGGAGGAAGCCGGTATACCAGCCGTTCCATTCAGAGCCGGGGTCGGCTTGCGTGCCGAGCCCCTGAGCGCTCACGATCCAGAGCTGCTGCTTGGGGCGCGGATCGTCGTCGATGGTCGACGACGTCTTCGAGATCACCGCCATCGGATACCAGCCGGTCGGAATTCTGCCGAGCAACTGGCCGCTCGCGCGGTCCAACACGGCGACGTCGTCGAATCCCGACTCCGCGACGAAGAGATCGTGCCCATCGGCAGAGACCGCCATCCCCGATGGAGTCTGACCGGTCGACGGCAGCGGCGAAAGTGAGAGGTCGAAGCGCCTTGTCACGGCGAGCGTCGGGAGACCGATCTCCGCGACATCGGAACCGTCGGCGTTGGCCACAAACGCGCTCTGCCCGGCGATGAGCAACGCGGTGGGGTGCGCGCCTGTCTGGATGCGCACGGGCGTTGCGGCGCCGCCGGACCAGACGTCGATGTGGTCGCTATCGTAGAGCGTGGCGATGATGCGGCCGCCGCTCATGCCTACGGAAAACGGCTGACCGCTTGCGTTCAGATGCCCGAGCTCTGCTCCGCTCGTGTCACTGACCACATCCACTTCTTGGAGCGCGGTGCGGGCGACGATGATGCGGTGTGTCGCAGGATCTTCGACGATGCCGTTGAGCAGCCCGCCGATATGCAGATCGGCCCGTTTGGTGAACGCTGGTCCGTCGACGGAAGCCGCCGAGTCGTAGCGATAGCGCGAGATCATTCCGGTGAAGCCGCGCGTGACGTACAATCCGTCGTTCGTCCAGGTCATGCCCGACGCGAACGGTGCGGCAAGGCGGTCGACTTGCCTTGCGTCTTCACCGGTCGCGATGACGTCGATGGCGTTCCCATCTTGCGAGAGCACGGCGATCCACTGTCCGTCCGGCGACATGGCGGCCGACGTGGCGAAGCCTTCGACCGGAATGGTGAAACCGGTCGGCGTGACCGAGCGGCCGTCGGGGAGCAACCCGAACGCCTTCGCGGCGGAGCCGGACGCTACGAATGCCGCGGCAAGCGCGACAATGGCGAACACACGCATCTTCACGATCGAGTCTCTCCTCTTCAAATTGGGCGTCAACCGAATCGTCCGGTTATATAGTCTTCCGTCCGCGGATCTTTGGGCGTCGTGAAGATCGACGACGAATCGCCGAACTCCACCAGTTCGCCCGGGGTCGCTTCGCCGGCGAGCATGAAACCGGTGTAGTCCGAACAGCGTGCGGCCTGCTGCATGTTGTGCGTGACGATGACGATGGTGTACGTCTTCTTGAGATCGCGCATCAGCTCTTCGATCTTCATCGTCGAGATCGGATCGAGGGCAGACGCCGGCTCATCCATCAACAGCACTTCCGGTTCGACGGCGAGCGCACGCGCGATGCAGAGCCGCTGTTGCTGGCCCCCCGAAAGCGACGTGCCGGATTGATTGAGTTTGTCTTTCACTTCATCCCAAAGCGCGGCCTGACGCAGACTCTTCTCCGCGATCGCGTCGAGCGCGCTGCGTTGCGTCACCTCGCCTGCGAGGCGCACGCCTGCGACGACGTTCTCTTTGATCGTCATCGTGGGAAACGGATTTGCGCGCTGAAAGACCATGCCGATGCGGCGGCGTAACGCCGTCGGATCCACGCCGGGATCGTAGAGATTCTCTCCGTCTAGCACGACTTGCCCTTCGACTCGCGTGTTCGCGATGACCTCATGCATGCGGTTCAGGCAGCGCAAGAGCGTGGATTTTCCACAGCCCGACGGACCGATGAGCGCCGTGATGGCGTTCTTCTCGAAATTGATCGTGATGTCGCGGACGGCCATATGCTTGCCGTAGTACGCGTTGAGCGACTGCGTGCGAAGGTCGACCGTCATGCGGCCTCGATGCTTGGCCGGCTCATCTGACGGGCATCCGCGATGGCAGCGCGAGCCGCGCCGCAAGATTCAAAAGAAAGACGAAGATGATCAACACGAGCGCGCCGCCCCACGCGAATTGCTGCCAATCTTTATATGGCGAAATCGCGTAATTGAAGATGATGAGCGGTAGTGCCGCCGTCGGTGAGTTGATGCCTCGGCCCCAGAACAGACTGCCGAAAGCGGTGAAGAGCAGCGGTGCGGACTCTCCCGCCACGCGCGCGATTGCGAGCAGCGTTCCCGTGACGATGCCGGCTCGAGCGCACGGTAGCGTCACGAGCAGCACGGCTTTCCACGAGGGGATGCCGAGCGCGAGCGCCCCTTCGCGGATCGAGTGCGGAACCAACCGCACCGCTTCTTCGGTCGTGCGGACGATGATCGGCAGCATGATGATGGCGAGCGCCACCGACGCGGAGAGCGCCGAAAAATGTCTGCTCGGCAGCACGACGAGTGCGTATGCGAAGACGCCGATCGCGATCGAGGGTACGCCGGTCAGCACGTCGCTCAAGAAACGCACTGCGGTGGCGGTCTTCCCGCGGCCATACAGAGCGAGATAGATCCCGGCAAGGATGCCGATAGGAATCGCTGCGAGCGATGCCATCGCGATGACAAGCGCCGAGCCCGCGATCGCATTTGCGATTCCGCCGCCGGAAATGCCGATCGGCGCTGGCAGTCGCGTGAAGAACGAGGGCGTCAACGCTCCGGCGCCATTCTGGACGACGTAGAAGATGACGGCGGCGAGAACGCCTGCGGCGAGCAGGGTGCACAATCCGGCGACGACGACCATGAATCCGCTGTACGCGCGGCGCAGCGCAAGATTGGTCATCGGGTGCGCGATCGCGAGCCGCTCGCGACTCCCCAGACCAATGTGCGAGCGATGACGTTGACCACGAGGCTCACGACGAAGAGCAGTAGGCCGATCTCGATCAGCATCGCCACGTACTGACTGCCCGTCGCTTCCGTGAATTCATTTGCAAGAACGCTGGCCATCGAATATCCGGGGGCGAATAGCGAGGCTGCGATGGCTGGCTTGTTGCCGATGACCATCACGACAGCCATGGCTTCGCCGAGCGCGCGGCCCAGGGCGAGCACGAGTGCGCCTATGACGCCGGAGCGCGCATATGGAATGACTGCTTTGGCGAGCACTTCCCATTTTGTCGCCCCGAGCGCAAGCATCGCTTCGCGCTGCTCGTTCGGGACCGCAAGAAATACGTCGCGGGATATCGCCGCGACCGTCGGCAGGACCATGATCGAGAGCAAGACGCCGGCCGCGAGCATGCCGACACCGTAGAACGGACCTTGGAACAGCGGCAAGAATCCCAGCGTTTTGTTCAAGAACGGCTCGACCATCGTGCGCATGATCGGCGCGAGCACGAACAAGCCCCAAAGACCGTAGACCACGCTCGGCACTGCCGCGAGCAACTCCACGAGCATGCCGAGCGGACCGGCGAGCCGGCGCGACGCGAGTTCCGCCAGATAGAGAGCGCAAGCGACGCCGATCGGACCGGCGATCGCGAGCGCGATAGCCGACGTCACGAGCGTGCCGAACACAAACGAGAGCACGCCGTACTTGCCGTTGGTCGGATCCCACGCCGTGCTGATGATCGACGAGAGCGGAACCGTTTTGATCGCGGGCAGCGACGCGAGGAGCAAGACGATGAAGAGGCCGGCGACGACGAGCAGCACGAGCCACGCTGCTCCGGTCACGGTCGCAAGGAATGCGCGATCGCCGACGGGCGAAATCGCGCGTCGCAATCGCGTTGACGTTAGGCTCAAGCCGGCGGTTGCGATGTCGACGGTTTGCTGCGACACGACGCTCTCTGGGCGGATGACGAAGGCGATGCGGAACTCAGGTTTGTCGCCTGCTGCCGCACCGCCTTTCGTCGCGGTTTGTTGTCTAGTGGATGGTCGCTAGCGCTTGGCGGGCACCGTTTTGGACGTTCGAGGGCAGCGGCACGTAGTGCACGTTTTTCGCATAGGATTGTCCCGAGCTCACAACCCAGTTGAATAGATCGACGAGCGCATGTCCGCGACCGGCGTCGGATTGGGCCTTCCAAAGCATGACCCACGAGTAGCCGCAGATCGGATAGCTCGACGCTCCGTTTTGGTCGACGATCGAGAAATCGGTGGGGCTTACGTTCGGCTTCTGGGCTGCTGCTGCGCGAACGGTGTCGAGCGTTGGGGAGACAAATCTGCCGCTCTTGTTCTGGATCGCTGCGTACGTCATACCGTTTTCGAGCGCGTACGCGAGTTCGACGTAACCGAGCGCGCCCGGATTGTTGCGGACCTGGCCAGCGACGCCTTCATTGCCTTTTGCACCTAGCGATGCTGCCGCAGCCGGCCAGCTCACGGTCTTGCTCGTACCGACACTTGTGTTCCAATCGGAACTGACGTGGCTCAGATAGTCGGTGAAGATGTACGTGGTGCCGCTGCCATCGGCGCGGTGCACGGTGACCACCGGCAGGTTCGGCAGATTCGCGCCGGGATTGAGGGCCGCTATCGCCTTGTCGTTCCAATTCGAGATCTTGCCTTCGAATATGCCGACGAGCACGTCGGGCGTGAGACGGAGGTTGGCCGGTGCGCCGGGCACATTGTAGGCTATCACGACGCCGCCGAGCGCGACCGGAACTTGCACGACATCGCCGTTCGATGCATTGGCGGCGGCTAATTCTTTCGCGTTCATCGGAACGTCGCTCGCGCCGAAGTCGACGGTCTTGGCGGTGAATTGCTGGATGCCGGCGCCGGAACCGATGCTCTGGTAGTCGACTGAGACGTCGGTGTGGACTTGCGAATACTGGTAGAACGCGCGCGAGAAGAATGGATAGTCAAAGGACGAGCCGGCGCCGACGAGCTGCGAGTCGGCTCTGACGATCGCCGTGCCGAACAGGCCGGCGAGCGCAACGGCCGCGACCGCGACCGCGCTCAGAACGAGGGGGCGTGTGCGCACGATGATCTTCTTTGCTCCTATCTTCGAGCGAAAATACTATGGATGGACACTTGCTTGGCCATCATATCATGACGGCCCTCAAGCCTGGGTTATCGCAACCTTAAGGAAGATTAAGGAGCGCCGGTGGCGCCTTCCACACGCGCAGCCCGTATGAGCTCGTCGCCGTGCGCCGCGACGTCGTTGATCTCGACGACCGATCGCTTGAGCTTCTTCGGAACGCCTTCGACCATGTACGCGACGCGCTCGCAGACGTTGGTGGCGTGGTCTGCGATGCGTTCCAGATAGAGCGCGACGAGTATGAGATTGCTGCCGCGGTTTATGGCCTTGGGATCTTTGGCCATGAATTCGATGAGCTCTTTGAACACCGTGCGGTAGAGGCGATCGACTTCGTCGTCTTTGGCGGGGATGCGATGTGCTGCAGTGGCGTCTCGATTTGCGAACGCGTCGAGCGCTTCGCGCAGCATCTCTCTCGCGCGCGCGGCCATGCGCGGGATGTCGATCATCGGCTTGAGTTGCGGTTCGTTCGCCAGATGCTTTGTGATCTGCGCGATGTCGCAGGCGTGGTCACCGATGCGTTCTAGGTCGATGATGATGTCGAGCATCGCCGCGATCGTGCGCAGGTCGGACGCCATGGGCTGCTGCAGGGCGAGCAGGTTCAGGCAGTTGGTCTCGATGCGGACGTTCAAATCGTCGATATAGTCGTCGAAATTGAGGATCTCTTCAGCTAGGGCGATGTCGGACCGCGCCAATGCATCGACTGCCTTGGTGATGGCTTCCTCGACGAGACTGCCCATGCGCAGGACGTCCTGCTGGGTCTCGTTGAGTATGCGGTGGAAGTTCTCGCGAGCCAATCAATTCCTCAATATCGCTGTGTGCGGCGATTTTATTGCATTATAGGGCCCACACGCCCGTTTGTAAACCTTAGACGGTCGAAACCGCCTTCGCGCATCGCTTTTTTCGATCTAGATGCTGAAGGTGCAGCGGAATGTCGTTCCTCTATTCAGCTCGCTCTCGACCGTCACCGATCCGCCGTGCGCTTCCACGATATGTTTGACGATCGCAAGTCCGAGACCCGTGCCGCCGGCGCTGCGCGATCGCGATTGGTCCACGACATAGAAGCGCTCGAAGATGTGCGGCAGCGCATCGTACGGTATCCCCGGCCCGTCATCTTTGACATAGAGAGTCGCAAGACCCGGAGCAGAGCTCAGTCCAGCGTCGATGTGACCGCCCGACGGCGTGTGCCGAAGCGCGTTGTCGAGCAGATTCACCATGACTTGCACGAGCTTGTCGCGATCGCCGATAATCGTGACTTTTCCATCCGGCAGCGTGGCCAGGAGCGAAATGCCCAAGCGCCGCGCCCGCGGCAGATGCGATGCGACCACGTCGCGGCACAGTTCGACCAGATCGACGCTGCCGAAACGCATATCGAGTTTGCCGCTTTCGAGCCGCGCAAGGTCGAGCAGATCTTCGACGAGTACGACCATTCGATCGGTCTCCGCCGCAAGACTTCGAAGGAAACCGGCGGCCGCTTCGCCACCCGCACCGGACTGCAGCGTTTCGATCATGATCTTCATCGCCGAGAGCGGGGTCCGCAATTCGTGCGAGACGTTGGAGACGAAATCGCGGCGCATCGCTTCGAGATCGCGCACGCGCGTGAGATCTTCGACGATGGCGATCGCCTCGGTCGATCCGTCGGCGGCGTGCACGGCTTTCGTGGTGATGCGCAGATTGCGATCGGACGCCGCATGCAACGGCACGTCCGCTGTGCCTTCCACGCCCTCGCGCAGCGCCGCAAGGAGCCGGCGGTCAAGATCGTAGCTGCGCACGCTCTCGATGAGAGCGCGGCCGACCGGACGCTCCGCCTGCACCCCTAAGATCTCGGTGGCGCCGGCGTTGAAGGCGACCACGCGCGCGTCGTCGTCGATGACGATGACGCCGACGGGCAGGGCATCCAGCAGCGCGCTCAGGCGCGCCATCGCTGCGAGGTCACTGTCCGATGAGACCGCCGCGCGATCTGTCGCCGCGGCGAGTTCGGCGCGCACCGCCTCGAGGCGGCGGCGCGTCACCCAGTAGGCGATGATAAAAGCGATGGCGAGCGCCACCGCTGCCGCGAGAAACGGCGAGATCATCGGTTCACTCGCGGAAGAGATAACCGCGGCTGCGCACAGTGATGATGTGCTTCGGATCGTTGGGATCGTCTTCGACTTTTTCGCGCAGCCAGCGGACGTGGACGTTCACCGTCTGCTGGTCACCGTAGAAATCGTAGCCCCATACGCGATCGAGCAGCGTCTGTCGCGTCACGACGCGGCCGCGGTTCTCGAGCAGCACGTGCAGCAGCGAGAATTCCTTGGGGGCGAGCTCCACGACCTTGCCGCCCTTCGTGACCCGTTGCCGGGCGACGTCGAGTTCGATGTCGCCGCCGGTCAAGACGGTCACGTCCTGCGCCGCCTTTGCGGCGTTGCCGAGGCGGCGCAGATGCGCCTTGACGCGCGCCAGCAGCTCGTAGATGGAGAACGGTTTTGTGATGTAGTCGTCAGCGCCGATCTCGAGCAGCAGCACCTTGTCGATCTCTTGATCTTTCGCGCTGAGCATGAGAACGGGCATGTTCGAGCGCTTGCGGATCTCGCGGCACACTTCCGTGCCATCGAGTTCCGGCAGCATGATGTCCAGCACGCAGAGATCCGGCTTCTCGATCTCGAGGATGCTCAGCGCCTGACGTCCGTCACCGGCCGTGCAAACCAAGTAACCGTTCTTCTCGAGATTGTAGCGGAGCGTCTGAAGTATATGCACTTCATCGTCCACGACAAGGATCTTCCACTGCTTCGAGGGCGCGCGCTCAACGCTGGCCTGCGACATTTCGATCATCGTTTCTTAAGGTTTGCCTCAATAGCCTTGAAGAGCGTGCGCGCAGCGCGTCGCGATGGGCATCGACCGGTTAATGTTTCTTAATGCGATGGTCTTCGGCTACGGCACGACGTGATACGCATGATACGCCCACGAATACCAGACGCCGAAGAAGTTCGCGGCGATCGAAAATGCGACGAGTGCGCCTGAGAAAGTGCGAGGAGTCCGTTCGATGCCGCGCGCGACGAGCGGCACCAAAAACGGAGTGAAGTCGAGCGAATGCCGCATGCCGAATTGTTCGAAGCCATTGACGTAGTAGAGCAGCGATGGAATCGCCGTGAGAACCGCTGCGCTCCAGAGCGCGTAGGACTCGCGTCCGCGCGATGCCGCGAATGCCAGTACGAGCGCCGGGCTCGTCAACGTGAGCGAGACGCCCAGTGCGCCCGGCTTCAAGAACGGGAAGTAATCGGTGAAATCGGGCGCAAGGACGAAAAAGCTGTACAGGTTGAACGGGAGATATTGCAGCTGGAACGGGCTTCCCGTTGGTGAGCCCACGGAGTCCTGATGATACCAGACGGTATACCCGATGTCGTTAAACGTGCCCCACCGCGCGAAATTGTACCACGCATATAAGAGGAAGAGCGGCGCCACGCCGAGGGCCGCCGAACCGAGCGCGCGCCAGCGTCGCTCGGGCGGCGTCTCCACCAAAAGCCATACGACGAACGGCACCGCGGCGAGCACGATGGGAAAGCGCGAGAGCGTGGCGCAGGCGATGAGAAGTCCCAAAAGCCAAGGTCGTCTGTGGCCGTACCATTCGGCGAGGAAGAGCAAGGCGAACATCGCTCCCGCAACGTGCGCGTACATCCACACCGCACCGAACGCCGTGCACCACCAGAGCACGGTGCCCGCTGCGAGGAACGCGAGCGTCGCATCGCGAGCGCTGTCGGATACGCCCATACGGCGTAGAACGACGTCGGCCGCCGTCACCGCCACAGCGCCGCACAGCACGCAGGCCAGCGTCTCGTTCGCGTTTGCGCCGAAGAGCAGCGCGAGCGGGAGCATGATCACGGCCGGCATCGGCGCCTCGATGATGAAGAACTTGCCCATGTATTTGAGAGCGTCGATCGCAGGACCCGGATCGGGGATCGCGATCGAACCGTGCAGCCACGCGTTTGCGAGCAGCGTGTAGTTGTCGTAGAACGATTGTTTGCCTCCGGACGAGACCAAATAGAATATCAGCGAACTCACGAACACGATCCACGTTCGTGGGCCGAAGGCGCTCTCGACGCGACGGACGTCGCTCACGGACCGAGCGACCCTGCGCCCGACGGAGCGGGCGTTGGCACGATGCCGAAGACCTGCGGCGGAATCGCGGTCGGATACGAATACGCGGTGAAACGGATCGTGTCGCGGATCGGCGGCGACGACGGCATCGCGACCGACAAAGGCTGAGCTGGAGCCGCCGAAGTCTGCGCCGGGCCGGCGGCGACAGCACATGAGACGCCGACGATCGTGGGCATCCAGTACGCACCGCTGCGTCCGAACTCGATCGTCCCCGTCGCATCACACGTGTCGGAGCTTGCGGTGAACCGTTCGAGCAATGGCAATGCATTGCGGACGTCGAGCTCTATAGCGGTCACGGCGAAAGCCGCCGGTTCCTTGAGGACGACGGCATACGTGTAAGCCTTCCGGCCATTGACCAGATCGACGCCGTTTGGTTCGACGGCGTAAGAGTTTTCGTCCACGAGGAACTTGTCGACTCCGTACGGCCATTCGGGGCGCGCGTACGTGATGAAGTGCGGCGGGACCAGCGGCGAGCCGTTGACGGCGGTCGTCTCATTGCGTTCGTGGCCGGCTTCGTCGCGATACACGCGGTGGTTCTCAGTCACGACGTGCGTCGGTCCGCTTCGCGTGCGCGTGTATTCGAAGACCATCACGGGCGGCTGCTTGATCGCGAGCATGCGTACCTGATAGCGGCTGAAGAGAGCGAGCGCGCCCGACGGCGGCGCCGCGATCGGCGTGGCGCCCGCGGATACTTGTGGGGGCACCATCGCGAAAAGCGCCGCGAGAGCAAGCGCGACCAGCTCAGCCACGCAGCGACTCGCGGATCAACGGCGGTACGCTCGCAAACCCGGCATCGATGCCCGCTTCGTTCTTTCCCGCGCCTTGCGCCCATGCCGGATTCCCGCCGCCTTTGGCGTCCACGTGCGCCGCGATCGTGGCGAACACGTCCTTCGCAGAGAGACCGCGTTTGACCAGATCGGAACTCACGCTCACGACGATCCCGACTTTGCCGTTCTCTCTTCCGGCGACGGCGAGAACGCCGCTCTTGAATTTCGCGCGCAGCGATTCGGCGAGGTCCTTGACGGCGATGCCCTCTTCGCCGGCTGCGTGGACCGCAAGATACGCGACGCCTTCGATGTTTTGCACGTTTTCGAGATGCGCGGACGCGCGGGTCTCCGCGAGCTGCGCCTGCAGCATGGCGATCCGCTTTTCTAATTCTTTTCGATCGCGGTTGAGTTTCGCGACCGATTCCGGCAGCTGCTCCACCGTGGAGGCGAGCATCGAACCCGCGTCCTCCGCCGCGTCACGGACGCGCTCGACGTAGGCATCGGCCGCCTGAGAGACGAGCCCTTCGACGCGCCGGATTCCCGCGCCGATGGCGCTCTCCGAAAGCAAGACGAAATGGCCGATCTCGCCGGTCGAGTCGACGTGCGTGCCGCCGCAGAGCTCAACGCTCGGACCGAAAGTGACGACACGCACGACATCGCCGTAGCGTTCGCCCTTCATGAACACCGCGCCGCGGCGCGCCGCCTCTTCGAACGACATCGTCTGCACGCCGATATGATGATCGGCGCGGATCAAATCGTTCACTAGGCCGACCACCTGACTGCGCTGCTCCTTGGCGAGCGCACCGACCGGCGACTCGAAGTCGAAGCGCGTCCGATCGGGAAAGACGGCGCTCCCGCGCTGCGACACGCCTTCTCCCGCGACGTCTTTGAGCGCGCGCTGCAGCAGATGCGTCACGGTATGATGGCGTCGGATCTCGCGCCGCCACGCGGGATCGACAAAGGCATCGACGACGTCGCCGACGGCGATGCGCCCTTCGCGCACGCGTCCCTTGTGCAAGATGTGGCGGTGCGATTTGTCGCGATACTGCGCGTCTTGCACCGCAAACGATGCGCCGCTTCGCGCCAGCTCGCCGCGATCGCCCACCTGACCGCCGCGTTCGGCGTAGAACGGTGTGCGCGCGAGCAAGACGACGCCTTCCTCTCCTGCCTCGAGAGCCGCGACCGAGGCGCCTGTCACGTCATAGAGCGCAACGACGGGGCTCGATCCCGCGAGCGACTCGTAGCCGATGAATTCTGAATCCGGCAGCGTCGGGCCGGCGTCGGCCTCGGCGCCGACCCGAAGATCGAGCCTTTTCGATTGCGCGTCGCGGCGCGCGCGTTCGCGTTGCTCTTCCATGGACGCGCGATAGCCGTCCATGTCGACGCCCATCCCAGCTTCGCCCGCCATCTCAGCCGTGAGTTCCGGGGGGAACCCGTACGTATCGTGGAGCTCGAACACATCGCGCCCCGAGAGCACGTCGGCGCCTTGCGCACGCAGTGCCGCGATCGCTTCGGTCAAGCGGCGGGTGCCGCGCTGCAGCGTCTCATCGAACTGCCGTTCCTCGCCCGCGAGCACGGCTGCGATTCGTTCGGCAGCGGGCGTCAGTTCGGGATAACCGTCGGCGAGCGTCTGCACGACCGGCGGCACGAGCGCGCTCAAGAAACCGGACGCGAATCCGAGCATGCGACCGCTGCGCACCGCGCGCCGGATGAGATAGCGCAGTACGTATCCGCGATCGGTGTTGCTCGGGCTGACGCCGTCGGCGATCAAGAACACCGCTGAGCGCGCGTGGTCCGCGATGATGCGCCGATGGACCGCCTGTTCGCCCGCCTCGAGCGGCGATTGCGTGCCGTGCGGCAACGCCGCGATGATATCCTGATACAGATCGGTGTCGAAAATAGATGTCTTGCCGGCAAGCACCATACAGAGCCGTTCGAATCCCATACCCGTATCGATGCAGCGCTTCGGGAGTGCGTGCAAGAC
Source organism: Vulcanimicrobiota bacterium (assembly GCA_013290125.1). Taxonomy (GTDB): domain Bacteria; phylum Vulcanimicrobiota; class Vulcanimicrobiia; order Eremiobacterales; family Eremiobacteraceae; genus JABCYQ01. The sequence goes on from JABCYQ010000012.1 coordinate 35,229, forward strand.
GCCGTCGCGATCGCGGTCGAACTGTTGGAACACGAGATTCCACAATTCGATGTGACGGTTGCAGTGCGCGCAGCCGACGCCGCAGTCGGCCCGGCCGCAACCTGCGGCTTCACCGAGATCGAAGAATATCTCAGAGCACGGGCCGCAGGGACCCGTCGGACCCATATCCCAGAAGTTATCTTCGACAAAGCGCGAGATGCGATCGCGCGTGAGCCCGATATCGCGGTGCCAGATCTCGGCCGCTTCGTCGTCGTCCACGTGAACGGTGGCCCGTAGGCGATCCGCCGGAAGACCGAGCGCGACGGTCAGATATTCCCACGCGTACTGAATGGCTTCGCGCTTATAGTAGTCGCCGAACGAGAAGTTGCCGAGCATCTCGAGGAACGTGCCGTGGCGGCCGCTGCGACCGACATTTTCGATATCGTTTTTCCCGCCGGCAACGCGCAGACAGCGCTGCACGGTCACCACGCGAAGCGCCGGCGCAGGTTCATTCCCCAAGAACACGGGGACGAACGGTTCCATGCCGGCGATCGTGAAAAGCGTGGTGGACATCGCGTCGGGCACGAGCGAAGCGCCAGGCAGATGGATGTGGCCCTTTGCCTTGAAAAAGTCGACGAACGAACGGCGGATCTGCTGCGATGTCATGCGCTGCGGTACTTCAGCGCGCGGCCGTGCGCCGCCCTTTGCGTCAGGCGCTTTGGAAATACTGCTGCAGCTTCGCCAGAGCGCGCTGCTGCAGGCGCGAGACGTGCATCTGAGAGACGTTCATGCGCCGGGCGATATCCGCTTGCGATAAGTTCTCGAAAAAACGCAAGAAGATGATGACGCGCTCGCGTTTGTCGAGCACGGTGAACCCGCGTTCGAGGCCGGCTCGATCGTCGAATGCCGAGAATCCGCCGTCTTCCGTTCCGACGTAATCGAGAAGGGTCGCTCGCGCCTCACCGTCTTGCCCAAGTTCTGTATCGAGGGAGAGCAGGTTGTACGCCTGCCCGAGTTCCTGCGCTTCGATGATCTCTTCGTCGGTCGCACCGAGACGTTCCGACAGGTCGCGCACGGTTGGCGAGCGGCCGAGTTCGACTGCGAGTTTTTCAACGGAACGATTGACGGCGAGGTTGAGCTCTTGGAGGCGCCGGGGCACTTTGACCGCCCAGCCCTTGTCGCGGAAGTGGCGCTTGATCTCGCCGATGATGGTCGGGGTGGCGTACGTCGTGAACTCGACGCCGCGCCCCACATCGTAGCGGTCGATGGCCTTGATCAGACCGAGCGTGCCGACTTGGATGAGATCGTCGGCCAGTTCGCCGCGATTGGCGAACCGGGCGGCGAGGTAGCGGACGAGATTGACATGCGCGAGTACGAGCTCCTCGCGGATCGCCGGATCGCGCGACTCGGCGAAAGAACGGAAGAGCGTTCTCGCGCGTTCGCGGTCGAAGCGTTCTTCGGAGCGCTCCGTGCTTCGTGCGCCGGACATCGCGGACTACAGCCCAAGCATTTTGGACATAGTGAGTTTCGTACCCGTCAGCGGATCGAAATCGTAGTCCACCTCATCCATGAGAGACCGGATCAGAAAGACGCCTAGACCGCCGACCTTGGGCTCACCGAGCGGTTCTGGAGCGAGCGCGCGGCCGTCGAAGCCTTTGCCGCCATCTTCGACGACGACCGTGATGCGCCGTCCAGAAATCTCAAAGGTGACCAGCACCTCTTCGTTGCCTTGCGCGTGCTGGATGCAATTCGTGCACGCCTCGGCCACCGCGAGCTTCAAGTCTTCGACTTCGTCGATCGTCGCGTCGATGCGGTGGGCGATGCCGGCCACGGCTAGGCGTGCGACGCTCACCCACTCTGCGCGGCTAGGGATGCGAAGCTGCAGGTTCCCGTCGAGCGTGTGCCCCGATCCTTCCGCAGTCAGATGCTCTCGCATGCCGCTTTCTCGTCGTCGTAGATGCCGAAGATCTTGACAAGTCCTGTGATGTCGAAGATCTTGCGGATCTGCGGGTTGTTGCAGACGAGATTGACGCTGCCGCTATGTTCTCGCACACGCTTCAATCCGCCGATGAGCACGCCCAGGCCGGTCGAATCGATGTAGCGGACGTTTTCCAAGTTGATCACGAGACGATAGTGCTGCTGATCGATCAATTCGGAGATCGTCTCTTTGACCTTGGGTGACGTGTAGACGTCGATCTCACCGTTGAGATCGACGACCGTCGGCCCGCTCGCGCCATCCGATTGCCGTACGCTGACTTTGATATCCACAGTATCGAATGTCCCCGTCAGTCGTTCTTGAGTTCGTCGATCTTGCTCCGCGCCGCTTTGCGGCCGGATTCGATCGCGTCGCTCACTTGCGAGCGGGTCGAGTCGGCAAGATCGCGCCCTTTGCGGACGAGCTCGTCCGCTTGCGTGCGCAGATCCTCGGCGACCGATGCCGCATGATCCTTGATATCGTAGGCCATGTCGAGCGCCTTCCCTTTGGCTTCATGCGCTTTGCCGCGCAGATAGTCGCGCGTCTCTTCGCCAGTCTGCGGCGCGAGCACGAGTGCAAGCACGGCGCCCGCGAAACCGCCGATCACGAGGCCCGAGAGAAATCCCAGTCCAGAATCGCCACTGTTGTTGTCAGACATAACTTTGCACGTCTCCGTTGGTTGCGTTTGCTTTAGTGACGGCGGCGATCAGGGACGGCCGTTGCCGCGCCTGTGCGCGCCGAAAAATGTTTTCGCCCCCTGTGCCACGCCGGCGACGACGCCAGCGATCGTTGCCACGGTCGGGGATACCGCGGCTTGGGCTGCATCGGCGGTTTTCGCGAGTGCCGCCGCAGAGCTCTCCGCGAGTCCGGCCACGCGTTCCACTCGATCGCTGACTTTCTCTGCGTTCGACGCGATGCCGCTCACATGAGTGAGTGTCTTACTCACCGGGATGACGAGCGTCGTGAGCTCGGCATCTACTTTGTTCAGCGCGCCTGTGGCTCGGTCGATCAACCCGCCGAGTTTGATCAGCGCGAAAAGGAGCCCGCCTGCCACCGCCAAGCACGACAATCCGATTGCCAGCCACATCAGGTCTTGCGGGGACATTTAACAGGCCGGTCTCCTTCTTCGGGACGATTGTGGACCTTGGCTCTTCTGGGGGCCGCGAACTCGCGCCTCCCCTCTAAAGGGCGTGGGCGCTTGTGGGGTGCTCGCTTGGCGTCACGAGCCTGCGACTAGGGTACGCGACATCGCCCGCAGCTTCTCTATCATACCCGGAAGCACGGCGAGCAAACGGACTATCTCGTCCTTGGTGGTGGTTCGCCCAAGCGAAAAACGCACGGTTCCGCGCGCGGTCTTCGTGTCCAGACCGATCGCGGTCAAGACGTGCGACGGCTCGAGCGAGCCCGAGGAACACGCGCTGCCGGTGGATGCTTCGACGCCTTCCATGTCGAGACCGATGATCAGCGTGTCAGCCTCGATATCGGCAAAGCGCAGGCTGGCGTTGTTCGGAATGCGCTGCTCGCGCGCGCCGTTGACTGACGAGCCCGGAATCGTACGTAAGACTCCGTCGATCAGCATGTCGCGCAAAGAAGCTGTGCTCTGCCTGGTCTGTTCCAATTCGGCGATGCTTAGCTCGAGAGCAGTCGCGAGCGCCGCGGCGCCGGCCACGTTCTCGGTTCCCGCGCGCCTGCCGTTCTCTTGGCCGCCGCCGACGACGAGCGGCGAGATGCGCACACCCTTGCGGATGTACAGCGAGCCGATGCCTTTCGGACCTTCAAATTTGTGCGCCGACAGCGAGAGCGCGTCGACGCCGAGGACTTGCACGTCGGCGCTGATATGGCCGACGGTCTGCACCGCGTCCGTGTGAAAATATGCGCCGCGCTCGTGGGCGAGCGCCGCAAGTTCCGCGATCGGTTGGATCGTGCCGATCTCGTTGTTCGCGTGCATGATGCTCACCAGTACCGTCTTGTCCGTCAACGCGTTTCCGAGGTCTTGCGCGCGGACGAAGCCGTCGCCGTCCACCGGGAGTATCGTCACCTCGGCGCCGTCGCGGCGGAGCCTGTCGGCCGCGTGCGTCACGGCATGGTGTTCGATGGCGCACGTGATGAAATGGTTGCCGCGCTCCGCGTTGGCGTGCATGATACCGAAGATCGCGAGGCTATCAGCTTCGGATCCGCTTCCCGTGAAGATGATCTCCCCCGGCCGAGCGTTGAGCGCCGCCGCAGTCTGATTGCGAGCGCGTTCGAGCGCGGTCTTCACGCGCTGACCGCTGCGATGCGGGCTGGACGGATTGGCGAATGCTTCCTTTAGAAAAGGCAGCATCGCATCGACCGCCTCTTGGCGCACGGCAGTTGTCGCCGCATTATCCAAATAAATGCGATCCATCGCCGGCTTGGGTTCGCTGACCTTGCGATTTCTCCCCACCGCACTTTTGCGGCGGGCCTTGATCTGCTTGCGTAGAACGTCGCAGGCATGAACGACGAGCCGACGCTCTTCGGCGAGCGCGCGTTCGATGATACGTCGCAAGAAGCATTGCCGATCGGCGCGCCGCTGGCAGCGCGGATGCGGCCGCGCTCGCTCGCCGAATTCGTCGGCCAGTCGCATGCGCTTGCGCCCGGGTCGGGCTTGCGAACCGCGCTCGAACGCGGCAGTCCGCCATCGATGATACTCTGGGGTCCGCCGGGCACCGGCAAGACGACGCTAGCACGTCTCGCCGCCGCTGCCGGCGACGCACGCTTGGTGCAGCTCTCGGCCGTCAGCGCAGGCGTCGCGGACCTTCGGCGGGCTGTGGCCGACGCCAAGCGGCTGCTTTCGGCGTCGGGCAGACGCACTGTGCTGTTCATCGACGAGATCCATCGGTTCAACAAGGGTCAACAAGACGCCATCTTGCCGTATGTGGAGCGCGGCGACGTCACGTTGATCGGCGCCACGACCGAGAACCCATCCTTCGAAGTCAATAGCGCGCTGTTGTCGCGAACGCGGGTTGTGGTGCTGCGGCCGCTCGAGGATGCCGACATCCTCACGATTCTCGATCGCGCTCTCGCAGACGAGGAGCGCGGATTGTCCGGCCGTGTGAGACTTGATCCGCCCGCGCGTGCGCAGCTGGCCGCTGCTTCGGGCGGCGACGCTCGCATCGCGTTGAACGCGCTTGAACTGGCCGCGGAGATCGCGCTGACGCGCGACGGCGAAGGCGCTCTTGTGAAGTCCGCGGACGTGGAAGAAGCGCTCCAGCGGCGCGCGCTTCGGTACGACAAAGCGGGCGATGAACACTACGACGTCATCTCCGCCTTCATCAAATCGGTGCGCGACAGTGACGCCGATGCCGCAGTCTACTATCTCGCGCGCATGCTGGAAGCAGGCGAGGATCCGCTGTTCGTGGCGCGGCGGCTCGTCGTGCTGTCTGCGGAAGATGTCGGGCTCGCCGATCCGCACGCACTGCCGCTCGCCATGGCGGCCTTTCAAGCCACGCACGCGATCGGTATGCCCGAGGCGCTCTATCCTCTGACTGAGGCGACGATCTACCTCAGCCGAGCTCCGAAAAGCAATTCTGGTCTGCGTGCGTACTTCGGCGCGAAGGATGCGATCGATGAGACCGGCGCGTTGCCGGTGCCGCTGCACCTGCGCAACGCGGTGACCGGTCTCATGCGCGAACTCGGATACGGCGCCGGTTATAAATACGCGCACGACTTCGAGAAAGCGCATGTCGACCAGCAGCATTTGCCGGACGAGCTGGCCGGCCGCACATTCTACGTCCCCGGCGAGATGGAAGACAAACCTTGACTATTTTTCTTAAGGGGCTATTTCTCTGAAGGGGCCGACGCTAGTCGGCCCCGCGAAAGAACGTGGGCCGACATAAAGTCGGCCCCTTCAGGGTTGCAGACGAGCTAGTCGGCCCCCGATTATCCGGCGTCGAATCATCCGCTAGTCGACGGCGACGCGCAACACTTCTTCGAGCGTCGTGATGCCCTGAGCCACTTTCAGCAGGCCGTCATGATATAACGTGCGCAGGCCTTGGTCGAGCGCCAGCTTCTTCAACTCTTGCGGCAATCCACGCTCGAGCACGAGGCGGCGCATCTCGTCCGTCATCGCGAAAAGTTCGTGGACGCCCGCGCGGCCTTTGTAGCCCGTGCCGTTACAGTTCTCGCAGCCTTCGCCCTTGACCAACTTCAGCGATTCCCCAGGAATGCCGTATTCCTCGAACTTCGCCGCAACGGCTTTGATCGTCTTGACGCTGCGTTTGCAATTCGAACAGACGGTACGAACGAGTCGCTGGGCCATGACGCCTTGCACCGACGATGCGAGCAAGAAGGGTTCGATGCCCATGTCGATGAGGCGCGTGACCGACGAAACGGAGTCGTTGGTGTGCAGCGTGGAGAGCACGAGGTGGCCGGTCAACGCCGACTGGACGGCGATGAGCGCAGTCTCTTGGTCGCGGATTTCACCGACCATCATGACGTCGGGGTCCTGGCGCAAGAACGAGCGCAAGCCCATCGCGAAGGTAAGTCCGACTTTTGGATTGACCTGCACCTGATTGATGCCGGTGATATTGTACTCGACCGGGTCCTCGACGGTCACGATCTTCGTCTCGCTGTCGTTGATCGCGTTGAGGGTCGCATAGAGCGTCGTGGATTTACCGGAACCGGTCGGACCGGTCACGAGCAGCACGCCGTTCGGGAGCGCGATCAGTTTCTTCCACACTTCGAGCAGCTGTGGGTGGAAGCCCAACTTGTCGAGTTCGACGTTCACGCTCTTACGATCGAGAATACGCATGACGACCGACTCGCCGTAGATGCAAGGCAGCACGGAGACACGCAAGTCGTAACGATCGCGCTTGAGATTGACCTGAATGCGGCCGTCCTGCGGAATGCGCTTCTCGGCGATGTTGAGGTTCGACATGATCTTGAAGCGCGAGATGAGCGCGGGCTGGATGGCCTTCGGCGGATTCATCACGACTCGCAGCACACCGTCGATACGATAGCGCACGACGATCTCGCGTTCGAACGGCTCGATGTGGATGTCGGAGGCCTTCTGTTGGATGGCTTGCGTGACGATGAGGTCGGCAAGCCGCACGATCGGCGCGTCGACGACGATGTCGTCGGGCATCTCCTCGGATTCTTTGACGATGTCGACGCCTTCTTCGGTCTCCGTGATCAGCGACTGCCATTTGCTGTCGCCGCTGGAGTAGATGCCGTCAAGCGCGCGTTCGATGTCATCGATGTACGAGAGAACGGGCTCCGGTGTCAGCCCGGTTTTGAGGCGTACGTCATCGAGGGCGAAGATGTCGGTCGGGTCGGCCATGGCCAACGTGACCTTCTTGTCCATCTTGCCGATGCAGATGAGGTGGTGGCGCCGCGCGATGGATTCGGAGACGATGTTCGCGATGTCGGCGTCGATCTTGCGGTTCGCGAGGTCGACGTAGATCTTGCCCAACTCCTCGGCGCGCGCCCACATGATCTCTTCTTTGGGCGCGACGCGCATCTCGACGAGCACTTTTTCGAGCGGGTCTTTGCGGCGCGCTGCTTCGGCCGTCGCGGTGCCGAGCTGCTCTGCGGTCAGCACGCCCTTCTCGATCAGGATGTCGGTGAATTTTTTGTCGATGAAGTCCAACACGGAGCGATCCCCATTCAAAAAAGCGCGACGCGGCGAAGCCGGCTCACGCCGCTGCCATCAATTATTATATCGGAATGGAGAGCGCGCCGGACCACCGCGCACGGCCGTTCGTTGTGACGGCCGTCACGCTACCCGTCAGGTATGCGTCGGGGTGGGAGAGGGTCGCGGTGCGCGTGGGGATGCCGAAGACGACGGAAGCGGCGCGGCGGTGGGCGGCGGCGCTGGAGTCGGCGACGACTTCAGCGGGAACGTGGCTTGTACGCCGCCGAGCGCCTTGAAATTCTCCGACTTCGTGTTGTAGAGAACTTCAGCTGCGTCAAATGTGCGGTCGGGCGGTTCCTCGGCGTGGACGCCGCCGGTGAGCGAGGCATCGTGCGACGTGTCGTCAAGCCGCATGAGCGGCGCCGTCAGCGTCTTGTCGCCCTGTACGACTTTCACGTGGCCGGTCGCGACATATATCTTGCGCTTGTTGTAGATCTCAAGCTTGTCGCACGTCAGCGTGACGGGTTCGCTTGGCTTCTTACCGTTGCCGCCGACACCGCCGAGCTTGTGGACGAGGACGTGGCCGATCAGCGTGACTTCGTCGCGCTTGCTGTTCCCAAACGCTCGATCCCCTCGAAAGGTACCATCGCTTGAATGTCCGGTAACCGTTGACGGCATGACGAAATCGCCCGTCTTGAGGTTGCCTTCCCCTTCGCTAAAATTGACGGTGAGATCGCCGAAGCGCGTCTGCGCGGGGCCGGAACTCACGATGGAGCCGCCCGACGAAGCGGTGGGAGAAGGCGTGGGCGAGGTTGCGGACGCGCGCGGACGAGGCGTGGGCGCAGCGGCGGCTGCCGCGATCGCGGCGGCCAAGAGAGCGCAGGAGATCGCTGCGACTGCGCGGTGGTTCATGCGTCAAGATTCCAGTTCGGCGATGCCGGCCAGCGCGGAGCGGATGCTGTCTGCGGGAAGTGCGCCGCAGCGTAATATTTTGGCGGTCGCAGCGGTGCAATCAAGAACCGTGCTTTCTCGCCGCCAACGAGTCGGCCCTTTGACGAGCGCGAGCGTCGCATCGGGCAGAAGATCGTATTCATCGCTCATCCCATCATATGGCGTCATGCCGGAGATATTCGCAGAGGTCGCGGCGAGCGGACCCGTCGCGGTCAGAATCGCGCAGCACGCGTCGTCGGCCGGACATCGAATGCTGATCGTCGCTGCGCCTGCGACCGCGGCTGCAGCGCGTGCGGGGTTGCGCGCAACGACGATCGCGATCGGGCCCGGCATGAGTTTCTCCATGATGATAAGCGCCGCGGGCGTCAATTGTGTGACATACGGAAGTGCGTCGACGCTCTTCGCGACGTGCAATGACAATGGTTTGTCCGGCGGACGGCGCTTCGCGGCGTATACCGCGGCCACTGCGACCGCATCGGACGGATCGCAACCGATTCCATACACGGTATCGGTCGGAAAGATCAACGTGCCGCCGTCTCGCACGCACGCGCGCGCGTCCGATAACGTCGCGCTATCCGGAATGCCCGTAAATCTGCGCAACGCGTGAGGTCGCATCGTGACAAGCAGGTCCTGCGGAATGAAAAGCGGTAAGTCGTTTGCGGGTGGCGTTTCCAATCGCTAGAGTACGGAGAATGCCTTTGTCGCGCCTTCGGGAACGACTTTTTCTCGGCGGATTGATCATCGCAACCGTTGTGTTTCAATCGGCACTTATTCCGTTGTCCATCGGACAACGGCTTCGCGCACGAGCGGCGGACCGGGGCCGGCGCCTGATGGCGTCCACTCGGCATCGCATCGCGCGGGCTCGGCTTCTCCTCTGGTCGCGCTGATCCGTTGAATAACGGCTGACTGAAGGGGTCGACGCCAGTCGGCCCCTTCAGAACCAATGTCGAGGTTTGATCGGCCATGCGGGTCGCAGCGCTGTATGATATCCATTCGAACCTTCCGGCGCTCGAGGCGGTTGTCCGCGACGTCCATCGCGACAAGATAGATCGGATAGTCGTCGGCGGCGACGTGTTTCCGGGCCCGATGCCGCGTGAAACGATCGCGTATTTGCGAGGCCTGGATATCCCGGTGGAATATATCCGCGGCAACGGAGACCGCGAAGTGCTCGCATCGCTCGACGGCGATGAAACGGGCGGCGTCCCCGAAAAGTTCCGACACCTCGTGACCTGGACTGCGCACCAGCTTCGGCCCGAAGATGCCATGATGGTCGCCGAGTGGCAGCCCACGCTTCGCATCGAGATCGCCGGAATTGGCGACGTTTTGTTCTGCCACGCGACGCCGCGTAACGACACTGAGATGTTCACGCGCGAAACGCCTGAGGCGAATCTGCTGCCCGTCTTCGCCGGAGTCGGTTCGTCACCGGTCGTCTGCGGTCATACGCACATGCAATTCGACCGGATGATCGGAGCGACTCGTGTCGTCAATGCCGGGAGCGTCGGCATGCCTTTCGGCGAGCGCGGCGCGTACTGGCTTCAGCTCGGACCTGACGTCCGGCTTCGGCGCACGGAATACGATTATGCGGCGGCGGCAGAGCGGATCAGGTCCACGAAGTATCCGGAGGCCGACGACTTCGCGGAACGCAATGTTCTGCGCCCGCCGTCGGAGCATGAAGTGCTTGAACAATTCCGCCGCGTCGAAATATGAAGGGGCCGACTTTATGTCGGCCCGGGCGAAAACAACGTGGGCCGATATAAAATCGACCCCTTCAGTGAAATCGTAAACGTTTGCATCGGTTAAGCGAAGATGCGGTAGTCGATCCGCGCGAAGACGTTGTCGATCTCCGCGTATAACGCGAGCCTGCGGCGCGCGCTCTCGCTTGCTCCACCGTTTCTTGCAGATGCAAGGCAATCGTCGAAGCGAGCGACGTGTTCTGTGAATCGCTGCACCGCGTAGTCGCGCGCCTGACCGGTCGTGATCAGAAACGGCCAATCGCTGGCACTGAGCAAAAACAATTCGCGCGCAGCTTGATTGAGGTACAATTTCGTCAGCGGGTCCGCGCTCGTCAGCGAACGCACCGCATCGCGCATCGCGAACTCAGCCGCGTGGATGCGTGGCCACATCCAATCCGTCTGCGGATTCGACCAGACTCTGAAGTCGCCGCCTTCGCCCCAGGACGTCGCCGGAAGATCGAGAGCATCTCGCGCCGGTGACATCGTAAGCGCTTCGGACGGCGTGGCCGGCGTGACCGCCCCGCCCGAGGCAAGACGGCGCATCACCGCTTCGATCCATGCCGGCCCTTCGAACCACCAATGACCGAAAAGCTCCGCGTCGTACGGCGCGACGATGCATGCGCTACCGTCGAACGATGCCGCCAAACCCTCGACCAGCGACGCGAAATGTTCGGCCTGCTCGTGTACGCGATCGCTCGCGGCGCGCGGATCGTAGTCCGACTTATCGCCCAAGTCGTGCGAGGGCCCGCTCACCGCCCAATAGTGCAACCCCGACGTATCGGCGCGCTTGTGGAATTCCAGATACGCTGGATCTCCCGGGTAACCGAAATGCCGCGCCCATACCTGCCGGCTCACTTCGACCGAGCGCGCGAACGCCACGACACCGGAACCGGCGACATAGTGCGGCCGGAACGTGGCGGCCTCATCGGAGGCACCCGAGGCTTGGGGATCGATCGCCGCGCGGCCTGAAAGCTCGCCGAAATGACTCGACACCGAAAGCGGTTCTGCGCGTGTGACCGCATGCGCGTCGACGAAGAAGTAGCGAAGTCCGAACTCCTCGAGATCGCGTTCGAGGCCCGGCCGATACGCGCATTCGGGAAGCCATATGCCCGCGGGCGTCACGCCTAGGCGCGCGCGAGTCGTCTCCACTCCCACGCGAAGTTCCGCGCGCACGAGCGATTCGGTCGCTAACAGCGGTAGGAAAGCGTGGGTCGCGGCGGATGTGAGTATTTCGATGCGGCCGGCTTGCGCTAGCGTTGCAAATCCCGCCACGATATCGCCGCCGCGCGCCGTGAAGTCGGCCACCAAGTCTCGATAACGACGCGCATGATCGTGCGCGAGCGCAGCACGTGCGGATTGACCCGAGGCGGCGGCATTTTCCGCATCGACGTCTGCCGCAGCGGCGACTCGCCCCGCGTACTCGGTAAAACCCTCTTGCAGATACGGATCGGCCAGTTGTTCGAGCAGCACCGGCGTAATGCCGACGGCCGCGCGAGCCTCGACGCCGTCACGCGCCAGACGTTCGAACACGCCGAGCAACGGGAGATACGTGCCGGCCATCGCTTCGTACAACCACTCTTCGCCGAACGGCCAGCGGCCGGCTTTGCGGACGAACGGCAGATGCGCGTGCAGCGCAAGCACGAACGTGTCGGCACGCCCGATGCGGGCGGCCGGACGGATGTCGAACGGTGTCGCGCTAGCGCTCACACCCGGACGCGTTGACCAGTACCGATGGCGACACACGACATCGGATCGTCCGCGACGATGACGGGGATCCCGGTCACTTCAGAGAGCAGCGAATCGAAGCCGCGCAATAGCGCGCCGCCGCCGGTCAGGAAGATGCCGCGATCGATGATGTCGGCGGCCAATTCGGGCGGCGTTTTCTCAAGAACGCTTTTAACGGCGTCGATGATCGCCCCGATCGGCTCGGCCATCGCCTCGCGCATCTCTTCCGACGAGATGTTGACCGTTTTCGGAAGGCCGTTGATGAGATCGCGACCGCGGATGTCCATCCGCAGTTCGGGATCGAGCTTGTAAGCCGATCCGATCGTGACCTTGATATCCTCGGCGGTCCGCTCGCCGATCATGAGGTTGTACACGCGCCGGATATGGCGCGCGATCGCTTCATCGATCTTGTTGCCCGCGACGCGGATCGATTGACTGACGACGATGCCGCCCAGCGAGATCACCGCCACGTCCGATGTTCCGCCGCCGATGTCCACGACCATGTTGCCGCTCGGCCCGTCGATGGGCAGCCCAGCTCCGATCGCCGCAGCCATGGGTTCTTCGACGATGTCCACGCTTTTCGCGCCGGCGAGTTTCGCAGCGTCGCGGACCGCGCGTTCTTCGACCGAAGTGATCTCCGCAGGAACGCATATCGTCACCGCCGGCTTCGGCCGCAGCCACGAGAAGAAGCCGTTGTTGCGCGTGACTTTCTTGATGAAGTAGTTGAGCATCGCTTCCGTGACTTCGAAATCGGCGATGACCCCGTCGCGCAGCGGGCGAATGGCTTGGATGTTGCTCGGCGTCTTGCCGAGCATCATGCGCGCCTCTTCACCGACCGCGAGTGTCTTTCCAGTACGGACATCGCGCGCGACGACCGACGGTTCGCGCAGCACGATGCCTTTACCACGCACGTAGACGAGGACGTTCGCGGTGCCGAGATCGATTCCGATTTCCAACCTGGTCTCCTACTGCGCGACTAGCGGTGGATCATGAAGCGCGAAACGGCGTGACGATGCGGGGCATCCGGATCGTCTCGCCGAGGTCTTGACGCGGCATCACCGGCTCGACCGCACTCGCGCGCGCGATCGACGCACCGAGCGTCGCGAGTTGTTCTTCGAAGAATTCGTAGCCGCGGTCGATGAACTCAAGCCCACCGATCTGTGTGGTGCCTTCGGCCGCGAGCGCGGCGAGGACGAGAGCGCCGCCGGCTCGGATATCCGGCGCTTCGACCACCGCATCCTTGAGCCGTTCGACGCCAGTGACGATTGCTGTGCGCCCAGCCACGCGGATGTCGGCGCCCATGCGTGCGAGTTCGCTCACGTAGACGAAGCGCGCGTCGAATATCGTCTCCTCGACGGTGGAGGTGCCGTGCGCGAGGCTCAAATACGCGACGAATTGCGGCTGCAAGTCGGTGGGAAATCCGGGAAACGGCGAGGTGACGATATCCACCGGCTTGCGGGCCGCGTTGCCCTGCACGCGAACGCTCACACCCGAGGCCGTGACCTGCGCGCCGCTTGCCGAGAGCGCGTCCGTGAGCGCGGTGAGGAACGCCGGGTCCAACCCTTTGACGGTCACATCGCCGCCGGTGATCGCCCCCGCCAGCAGATACGTTCCAGCCATGAGACGATCCGGGATGATCGTGTACTCGACGCCGCGCAGCTTGCGGACGCCTTCGATCGTGATCGTCGAGCTGCCGTGACCGCGCACGCGTCCGCCCATCGCGTTGACGAATTCCGCAAGATCGCAGACTTCGGGTTCGCGCGCCGCGTTGCGGATGGTCGTCGTGCCCTTGGCGCGCGTCGCGGCCAGCATGATGTTCTCGGTCGCGCCGACGCTCGGGCGATCGAGCGTGATGTCCGCGCCCGTCAGCGATTCGGCGCTTGCGATGATGGAGCCGTGTTCGAGCGTGACCGCGGCGCCGAGCGCTTCGAAACCTTTGAGGTGGAGATCGACTGCGCGCGGACCGAGCACGCAGCCGCCCGGCTGCGGAACTTGCGCGCGGCCGAAGCGCGCGAGCAGCGGGCCGGCCACATCGAACGACGCGTTTAGTTTGCTGACAAGCGCGTACGGCGCGGCGTGCGAAGCGATGGAAGACGTGTCGATGACGAGCGTGCCGCCGGGCTGTTCGCGCACGCGCGCGCCGAGGCTCTCGAGGATGGACGCCATCACGTCGACGTCGGTGATGCGCGGCACGGCGTGCAGAACGACCTCGCCTTCCGCGAGAATCGCCGCCGCCATGATCGGAAGCGCCGCGTTCTTAGCGCCGGGCACCTCGACCGAACCCTCGAGGCGCCGGCCGCCGTCAACGACGAGCCGAGTGCGCAAGCCGTCTAGGTGGTCCATCGATATCCTTGTGACGTCGCGTCAGTCGAAGACGCGACCGCGGTCAGACGTGTGGGGCTCGCGCGACCTCGAGCTGGGCCGCCGCCCACGCCACGGCTTCACGTTCTCTCACATCGTCGGCACCATGCTTCTGCGCAAGGCTCTCCGCGGCCCGCCTGGCGTCGGCTTGCGCCGCCTCGATATTGATGTCGGCCGCGCTTAGCGCCATGTCTGTGAGCACGACGCACTTGTTCGGTGTGATCTGCATGAACCCGCCGTTGACGGCGAACTCGATACGGCGCTTCTCGCCGTCCGCCACCGTGGCGCGAAGGACGCCGATGCGCAGCGTCGTCAGCATGGGCGCGTGATTGGGCAGGGCGGCGAGGTCGCCGGCGCCGCCCGGAGCCACGACGATCTCGACTTTGCCCTGGAATTTGACGGCGCCCGGCGTGACGACGTCGAGGTCTATGGATGCTGCCATCGGCGTCAGACGCCGGCCTTCATCTTCTCGGCCGCTTCTTTGGCCTCGTCGATGTTGCCGACCATGTAGAACGCCTGCTCGGGAAGATCGTCGAGTTTGCCCTCGACCATCTCTTTGAAGCCGGCGATCGTCTCTTTGAGCGGCACGTATTTTCCAGGGCGGCCCGTGAAGGCCTCAGCCACGTGGAACGGCTGCGAAAGAAACCGCTGGATGCGGCGCGCGCGGCCGACGATGACCTTGTCGTCTTCCGACAATTCCTCGACGCCGAGAATCGCGATGATGTCCTGCAGATCCTTGTAGCGCTGCAGCGTCTCTTGGACGCGGCGCGCCACTTCGTAGTGCTCGTCGCCGACAAAGCGCGGTTCGAGCAAGCGCGATGTGGATGCGAGCGGATCGACGGCTGGGTAGATGCCTTTGTCGGAGATCGAGCGCGAGAGCACGGTCGTGGCGTCGAGGTGGGCGAATGTCGTCGCGACTGCGGGGTCGGTCAAGTCGTCCGCGGGAACGTAGACCGCCTGCACTGACGTGATCGAGCCCTTGCGCGTGGATGTGATGCGCTCTTCGAGCGCGCCCATCTCCGATGCGAGCGTCGGCTGATAACCGACGGCCGACGGCATCCGTCCGAGAAGCGCCGAGACTTCCGAGCCGGCCTGCATGAAGCGGAAGATGTTATCGATGAAGAGCAAGACGTCTTTGCCTTGATCGTCGCGGAAATATTCGGCCATGGTCACGCCCGTTAGGCCGATCCGCAGCCGGACGCCCGGAGGCTCGTCCATCTGGCCGAACACGAGCGCGGTCTTGTCGATCACGCCAGAGTGCTTCATCTCTAAGTAGAGGTCGTTGCCCTCGCGCGTGCGCTCGCCGATGCCGGTGAAGACCGAGTAGCCGCCGTGTTCGGCCGCGATATTGCGGATCAGTTCCTGGATGAGCACGGTCTTGCCGACGCCGGCGCCGCCGAACAGACCAACTTTGCCGCCGCGAACGTACGGCGCCATGAGATCGACGACTTTGATGCCGGTCTCGAACATCACGGTGGTGGGATCTTGTTCGTCCACCAGCGGCGCGCGCCGATGGATCGGATGCATCGCGCTTGCGACGACCGGTTTATCGGAATCGATCGCTTTGCCGAGCACGTTGAAGATCCGCCCGAGCGTGCCTTCGCCGACCGGTACCGTTATCGGCGCTCCGGTATCGCGGACCTCGGCGCCGCGCACCATGCCTTCGGTCGCGCCCATCGCGAGGCAACGCACTTGGTTGTTCCCCAACTCGCCTTGTACTTCAAGGGTGAGCTCGGTGCCCGCACCTTCGGTTGATGCGACGGTCGTGCGCAGCGCGGTGTAGATCGCCGGGAGCGTCTCGAGCGTGAATTCGACGTCGACGACGTTTCCCAAGACCTGGACGACTTTGCCTGTGGTTGCCATGCGTTATCCTTTATCGATTGAATTTCTCGTAGTATATATCAACCCTTGAGCGCCTCCGCGCCGCCGACGATCTCCAAGATCTCCTTTGTGATCGCAGCCTGGCGCGTCTTGTTCATCACGAGCGTCAAGTCGTCGATGAGCTTGCCTGCGTTGTCGGTGGCGTTGCTCATCGCGAGCAGTCGCGCTGCGAATTCGGATGCTTGCGTTTCGAGCAGCGCTTGAAACACGGTGAACTCGACATACTTCGGAAGCAGCGCCGCGAGCACGCTTTTGGTATCGGGCTCGAACTCGTAGCTGTTCTGCGTCGGCGACCGGCGCACCGCGCCCTCGCCGCTCGAGACCGGAAGCAGACGCACTGGCGTCGGCCGCTGCACGATCGTGGAGACGAAGCGGCTCGACACGAGCGTGACGTCGTCGACCAGGCCTGCCAGAAAATCGTCCGAGACTTTTCTTGCGACCGCTCGGCCCAGTTCGGCGAACGGCGTGCCTAGGAGCGGCCAGTATTCCGCGATCTCGTACGGCGACTTGCGCAGCTGCACGCGACCCTTGAGCCCGACGAGGTACAGACGCGTCTGCGGCCCCGCGGTCTTCGCCGTGTTCAGCGCCGATCGCACGAGATTGGAATTGAACGCCCCGCACAACCCTTTGTCCGCCGTCATCAAGAGCACCGCCGGCGTGCGCACTTCGCGCTCTTGCAGAAGCGGATGATCCTTAGCGCCCCCATTCGCCAGCTCGCGCAGCATGTCGCCCACGGCAGTCGCGTACGGCCGCGCAGCCTTCATCGCAAGCTCCGCGCGGCGGATGCGCGCGCCGGCCACCATTTTCATGGCGCGCGTGATCTGCTGCGTGTTCTTCAGGCTCTTGACGCGGTCGCGCAGTTGGCGGAGCGTGGGCATGTCGTCAGGCGCTCTTGCTGAACCGCTGTTTGAACTCCGCGATACTCGAGTTCAATTGCTTCTTCGTGTCGTCGGAGAGCGTCTTCGAGTCGGCGATCGTGCTCAAGATGCCGGGCGCGGTGGTCTTGAGGAATTCGTAGAAGCGCTTGTGGAAGCGATGGATATCCGTGGTGGGCACGTCCGCGAGCTGGTCGTTGACGGCCACATAGATCTGGACGACCTGCTGATCCAAGTCCAGCGGCTCGAATTGCGGCTGCTTGAGCGTCTCCGTGATCTTCTCGCCGCGCGAGAGCTGCGCTTGCGTCGCTTTGTCGAGATCCGACGCAAGCTTCGAGAACGCGGCGAGGTCGCGGTACTGCGATAGTTCCAATCGCAGCTGACCGGCGACGGCCTTCATCGCTTTGGTCTGGGCGTTGCCGCCGACGCGCGAGACCGACAAGCCGACGTCGATCGCCGGACGGATGCCGTTGAAGAACAAGCCCGTCTCCAGATAGATCTGGCCATCCGTGATCGAGATGAGGTTCGTCGGGATGTAGGCCGAGACGTCGCCCTGCTGCGTCTCGATGATCGGCAGCGCAGTAAGCGATCCCGCCCCGAGTTCATCCGAAAGTTTTGCCGCACGCTCTAAAAGGCGCGAGTGTAAATAGAAGATATCGCCGGGGTACGCCTCGCGACCCGGCGGCCGACGCAGGACCAGCGAGATCTCGCGGTACGCTTGCGCGTGCTTGGAGAGATCATCGTAGATGATGAGCACGTGCTTGCCCGCATACATGAGCTCTTGACCCATCGCGCAGCCGGCGTACGGGGCGATGTAGCGCAAGCTCGCGGGGTCGCCTGAGTTGGCGGCGACGATTGTCGTGTAATCCATCGCGCCGGCGTCGGTGAAGATCTTGTACAGCTGCGCGACGGTTGACGCTTTCTGGCCGATCGCGACGTAGATGCAGATGACGCCTTTGCCCTTTTGGTTGATGATCGAGTCGATCGCGAGCGCCGTTTTGCCGGTCTGCCGGTCCCCGATGATCAACTCGCGCTGGCCGCGGCCGATCGGCACGAGGCCGTCGATGGCTTTGATGCCGGTCTGCATCGGTTCGTGGACCGGCTGACGCTGAACGACGCTCGGCGCCTGCGTTTCGATGGGCCGAGTGCGAGTGGTCTTGACCGGACCTTTATCGTCGAGCGGCTGACCGAGCGGATCGACGACGCGTCCGATCACGCCGTCCCCGACCGGCACCGAGATGATCTTGCCGGTGCGCCGCACCGTCGCGCCTTCCTTGATCTCGACGTCGGGGCCCATGATGACCACGCCGACATTGTCTTCTTCCAGATTGAACGCGATGCCGAACAAGCCGTTCGGGAACTGGACGAGTTCGTTCAAGCCGACGGCGGAAAGCCCGTAGACGCGTGCGACGCCGTCGCCCACCTCGATGACGGTGCCGACTTCATCCTCTTGCACCTGCGTGCGGGCATTGAGTATCTGCGCCTTGAGAATGCCGGCTATTTCATCCGCGTTGATCATCTTCTAGGTTCCTTTTCCGTTCGGCGAAGTCGATCCGGTGCTATCGACGTGCGCGAGCAAATGGCGGCGAACCGCTTCGAGTTTGCCGGCGATGCTGGCGTCGACATATTTATCGCCGACCTGCACGACGGCGCCGCCCAGGATGCCGGGATCCACCTTCGCCTGGGGCACGATGGTGCGCTTGTACACGTTTGAGAGGCGCCGAGCGAGGTCGGCGAGTTCGGCGCGATCCAGCCCTGCGGGGGTTGCGATGTGCGCCGTCGCCCGCTGTGCGTCTTCGTCAGAGAGTTCGTGCATCTGGCGCGCGAT
This sequence comes from Vulcanimicrobiota bacterium, assembly GCA_013290125.1. Taxonomy (GTDB): domain Bacteria; phylum Vulcanimicrobiota; class Vulcanimicrobiia; order Eremiobacterales; family Eremiobacteraceae; genus JABCYQ01. The sequence continues at coordinate 54,130 of JABCYQ010000012.1, forward strand.
CGTCTCGACGAGGTTCTCGCGCCGCTTGGCGATCAACAGTGTGAGAAATCCACTGATGAGTTCGCTCGCGCGCCCGGAGATGGCGCTCTTCAGCAATCCGGTCTTGCGCGCGCGCTCGATCACCGGAGAGCCGAAGAACTCGGCGATGGCAGGATCGCTCTTGAGCGCCGCGACGAACGTGTCCAGTTCGCGCACGGTTGCATCGATCGTGCCCGCATCTTTCGCAAGTGCGAAGAGCGCGGCCGAATAGCGTCGCGCGACGGTCTCTTTAAACACGGCTGCGCTCTAAATCTGAGAGCATGCGTTCGACGAGCGCGCGCTGCCGAGCTGGCGTCAGACCGCGCTGCACTTCTTCACGCGCTTCGGCGTGCGCGCGGTCCACCGTCTCTTCGAGAAGTTCGCGACGGACGCGGAATCGTTCGCGTTCGAGTTCGCCCGCGGCGTGAGCGACGACGCGGTTCGCACGTTCGCCGGCTTCGGCAAGCTCGTCGGCCACCACACGCTTCGCTTGCGCGTCGGCGGTCGTCTCCATCCGTTGCGCATCCGATGCGGCTTGCTTGAGCGCGCGTTCGGCCACCTGTACCGCTTCGCTGCAGTGTTGCCGGTAGACTTCTGCGTCGGCCACCGCTTTGTTCTGCGCTTCCTGCACCGCGACGAGCTGCGGCTTGAGAAACTTCTGAAAAATGTAGACGATCGCTATCGCGAACACGATGAAATCGATGACTTTCGCGATGAAGACCGGATCGGTGAGATCGGGGATGCTCATCGTCTATGCCACGCTCTCAAGATCGGTCGCCTTGGCGACCATCGCGCGCGCTAGCTCCGCAATGAGCGGTCCTTGCTTGGCGACTGCCTCAGCACGCTCGGTTGCAACCGTTGCATGGGCGATCTGGACGGACGCGGCAGCGTCGGCGGCTGCGCGGCGGCTGATCGCGTCCGCCTCATCGGCGGCCTTGGCAGCGCCGGCACGCAGCAATTCGTCTGAGCGGCGGCGTGCTTTGTCCAAGAGCGACTCCGCTTGCGCGTTCAGATCCTCGGCGCGTTTGCGCATCTCTTCGGCGGCCCGATTCACTTCATCGATCGCCCGTTGTCGAGCCTCGATCGCACGCCTCGTCGGCCTGATGAACACGTAGTTCAGCAGCATCCAGAACACGACGAAGTTCAGGATCTGGACGAGGAACGTGCCGTCGATCGAGAGCAGCATCGAGAGTCGTCGACTACTTCGGCAGAATGGGTTTGAGCAGCGCCATCACGCCGAGGCCGCCGCCGCCGATCAGCAGGAAGAAGGCGAGCGCGATCGCGATGATCGGGAACGCCTCCAGGATGCCGAATCCGAGGAAGTAGAAGAAAAAGATGTTCGGCCTGGCTTCCGGTTGGCGCGCGATCGATTCCACAGCCTTGCTGCCGATGATGCCGTCGCCGATCGCAGACCCGAACGCTGCGAATCCGACCATGAGCGCGAACGCTATGATGACGGCTGATACGAGAATGGCGTTTTCCATAAGGTACTCCCTTTAGTGAGCTTCGTCAGAGGTCGGAGTGATCAGGTATGCGGCGGTGAGCAGCGTGAAGACTACCGCCTGGATGAGGCCGATGAGCATGTTGAACACGTAGATAAAGATGGGCCCGGCGTTTGCCAGAGCCGAGATGAGCCCGAGATGTGCGGCGATTACGACCGAGACCACAACGAGCAATATCTCACCGGCGAAGATGTTGCCGAACAACCGCATCGCGAGCGTGACGGGGCGCGCGAGCTCGTCGATGATCATGATCGGCAGCATCGGGATACCGAGTCCGAGCGGCCGGATGACGAGATGGCCGAAGTAGCCCAGGCCTTTGCGCGCGATGCCGACGCCTTGGATCAGGAGAATCGTGAAGATCGCCAAGGCGGCGGTCGTGTTCAGATCAGACGTCGGCGACATGCCGATGAACGGGAACAACCCGATCTCGTTGAGGACGAAGATGAACAGGAAGAGCGAGAGGATGAAGGGGACGAACGGCAACCCGTTCTTTCCAAGAATCGTCTCGACCTGACTGCCGATGCCTGTGACGAGCAACTCCAGGAACGAATAGCGCTTTGAAAGACGCGTTACGGGATGCATCTGCGCGAGCACGCCGACCGCCACGAGCACGATCGCCATGGCGATCCACGTGATTGTCACCGTGTCCGCGTGTACAGTATTGAACGGCGCGGGCATGAACGGAATCATCCAGAGCGGATGAGTTCCGATGGTCTCGTGCATCGTTTCCTTTAGGCGCTCGCGTTATCGCGACCGTCAACGATTTGTTTATGATATACCAGAATCGCTACTGCCAACGGTGCGACAAATCCGGCAAGGTACGTGAAGTAGCCGAGCCAAGGTCCGCGTCCGACGATCAGAAAAGGCGCCGCGCCTGCCAAGAGCACGCGCAGTACGCCTTCAATCGAGAGGAACGGAAGATAGCGTTTGCCGCCTTTCACCAATCGGTTGAAACTTCCAGCGATGTGGAATTGGCAGGCGAGGCCGATCAAGGTCCCTGCAATCAGCGCGAGCGCAGGGACGTATGCCTGCCAGATCAACGACAGCAGTGCAGCCGCCACGAGTGCGATCGCCGCACTGCGCGATGCGACCGCTGCCTGAAAGGGGCGGTAGCTTTCCATCGGAACGACCGGGTTCGCGCCGTCCCAAATGCCGACCTCCGCTCAACGCTGAAGGGGCCGACTTTATGTCGGCCCACGTTACGTTCGCTCGGGCCGACATAAAGTCGGCCCCTTCGAGTCGTCGGCCCTTAAGAAGACGTGAAGCGCCGATACGCTGAAACGATGCCCGCTACGAAGCCGAGAATCAAACCGACGGGCGCGGCCCATTCCCAGTGCAGATATTTCGCCGCAGCCAACCCGAGCAGAAGACCTATGATGAGCGTGCCGACGATGCTGCTGCCGGCGCCGGCGAGTTGCAGATAGTTCGAGGCCTTCGGCTTCACCGCGCGTTGGGCAGCGTCGGCGGAAGTGACGGATCGAATTCCGGCGCAGGGTCGCCGCCGCGATAGTGCGCGAGGAGCGCGCGCGCGATCCGGTCAGCCGCCTTACCGTCGCCGTACGGGTTGCTAGCCTTGGCCATCGCGTCGTACGCCGCGCGATCGTCGAGCAATTCGTTGAGCGTTCTCGTCACGAGCGCTTCGTCCGTTCCCACGAGTCGCAGCGTGCCGGCCGCCACACCTTCCGGCCGCTCGGTGACTCGCCGCAACACCACGACGGGTCTGCCAAGACACGGCGCTTCCTCTTGCAGTCCGCCCGAATCCGTCGCGATCAACGTGGAGCGGCCGATCGCAGCCACGAGCGCGCGGTACGACATCGGCTGCACGAGCCGGACGCGCGGCACTCCATCGAGCGTCCTTCGTACGACTTCGACCACCGCGGGATTCGGATGCACGGGCCACAAGAGTGTGAGATCGTCGTGCGCTTCTACGACGGACTTCAGCGCTCTGCAGATCGCCTCCATCGGCGCGCCGAGATTTTCGCGCCGATGGGCTTCGACGAAGAGCAGTCGCTTCGTCTGTATGTGCGGCGCGTCGCCCGGCTGCAATCGCGCGTGCACCCACAGAAACGCGTCGATCACCGTATTGCCGGTGACGACGATGGAAGAAGGCGCCTTGCCTTCAGCGAGCAGATTCGCTTTGGCCGTGGGAGTCGGAGCGAAATGGTGCGTCGCGATCACGCCGGTCAAGCGCCGGTTCATCTCCTCGGGAAAAGGCTCGTAGATCGTGTCGGTGCGCAGCCCAGCCTCTACGTGGCCGACGGGTATCTTCTTATAGTATGCGGCTAACGCCGACGCGGTCGACGTCGTCGTGTCGCCGTGCACGAGGACGACATCGGGGCGCGCGTCGTCCAACACGCTCGCCATCCGCTCGAGCACGCGCGTCGTGACGTCCGTGAGCGTCTGGCCTTCGGTCATCACCGCGAGATCGTACTCGGGGGTCACGCCGAACAGCCCGAGCACTTCGTCCAGCATCTCGCGGTGCTGCGCGGTTGCGACTGTGATGCATGCGATGCCGGCATCTGCCGAAAGCCGGTGGACGAGCGGTGCCATCTTCACTGCGTCGGGGCGCGTGCCGAACACGACGCAGACGCGCAGTTTCTGATTCAAAATAGGTGCGGGCCACCGGGTCGCGCGAGAACCAGCACGATGGCGCAAAGCGCTCCGCATACCGCGTAGATCACGTTGACGGCGGCGCGCTGCGAAAGGCCGAGATCCAGCAGGCGGTGATGCGTGTGGCTGCGATCGGCCGCGAACAGCGGCGTGCCGGCGCGCAACCGTTTGACGATCACGTTCGCGGTGTCGAGGATCGGAAACGCTAAGATGATGAGGAACGGCACGACGAGCGAGATCGCGATCGCGCCCTTTGCTTTGCCTTCTACGGCGGCACTGGCGAGTACGAACCCGATGAAGAGCGATCCGCCGTCACCCATGAAGATGCGCGCCGGGTTGTAGTTGAACGGCAGAAATCCGGCCGCGGATCCCGCGAGGGCGGCCATCGTGATCGCGACGAGATATTGCCCCTTCCAGATCGAGACGACGAGCATCGTGAGCGACGAGATCAGGGTGACGCCGGCCACGAGCCCGTCCAGGCCATCGAGGAAATTGATCGCGTTCACCATGCCCATGTACCAGAAGATCGAGAACGGCACGGCGAACCAGCCGAAATCCACGAGCCCGAAGTGAGGCACTTTCAGTTGGTCGATGGTGAAGCCGTACATGACGACCGCAACGAGCGAGACCACGAGCTGCGCCAGGAACTTATGTCGCGGGCGCATCGCCATGATGTCATCCCACAACCCGACGCCCATCATCAACGTTCCGCCGAACAACAGGCCGATGAGATGCGCGAGGTCGGGCGTATCCAAGTAGTGATGGATGACGTACGAATGCGTCAGCGCGAAGTTCAGGGTGGTGAACAGCGCGAGCATGAAACCCAAGAAGATCGCGATGCCGCCTAGTCGCGGCGTTGGCTCGGTGTGCACGCGGCGATCGCCGTCGGGCTCGTCGAACACGCCGACGCGAAATGCCATGCGGCGCACGAGCGGCGTGACCACGGCGCATGCGACCGCCGCGAGCACGAACGTTATCGCGCACAGCCAGCCGATGTCGACGTTGCCGGGCAGCGACTGGATGCCTGGCGCTGCGTGGTGGACGACGGCCGTTTTGATGTTGGGCCGACCTTTATGGTCCGCTGGGGCAAGAGTTGCTTGCCCTACTACGCGGTCCGCCGTGGAAAGCGATGCTTGCCCTATTACGACCGCGGCAGCGATCACGAGAACCGGTCCACTTGTATCTGCGCCTCGCGGAACATCGCGACGGCCAAGTCGTCGGGATACGGATCATCGTAGACGACGCGCGTTATGCCGGCGTTCACCAACAGCTTCGCGCACGTCAGGCACGCGCTAGCCGTGCAATAGAGCGTGCTGCCCGAGATCGCGACGCCGTGCCGGCTGGCTTGGACGATCGCGTTCTGCTCGGCGTGCGTCGATCGCGCGCAGTGGCCGTGCAGCATGTCGCCGCCGTCGGTGTGATCGCAGTGGCGTAATCCCACCGGCGCTCCGTTGTAGCCGGTCGTGAGGATCCGCTTGTCCTTCACGATGATCGCGCCGACGGAGCGGCGCGAACACGTGGAGCGCGTCGCGACCGCGCGGGCGATCGCCATGAAGTAGGCATCCCACGATGGCCGCGCATTGGCCGCCGTCACGTCGCTCGGCCGCCTTGCGCCTCTGGCTTGCGGCCGTGCGTCTCAGGCTTGCGCCCGGCGCCGCGCCCGAACAGCCGGTCGCCCGCATCACCTAAGCCCGGAACGATATAACCGTGCGCGTTGAGATGCCGATCGAGCGCGCATGTGAAGACCTTGACGTCGGGATGCGCTTCGGCCACGACGCCGCATCCTTCCGGCGCGGCGATCAGCGTGATGACCACGATGTCCGTCGCGCGCGCGCCGCGATCGATGAGCAGATCGATCGTCGCGACCGCGGAGCCGCCCGTGGCGAGCATCGGATCGAGCACGAACGCGCGCCGGCCGCGCAGGTCGTCGGGCAGATTCGCATAGTATGCCACCGCTTGGAGCGAATCCGGATCGCGATACATGCCGACATGCGCGACTTGCGCTTGCGGCATGAGCGCATGGAAGCCCGGCACGAGACCGAGCCCGGCGCGGAGGATCGGCACGAGCAGCGGAACGCTTACGAGCGACTTCGCCGCCGCCCAATCGACCGGCGTCGCGACGCGCGTCTCGCGCGTTTCGAGATCGGCGGTTGCCGGGTACGCAAGCAGCGTCGCAAGCTCCGTGCACAGTTCGCGGAATTCTTTATGCGATGTGGCGGCATCGCGCAGTCTGCCGAGCTTGTCGTCGACGAGCGGGTGCGAAAGCACCGTGAGATTGGGGAACTCGCGCGGCTCCACGATTTGCGTCACTCCCGTTCGCGCGTGCGCTACGGCACGCCGAATTGCGACGTCAGCTCGTACACGCGCGAGCGCAACGCATTGACGCGCGCGCGGCTGTTCATGTCGTCCATCGCGGCGATCATGATCGCGCCGATCTCGCGCATCTCCGTCTCCTTCATTCCGCGCGTGGTCACGGCGGGTGTGCCGACCCGCACGCCGCTCGCGACCGAGGGCGGATTCTTATCGAAGGGTATCGTGTTCTTGTTGACGGTCACGCCGATCTCGTCCAGATAGACTTCCACATCTTTGCCCGTCAGGCCGCGCGACGAGACGTCCACGAGCATGAGGTGATTGTCGGTTCCGCCGGTCACGATGCGCACGCCGCCGGCTTGCAGCGTTTCCGCCAGGGTGCGCGCGTTTACGACGACCTGCCGCGCGTATTCCGTGAACTCCGGACGCTGCGCTTCGGCGAACGCGACGGCTTTGGCCGCGATGATGTGCATGAGCGGCCCGCCCTGGATGCCTGGAAACATCGTCTTTGAGATTCCTTTGCCCAGTTCGCCGTTGCACATCACGACACCGCCGCGCGGTCCGCGCAGCGTCTTGTGCGTGGTCGTGGTGACGTAGTCGGCGTGGCCTACAGGAGACGGATAGAGGCCGGTGCAGACGAGACCGGCGACGTGAGCGATGTCGGTGAAGAGCAGCGCTCCTACCTCGTGCGCGATGTCGGCGAACGCTTTCCAATCCACGCTCCGTGAGTACGCGCTCCACCCGGCCACCAGCATCTTGGGCTTTCGTTCGCGCGCAATGGCGCGGATCGCGTCGTAGTCGAAACGCTCCGTCTTGGCATCCACCATGTACGGCACGACGTCGTACAGCTTACCACTGAAGTTGACTTTGCTGCCGTGCGTGAGATGGCCGCCGTGATCGAGCGCCGTGCCCATGATGACGTCGCCCGGTTTGAGCGCCGAGAAGTAGACAGCCATGTTGGCCTGGGCGCCCGAGTGGGGTTGCACGTTCCCGTACTCGACGCCGAATAGTTGCTTCAGCCGCTCCATCGCCAAGTTCTCGACGACGTCCACGTGTTCGCAGCCGCCGTAGTAGCGCTTGCCCGGATAGCCTTCAGCGTACTTGTTGGTCAGCACGCTCCCCGCCGCTTCGCGGACCGCGGCGCTGACGTAGTTTTCCGATGCGATCAGCTCAAGATTCTTGCGTTGGCGATCTTCTTCTTTGACGATGGCGTCATAGACCGCCGGATCTTGCGCTGCGAGGATACCGGCCTCGAGCAGGCGCGCGTTCACTCGCTCTCGCCCCGCGCGGCGGTGGCCGTCTGATCGTAGTCGTCGAGCTCTTTGACGCGGCGCTCATGCCGGCCGCCCTCGGCTTCGGTTTCGAGCCAGACGTTCAGACACTCCACCACCATCTCCCAACCGGTGAGGCGCTCGCCGAAGCAGATGATGTTCGCATGGTTGTGTTGGCGGCTGAGGCGCGCGGAATACGGTTCGCCGATACAGACGGCGCGCACGCCGTGCACTTTGTTGGCCGCGATCGCGATGCCGAGACTCGAACCGCACACGAGCACCCCGCGCTCGAATTCGCCGCGCCCGACCGCTTCGCCGACTTTGAAACCAATGGGCGGATAGTCGACCGGGTCGGTGGAGTAGGTGCCGAAGTCCACGACTTCGTGTCCGAGTTCGCGCAAGCTCGCGGCGATCTGCGTCTTATAGAGGAAGCCCGCGTGGTCGGCGCCGACGGCGATGCGGAAGTGTTTTGCGCTCATATATTAGGGTCGCTACGTTCGCTTGCGTCTGTGGGAGCGACCTTTTTGACCGGTCAATGCGGCGACGATTTTCGGCATGCCCTTCGCGAGTTGTTCGCGCACGTCGCGATAGTCCGACTCGCTTCCGCCGTAGGGATCCGGAATATCTCCCATGCCGGTGGCGTCGTCGAAGCTGACGATCTTCGCCTTCGCTTCGGGGAAGAAGCGGTGGAGATAGTCGCGATGGCGATCGCTGACGCAGACGACGAGCGAGGAACTGGCGATCAAGTCACGCGATACGGGCTGCGCGCGATGCGCGTCAAGGGATAACCCGATCGACTCAGCTTGCCGCCGTGCGCCGGTCTCGGCAGACAGACCTTCGATCGCCGCTGTGCCGCAACTCTCAACCAACGCGTCGACTTCGGCCTCGCGCAACGCCGCCTGCGCCATGACTTGCGCAAGCGGACTCCTGCAGATGTTGCCGCTGCACACGAAGAGTAGACGAACGGGATCTCCAGTCACCGGCCGACCGTTCGTATCCACAGCGCGCGTGACCTATGGTGCGGTTAGGAGAACGCACTCGGCGCGCAGAACGCGCCCGCATGAAGCTCTGCTGCAGCACCGCGGCGTTTGGTCGCGCGATAGACCTGGGCGAGCTCACGCAGTTGGAGTGGATCGACGCCTGCGCCAACGATCTGGACGTCGACGGCGTCGAGTTCGACGGACGATATTTCCCACGCACGGACGACGACTATCTCGCGCAGTTGAAGAAGCTCTGCGCGGATCGATGCCTAACCGTGGCCTGCGTGCGTTCGCCCGTGGCGCTTGGCGGTGCGGATGTCGATGCTTCGCTGCTAGAGTTTCTGCCCTGGATCGCGCACGCGGCCGGGCTGGGCTCGCCGCTGCTGCGTTTTTCGTGCGCTGGCGTACCAGACGGATCGCCTGGCATCGCGTGGCGCGAACTGATTCGCGGTTTGAAAGCGGTGTGCGTCGACGCCAAAACCGCGAATATCACGCTCGCGCTCGAACGCGGTGAACAGGGATCGCTGGTCTCCACGCCTGCCGATATCAAACGCGCACAGAAAGAGTGCGACTCCGCGTGGCTTCGCACCGCAACACGCGCGGAGGATCTAATCGGCGCGGATGGCGCCGAGTACCGCGCGCTCATCGATGAGACTCTGATCGTGACCGCGCAGTCGGGTGATCGGCAATCCAGTAAGGCCGTTGAAGAACTTAGTTACCGCGGATTCGTCTCGATGTGTGGATGCTTCGAACCGTCCAGCGCCGCGGACCTCAAAGCGATTGTCGCCGCGTGGCGCGAATCGACCGCGCCAGTACTCTAAGGTCTTATGTGATAGGGCGCCAGTTCTTCCACTTGTGGTGGGGAGACTCTGGCTGGGGCTGGAGAGCGCGGCGCGCGACTTCGACAGCAGAAATCGGTCCTCTTAAAAGTAGCGACAAAGAAGGGGCCGGCATAGGGCCGGCCCCTTCTTCGCGATCGAGCTCCCCATTGAGCCGTTGCCTGCCGGAGATTCGAACCCGCTTTAGCAGGTGGGTGCTGACCCAAGCGCCGGAAGGCTTCCCTCTTCGAGGAGGGCTTGCTCAAGACGCCCGGAGTTCGGCTCCCTCTCGTGTTGTTTGTGGTTCAAACACGAGACAGGCTGACGCACACCGCAGGGAGCGCAAGCGCGCTTTAGGGCTCCACCCTAACATGGCGCGATTACAAAAACAAGTCTTGACAAATGCGACCGGAATAAGTTAGATGACGGGCAATGATCAACGCTTCGGTCGCGACGCTGATGCAGCACCTGCTCTTCTTGTTTATCCTGGTTGTCGCTCCTATTTGGGATTTGTACGCCACCCCGAGGTTGAAGCGCGATCCCAGTTCCGAACGGAAAATTCACTACTATAAAACGATTTGCACATGGCTCTGGATCGCCAGTGTGATCGCAGTTGCCTCCGTCGGCTTCCGCCCGCTGTTCACTATCGGCCCTTCGCCCGCCGATATCTCCTGGCTATTGTTACGCGCTTGGGTTCGCTACGTGGTCGAAGCACTGATCGCGATCTTTGTCGTCATTTCTGTAGTGCTTCCCGTCGGCATCGTGATCTGGAAGAAGTTGACGAATCGGCCACGCAAGTTTTCTTCTGCTGCCGCGCTGGAATCGCTCAGCTACTTCTTACCCGCGACCTGGGCAGAACGCCGCTGGTGGGTGCTCGTCAGCGTCTCAGCGGGAGTTTGCGAAGAAACTCTCTTCCGCGGCTTCATGCTGCACTACTTACACGTTTTTCCCTGGACGCTGAATCTCACGCTGGCTCTGCTGATCTCCTCAGTTGTTTTCGGACTTAATCATCTCTATCAGGGTGCCGTCGGTGTGGCGGGGACTGCGATCACCGGCTTCCTCATGGGTCTCCTATTTCTGCTGACCGGAAATCTTCTGCTCCCGATTATCCTCCATGCCGTGATCGATCTGCGCATGCTTGCAATACTGCGGCCTCCGGCTGAGTGCGCGCGTTGACACGATAATTGCGGTCGAAATCGAGCAACGTCAAGGGAGGTTGGCTCAGCGCTCCCCAATCTCAAACCCATGACGCCTACGCTTCGCTTTGAAACGCTGGTCATGCATCTGCGCCACACGTTCACGATCGCGCGCTCATCTGAAGACGTCGCGCAGACGCTCCTTCTGCACGTGAGCGCGGACGGCATCGATGCCGTCGGCGAATCCGCGCCGGTCGAGCGCTATGGCGAAAACGCCGAGCTCGTCGAACGCCAATTGCGTCAACTCGACCTTACCGGCTCAAACCTCTGGCATTTCGATGACGTGCTGGGCAGGATACCAGCGGATCAACGCGGCGCGACGTGCGCCTTGGACCTCGCGCTGCACGATTGGGCCGGCAAGCGGCTTGGCATTCCGGTCTACGGCCTTCTCGGCTTGGATCCGGCGAAGGCGCTGCAGACGTCGTTCACGATCGGCATCGACGACGTCGACACCATGCTGAGCAAAACGCGCGAAGCGCTCCACATGCCGATCCTCAAAGTCAAAGTGGGCGCAGGCAACGAGGTCGCGGTGCTCGAGGCTATGCGCTCGGTCTATCGCGGCATCATCCGCGTGGATGCGAACGAAGCGTGGACGCCCGAAGAAGCGGTCAGTCACCTGCGCGAACTCAAACGATTCGACATCGAATTCTGCGAGCAGCCGGTCGCCGCGGGCAATCCCGCCGGCCTGCGCTACGTGCGCGAAAACGCAGGCGTGCCGATCATGGCCGATGAGGACTGCCGCACGCTCGAGGACCTCGCGCCGCTATTCGGTTGCGTCGACGCCATCAACATCAAACTGGTGAAGTGCGGCGGCATCCGTGAGGCCGTCAGGATGATCCACGCCGCGCGAGCGATGGGGATGAAGATCATGCTCGGTTGCATGATCGAATCGTCGATACTATGCACCGCGGCGGCACAGATATCGCCGCTGGTCGATTACGCCGACGTCGACGGCCCGCTGCTCGTAACCGATGACCCGTATGCAGGAGTGATCTACGACGGCGCGCAGCTGCGACTTCCCACCGCACCCGGGCTGGGGGTGCGACCGCGCAGAGCGGCGTAAATCAAGCCATGCCGACGCACCGGCGCTACGCGGTCCTCACCGAAGGCTTCATCGCCGATCGTCACGCGAAGACAGCGTTCGGCGTGATGCGCTACGGTCGCGACAAGGTCGTCGCCGTCATCGATTCGACCGCCGCAGGCAGCCACGTAGACGACCTTCATCCGCACGTTCGATGCAGCGCACCAATCGTTTCAAGCGTGGCCGACGCGCTTTCGTTTCAGCCGACGTCGCTGCTCATCGGCGTCGCGAATGCGGGCGGCTTCTTGCCGCCGGCATTTCGCGCGCGGGTTCTCGACGCCATCGACGCGCGTCTGGAGATCGTGAGCGGCCTGCACGAATTTCTCGCAGATGATCCGGAATTCTCCGGCCGCGCGAAGTTATCAGGCGCGCAATTCTGGGATGTCCGCCGGCCGCCGGAGCCGATCCCGATATTCTCCGGTGCGGCATACCGCGTTCCGCAAGTCGTCGTGCTCGCAGTGGGAAGCGATTGCGCGATCGGCAAGATGTCCGTGATGTTGGAACTGGAACGCGCAGGGCGAGCGGCGGGGGCGCGGCCGGAGTTCGTGGCGACCGGCCAGACCGGGATCATGATCGCCGGTTCGGGCATCGCAGTCGATCGCGTGATATCCGATTTCGTCACCGGGGCCGCGGAACAGCTGGTCACAAACGTTGCGACCGACACCGACATCACGCTTGTGGAAGGTCAGGGTGCCCTGCATCATCCTGCGTATGGGCCGGTGACGCTCGGACTCATGTACGGGTCCGCCCCGGACCTGCTCGTGCTCTGCCACCGCGCGGGCCAACAGTCGATCGAGGATTTCGACGTGCCGATCCCAGCGCTGCGCGATCTCGCGCGCGATCACGAGCAGCTGCTCGCTCGCGTGAAGCCGGCGCGCTGTGTCGCGATCGCGCTCAACACGTCGGATTTGAACGAGCAAGATGCGCTCGAGGCGATCGCCGCGGCGGAACTCGACACCGGGCTGCCTGCAGACGACGTGGTGCGCAACGGCGCCGACAAGCTTTGGAACGCCATCTCGCGCGCTGCAGAGGAGACTGCCAAACGGCAGCGCGCGTCGTGATGCGTCGCGTCGTGATGCGCCGCATCGCACTGCTCGCCGCAGCGACAGCGCTCGTGTCGTGCAGCAAGATCGACACGACCACTGCAAGCGTCGGGCCGCGAACCGCCAACCCTTGGACGATCCACGGCACGCTGCGCTTGAGCGAGGCGGAAGAGCCGAATTCGCTCATCCGCATGTTCTCCAATCAGGCGTCGGCAGACGACGTCACGGCGCTGCTCTTCGAGCCCTTCTTCCGCTTCGACGATCACGAGCGGCCCGTTCCCTCGCTCGTCACCGTCGTGCCGACGCAGCAGAACGGGTTGATCAGCGGCGATGGACTGCGCATCACGTTCAAACTGCGGCCCGGCGTCGTCTGGTCAGACGGCGTGCCCGTGACGGCGGATGACGTGATCTTCACGTGGCACGCGATCGTCGACGGACGCAATCCCGTCGTCTATACGCAGGGCTACGATCAGATCCAGACCATCGAACGCGACAACGCGCACCAAGTGACGTTCGTTTTGAAGAAGCCGCTTGCTGCATCGGTCTACCTCTTCTCCGCCGGCACGTTCACGCCGTTGCCGCAACATCTCTTGGCCAAGTACGCCACGCTCAACAACATCGGCTACGACCGCGCGCCGATCGGCGATGGACCTTTTGTGCTCAAACAGTGGGTGTCTGGACAGGACATCGTCTTCGGTGCCAACCCGCGTTACTGGCGCGGCAAGCCGAAGCTCGACACCATCGACATCAAGATCATCCCCAACGTCAACACGCTCTTCACGACGTTGAAGTCGCACGACATCGACGTGGTGGACGGCGTCACGAAATCGCTCGTGCCGCAATTGAGCACGGTCGCCGGTATCCGTGTCTCCGCGATCATGCAAGCGAACTACCGTCATCTCGATTTCAACTGCAAGAGTCCGATCCTCTCGGATGTCGCAGTGCGCCGCGCCATCGTGCGGGCGATCGACGTGAACCGGCTCATCAGGGCCGTGTACGGTGGATTGGGGGTTCGCGCAGTCACCGACATCCCGCCGTTCTCGTGGGCCGCGAACGGTTTGAAGCCTGCGCCGTTTGATCCGGCTGCGGCGGCGCAGATATTGGACGCCGCTGGCTGGCGCGTCGCGGCCGATGGGATTCGCGCCAAGAACGGCGTGCGGATGGCGCTGACGATCTCGACGGCGACGAGCAACCTTTTGAATCAGGACGCCGAAGCGCTCATCGCTGCGGAACTCAAGGCGGTCGGCATCGAGCTCGATACGAAGAACTACGAAGGTGCGGTTTTGTTCGCGCCGGACGGACCGCTCTACGGCGGCCACTACGATATGGCGTTGATCCTGAACACAGAAGGCACCGATCCTGACGACATCGCCGGATTCGGCTGCGACTACTGGCCGCACCACGGCTCGAATACGAACTTCTATTGCAATCCGGCCGTTGACGGCTATCTGAAAGATGCGCAGGTGAGCTACGATCACGCGCGCCGGCGCGCGGACTACGAAGCCGCCTGGAAGATCATGCTCGATGAGGCGCCTCTGCTGATGATCTATTGGGATCAAAACGTGATCGCGTACAACTCGGATCTACGAGGCTTCAAACCGGCGCCCGTCATCACGGATTATTGGAACGCCTGGGAGTGGCAGATCTGACCGCGGCTTGCATCGTCGCCGCCGCGGTGTTCGTGATGCGCTTCCCAGAACCGGTGCGGCGCGACTACGAATCCGCCATCCACTTAGTGCCGTCGGGATTCACCTCGGCGATAGCCTCGTGGAATATCGACTCGCCGGCGACCGCTTGGGTCGATGTCGGTATGCGCGCGCGCATCGGTCAGCGTTGGACAGCGTGGTTCGATATGGGTGAGTGGAGTCCGGACCTGAACGGCGGCCACCGGCGATCGCGTAACGGCCAACACGATGCCGACGGCAGAGTCGACACCGACACGCTCGTGCTGTCGCGAGTCGCGCATGCTCTGCAGTTGCGCGTGACCATCCATCCTTCGCCCGGCGGCGAAACGCCCTCGTTGCGGCTGCTCGCTGTGACCACAGATCTTGAGGCGAGCAAGCCGAGCTCGTCGGAAGGCGCGGCGACGCGGTCGACTGCGTGGGGTATGGACTTGTCCGTGCCGGAGCGCACGCAACGCATCGGTTCCGAAGGCGGCCGCTATGGCGGCGGCGGAGATTCGTGGTGCAGCCCGGCGAGCATCTCAATGGTGATGGCGTACTGGGCGCAAAAGACGGGGAACGCGCAGTGGGATATCGATGTGGCCGATGCTGCGGCTGGCACGTTCGATCCGGTCTATGACGGCTGCGGCAACTGGCCGTTCAACGTCGCGTTCGCGTCGCAGCACGGGCTCGAAGGCTGGGTCGCACGCCTGCCTTCACTTAACGAGCTCGAACGATACATCGCTGACGGCGTCCCCGTCGTCGCGAGCATTCGCGTCGGCTCCGGCGACCTCGATGGCGCACCGTATCCAAAAACCGCGGGCCACTTGCTCGTCGTGCGCGGGTTCACGAGCAGAGGCGATGTGATCGTCAACGATCCGTATGCCCGGCCGGGTTCGATCCGGCGCATCTATCACCGCGCGCAGTTCGAGCACGTCTGGCAGACCGGATCGCACGGCGCTGTCTATCTGATCGCGCCAACCGGACGCCTGCCTGCCTCGTAGGCCGTCGGCCGAGTCGGACTAACGTTAGGGCCTAAATCGCCTACCGCCGCCAATGGCATGATGCTACGATGGAGCCTCTTCCTTGGGCGAATTTTTGTTGGGAGTTTGTAGTATTCATATGAAGATGACAGTACGAATCGTGTCAGTCGCTTGCGTCGCGCTTGCGCTTGCGGCATGTTCGGGCAAATCGGTCCTTCCTGCCGGCGGGCAAGGTGGAGCGAGCAGCTACTTCTCGCGGCCAGGCGTGCACGGTGCGGGTCCCTCGTTCACGTCGGTTATCACGGACTTTTCGGTCGCGCAGAAAAATAGTGCGCCGGCCGGAATCGTCCTCGGACCAGACGGCAATATCTGGTTTGCCGAACATAACAAGAGCTCGATCATCCGTATGGACCCGACGACGCACAAAGGCGCGCGGCTCGTCATCGGAACCAAAGATTCGTCACCGAGCCAGCTCGTTTTCGATTCAAGCGGTAATCTTTGGTTGACGGAATCGCTCGGCAACAAGATCGGCGAGATCACCTCTTCTGGGTTCATCGAGTACCCGCTGCCGACGCTGAAGTCGGACCCCACCGGAATCACGGTCGGTCCCGACGGCAACATCTGGTTTACGGAATTCGACAACGATCGCGTCGCGTCGATCACACCCACAGGCACGATAACGGAGTACCACATTCCAACGGCGCACAGCCATCCCGCGAGTATCACGGTCGGGTCGGACGGAGCGCTGTGGTTCAGCGAAAACGCGTCAGGCAAAGTCGGCCGAGTGACGACCACCGGCTTTTTCACTGAGTATGAGCTTCCCGACGGAAGCAGACCGGATGGAATAGCCTTGGGTGCTGACGGCAATATTTGGGTCGCCGACGGCTTCATGAGCTTTATCTCACAAGTGACGACGGGTGGTGTGGTCACGAACTACAGCACGCCGACCGCGGCTGCGGATCCCGTTGGGATCACGGCCGGCCCGAGCGGTTCGAATGTCCTCTGGTTCACGGAGGCGGGGGCCAACAACATCGCCATGATCACCACCGGCGGCGTCATCACGGAATTTCCGGTTCCGACGGCGTCGAGCGGTGTCTATCGCATCTGCGTCGGACCGAGCAATACGCTCTGGTTCACGGAGCAAGCGGCGAACAAGATCGGCATCGAATCAGGCAGCTAGCCCGAAGGGGCCGATTTTATATCGGCCCAGGCAAACGCAACGGGGGCCGACATAAAGTCGGCCCCTTCTTTATCCGGCCCCGAGGCCTTTGCGTGCGATGGCCGTGTCGATGATCAACCCGGGCAATGACTCGCAGAAGACGCGGTTCGTCTGCGTGATCTGCTCACGCTCAGGCGCTTGCAAGCCCAGATCCGACAGCAGATCCGCGCTCAGCGCAAGTCTATAGGGCAATTCGCCGGCGGCAGCGCGGCCCTGCGCACGCAATCTATCCCGAATCTCCGCTCGGCGCGGGTCGGCATACGTCGGCTTGCAATCCCGCCACCAGATCTCTAGCCAATCCGGCGACGTGGCGATCGCCCGATGCTCGGCGTCGATCCAAGCAATATCCGCCGTGGCTTTCATGTCTTCGAATATCGAGCGGACGCGTAACGGCGCTTCGCGCTCGTTTGAAAACGCGACTGAGACCGTCCGATGGTCGTAGCCGATATCGTACGACGCGCCGGGTTTCCGCGGACCCGTATTGCCGAGCCCGCCGATAACGCCGTTCGCCAAAGCGCCGTCCACGGCGCTAGCGATGATCAGCAGTTTCGGATTGAGATGGTGATAGAGCTCAACGAGATCGCGCATGCGCGCGACCTCGCGCGCGGAGTGGCGGATCGAGAGGGCGCTCGCGTGGTCTGTCACCGGCCACACGGAAATCGAGTCGACGGCGGCGTTGGAGATGATCTGCGAACGCTCGAGGAACGAAGCGGCGAGGAGGCTCGGCCGCAGCCTGCGCCACAAGGCATCGAGAAAGCGCGGCCACGCGGCGTAGGCCTGGAATAGACTCGCGACCACCGGCACGCGCAGTGAATGTTTGAGATCGCGATAGACTTCTATGGCGCGTTCGTCTTCGGCTTCTGTCTCCTGTACGAGGCGCACCGTCAGACCTTCGCCTTCGGCGCTGCGTCGCTTCGCGGCGCATCGACCCGCAGCGATAGCTCGCGCAGCAGTTCCGGCGGCACGGGCGCCGGCGCCTCGATCATCAAGTCTTGGAATCGCTGATTTTTCGGGAATGCGATGACCTCGCGGATGGAATCGGCGCCGACCATCATCTGGATGAGCCGGTCGACGCCTGGTGCGATGCCGCCGTGCGGCGGCGCCCCATAGGCGAAGGCGTCGAGCAGAAAGCCGAAGCGGTCGTGCACTTGTTCATCCGTATAACCGAGTATGCGGAAGACGCGGCGCTGGAGTTCGGGATCGTGGATTCTGATCGAACCGCTTCCGATCTCCGACCCGTTGAGCACGACGTCGTAATGTTGCGCGCGGACAGTAAGCGGGTCGCCGTCGAGAGCTTCGAGTCCGGGCGCTGGTGCGGTGAACGGGTGATGCATGGACGTGATGGCACCGGTTTCGGCGTCGCGTTCGAATAGCGGGAAGTCGAGCACCCAGCAGAATTCGAAGCGCTTCGGGTCGCGCAAGCCTTTGGCCGCGCCCACATGCAGCCGCAGCTGCCCGGCCACCGATTGCGCCGCGACCAGATCATCGGCCACGAGCAGCACCGCATCACCGGGCTTCGCGTTTCCGATGCGCGTCAGAGAATCGAGCATTTGCGGCGTAAGCGCGCTCTTCGGCAGCGACGAGCGCGGACCGTCATCTGCAAACGCGATCCAAGCCAGACCCTTTGCCCCTAGGCCGAGCGCGCTTTCGACGAGCGCGTCGAACTCGCGGCGCGAGCGCGCCGCGCCGCCAGGATCGACGAACCCGATGATCCGCTTTCCGGCCGCGATCGCCGAAGCGAATATCTTGAACTCCGTGCCCTCGAATGCCGCGCCATAGTCGGCAAGCTCAAGGCCGAAGCGCAGATCCGGTTTGTCCACGCCGTACTTGGCCATCGCGTCGGCGTACGTCAAACGAGGAAACGGCGTTGCGATCTGCACGTCGAGCGCCTCGTCGAAAACTCGCGCCAACATGCCCTCGACGAGCTCGATCACCTGATCCTGCGTCGGGAACGCCATTTCGATATCGATCTGCGTGAACTCCGGCTGCCGGTCGGCCCGCGATGCTTCGTCGCGGAAGCAGCGCGCGATCTGGAAGTAGCGGTGAAATCCTGCGACCATGAGGATCTGCTTGAACAGCTGCGGCGATTGCGGAAGTGCGTAGAATTCGCCCGGATGCAGTCGGCTCGGCACGAGAAAGTCGCGCGCGCCTTCCGGCGTCTGCTTGATGAGCATCGGCGTCTCGATCTCGAGGAACCCGCGTTCGTCCAGATAATCGCGGACGGTCTTTACCGCGCGATGGCGCAATGCGATGTTGCGCTGCATGTGCGGGCGCCGCAGGTCGAGATAGCGGTACCTCATCCGCAGCGTCTCGTCCACGTCGCCGTCGCCGTGGATCGGAAAAGGCGGTGTGAGCGACCGGTTGAGGACGAGCGCCTGCATGGCCGCAAGCTCGATCTCGCCTGTCGCTATCTTCTGGTTCTCCGTCCCGGCCGGCCGGCGCCGCACGCGCCCTTCCACGCGGATGACATCCTCCGACCGCAGCGTTTTCGCGAGCGCTGCCGCTTCAGGTGCGATACTGGGATCGAAAACCGTCTGCGTCACGCCGAAGCGGTCGCGTACGTCTATGAAGATCAGGTCGCCGTGGTCGCGCGCGCTATTGACCCATCCCTGGACCATCGCGGTGCGCCCGTCGTGTGCAGCGGTCAGGTCGCCGCACGTGATGTGCAGCGTCGTGCTTGTCGTGTTTTCGGTCAAGTCTTCGCTCCGTTGGTCTCACGCAGCGCGCGTTTCACGCCGCTGACATAGTGATATTGATACGCGATCTGTCGCGCGATATACGGCCAGGTGTTCTTCTTCGGCGTCGCTTGCGACGCGCCCGCGCGCTCGATCGCGTTGCGGATCGGCGTCGCGGCCCGAAGAAATGAATGCAGCGCGAGCGAGACCGGCGTCATGCCGAGTTTCGCCATGACTTCCACGTCCGGATGCTTGCGGTAAAAGCGCACGGTCGAGACGCCCGCGAGTTCGCTCCGGCCGACTTGCTCCTCGTACGGCACCGGATGCCAATGAAAGTTGACCGCGCGCGCCTCGTAGCGCAACTCGACGCCGTGTTTTTCGAGCCGATAGCCGAGTTCAAGATCTTCGTGGCCGTAGCCCGTGAAGCTCTCGTCGAATCCGCCGACGGCGTCGAGGTCGTCGCGCCGCACGGACGCGTTGCCGGTGAGGAAATAGAGCCACGAGACTCTGCTGCGGTTCGCCGGATGCAGTGGTTTGCGGAGCTCTGGGTTGTCGCGCTGGGCGCGGTAGTCGTCAAGCGAGACCACTTGCAGTTCGCAACCGACGACGGCGACGTTCGGCGCGCACGCCTCGTGAACGCGAACGTGGCTCTCGAGGAGATCCTTCGACGCAAGGATATCGGAATCGGTGAAGAGCACGATCGGCGCCGTCGCCGCGGCGATGCCGGCATTTCGGGCAGCCGCGCGGCCGGAGTACGCGCCCGGGCGATAGATGAGCCTCCCGGGATCAAGACTTTGCGCAAGCGATCGGACATACTCCGGCGTGCCGTCAGTGCTGTGCGAGTCAGCGACGATGATCTCGTACGAGCTCGCGTCAACCGTCTGCGCGAGTAGCGTCGGCAGCACTTCGCGCAGCGAGTCCAAGCGGTTGTACGTCGGTATGACGACGGATAGTTGCATATCGCGTGACGGTTTGCAGCCTGCTTCGGGTGATGCTTACGGGATCGGCGCCGCGCTTTAGCTTCTGCGGAGTCGATCGACGGCGGCGACGATGTCGTGGACGAGCGCCGTGCAATCCGTGCCATCCACAGGTTTGCACAGGAGGGCGCTTGGTACCCGCCATGGTGACCATTCTTGCGAACTGAGCGTATAGTAGCGACGTTCGAAGACGACGACCACCGGCACACCCATCGCCGCTGCGACGTGTGTCGCACCGGTATCCACTGTCGCGACGACCGCACACCGGGCTAGCGCTGCCGCCCATTCCAACACCGATGCACCGCCGATCCAGAAGACATTCGGCGCGGTGATCCCGGCTTGAAGGGTCTTTGCGACATCGCGAACATCGTCGCCGTATGTGACGACGAGCGGAACGCCCAGCGCGGCGAGCCGTTCGATGGTCGCGCGAGTCGCTGCGATTCCGAAATTCTCGTTGAACCAGCGCGGCGAGAGATTGAATCCGATGGCGCCTGCCGGCACCCGTTCGCGGGCGAATGCCTCATCGGCGGGACCCGTGCGCAAGACGAGCGCGTCGGAGATCTGCGTGCCGCCTGCGAGCACGACGAGCGTCTGGACTTGCCGGACTTCGTGCGCGACAGGCCGTTCAGGGTGCCGATCTGCGAGATCGGGATCGGCATCCGATATCGCGTGCGCCGTGAGCAGATAGCGCGCTGCGGCGCGCGAGATGTAGCGTCGCCGGTAGACGTAGCCGAGACGACGCGGCGCGCCGCTCCATGCGGCCAGAAGATAGTCTTGCGTACGCGGCGACAAAGCGACCGCCAGATCGACGTTTCGCCCAAGCGCCTGGGCGATCTGTCGCGCCTTCACGCGATCGGTCCCCCGAGCGAGGACGTGCACCGCATCGATGTCCGGTGTATGCCGGACGACGGGTTCGTTGTAGTCGTTGACCAGGATTTCGAGGCGCGCGTTCGGCCACGACCTGCGAAACGAAGCGATCGCCGGAGTGGTAAGCACGAGGTCGCCCACACGATCCGTGCGGATCAGCAGGATCTTTCTCGGCGTGCGGCTCGCTTCGGTCGTCGGCGGCTCGGCGACGCTCATGTCACGGAGTTCCCGCCCGGCGAAGCTCGTCGAAGTACTCCGCGCGCGCGAGGCGGGTCGCGGCCCAACGCTGGAGCACGGTGGCGTTGCCGGCATCTCGTTCCGGCGACAACTTGCGCAGGAGCGCCGGCCAACCGAGTGCCCGCGCGACGTCGCTCCAGAAGAGCTGCGGCGCCGTCTGACCGGTCGCGACGCGCACGCGCCAATGCGGATGTTTTTCGGCGAAAAGCCGCGCGGTGCGAGCTTGCGCGCGCGCCTGGCGGATCATGCCTTCGAATGCCTGCGGCTGCGCAGGTGGTTTATAGTGATAGACGAGCGCGTCGCGCGCGAGGATGGATGGCACTCCCATCGTGCGCAGCCGGAAGCCGAGCTCGAGATCCTCCCAGCCATACTCCGAAAATCGCTCGTCGAACGCCCCTGCTTCGCGCACCAACGCAAGCGGTGCGGAGACATTTGTGGTCCAGAAATACGCCCCGGAATAGTTACGCCACGAATAACGAGCCGGCGGCAGATCGTCGAACGATGCGACGTTGATCACGCCGCCGCGACAGATCGCTCGTTCATGTGCTTCATGAAACCGCACGTGTGCCGCCAGTAATCCGGGCGTGGCGAGAACGTCGTCGTCCATGAACATGATGATCTTGCCGCGCGCGCGCGCGATGCCGGCATTGCGTCCGCGCGCGAGTCCGGCGTTGCGTTGGCGGACGACGTGGAATGCGCACGGCGGCGCGACTTTCTCGATGACGGATTCGTAGGAGCCGTCGGTGGAACCGTCGTCCACGAGAACGATCTCGTAGTCAGCCGGGTCGAGATCTTGTTTGAAGAGCGCGTCCAACACTCGGCCGAGCAGCGCGCGTCGGTTGTAGGTGCACATCTGGACGGTGATCTTGGGCATCGCTGCGGCAGTCGATGGCATCGCGCCGTGCTTTTCATTTCGCGCGCTGAATCCATTGTCTGACTAAAAGAGACTCCTCGCGGCGGACACGACGGCTTCCGGCGTCAGCGCGGCGTAGCAATCAAACGTCCGGCACGTCTCCTTGCGGCATCCGGGGCATGGGTACGACGGCTCGACGAGCGCTACTCGCGGTCCGAGCGGCCGCCAACGTCGCGGCAGATCGGTCTTGAGCGCAAAAATTCCGACCGTCGGCACGCCGACCGCGGCGGCGATGTGCATCGGGCCCGAATCAAGCGCGACGACGAGCGCCGAACGCTTGAGGACGGCCGCTAACGCGCGCAGCGAAGTCGCGCCGGCGATGTTCGCGTGCGGTGCGATCATGCGCGACGCGATTTCTTGGATCACCGGGCGCTCGGCTGTCGTTCCCGTCAACACGACTTGGGCTTCGAATGCGCTGCCCAGCGCATCGCCGATCTTCGCAAAGGATTCGACGGGCCACCGCACGCCGTCGAGACGCATCCCACGGACCGAGTGGAAGACGACGAAACGGCCGGTGACACCGGCGGCGGAAAGAACTGCGTCCGCTTCGCGTTCGTCCGCGGCCGCGATCGGAATGCTGATGGTGAAATCGCTCGGTTCTGCGACTGCGCCCAGTGCGCGCGCGTAATCCATCTGCACGTCCGACCAGCGGCTTGCCGTATCGCCCGATTCGGTGCGCACGGGCACGCGCAACGTGTAGCGCCACGAGTAGAGCCGGCGCGATTGTCCGACACGGATCGGGATGCGTGCCCGCTGCACGATGGCGGCGACGCGCGATGTTGACCAAAACACGACCGCGTGCGTAAACTCTCGCATCCGGACGGCTTCGATCGTCTCCCTGATCGGCGTCGCGCTATCATCGGACATGACGTCGGCGACGGCCGGGTGCCCGCGCAGCAGCGGCACGGCGTACGGCGACGTCAGCACGGTGACCGGTGACCCAAACATTCGAGCGAGTGCGGACATGGCTGGCGTTGCGGCGAGGAGATCGCCGACACCGCCACCGGTGCAGACGGCAAGCACTCGCGCGGGCCGACTGACGTCGGCCCCTTCGGATTGTCTGCCCCCTTCAGGCGTGCGAGCCGTCATTCGCGCTTGCCGACTGGCGTCGACCCCTTCAGATTGTCCGACCCCTTCAGGCTCGCGCGCAATTCCTTGACCGCCGCTCCGACCTCGGCGCCGAAGCGCGATTCCAACCCCGGATGCCAGTCCGATTTTGCAAAGCAGCGCGCCGGGGCGGCCCACGGACGCCAACGGCTCGACAGCTCCTCGAAGCTCGCACTGTCGAACAGATCGGCAACCGGAACGCCCAACATCCCGGCGGCGTGCGCTGCGCCGGTGTCCGGAGTGATCAGCGCACCGAGCGACGCGATCGCGCCGAGCCATCGAGGTACGTCGCTCGGAGGATGGAGGCGAACGACACCACTCGCCAGCTGCGCCGGCGGCATGTGTTCCAAGACCGCCCGCGCAAGCGGCGCATCCGCTTCGGAGGCGAGCAGCACGCAGCGCGTTAGACCGGCGTACGCCAGCGAAGCGTCGATGAGCGCTGCAAGCGCGGCGGGCCCCCATCCGCCGGTCGCGAGCTTAGACGCGATCTGCACGCCGAGCGTCGCCTGGCCGTCCGGAAGAGCGCCGGCCGGATCAGCGTTCACCCACGCGCGCAGAACCGATGCGTCGGCGGTGGGCTCAGATGCAGCGCCGAGCGCGCGTGCCAACGAATACATCGCGAGCGCCTCGTGCGCGGGTGCCCGCATGCGCGCTGCCGGCCGGTAGACCGCGCGTGTCAATTGCGCGCGCTGCCAGAGCGACTTGAACGGTTTTTCAAATCGGTGCCAGAATCCGACGCGGATGTGAGCTCCGATCGACCGCGCGATCTCGTAGCCCGCGACTTCTTCCGTGGCTACGACGGCGGCATCGTACCCGGCGTTGCGCGCTTCCTCCGTCACGTGCAAGAGATCGTCTTCGCCGCCGTAGACGTACGTCGTCACGCGCGCCGGAGAAAGTATGCCGGCGTTGACCTTTGACATCACCGCGCCGAATGTCGCGGACGGGTACGTGCGGCTTAGGCCTTCGAGCATGGGAACGCACGCGAGCGCGTCACCGATGCCGTCGAGGCGTACGAGAAGTATGCGGCGCGGTTCAGCCATCGTGCCGCCGAAGGTTTGCGCGCAGCGCGTCGACGTAGGCTGCATCTACAAGCGCTTCGCGCGCGAATCGACCGGTCGCCGACTCGGCTCGTGCACTGCGCGCGATGTTCGCGTAGAGCGAACGAAGAGGCGGCGCGTTGACGACCGCCGCTCGCGCGAAGTTCGCGATGTAAGCGCCCGTCGCGAGCCGCACGGCCATGGTCGGGCTTTTCTTGACGAAGCGGGCGGCCATCTCTCCCTTTTCGCGCGCCAGCGCGGTCAACCGCTCGAGCGTGGTCGTCTCCGGCGGCTTCACGTGGTAGATGACGGCGTCCCAAGCAAAATATTGCGCGAGCTTCGCGTTGCGAAGCCGCACGCCGACCTCGGTATCCTCCCATCCGTAGAGTTCGAAGCCTTCGTCGAACGCGCCGACCGCTTGAATCGCGTCGGTAGAAACGCTCGCATTGCACGTGCAGAAAAAAGCGCGGGAGTAGTGTCGCGGACGGACCGGAACGAGGTGCAGCGGCGAGATGACGTTGACGATCGGACCTGATACGACGCGACCGCTGACTGTGTGAGCGGAAAGGTGCGCCGCGACGAAGCCTGACGGCGCGATCGTGTCGTCATCGCAGAAGATCGCGATCGCACCGCGGGCCTGCGCGAGGCCCGCGTTGCGCGCGCGGGCGCGATTCGGTTCTTGAACCACGATGCTGCGGAGCGAAAGCGCGGCCGTCTGTCTTGCTGTTGCGACGACCGTTGATGTGTCGTCCGACGATCCGTTGTCTACGACGATGACTTCGAAACGGCCGACAGCTGTCTGAGTTGCTAGTGACGCCAGGCAATCGTGCAAGAATCCGGCGCGATCCCGCGTCGCGATGATCACGCTCGCTTCGATCATCGCTTCTTAAGCAGCTCCGCTCGGGCTCGCGCTGCTCGCCGCGACCACAAGTGCATCCGCCGCCATGCGATCGGCGGCGCCGACATGCGACGCATAGATCTTGGAGAGCGTCTCGCCCATCGCGCGCAACTCGTCGGGCCGATCGAGCATTTCGACGGCTTTCGCGACGACGTCGGACGGCATCAACACGCCGCGCAACTCTGCTGCGACCATGCGGTCGACGTCTATGTTCGGCTGCGAGACGAACCGGAAGCGACGTTCGACCGAGCGCACGAGCCACCGCTTGAGCGGGCGGCCGATGATCGGCACGTGGTGCAAGTACGCACCGAGGCCGTTCATCGCGACTTCGTCCGGCCGGTTGAGGGGCACGATGACGAGCATCGGCCGCCCGAGGACCGCGGCTTCGAGACATTTCGTTCCTGGAATCGTCACGATCAGCGCCGCCCGCGCGAGCGCACCGTAGTTCCCCGACCGGTCGAGCGCGACGCGCACGCCGTCGCCGACGATGGCGGCGCCGCCATCCGCCAAGATGCCGCGCATCCCGCCGTAGCGCGGATCCGGCTCGCGCGCGAGCGCCGCCGCGAGCTGTTCATCCGAGTTGAACGGCGAGACGACGAACGTGACCGGCAGACCCGGCCTGGCTTCGATCAGTCCCTTCGCGATCGCGAGATAGTACTGCATCAGGTGCTTGATCTCTGCGGGTCTGCTGCCGGGCAGGATGCAGACGCCTTCACCAACGCCGGGCGGGTTCAACGGCTGCTGCAGCGCGCCGAGCACGCTGTCGGGCACGAGATTGCCGACGATGCGCACGCGCTCCGCTGGCGCACCGTCGCTGCGCAATTTGCGCGCGTTATCTTCGTCGAGCGCGTAGAACCGCTGGAACGACGAGCGGTAGTCGCGCCGCGAGAACTTATACGTGAGCGCCGCCATGCCGAGACGCTTCGCGAGCGTGGTGGCGTGGAAGAGATCGCCGCCGAGGTATTGCAGCGCGCCAAAACCGCGGTGCATCCCAACCACCGGTTTGCGGAAAAGATAGCGGGCGTACGCCTTTGGATCCACGACGTTGGCGCGCGGGAACATGCGCTTCGCATGTTCGGCCTCGCGGCCGGTGGCGTACGGGCACGGCACGAAGACGACGGTTACGTCTGCTTCCGGCGCGCGCGCGTATACCGCGCGCAAGAACGGACGCGCCCACCCCACCAGTTCGCCCGGACCGTTCGTGGTGACGACGACGCGCGGCGCGGCGATCATCTCGCACCTCCGGCGCGCAGCCGCTGGACGATCGCGGTCGTCGATCGTGCATCCACATGCGGTACGATCTCGATCCGTCCGCCGACCTCGCGCACCGCATCGGCTTCGGGCAATGCTCGCGCGTCGTATTGCGCGCTCTTGACGTGGATATCCGGCCGCAGCGCGCGGATCGTGACGTCGGGCAGCAGTTCGTCGAAGATGCACACGTAGTCCACGCACCCTAACGCGGCCACGACCTCCGCCCGCTCCGCTTGCGCGACGATCGGTCTATCCGGGCCCTTCGCGAGCTGCCGCACGGATGCATCGGAGTTCACGGCAACGACGAGCATGCCGCCAAGTGCGCGGGCGCTTTCCAGGTAGCGGACATGGCCGACGTGGAGAAGGTCGAACACACCGTTTGTGAAGGCGACCGGTCCGCGCGACTGACGCTCGGCTGCGATGCGCGCCGCCAAGTCGCTGCGAGTGAGCACTTTTTCGGCCGCCGTCATCGCGGCGTCCGAGCACGTGTGGCACGTAACGGCACCGCACCGGCGACGCCCTCGTGTTGCGCGAATGCGATGATCTCTTTCGGGGTCGCCGTCGCCGTGCCGAGTTTTTCCACGACGACGCCTGCTGCGAGCGATGCGATCGCGACGGCGTGCTCGATCGGTGCACCTGCGGTGAGGGCAAGTGTCAGCGTCGAGACAACCGTATCGCCGGCGCCGCTGACGTCGTACACCTGACGCGCCACCGCTGGAACAGTGAACGGCCGTCCCTTTTGCGAGAATAACGTCATGCCGTTCTCACCGCGCGTGATCAGCACGTGGCGGCATTTCGTCCGCTTGACGAGGGCAGCGCCCGCGCGGGCGAGATCGGCGTCGGATGCAATAGAGATGCCAGAGGCAGATTCGGCTTCGCCCGCGTTAGGCGCGATGCAGTCGATGCCCGAGAATGCGCCGAGGTTGGCCGGCTTTGGATCGCCGGTCACGACCACACGAGTTTTGTAAGCGCGCGCCGTCCGCACGAGCGTCTCGTCCACTGCGCCCTTGCCGTAGTCGGAGATGATGACGCCGTCCACGCGCCCGTCGAACGCGGCGAGCGATTTGCAGAGCGACTCGCGGACGCGCGCACCGATCCCGTCCGTGCTCTCGCGATCCGCGCGGACCACTTGCTGATGGTGCGCGACGATGCGCGTCTTCTGGGTCGTCGTGCGGCCCGCCACGCGCGTGACGCCGCGCGTGTCCACGCCCATCTTCTTGAAGAGCGCGAGCAATCGCGTGGCTGCTTCGTCGCGGCCGACCAGGCCGACCACGGCTACTCGCGCGCCTAGCGCCGCTAGATTGCTCGCGACGTTCCCCGCGCCGCCGAGCGTGTACGAGTGCGATTGCACTTCGACGACCG
>JABCYQ010000013.1 GCA_013290125.1 Vulcanimicrobiota bacterium
CGTCGGCGGTCAGGTGCTCCGCTACGAACAGCGCAACATGTACGTCGACCTCGGACGGGCCGAAGCGATCTTGCCGGTCTCCGAGCAAGTGGCGCGCGAGGTCTTCCGCATCAACGAGCGCATTCGCGCGTACGTGATGGAAGTCCGCAAGACGAACCGCGGTCCGCAGATCATCTTGTCGCGCAGTCATCCCAATCTCGTGCGGCGCCTGTTCGAGCAGGAGATCCCCGAAGTCTCGCAAGGCATCGTGGAGGTCAAAGACGTCGCGCGCGAACCTGGCTCACGCTCGAAGATCTCTGTCTGGACGCAAGAAGAAGACATCGATGCGGTCGGCGCCTGTCTCGGACCGCGCTCTTCGCGCGTCAACAACATCGGCGAGGAGCTGCGCGGCGAGAAGATCGACGTGATCCAGTGGTCCGCAGATCCGGCAACGTACGTCGCGAACGCGCTAGCGCCTGCGAAAGTGATCCAAGTGCATCTGAACGAGCGCGAACATCTCGCCGAAGCGGTCGTTCCCGATTATCAGCTCTCGCTTGCGATCGGAAAAGAAGGCCAAAACGTGCGCTTGGCGGCGCGTCTGACCGGCTGGCGCATCGATATCCACAACGAAGAGCAGTGGGCCGAAGTCATGTCGCAGCGCGTCGACGAGGATCAGGAACGCGAGGAACTCGCCGCGATGGCGGAAGTCGCCGCGCAAGAGAGCGGTGTGCAGCTGACGGCGGAGATGTTGGCCGAAGACGAAGAGCTGATCCGCAAGCTGCAGGAACTGCAGCGCATGGCTCCCGGGGAGGGTGACGAAGAGTCCGCGGAAGCCGCGGCGGCTGCGGAAGAGGCGGAGGCCACCAGCGACGCCGTCGATTGACGGCTGTGTGGGGCGAGACGTTTTCGGTCCGTCTAGCGTCTTAGCTTGTCAGCGTAGGAAAAGCGTCTCGACAAACGGCGGATGCGGTGCGTAGACCGCATCGATCGCGCGCGTCAAGACAGCGATTGCGATTCGGGCTCCGAATCGGACGACGGTGAGCGCCATGCTTTCGTTTTCCCTCTAAAAGGTCGCGCCGGGGCGGCGTCGAGGTCCGCCACCCAGCGGTTGCTTGCTTTTTTGTAATATCGGCAGGTTGGGGCTGGTCCGCACGTCGTCGCTCACGACGAGCGTTTGATCTAGAGCCGCCAGACTTCGCCGTCCGCGAAGTGGACGTACGTCACATCGCAGCGGTTGAGGACGGCGCCTTCGTAACCGAAGCCGTCGAAGACGTCAAAGCCGTGGTTGATGCTCGCATATTGCGAGAACGTTCCGGCATCCGAGATCGTCCGGTTGATGCCCCGATAATCGACATTGAAGATGACTTTATCTGCTGCCATGCGCCGCGTATTGTGGTAGATGATGTCCAGGCCGCGCGTCGCACTGCCGTCTCGGCCGACGATGCACGAATCCACTTGTATCGGACCAAAGCCGTTGACCTGAAGCGGCCGGGCCGACGCGGTCTGGCAGAGAGCGGATGTTACGATGCCGCATGCGAGTGCGGCGGCTGCGATAGTGCGGTGCAGTGTCATGATCGGATCTCCTTCAGCGCTGAGCGACTACTTCGCTTAACGGCAGATCCCCGCACGCAATTAGCAGTTCGGAAACGGTTTCACGATCGTCTCACGGAGTCGTCATGTGCATCTCATCAATGAAGGGGCCGACTTTATGTCGGCCCACAAGACGAAACCTAGGGCCGGCATAAAGTCGGCCCCTTCAAAAAAATCGCCTTCGAAAAATACGCCCTCGAAAAATACCTAGGATTTGACGAGCGATGGGAATTGGTGGTGCAACGCGGCGAGCTTGGGCAAGTCATTGTACATCACATACGGATTATCGGGATTGTGCGCTACGTAGTTCTGATGGTAATCCTCGGCCGGATAGAACGCGCGCAGCGGCACGACTTGCGTCACGATCTTTCCATCGAACGACTTCTGCGCTTCAAGCGTGCTGATGTATGATTCCGTCTCGCGCTTCTGCGCATCGGTCGTGTAGAAAACCGCCGAGCGGTATTGCGTTCCGAAGTCGGGCCCCTGACGATCGAGCTGCGTGGGATCATGCGCGACCATAAAATAGACGGAGAGCAGTTGGCCGAACGTGATCTTCGCCGGATCGTATTCGATCTGGACGGATTCTGCGTGGCCGGTCGTGCCGGTGCTGACGATGTCGTAGTGAGCCGTCTCTGCCGACCCGCCGGAATACCCGGCGACGACGCTCTTGACGCCTCGCAACTCTCCGAAGACGGCCTGCATTCCCCAGAAACATCCGCCGGCCAGGACGACCTTCTCCGTGCTCGCAGGTTGCGTAGCGGCGTTCGCCGGCGCGAGCAGCAACAGGGGAACCGCCATCAAGATCGCGCCCAATCCGCATCTTCCGAAAAGTCGTCGCATTCTATCCATCCCGCTCGTTCTTAGATCGCGCGCCGATGACGCACATCTCTCTATACGTAACGGCTGTCAAAGCGGATGTCAAAGGCGTCACGCCGAACAATACAGCGGGTGCATACGTCCGACTCTGCGGTCCTTCCCGCGCACGTGCCGTTTCGCCAGTGCGTCGGTTGCCGCGCCCGCTTCCCAAAGCAGTCGTTGGTACGGTTCGTCCGCCTGGAGCACGGCGGGTGGCAGGCTGACCCTGCCGCACGTCTGCCGGGCCGGGGGGCATATCTGTGCTCTACGTCGTGCCGCGACAAGGTAAGGAAGAACAAGAGATTCGCGGGTTTAGCCGAAGTGCCGTTATCGGCGCTGCCCGCTGCGGAACGCGCTGCTTCTGGTCGTCGAGACGACAAAGGAAAAGACTAACTCTTGGCAATGGTACGGGTCCACGAGCTCGCCAAAGAGCTCAACCTCTCAAGCAAAGATACGATCGCTCTTCTGAGCAAAGTTGGCATCAGAGCCAGCACGCACATGAGCGTCATCGACGAGCATCGCGCGCGCATCGTGAAGGGCGTGCTTGTCGGCGATTTGGCGCAGGCGGCGAAGTCGCATAAGCCTGTCGCAAAAAAGGCGACGGCCGGCAACGGCGCGGCCACGGCGACGGCCACGGTTGAAGCACCGCCGCCGCCCAGCGAGCCTACGCGCGACGCCACCGAGAGCAAGGCTGCAGAACCCCCCGCCAAAGCACCCGAAGCCGCTCCGGCGCCGCCGCCATCGCCCGAGGTTCATAGTCCGGTTGTCCGGCTGCGCACCGTGGCCACGTCCACGCCTCGACGCGCAACCGTGATGCGCCCCGCGCATCATCCGAAGGTCGTTCCGGCGGCGTCGGCGGATCCGACCGCGCCGATTCCGATGAACCGGCCGGTGCAGCAGATCATCCAGCAGCAGCCGCGCGTCGGCGTCGGTGTCGGCCCTCGACCCGCTGGTCCGGGTTTCGCGCCGCGTCCAGGCGGTCCAGGAATGCAAGGGCGACCCATGCCTGGGCGTCCGCTTGGCGGCCCTGGAGGGCGTCCGATTCCCGGACGGCCTGGCAGCCCGCTGCAACCCGGTACCGGAGCGCCGACGAGTGGGCCGCAACCTGGCGGACGCAAGAAGTCGCGCGAGGAGATGGAGCGCGACCGTAAAGAGCGACAACGCGAGGAACTGCTCAAGAAGACGCAGCCGCGCCACAAGTCGTCGCAGGCGCCGATGGTCGAACCCGAAGTGCTCAAGGATCTCGAGATCCCTGATCTGATCACGGTGCAGCAACTCGCTTCCGCCATGAGCGTCCCCGCTGGTCAAGTCATCGGGCAATTGATCAAGATGGGCACGATGGCCACGATCAATCAGCACGTGCCGCCGGATGTCGCGTCGCAAGTGGCGCGCCGCTTCGGATTCAACGCGCTTGTCAAAGAGGCAGACGAAGAGACGGTCGAGATCCTCACCGAGTCGGATCCGCCGGGTTCACTCACAACCCGTCCGCCCGTGGTCACGGTACTCGGGCACGTCGACCACGGCAAGACGTCGCTGCTCGACGCCATCCGGTCCACCAAGGTCGCCGCGGGCGAGGCTGGTGGCATCACGCAGCGCATCGGCGCCTATACCGTCGAGACCAACGACCGCAAGGTCACGTTCATCGACACGCCCGGTCACGAAGCGTTCACCGAGATGCGCGCGCGCGGCGCGAAAGTCACCGACGTCGCGATTCTCGTCGTGGCTGCCGACGACGGCGTCATGCCGCAGACGATCGAAGCGATGAACCACGCGAAGGCGGCCGGAGTTCCGATCGTCGTCGCGGTCAACAAAGTGGACAAGCCGAACGCAAATATCGACCGCGTGAAGCAACAGCTGTCGGAATACGGCCTTACTCCCGAAGATTGGGGCGGCACGACGCAGTTCATCCCCGTGTCCGCGAAGCTGAAGACGGGCATCGACGAGCTCCTCGAGATGGTGCTGCTCAATGCCGATCTGCAGGATCTCAAGGCGAACAAGAACCGGCGCGCACAGGGTGTGATCATCGAAGCGCGGCTTGACCGGTCGCGCGGGCCGGTCGCGACCGCGTTGGTAAAAAACGGCACGCTGCGGGTCGGCGACATCGCCGTCGTCGGCTCGACATTCGGCAAAGTACGTGCGCTCTTCGACGACTCAGGCGCCGCGATCAAGCGCGCGGGACCGTCGATCGCCGCCGAGATCATGGGTCTGTCAGACGTCCCCGCGGCAGGCGACGTGCTGGAGGTCGTCTCCGACGAACGCGACGCTCGCGAGCTCGCGGCCAAACGCTCGCAGCGCAAGCGCGAACAGCGCATGGCGAGCGCGCGCCGGCCAGTCACGCTCGACGGCTTCTTGGCGCAGGCCAAAGAAGGCGGCATCAAAGACCTCAACCTCATCATCAAGGCAGATGCGCAAGGATCCGTGGAGGCGTTGCGATCGCAGCTCGACGGACTTGTCAACGAAGAAGTTCGGACGCGCGTCATCCACATGGGCGTCGGCGGCATCAACGAGTCAGACGTCATGCTTGCGAGCGCCTCAAACGCGATCATCATCGGCTTTAACATCCGCCCCGATGCCACGATCGCGCGCAAGGCCGAGCAAGAAGGCGTGGACGTCCGTTTGTACGATGTCATCTACAACGTCATCGACGAGGTCAAAGCGGCGATGACCGGGATGCTCAAACCGCAGGAACGCGAAGTCGTGCTCGGCCAGGCCGAGGTGCGCAAGCTGTTCAAGGTCAGCAAAGTGGGCACGATCGCCGGCGCCTACGTTCGCGACGGGAAGATCACGCGCGATTCGCGCGTCCGTGTGCTGCGCGACAACGTCATCGTCTACGAGGGCAAGCTCAACTCGCTTAAGCGCTTCAAAGACGATGCTCGCGAAGTCGCGACCGGATACGAGTGCGGTCTGTCGATCGAGAACTTCAACGACCTCAAGGAGGGCGATGTGATCGAAGCCTACATGATGGAGCAGTTCGCGGCGGTTTCATCGTCGTCGTAGTAGGGCAAGCAACGCTTGCCCATTGACATCGAACACGTGTACGGTGAAATACAGCATGCATGAGCCGGCCGGAGCGAAGAGCCAGCGACTCGAGCGCGTCGAGCACGAGATCATCCGCGAGTTGAGCGAACTGATCCGCGAAGAGTTGAAAGATCCGCGAGTCGGCTTTGTCACGCTCATCCGCAGCGAGGTAAGCCCCGACTTGAGAACCGCCAAAGTTTTCGCGAGCCCGTTGGGAGACCGGCGCCAATCGTCAGCCACGATCGCGGGGTTGCAGAGCGCCGCGGGCTTCTTGAGCGTCGAGCTTGGAAAGCGGCTGCGCATGCGCCGAACGCCCACGCTCACGTTCATCCGCGACGAGTCCATCGCACAGGGCGTCCGCATGGCGCACATCATCGACGAGGTGCAGCGACGCGATGAACAACGAAATCAACACGAAGAGTAACGGTTCCAGCGCAGAGCCCCCGGGAGCCAAGGGCGTGCTCGAGTGCTTGCGCTCAAGCCGCCAGTTCGTCATGTGCGCACACGAAAAACCCGACGGCGACGTGTTGGGCAGCGGCTTCGCGCTCGGCATGGCGCTCAAGCGGATAGGAAAGGACGTCGTCTACTTCCTGGACGACGACGTGCCGGCAAATCTGCGGTTTCTCCCGGAATCACAGCTCACGCAACGCACCTTCGACGGCGTCGCCGACGACGCGATCTTCGTCTTCCTCGACATGAGCGATCAGTGGCGAGCCGGCAAGGCGCTGAATTGGGTGCCGCCGGAGCGCATCATCAACATCGATCATCACCTCGGCAACCACCGCTTCGGGCGTTGGAACCTCGTCGTTGAATCCGAGGCTGCCACCGGAAGTCTTGTCCTCGGCCTGATCGTCGCGCTCGGCGTGCCGATAACATCCGACATCGCGACCTGCCTTCTCGCAGCCATCATCTCGGATACCGGCTGCTTCATGTATTCCAACGCCGACCCACATACCATTCGGCTCGCGGCGTCGCTCATGGAAGCGGGTGCGCAAAAAGATCGCATCAACGAACAGCTTTATCAGACGCGCACGTTCTCCGGCCAGAAAGTCTTGGGCCGCGCGCTCGACACCGCCACGCTGACCGACGACGGGATATGCTATTCGGTCGTCTCGCGGGCAATGCTGGAAGAATTCGGCGCCACGTATGAAGACCTCGAAGACGTGGTCGGCGCGCTTCGCGCGGTAGATCGCTGCGAAGTCTCGGCACTCTTGAAGGAAGCTCCCGACGGCACGTTTCGCGTGAGCATGCGTTCGCGCGGCCGGATCAACGTCATGGCGGCTGCAAAAAAACTCGGCGGCGGCGGGCACTTCCGGGCGGCCGGCGCCACTATCAACGCGACGCAAGATCAGGCGCTCTCGGCTGTCCTCACTGCCATCCGCGCCGAGATGGCCGAAGGGGCCCGTGCAGCCGGCTAACGCCGGGTTCGGATTCATCAACGCGCGAAAGCCGCCCGGACCAACATCCACCGCGTTCGGGTCGAGAGTGCGGCGCGCGCTCGGCGGCGTATCGCTAGGTCACTGGGGCACACTCGATCCCGGCGCCGAGGGTGTCCTCGTCCTCGCGATCGGTCATGCCACGAAGTTGCTGCCGCTGCTCGGTTCGGGTCGTAAATGCTACGAATTCGAACTCGTGCTCGGCAGCGCGACCGACACGGGCGACGCGTCGGGGGCGATAGTCGCTCAGGCTCAAGTCCCTGGAGATTGGCATGAGCGATTGCCGAACGCGCTAACGTCATTCGTCGGCGCTATTTCGCAGATACCACCCATGTATTCCGCGGTGAAAGTCGACGGACAACCGCTGTACAAGAGCGCGCGCAAGGGTGTCTCCGTCGAACGCGCGCCGCGCGAGGTCGTCGTCCATGCCCTTGACATACTGCAGCAGTTCGATGCCGGCGTTCGGCTCAGAGTGGAATGCGACGCAGGCACATACGTGCGGACGCTGTGCGAGGACATCGGTAATCGTCTCGGGTTGCCGGCGCATATGGGAGCACTGCTGCGAACGGCCGCGGGACCGTTCACGCTCGATTCGGCCGTCGTCTCGGATGCGTTGTTCGCCGATCCGAAAGCCCACCTGATCGACCCGCTCGATGTCCTGACGCAGCCTCGCATCGAACTCAACGCGGAGCAAGAACGGCGCTTCGCGCACGGCAACGCGGTGACGTGTCCGGCCCCCGTCACATATGGTGAAGTGCTCGTGACTATCGACGGTCGTCTCGCAGGGACAGCGCTCGCGACGCAGAGCGCGGACGGTGCTAGCCTCCAGCCGACGCGCGTGTTCACATAGGCGTGAAGGGGCCGACTTCATGTCGGCCCACGTTACGCTCGCCCGGGCCGACGTAAAGTCGGCCCCTTCAGACGGGCGTTCAGTCACAAGGAATCCGCCGCCGCAATGACAATTCACGGCGGACGCGCAGGCGTTTAGGATTCGCAAAACGGCTGTCGCGCACAATTCTCATATGACTTATATGAAGAACGTCAATTCCGTTGTGGTCGCGACGTGCGTGATAGCCGCGGCATTTCTCGCCGCGTGCGGCGGTGGTGGGGGCAACGGATCTGCTCTCCCCGGTGTGCAAGCCGGGCCGTCACCACGGCCTGGGCCGAGCGCTAGCGCGACGCCGAAGCCGACGAGCAGCCCGAGCGCGAAGCCGAGCCCATCGCCCACTGTCGCTTCCCAACAGTCGCCGCCGCCCCCAAGCCGGTACATGCAAGATACGTGGTACGGTATCCATGCCATGCAGGTCTTCGACGAAGTGAACTATGGACCGGTCCACAACATGATCACGCAAGGGCAAGCAGTTGCGGACGGCTATCGCTATGCCGTCGTTTGGGGACCCAGATCGGGGACCGCCGGCGCATGGCACACCACCAATGCGGCTCTGGTCACGGCCTACTACCTGCCGTTCGACACCGATCTATCCGTCGGGGATTTCGGGAATCTCGGCCACGAGATCGATTGGTGGCAGACCAACCATCCTTCCTGGGTCGTCTACAATTGCCACAGAGACGGCGCGCAGACCGAGACGCCGGCCACCGCTTCAGAATTGTCAAACGTCGTTTTGGATTTTTCCAACCCGCAGGTCGTCAGGTATCAAGTGCAATTGGGCGGAGCCTATGCCGAAGCCAACGCCTACGACGCGCTGGCGTACGATATCGTGACATTGAAGAACAACACGGTGCTTCAGAACGGCGACTACGGCTGCGGCGTCTATCGTGGTCCGGGCCTCACGAATTTCCACCGCCTTTTCAGCGGGCAGGCCGGCGATCCCGCGTGGTCGAGCGCCGTGGCTGCGTGGGCCGCGCAGTCGCACGCATATTTGCACGCACTGCCGAAACCGCTCTGGCTGATCGCGAATAACGTACCGCAGGATATGCAATTTGGAGATCCGCGCGAGACCGCGCTGCTCGCCAACGTCGACATCGTCTTAGATGAAGCGGGATTCTCGCAATACGGCAACTATGTCGATGATGCGGCACTGACGAATATCGCGCAATGGGCTGAGTACATCCAAAGTCAGGGCGAAGGATTTCTCGTCGTGGACAATTGGGCTGGGTCGTCGCAATCGCCGACTTCCGCTCAGGTCGGTTATTCGATGGCGACGTATCTCTTGGTGAAAGAGGCGGCCGCAGGGTTGTTCGTCGCCGCGAAAGACCCCTATGGCGCCGAGCGTTGGCAGCAGTCGTATCAGGCGCTGATCGGTGCGCCATGTGCTCCGATGACCGTCACGGGCTCGAGCGTGTTCACGCGACGCTATTCTTCGGGTTTCGCCGCGGTGAACAACGATCCGGCATCCTCCGCTTCGATCGCGTTGCCACGTAACGAGACGTATGTGGACGTGCAGACGGGTCGCCTCGTGCCGAATCCGCTCATGGCGTTGCCCCGTCACGGATACGTACTGCAGAGCATCTTCGCAGGATGCCGCTAAGCCGCGCAATAGGGCGCGGCCGCACGAGTCCAGAATCCCGCGCCGGGCATGGTTATAGTCCGGAATATCGCAGCGCACAGCGCCGACGTCGACCTCGTTCTGACGATCGGCGTTTTCGACGGCGTGCATATCGGTCACCGCGCGGTGCTTCGCGAGCTGTTCGCGCGTCGCAAGCCGGGGGCTGCGGTAGGCGTTTTGACGTTCGACCACCATCCGCAGGAGTTCTTGCACCCGGGCCATGCACCGTGGTTGCTGACAACCGCTGAAGAGAAGATCAATCTGCTCGATGCCTGTGGGATCGATGTTCTGTTCTTGATCCCATTCGACGAGCACGTCCAGTCGATGCCGGCGGAGATATTCTTGCGCGACGTGCTGCTGTCGCGTTTGCGCACCAAACTGCTCGTGGTCGGTGAGAATTGGCGTTTCGGGCGGAATCGCACGGGCGACTGTGCACTTGCGCGGCGCGAATTCGAAACGGCGGGGTCCGTGTTCGAGGCGGCGCCGCTCTTAGAGGAAGACGGCGAAAAAGTCTCGAGCTCGCGCATCCGCGGGCTGATCGAACAGCGGCGCTTCGACGTTGCCGACCGTCTGCTCGGTTCGCCTTTCACGCTGCGCGGTTCGGTAAGGCTCGGCGACGGGCAAGGTCACGTGCTCGGATTTCCCACCGTCAATCTCAATATCTCATATGGAAAACTCGTGCCGCCGGCCGGCGTCTATGCAGCGACCGCGCACCACGAGGGCAGCGACTATCGTGCGGCGGTCAGCATCGGGGACAAGCCGACGTTCGGAGGTTCCGAAAGCGTGGTCGAAGTCCACCTTTTGGATTTTGATCGTAGCATCTATGGCGACTGCGTCGCAATCCGCGACTGGCGCTTCTTGCGCGAGCAGCGCTGGTTTGCGACGAAGGTTGAACTGGCTGAGGCTATCCGCGCCGACGTAAAAGCAGTTCGCGGATCTCACTCGTAGCGGCCGGCATGCAGGCGCAGACGGCGAACGAGTGAAATCTATCGCACGAGGGGTTCAATAGCCGGATGAAAATCCATAATCGCGGCGCTCGAGTCATATTCTGCGCGATTGTGATTGCAGTCGTTTTAAGGGTGCCCGCCGCTGCGCAGATCGTGACGATCCCCGTCTGGCATACGTCATTCGTCTACAACTCGACGACCTATCCGGTCGAGCTCATCGGGGCAGACCCCAGCCTCGGTGCCACGACGGTCATCGCAAACGAGATCGTACCGATGCGCTTTGTCTTCTCGGACGGAAAAGTGCTCGACGGAAGCTCGGAGACGACCGCGTTGATCTCGTCGCCCATATTCGCAAGCGCTCCGTTTGCAAGCGGCACGACCCAGTACGGTGACGCGGTGTTGCGCGCCGAGTTCTGGCAATCGGCGCAATCCTCGAGCTACCACGTCCTGCTCGCAGCACCAGTCATCGAACCCACGTACTCGCTGCAAGTCCCCGCGGCCGATGGCTCCACGAGCACGGGCCCGCGCGGACAGATCAGGGGCGTGCTGGATTTCGATTGGTTCGTCAAATCGGAAGAACCGATGATCATCTCCCAACTTGGCATTTCGCCGACGACGCTCACGATTTTTCTGACGAAGAACATCCGGCTTCAAGACGGCGGCTCATCCTTCGGCGGCGAGCACTTCTCGTTCGACGTGCGTCTGGGTGCTGAGCGCGACCGCTACACGACTGTTTGGGCAGGCGCATCGCCGGGCGTCGTGGACTCGATGTCGCACGAGATCAACGAATGGGCGCACGATCCTTTCAACGAGAATGCGGTGCCTCCGTGGTTCACGCCCGGCACCACGGGCTGCAACAAACATCTCGAGGACGCCGATCCGCTCGTCGGTACGCTGTTCAAGATAAACGGTTATGAGCTGCAAGATGTCGCGTACGTCGATTGGTTTGCGCGCGAGGTTCCGTCCGTCGCGCTTGGCGGCAACTACGACGTGCTCGGCAGGTTCGCGGCACCCGCATCCGATTGTCAGTTCGCGCCGCGCAGACGCTACAGATGACTGAGTAGCGACTGAAAGGCCGACTTTATCACTGAAGGGGCCGACTTTATGTCGGCCCAGCTATGCTCCGACAATGAAGTTCCGAGCGAGCCGAGGACGATAATTGCGACTAATATGCCTAGGTGCCGCTGTGATCCTCATGATGACGGCATCGCCGGCCTTCGGTGCGATGACGACGTGCCACGCGACATTTTATCACTCCGTTGGCACTACCGAAACCGAAGCGATCCAACCTCACGGGCCCGGACTCGTGCTCATGGGCGGCGGTACCGACGTGGACGAGGCGTTTCGGTGGATCGCGACGACGGTCGCTGGGTCGCGGTTACGTGACGCCGGTGACCTCGTCGTCCTGCGCGCGAGCGGCGACAACGACTATGACGACTACATCCACGGGCTTGGCGCATTCCATTCCGTGCGCACGATCTTGCTGCCGCCTTGTGCTTCGGCCGTCGACATCGCTCGAGCGGCCGCCCTCGTATCTCACGTGCAATCGGTGTTCTTCGCCGGCGGCGATCAGGCCGAGTACGTCATCTGGAAGGGAACGCCGCTCGCGGCGGCCGTCCAACGGGTCTACGATCGTGGCGGTGTCGTCGGCGGAACAAGCGCCGGCCTTGCGATCTTGGGTACGTATGTGTTCGATGCCGTTGCGGGCGATCGTACGCACGACGTCCACACACCCGATGCTGTGGCCGATCCGTTCGAGCAGGCGATCAGTTTCACCGAAGGTTTCTTCGATTTTCCGCCGCTGCGCGGCGTGATCAGCGATACGCACTTTCGCGTGCGCGATCGATTCGGCCGGCTCGCGGCGTTCATGGCGCGCTTAGATGCGCTGCACGGAGCCGGAAACGTTCGCGCGATCGCGATGGATGCGCGGTCGGCGCTCGTCGTCGGTCGCGACGGCGTCGGAAAATTACTATTACAAGGCACGGGCGGCCGCGCGCTCTTCGTCCGTAGTGGAAGACCGGTACGTTTGGAACGCGGGCGCCCGCTGATCGTGCGTGGTCTCGATGTGGTGTTGGTCGATCGCGCCGGCCAACGTTTCGACGTGCGACGTTGGTGCGGAGACGGTTCTGAGTATAGCGTCGATGTGGATGGCGAACGCTCGAAGATGTACTCGCCGTCCGATCCCTACGTCGCGCCGCCCGGCGCGCATCCAGCTACCCCTTGCGCGCACTGAAGGGATCGACTGGATGGGCCGACTTTATGTCGGCCCATCCAACATCGCGTGGGCCGGCATAAAGCCGGCCCCTTCACGAAGGTCGTTTCGGATCACAGGTTTGGTTGGCAGCCGTCCAGTGCTTGCGAGAAATCCTCTTGCAAGAAGTACGGATCGCCATGGATCACCATGTTCGCTCCGGTCTGACTATAGGGCACGCCGAAGCTGAAGATGCAGATGTCGCCGATCTCGCCGCCGATGCCGTACCAAGCGTTGAGCAGCGGATCGGTGACCATCTCCATCTGCTCATGCGAAACGCTTATGATCGAGCCGTCAGCGTCGACGTCGTTGTTCGGCGTGATGCCATACGGCGGATCGCAGCCGTTTTCGAAGCCCACATATGGGGTGAACTCGTAGACGACCGGTCTGTTGCTGTTGTGCTTGTAGTTGTAGGCGCTATGATACGCGCAGTACCCAGGTGCGGGCACGGCGTTCTTGGCGGTGAAGATATGGTATTGAACACGGACGCCCGTCGGCCAGCCGTTGCTCGCGATCGCTTTTGAGATCTCCGTTTGCAGGTCGGCGTCCGTCGGACCGCCCGCCGGGTAGGGCGTCGTATCCACGATCGAAGCGACAAACGTGGAGACGTTTTGCACCTGGCCGTTGGATCCCGAGTAGGTCGTGGCCATGCCGTAGATCGGACTGCCGCCCACGTCCTTCAGGAAGCGGTTGATGAGAGTCTTATAGCGCGGGCTCATGAATGTTCCGGCCGGCTGCCAATAGATCGAATACGTGGCCGTGGTGGTCTGCACCGGACCGCCGTGAAACACGACGCCGAATGCGGGCAGTCCGTTCGGGCCGGCGAACAGCGGCCCATGTTGGATAAGCGGACCGTCGTAGTGGATCGGAAAGTCGCGGCCCAACTGCGCATGCTGCGATTTGAAACCGGCCGAGGCGTGGATTGGGAGCGAGACGAGCAAACACCCGGCGATGATGCCGGCGACGATGGATCTCAAAGCGGATTCCCCTCATTGGCAGCGCGTTTCGCGCGTAGATTGACTATCCGCCAATCGTCGCGAATGTCGAGGCGGCTGTCAAGAGACTCGCGTCCTGGGCCTCACGTCGTGCTTTGCGGACGGACCAGGTCTTCCAGGAAATCTAAAGCGTTGAATTCCGTGCCGTACGGAGTGGCGCCGTTTTCATCCGCAGTCAGCAAAACGACGTCGTCGGATTGCAGGTGCGCCGGATTCGCCGAAAAGCGCTTGCCGAGACCGCAGCCGCTTACGGCGAAGAACTCGGAGTCCGAGCCGATGCGGATCGTGACGATAGTTTCGCCCGCGCGCAATTGCAGGCGCTCGGGAGTTTGTTCTGATGGTCTAGCGGTGCAGCGCACGGCGGAATAGCGCGGATCGGCTGCGATCGCGGACTTGAGCCGCACGTTCAACGCGGCAAGTGTATGTCGGCGCGAGAGAAAGTCGCGCGCGGCGTTGTGGTCCGTGCTCGTCTCACCGGCTTTGCCTGCTCGCAGACGGTCGGCCATGCGGACGATGAAGTTCTTGCCGGGCATGTGGCATCGTTACGGGGCAAGCGATGCTTGCCCTACTCGAACTGAAGAGGCCGACTGAAGGGGCCGACTTCATGTCGGCCCTGGCGAACATCACGTGGGCCGGCGTAAAGCCGGCCCTTCAGAAAATCCCAGTCGGCTTCAGCGCATTGCGCGCAACGCGAGCCACGCCAAAACCACAACGGCGAGAATAAGCGCAGCCCACAGTATTCCGGCATGACTTTCCGTCCACGGCCGAGCGACGATCGGCGCGATCGGATTCATCGCATTGCCCAAGCGCCCGAGCAGAGCAAGCTGCGCGTGCGCGCGCTCGCCAGCCGACGTGGATATCGAAAAGTCGTAGCTCGGAGCGATCGCGCGCACGTTGCCGAAGATAAGCCGATAGTGCACGCCCGGCTTGGCCCGAAACGAGACGTAGCGCGGGGTAGCAAGCAAGGTCGCGTGTAGCGACTGCAATGGAGCGTCATCGCGGTTGTAGACGATGAGTCGCCAATACCTGCCCCGGGCCTCGGGAAAGCTGAACGCGAAGGACGAGCCGCCTTGCGAGTCGCGATAGATCTCATCGTCGTAGACATCGGTCCAATTCACGCCATCAGAACTCGCGACGACCGCAACCGCGCGATGAAAGGCCGCATCGCCGACATCGAAACGAACGGCCGAGACGGGAACGCGGGCGTTTGCGAGGTCCACGGTCAATCGGGTCTGTTTCGCGGGTGCGCTCTGATCTGGCCGGATATCCGCTGCGACCGCAGTCGTCTCCGGCGTCGTGTCGACTGCTTCAGCGATGCGACAGCCGCTGATTGGAAATACCGTCGCCGGGTCGAGAACGCGGATGCGCAGCCAGCGCGAACGCGTACGCGCAAAACTCACGTCGAGCGATCCCGCGAATCCATCGGACGTGAAGCGGAAGATGG
Source organism: Vulcanimicrobiota bacterium (assembly GCA_013290125.1). Lineage (GTDB taxonomy): Bacteria > Vulcanimicrobiota > Vulcanimicrobiia > Eremiobacterales > Eremiobacteraceae > JABCYQ01. Next base: position 15,023 of record JABCYQ010000013.1, read on the forward strand.
GGGCGCGCTGACGGACGATGCGCCAAGTAGATTCGTCGTCGCTCGCGGCGACTTCCACCCAAGTCGAGAATTCGTCGGCGGTCGTTTCGATCGCGAGAAGATCGTGCATCGCCCCGCCGGCGCCAACGTCGGCGACCGCTTGCGAGTATCTTCCCGCCACAAATCCTTGCTCGCTCAATTCGGCGTCCTGCCACGAACGCGCGGACTCCGCGACAGCTTGATCGACGGCGAACGGCTGTTGCGCGCCGCGCGAGTCGATGACGCGCAAATCCGCAAGATCGGTCCGGCTCAGACCGTAGATGTCGTTGGGCAGCGCGAACCGGACGAGACCGGGCGCGCGAAGAGTAGGCACCTCGATGGGCCGGGCTTGGCTCCAGTCCTGCCACGGGGCCGGTTGCTGCACGATCGGCGACGGGGCCGAAATCGAGAGAAGCAGCGCCGCAGCGAGCGAGATCATCGCGGTGCCTCCGGTGGCCGGCGCCCGAACAAGCGCCGTTGGTACAAGAACGAAGCGCCGAGCAGCATCACGCCGAGGGCGAAGAACGACGCGATCCGATAGCCGAGCGCCAACATCGAGAGATCGAACAAGAACGCCTTGAGGATCACACAGCCAAATAGCGCGAGCGCCTGCCAGCGGATCACGGCAGAATCGCGCCACGTGCCGATCGAGATGAGGATTACCGCGTACGCGGTCCATGCTAAGGAAAGCCCAAGCTGCTGCGCCGCGCTCCACGAGACGGCCGCGCTCGCCGGCGGGCCGGCGTACGCTTGCCACACGACAAGCGAGAGCGCCCAGACGCCGTAGACATTGAGCGCGATGTCGAGGCAGCGCAGAAAAACACGTTCGCCGCGTACTTCCTGATCTGCTCGAGTACGACCGAGGAGCACGTTGCAAAGCAGAGCGCCGAAGACGAATGCAAAAACCGCGACGCGGACGAGCGTCAGAGCGTTGTGCGGCGCGACAGTAGAGGAGAAATCCGTGAACGGCGCTTTGAGGACGATGAGCGCGAACAGAGCCCATGCCTGCCAGCGCACGCGATTCGATCCGCGGACGTACGCGAAGACGGCCAATCCAAGCGCGTACAGCGTCCATGCGACGGTGACGGCAAGAATCTGCGGCGTCGACCATTCGGCCGTGTAGTAGACGGCCGGCACGGCGAATGCTTGTGAAGCGACGATGGTCAGCGCCCAGACCGCATAGACGTTGATCGCCACTTCGATCCACGGGAAGATCGCTAGTTCGGCGTTCGACGCCGGCTTAGTACTGCTGCGCGCTAAGTAGAGGGCGTAAGCCATCGCCGCGGCGGCGAATAGAAAAGTCCAGAAACGCAATGCGAGCAAATCGCTCGGAGTGTGCACGTCCGTTGCGAAGTCGGCAGATGGCGCCTTGAGCAGGACGAGCGCGAATAAGATCCACGACTGCCATCGAACGAGCTTAGAATCCGCGGCCCGCGCAAATGCGGCGAGCACGAGCGCGTACAGCACCCAGACGATCGTCAGCCCGTACTGTTGGATCGGCGCCACCTCGAACGAGCCGACCGCGTTTGGCCGAAGCGCTTGCAATGTCTCCGTGGACAGTGCGAAGACGGCGAAGAAGTTCGCCACGATGCCCATCGCGCGGTAGGCCGGCTCCTCATCATGCGGCACGGACGCATAACGGCGCGATAGATATCGGACGGCGGCGAGCGCGGCGATGACGACCACGAACGTCGCGAAACGCCCGTTCAAAAATGCGCGATCGGCGGTCAGCGGCGAGAGGAAGAGGTAGACGCTGACGATCGTCAGCACGGCGATGCCGTTCCAGCGCAGCCACTTCGTGTCGGAGCGCAAGCCGCTCCACACGAGCAGCGCACCCTCGACGGCCCACGCCATATCGATCCACTGCCCTTGCAGCCGGATCGGTATCGCGGCGGTGACGAACGCGAACGCGATGCTGCCGAAGACCGGCCGCGCGGGAGTTTCAGACTTGTCGGTGCCGGCCGGCACGATCGACGAGATGATGATGAAGAAGGCGCCGGTCGCGAGCACGGCAGCGGTGAGGACCCACCGGTGCGAGTCGTAGAGTAGTCTGTCGAGGACGATGAGGTACCACGCTGCGTTGACGAGTGCCATCGCCACGCCGTCGGGCAAGAGCGTGCCGCGGCGGCGCGCCACGATCGCCGGTAGGAGCGCGAACTGCAAGAAGAAGATCGTCGCGAAGATCAGGCTCGGCACGAGCTTCGTCGCGTCGTAGAAATGGGTGTACCACGTCGCGCCGTACAGCGCGCTGAAGAGGAACGAGAGCGAGAGCGTCCGCCAATCGCGCGCGACGACCATCCAGACGAGCGCGACATTCAGCAGCGCGAGGTACGTGAACAGCGGCACCTGCGCGTCGTGCCCGGTCGAGACGAGTAGCGGCGTGGCATAACCGCCCAGCAGCGCGAGTGCCGCGATCCGTTGTGAGTTACGGCCCAGCGAGATGGCGATGAGCAGCCCGGTCACCGCGGCAAGACCTGCGAAGGCGGCTTCCGGCGGTATTATATGGTAGAAATTCCACGCAGCGTAGAGAGATAAGAAGAGGATGCCTGCGCCCAGCGCGGTCACCCCTTCTGAAAAGTAGATCCAGCCCCGCCGCATGATCCACTGGCTCACGACAAGCACGGCGCTGCCGGCGACGAGCCCGAGAGCTACACGCCCGACCGGGCCGATCCAATTCTCGTCGAATGCGTATTTGAGACCGAACGCGGTCGCGATGAGCACGGCGGCCAGGCCGATCACGTTCAGCCACTTGCCGCCGACCACTGCTTCGAAATCCGGTTTCGGCGTCTGTGGTACGCGTGGCGCCGGCGCCGGAACAGGTTGTGCGAGCGGAAGAAGCGGCGGCGGCGGTTGAGGTTGCGGTTGTGACAGCGGCGGCGATTGAGTCGGCGGTGACTGAACTATCGGCGCTTGAACCGCGGGCGGCTCCGGAGCACGTTGCGCGGTAGCGTCCGAGCGAGCTTGCAAGAGAAGTGCGCGCCGGAGTTCGTTGATCTCGCGCTGCAGCGAATACGTCCTCGCAAATGCGAAGACGCCAAGAATCCAAGAAATGAGAAGAAGGCCAACGATCAATACGGCAAGGATGCCGAATGCTTCGTCCATCGCGCTGGCATTCCAGCGCCGGCTCTACTCCGCCTCCGCAGCGAGCCTCAACCGATTATGCGAAGGGGCCGACTTTATGTCGGCCCCTTCAGCCTGCCCATTCAGGCATTACAACTTGAACTCGATGTCCGCGTACGCGTTGAACGGCTGCGCCGAGAGCAAGTTGCCGTACGGGTAACGCACGATCGGCTGGATCGCATCTCCAGGATTGAAGATGTTGCCGACCGGCGGGATGTGGCCCGGCAAGACGTCGTAGCCGCACGTGCGGCCACCGCTCGTCCACGGCAGCGAATCACCGCCGAAGCAGCGTGCATAGACGTTGAGCAGGTTGACCTTGAGCGTCGCGCGACTGGAAAGATCGTACGCGACCTGCACGTGTGCTGTGAGGAACGACGGTTCGCGGAATGCACCCGGCGTGTCGAAGTTGCCCGTGAATTGGTCGGGGATGAAGATCGTGTTTGTACACGTCGGAGCATCGTACGGATTGCCGGTGCCGCCGTGCGGATAACGTGGGTCGCCGGTTACCGTTCCCGAGCTGTTCAATGCCGCACACGAGCTGGGATCCACTCCAACCTGCTGCTGCGGGGCGCCGTAGCGGCTGCCGGCGATGAACTGCAGGATCGGCGCGACCGTCCAGCGGTTCTGATGTTCGCTAACCACGAGCGAAGCGGCGATCGGAATGCCGTAGCTCGCAGACGAGAGCTGTAACCCGGTCGGCACGACGTCGTACGTCGGATACAATCCATTTGGATCGAGCAACGGCCGGGCCCGCTCGTTGAAGTAGGGGTTCGCCACGCCGCTTGCCTCGGTCGCGACGGCGTTGGAGTTGCCGAAGATCCCGCACAGACTATTCGGATTCGTCGTCGGCGCGGCGCTGGCACAAGCGCTCGTGAACGAGTTGTATTGCTGGATCGAGCTGTTGACCGGCGACAAGAGCGTTGATCCGTTGGGCAAAGCGTCGTAGCGGATGCGGCTGTGTGTGTACGTCACCGAAAGCTGCGCCGCCACGCCGTTCGTGTTGAAGTTGCCGCTCGTCAGCGCGAACTCCGCGCCCGCGACCGTCTGGCGCCCGGCGTTCACGCCGGAAATCGTGCCCGTCGTCGGGTCGATGAAGAACTGCTGCACCTGATCGCGCGTCACGCGGTAGAACGGCGTCAGGCTGAAGCTGACGGTGCTGTTCGGAATCTTGTGTTCCCATGCGACGTCGGCGTTGTACGACACCGCCGGCCGTACGTCGTGCTCGGGTGTCGTATAGCCCAGCTTGAAGAAGAGTCCGCCGATGAAGGCCGGCAAGTTCTGCTGGAGCGTGTTGTACTGCAGGAACTGCGTCGCTGGCGGCTGCGCGAAACCGCCCAACGAGAACCGGAAAACGTTGTCGTCGTTGAACGTGTACGTGCCGCCGAAGCGCGGTTGGAATTCGCTGTAGCTGAGAGTAGCGCCGTTCGCTGTGCTGTTCGTTATGCGCGCTTGCACCCAGCCGGGTCCGGCGAGCGAACATGGCGCACCGGCCGGCAGGCCAAGCAGAGTTTCGTCGATCGGATTGCCGCCGTTCACGCCGCGATTGGCGCACATGACCGTATTCCACGCGTTGAACCAGAACGCGCGCGTGGGGCCGCCCGCGGTCGAGGGCAAGTCGAATTCGAAGCGGTCGAAACGCACGCCCACGTTCAGTGCGATGCGCGCAGTCGGATGCCACTCGTCTTGCATCGAGAACGAGCCGAATTTCGGTTTCACTTCGTTGACGGGTCCCGTCGCGCCATTCTCGAGCGCAAGCCACTCAAAGCCAGCCGGCGGCGTGACGAACTGGCTCCCGTATCGCAGATATGCTGGACCCGCGCCCGGCGGCAGCGCAAATGCCGTGAGCGGTTCGCATGACGACGGCTGCGGCATGTCGGCGGGATTGAAATCCCACGAATTGCAGATGCCGCTCAATGGGCTGGCGGTATTCACAAGCGCGGCGAACAGCGATTGCGGCGCAGGCTGCGACGTGGTGGTCTGCTGATTGTCGATGCTCGCATTTTGCGAGGTCGAGTATGCGAGTTGCGCGCTGACGAGGTTGGAACCGTTGATCTCACCGGCGAGCTTCACGGCGAAGCCGGTGGTGTGCGTCGAAAGCTCACGGTCAGTCGAGTTTGCGATGAAGATCTGCGACGCGCCGTTGGGGCTTTCGACGAACCAGTTCGAATACGCGCTGTAGACATAACCGCGGATGTACGCATCGCTCGAGAAGTTGTGCTGGAACTGACCTTTGATGATGCTCTGGCCGTTGGAAGACGCGTCGCGTTGTCCGAGCGGTACCGGGCCGCCGAGATTTGCAAATGTTGTGCCCGGGAAGAGATAAGGAAGAACGGCGTTGATCGGTCCGCCGGGCGCGCCCGAAACGGGTTGCCCGAGCGGGCCGAGATACGCAAAGCCGGGCACGAATGTCGAAAACGGCGGGCCGCCGGCTTTCAGACCGAATGCTTGCCCGTCGACGCCCTGCCAGAACGGCGAACCGCCCCAGTCAAGATAGGAAGAATACGTGTACGTGTACAGCTCCGACGTATCATAAAGCAGTTGGAAATCGTCCATGCGGCCGTTCGCGCGCGGGATGCCGAAGTGTAGATTCGCCACGTTTTCGCGATCGGCTATGTTCGAATTTTTTCCCATCGGATATGGCCCGAGGACGTAACCGCCGGGTCCGGCCGGTAAGGCTTGGAAAAACGCGTGGTTCGCGTAACATCCGGTGAACTGCGATCCGTTTGGAAGACCGCAGCCGGGCGGTCCGATTCCCAACGGACCGAGGGCCGCAAATTGCAGGTCGAACGGGTTGCCGAACTGGTTCGAGAAGGATGCGCCGTTCTGTTGATCGCGGTAGCGGAAGTCTTGGTTGATGATGCTCGTCCCGACGTAGTACGTGAAACGCTTGTCGGGTGTGGCTCCGCCAACTTCAAGACTCGCCTTGTTGTAAAGGGCGGGATCGCCGATGCCGAGATCCAGCGTGGCGGTTCCCGGATACGTACCTTGCTTGATCACTTGATTCACGTATCCAGAGAGGGCGTTGGATTCTGCGTCCGCCGGCTCGCCGCCGGTGTAGACCTGCAGTTGCTGCTGGCCAAGAGTTGACAGATTTGTCGTGGGGATGTGGTCGAACGACCGATTGAGCGGAACGCCGTCGAGCTCATACCCGATCTCGGTGAAGTCGCCGCCGCGCAAGAAGATCGGTTGGTTCCAGCCCGTCTGATTCGGCGGCACGAACGCGCCGGGCACTGAGGCGATAGCAGAATACGCGTTGTCGATCCCGCCGCCGCCGCCGAGCGATGCGACCTTTGATTGTTGTGCAGCGCTGACCGAGTAGACGTCTGCACCCGTTCCCGGCCGGACGATCTGACCCTGGACAACGCTTGAGCCCAAGAGTCCAACGCAGCCGCGTGAGCAAACCGCTTGAGAACCGTTGAGCGCGGCTGACATCGAGCGGACATTGTCAGCGATAATATCGATGCCTTGAATCGTTTGAGTGTTGAAACCCGCCTTAGAGAAGGTAACATCGTACGTATCTGGCGCCAGTGACGCAAAGGTGACGTGTCCTTGAACATCGGTTGCGCCCTTGTCTGATTGCGATGGTGAAGTTACTGAGACCACCACGCCTTGCAGCGGGGCGCCCTTACTATCCGTAACCGTAACTACAAGGGAACCGGTCGTGCCCGCGTCCGCGCGCGGTGCGAGCAATAGGAGCGGCAATGAAAGAATAGCCGCTCCGACAATGACACGAAGCAACGATGTGCGAGGATGCATCATTTAACTTCCTTCCCGGACAACCGGTAGGACGTGCGGTGCGGCGACCTGGGAAACCTCCCCATTTCCGCGCCTGCTCTCGAGCAATCGAAGTGCGGCAATCGTCTCAGCGAATTGGTTGGCTTGATGCGCGAGAATGTCGGGTGCGAGCGGGAATTGGGGATGGCGGCGTTCGTCCGTAAGTGCATAGGTTTTTCCGGGATGGGCAACCGATGCTTGCCCTACTACGGGTGTCGTCGATGGCTCGAGGATTCCAAGACGAACAAGCCCGACAAACGCGGCGCGGACCATCCGGTCCGGCGCTCGCGTCAGGTCTGGATCGACAAATGCGCCGGCCGGCATCGTTTGCAAGCGCGCGTGTACTTCGCGCGTCGCGGCCTCGATCGACATATCCGCAGGCACGTCGCATAGCCATGCGGCGATCAACTGGCTTGTCGTGATCGGTCGCGCCGCCGCCATAGATGTCGCCAGATCGTCCTCATAGGCGGGCCGCAGGATTCGGAACATCACTGAAAACCGGCGGCCGACGAATGGGTCATAGCTTACGGACGATAGATAGACCGTCGCGAGGGGCTTGAGGCGCCAGAGCGTAGTCCGAAGGCGGCTCAACCGGCCGTCGCGCGAGTAGCGCCCCTCAGGCGTCAGATAAAACGTGACCCCGCGCCTCATCGTCTGCTCGATGCGTTGCAGATCGGCTTCGAGGTCGGCGCGCGTCTGCGCGAGGATCTCTTCGCGATACGGCGAGCGGACGTCTTCGATCCTCGCTAGCACATCGCGCCCAACGGAGTACAGCGACGGATCACCGATGTCCGAAACGCGAAGCTGCGCCGCGCCATCGCCAAGCGCGACGAGCGCCGATCCCTGGAAGACGTCGCCAAGCAAAAGGTCACCGTGGCGTCGCTCGACGGCCGCCGCCAACGCGGCGATCGCCCGCGTGCGCAATTCATTTTCGATCGGCAGACAGCCGAGCGAGGAGAAGAGCCCCGACCAGTTCGTGGCACGCAGCACCTTCCGCAGCCAGTGCATGCGCGCACCCATGAAGCCCGGTTCGAACATTCGTCGCGACGACGCGGCGTAGATCGGCTCGTACCACGGCCCGTCGATGATGAGCTGCGCGATGACGGCCGTCGTATCCAAATCATGCTGGTGATTACAAAGCACGAGCGTGGCCCCGCGCTCGCGCGGAAGCCGGCCCCAATGCCTGATACGATATGCGAGCCTGAAGTACAACATAGCAAGGCTAAGCGCGAAGAACTGAAAACTGATGCCGAATCGCTTGCGTTCGCCGACCGCAAGCACGAAGAGCGAACCGAGCGCGAAGCTCGCTCCGGAGACGATGAACAGCGCCTTGTATCCGATCACGGGAACTGCGAATTGTGCAAGCAGCCAGCCGCCTGCCGCCGGCGCGATGACGGCCGGCAGGTTCGACGCGATCCCCCAGACGCCGAGATCGCGGGCGACGTCGCGCAGCTGCGGTACGGAGTCAATGGCAAGCGCCCAGCCGGTGGAGACGAACGCGCCGTAGCCGAGGCCGAACAAAAGCGCGAACGCCATGATCCATTGCACGTTCGGAAAGAGCGCAAAGCCGACCGCTGCGAGCGTCATGGGTATGCCGGCGAGCGCAACGACGTACTTGCGCTTAACGCGATCGGAGACGATGCCCATCGCCACACTCGAGACGATCGCGCCAACGAGCGCCATGCCGCCGACGATACCCGTTCCCGCCGACGGATTCGAATACTTCAGCACGTCGCGGAAGAAGTAGAGCACGAACGTCATGAGGAGCGAGAGCCCGAGTATCGTCCAACTACGCGACCAGAACGCGACGATGAAATCGTACCAATTCCCGATGCGTGCATGTTCCCCGTCGTCGGCGTGCCATCGCCCTTCCGGCGTCCATAGCACGGCTGCAACACCTAAGATCAGAACGAGCGCGGATCCGAGAAACGTCCGCGCCGGATCCGTCGTGCTTGCAAGCGCGAGACCTGCGACTGATCCGATGAGCGACGCCGCGCCTTGGAATCCGCTCGCCAATCCCCAATCGTCGCGCGACACCACTTCGGGGATCAACGCCTGATACGCAGCTAGGCTCACGCTCTGACCGAGCACGCCGGCCAGCAGCGCGGCGGTGAACGTCTCGATAGATCCGTGCTGCATCATCCAGATGAGGGCAGCGGCATTCAAAGCCGCACCGCCGATGATGAGCGGCTTGCGCGTCGCGCCGCCGCGCCGCAGCCGATCGCTTAGTGCGCCGGCGAACGGCGGCACGATCATCGCCATGAACGCGACCAGCGTCGCGAGCAGCGCAAGCAGCCGCGTGTGATCGCCTGGATACTGCAAGAGCGCCGCGGGCACGGCGATCGCCATGAGCGCGGTGGTCTGAAGATTGAGCGGGATCCAGTAGAAGTTGAGGACGGCCTGGCCCCCCGCGTGCCGTCCGATCACGCGCTGCGCTGCCGATCGCGCCCGAACGCCGCGTAGATGACCGGGATGACGACAAGCGTGAGCAGCAGCGAGCTGCTCAAACCGCCGATGACGACGATGCCCAATCCGCGGCGCGACGTGACCGCGGGATCGAGTCCAAGCGCGAGCGGGAGCATGCCGAAGATCATCGCGACGGTCGTCATCACGATCGGCCGGAAGCGCGTGCGGGCGCTCTCGACGATCGCCGCGATGCGGTCCATCCCGGCGGCGAGGCGCTGATTCGCATAGTCGACGAGCAAGATGCCGTTCTTCGTGACGAGGCCGATGAGCAGTACGGTGCCGATCAGGGAGAAAGCGTTGAGCGTCTCATGCGCGAGCGCGAGCGCGCCGATAGCGCCGACCACAGCAAGCGGAACCGCGAGCATGATGTAGAGCGGGGCGACGAAGCTGTCGTACAGCGCGACCATGAGAAGGAAGACAAGCGCCATCCCGAGCCCAAGCGCGAGCCCGAGGCCGAGCACCGTATCGGAGAGATTCTGTTGAGTGCCGACGGAGTTCGGCACGACCGTGACGTTCGACGGTAGATGCAGCGCGGCCAAATTCTGCGCAAACGTCGTCTCGACGATGGAGAGCGCGAATCCCGGCGCGGTGTTGGCGCTGACGTGGACCACGTCGTGCCGGTCGACTCGATCGATCGTGCGCGGCGCGTTCACAAAGCGCATGTCAGCGATCGCGCCGACTGTGGTCGTCGTGCCCGCCGCAGTCCGCACCGCGACAGCCTTGAGCCGCGCAAGATCGCGCTGCTCAGTCTGCGGGTACGTCACGACGATGTCGATCGGGCCGTTCGGCGTCGGGACTTGCGCGGCGCGCAGACCGCCGAACGCAGCGCGAATGGCGCCTGCAGCCGACGCGGCAGGCACTGCGCCCGCGTTCGAGCGATCGTGCTTGAACGTCACGTCGAGCTGCGGCGACTGGCTGCCCGCGGAACTGAACACATTCGCCGCACCCGAGGTGCGCGCGAGAGCATCCGCCACGCGTGGAGCATACAGCGTCGGATCTTGATCGCCGGCAGAGACGAGGTAGTCGAGCGGTTGTGTATTGCCCGAGTGGGAATTCGTCACCGGTATGACGACCGGATGGCCGTCCGGTACCGCTTGCAGCGAAGCCGTGCGAAGAAATCCGGCCCAATAGTCCGTCGAATTGGTCCTGTTATCGCGGAGGTGGATGTCGATCTGTCCGACCGCACCATCGAAGATGCGCTCGCCCGTGGGCGATTGCGCGGTACCGGCCAGCGATACCTCAGACCGCAGATCGGAGATCTCGTTCACCGTCCGCTCGATGCGACGCACCGCGGCGATCGTGGTCGCGAGCGGCGTGCCGCCGGCGAAGCGCAGTTGGACGAAGATCTCACCGTTGTCTTGCGGCGGATCGAAATCGAAACCGACGACGCCAAGTGGGATCAGCGCGAGCGCTCCCCCAAGCGTGACCACCGCGATGAAGACCACGAGCCAGGGATGCGCGAGCGCACCCGGCAGCGCGCGGTCGGCATACCAGTCGCGGATGCGCTCGAACATGCGCGTGAACGCACCGATCAGGCCGCCGAATCGCGTCTTCGTCCGCAGCGCCCAGTTGCCGGCCAGCGCCGGCGTTATGGTGAAGGAGACCAAAAGCGACGACATCGTGGCGACGACGACGACGACCGCGAATTCCGTCAAGAACTTGCCGACTATGCCCGGCAGAAACGCTATCGGTAAGAAAACGACGACGTCGACGAGCGTGATGACGATCGCGGCGAGACCGATCTCGAGCCTGCCGGTGATAGCGGCGTCGATCGGCGGCTGCCCGAGTTCGTGATGACGCTCTGTGTTCTCCAAGACGACGATCGAGTCGTCCACGAGAATTCCGGTGATGAGCGTCATGGCGAGCAGCGACACTGTGTCGAGCGTGAAGTTCATGATCCGCATGACGATCAGCGTCACGCAGAGCGAAGCGGGGATGGCGATGAGGACGGCCACCGCATTGCGCCACGTCCGCAAAAAAAAGATCATGACGATCGCGACGAGCACGATGCCCTCGACCAGGGTCCGAGCGACGCCGGCGAGCGCGTGTGCCGTGTATGCCGAGCTATCGTCGATCACGTGCAGCGTGATACCGGGAAATTCTTGCTCAAGTAGGGGTATGGATTGGATGACGCCGCGCGCGGCGTCCACTTCGCTCGTCCCTTCGGCTTTGGCGATGCTCAACACGAAGCTCGGCTTGCCGCCGACATAGGCGAAGATCCGCTGCGGCTGATCGGCATTGCTGACGCGCGCGACGTCGCCTATCGTCACGCCCAAGCCGGAAATGGGCAGCGCGCGGACCGATGCCGGATCAGAGAGATCGCTGCGGATATTGATGCCGGTCTCGCGACCGGCCTCGGTGAGCGTGCCGCCGGGAGCGCTGACCGCATTCCCGGCGATGACGTTCGTGATATCGAGCAGCGTCAGTCCCTGCTTTTCAAGTTTCGCCGGGTCGACTTCAACGCGAATCGACGGGGAGAGCAGCCCGTCGGCCTCGACTGTGCTCACGCCTGAGATCTGCTCGATCGCCGGAATGACTTTATTGGTGAGGAGCGCCGAAAGCGCGCCGGGCTTCAGCGACGCCGACGCGACCGATAGCGTTACGACCGGTGCATGACCGGGATCGAAGAGCACGACGCGCGGCTCGGGCACGTCCGCCGGCAGATTCGGCATCGCCGCTTGCAGCCGGCGCTGGACTTCGGCCAGGTCATCGTCGGCTTTGGACTTGAGACTGAACACTGCGGTGATCAACGCGACGCCTTGCTGCGCCGACGATTGGAGATGCTGGAGGCTGGGCGCCCCCGCAAGCTGATCTTCGATCGGCCGGATGATGGTATCGCGCATCTCTGCCGGGGTTGCCGCGGAGTAATAGACGATGATGGTCGCGGCCGGCAAGTCGACGTTCGGCAGTTCTTGCTCGCGCAAGCCGAACGCCGCAATCGTCCCTCCGATCAACGCCAAGAACGCGACGACGGCGGCCAATGTGGGTCGCGTGACGAACAGCCGGGTCATCAAAGCGACGGCGCACCTCTATAACGCCGCGCGGACTGTTCGCGGACCCGACGACGCGGTCCCGCGCCCGATGCGAGGAGGACAAAGGCGGCATCGGCAAGTCCACGTGCATGATGAAACGACGGACACTCGGAAAGCGCGGCTTGGTAGTCTCTGCCATCGGGCTCGGCTGCATGGGGATGTCAGAATTCTACGGCAGTTCAAACGACGCGGAGTCCATCGCCACGATTCATCGGGCGATCGAACTCGGTTGCAATTTCTTGGACACGGCCGATATGTATGGACCGTTCACGAACGAGCGCCTCGTAGGGCGCGCGATCGCGGATCGGCGCGAGAAGGTGGTCCTCGCCACGAAGTTCGGCAACGAGCGCGGCGAAGACGGAACGTGGATCGGCATCAATGGCAGACCGGAATACGTGCGCAAAGCATGTGAAGCGTCGCTTCAACGATTGGGCACCGACCACATCGACTTGTACTATCAACACCGTGTCGACATAAACGTGCCTATTGAGGAGACCGTAGGGGCGATGGCCGGCCTTGTAAAGGAAGGCAAAGTACGGCATCTCGGCTTGAGCGAAGCCGCGCCCGCCACGATCCGCCGCGCGCACGCCGTCCATCCGATCACGGCGCTGCAGACCGAGTACTCGCTCTTCGCGCGCGACGTTGAAGCGGAGATCCTCCCGACCGTTCGGGAACTCGGCATCGGTTTCGTCGCGTACTCGCCGTTGGGCCGCGGCTTGCTCACGGGCGCCATCAAGGATCCAAAGCAATTCGAAGATGGCGACTTCCGCGGCAATCATCCGCGCTTCCAAGACGAGAACTTCCGGCGCAACATGCGGCTCGTGGAGGCATTGGAGAAAATCGCCAAGCGCAAGAATCTCACCCCGAGCCAATTGGCGTTGAGTTGGCTCTTGCAGCGCGGCGACGACGTCGTTCCGATTCCGGGCACGAGGCGGCGCGCGCGGCTCGAGGAGAACTGCGCAGCGGCAGATGTGTCGCTGAGTCAGGCGGATCTCGCCGAAATCGAGGCGGTGGCGCCGGTCGGCGCGGGCGCCGGCGCGCGCTACGCCGACATGAGCCGCGTAAATCTCTAGCGCGGTGCCACCGCGGCGCAACGACGCGCAGCTTGATCTGTCGCCCGACGAGATGCACAAGCTCGGGCGCGAAGTGATCGAGTGGGCGATCTCGTATCGCCTGAAGTTAGCGGACTTGCCCGCGCTGCAGCGCGCGAAGCACGCTGATCTAGCAGCGAAGTTCAGCGAATCGTTGCCTTCCGGACCGAGCGACCCGAACGTCGTGCTGCGCCGCGTCATCGATGACGCGCTGCCGTTCATGGGCCGCGCCGACCATCCGCGCTATTTCGCGTTCGTGCCTGGTCCCGCGAACTTCGTCGGCATCGCCGCCGACATGCTTGTGTCGGCTGCAAACGTCTTCGCCGGAACATGGCTTGAAGGTTCGGGGCCCGGTGCCATCGAGTTGCAGACGATCGCGTGGCTGGCCCAACTCGCCGGCATGCCCGCGACCGCGGGCGGCCTGTTCACGAGCGGCGGATCGATGGCGAATCTCACCGCGCTGCACGCCGCACGCGAGTGTAAACTTGCCGCGCCGGATCGACAGCGCGCCGTCGTCTATTGTTCCGATCAAACGCACTCATCGATCGGCCGCGGATTGCGCATTCTCGGATTTCTGCCCAAGCAAGTCCGCGAGATCGAGACCGGCGAGGATTTCGCGATCGATCTCGGGCAGTTCGAAGCGGGCGTTGCCGCCGATCGCGCCGCGGGGCGACTGCCATTCTGCCTGATCTCCAATGCCGGCACGACGAATACCGGCGCGGTCGACCCGCTCGAGCGCCTCGGGGACGTGTGCGATCGCGAAGGGCTCTGGCATCATGTGGACGGCGCACTTGGCGCGGGCGCGATCTTGAGCCAACGCGGCCGCAGGCTGCTACGCGGATTGAGCCGCGCCGATTCGTTCTCGGTCGACCCGCACAAATGGATGTTCCAGCCGTACGTCTGCGGATGCGTCGTCGTTCGCGACAAGGCGCAGTTGCAGCGAGCATTCAGCAACGTTCCGGATTACATGGAAGATGCCGATGCAGTCGGCAGTGAGACGAATTTCTGGGAGTATGGCCCGGAGCTCACTCGGCCGTTTCGCGCACTTAAGCTTTGGATGTCGTTGCAAGTGTTCGGCGCAGACGCTTTCGGCGCAGCGATCGAGCGCGGTTTCGAACTTGCCGAGGTCGCTGAACGCGCTGTGAGCAAGCTCTCCGGCTGGCGCGTGTGTTCGCGCGCGAGCATGGGCGTCGTCACGTTTCGGTATCAGCCGGCGACGATGACCGACGCCGACGCAGATCGGCGCAATCGCGTTGCTGCGCGAGCGCTGACCGAGAGCGGATATGCCGCTGTGCTGACCACTCGGCTGCGCGGGCGGATCGTGGTCCGCATGTGCACGCTCAATCCGCGCACGACAGACGCGGACATAGTCGAGACGGTCGCGCGCCTCGACTCGCTGATCCGCGATACCTAAACCGGGACCGCCCTGAAGGGGCCGACTTTACGTCGGCCCACATTACGTTCGCCCGGGCCGATATAAAATCGGCCCCTTCAAATAAGACCGGCCCCTTCAAATAAGACCGGCCCCTTCAGAGAAATTGTAAAGGTCCGCTCTACACCAAATCACGAATTAAGATTGGAAACCATGGTTAACAAACAGACGGATCGTTCGCGCGATCGGGCGCGCGAAGATTATCTGAAGGCGATCTATCATCTCAGCGATGGTAGCGCCGTGAAGGCGGCCGTTCTCGCACGCCATCTTCGCGTTTCACGAGCCTCAGTGAGCAAGATCCGGCGAGTGTTAGAGCACGACGGTCTCATCGGCCGCGCGCGCCGCCGCGCGGACGCTCTCACGCTGACACGGCGAGGCCTCGGCCTTGCGGTGCGAGTGGTTCGCCGCCACCGGCTCGTCGAGACGTTCCTCTATCGCTCACTCGGCGTGCCGCTCGAACGCCTTCATCGCGCTGCTGAGAAACTCGAGCATTCGATCTCCGACGACGTAGCGCGGCGACTGTCTGACTTTTTGGGCAATCCAAAACGCGATCCGCACGGCCATCCGATTCCAGGCACGGGCAGCGAGAAGCGAGAGCGACGCGAGCTGACCCTGGCCACGGTAGTGCCTGGCACGAAGATCGTCGTCGTGAGTCTCGACGACGGCGACGAAAAAGTCGTGCGCAAGCTGGACGCGCTCGGCGTCCTGCCGGGGATGCGCGCGACCGTCGTCAGCAATCGCTCGGGAATCACATTGCGCACGGCGGACCAAGACATCGTCGTTTCGCTGATCGCAGCTGGACGAGTCCGCTGCGTGGCGCGCTGATCGTGGCGACGGCGGCGGCGACGGCTCGCGAAGAGGCGCTGCGCGCGCAAGATCGCCGCATCGTTCGCCTCGCCCGGGCTGCCGGTAAGCCGCTGCTCGTCCTTTTACTTCTCGTCGGGCCCGGCATCTTGGTCATGCTCGGAGAGAATGACGGACCGAGCATGCTCTCGTATGCCACGACCGGCGCGTCGTACGGGGTCGGATTCTTTGTGCCGTTCATCTGCCTGACGTTCGTCATGGCATTCGTCGTGCAAGAAATGACCGTCCGCCTTGGCATCGCTACGCAGCGCGGACACGCCGAACTGATATTCGAGCGCTTCGGCCCCTTCTGGGGTTACTTCGCGATGTTGGACCTGTTCGTCGGCAATGCGCTCACGTTGGTGACCGAATTCATCGCGATTCGCGCCGGTGCCGCCTACTTCGGGATCTCGCCGTTTGTCGCCGTGCCGATCGGGCTTATGATCGTCATAACCGCGCTCGCCGCGAGGAGATACTTCACGTGGGAGCGCGCGGTCCTCATTCTGAGCGCTGCGAATCTGCTCTTCATCCCTGCAGCACTGATGGCGCACCCCGACGCGAGCGCGATCGTACATGCGCTGGGGACGTGGGGTCCGCTGCCCGGCGGCGTCAACGCGGCGTTCATCGTGCTCGTGCTCGCGAACGTCGGCGCCACTGTAACGCCGTGGATGATCTTCTTTCAACAAAGCGCAGTGGTAGACAAGGGATTGACCGTCAAAGACCTGCCGCAAGGACGCGCAGACACCGCTATCGGTTCGACCCTCGCGGTGCTCGCTGCGATCGCGACGCTGATCGCGGCGAACCCGCTTTTCACGCATCACGTGAATGTCGCGAACTATTCGGGCGGCGCGGATTTCGCCAGCGCTTTGCGGCCATATATAGGCTCAACGGGCGCCGCGCTTTTCTCGCTTGGGATCATCGAAGCCGGTCTCGTCGCTGCGATGACGATCTCGACGAGCTCGGCGTATGCGTTCGGAGAAGTGCTGCGCCGCGGACACAGCTTGAATCTTGACTTCGCCACCGGCCGGCCGTTCTATCTTTCGGCGATCATCTCAACTATGGTCGCCGCGGCGCTGGTGCTCATCCCTGGCGCGCCGCTACTTGCGATGACGCTGACCGTGAACGTTATCGCCACGCTGCTCATGGCGCCGGCGCTGTTGTTCTTGCTGCTGCTCGCGAACGACCGCGAAATCATGGGCGGGCTCGCCAACCACTGGCGAAGCAATCTCGCCGGCGGTATTATCATCGTCGTGATCGCAGCCATGGGGACGACGTACGGCCTTGTGGTCGTATTCCCAAATCTGGTGGCGAGATGATCACGACGAAACCGTATCCGCGACGGAAGCTGGGCGCGGGCACGATCATAGTGCTGTGGGTCTTACGCATTTACGTGCTCATCGCGGTGCCGCTCGTCGTCTACGCGTTTTTCAGGGCGCTGCACGCGCCATGATGCGGGGGCGCTAGAACAACCCGCGGATAAGCCCGCCATCGATGGCTATTGTCTGACCGGTCACATAGCTCGCCGGAACGCCGCACAGAAATGCGACAAGCGGAGCAAACTCCTCTGGCGTCGCGACGCGCCCGATCGGGACTTCAAGCTTTGCTGCGGCCGCGATCGACGCGTCGTCGCCGTTCAGGCGGCGTAACCGGTCCGTGAGCACACGCCCTGTGGCGATGGAATTGACTGTGACGCCATGGCTTGCGACTTCGGCTGACAGCGTTTTGAGCGCGGCGACCAGCGCGACGCGGAACGCGTTCGAGAGTGCGAGATTGGCGATCGGCTGTTTCACAGAACTCGACGTCAGCGCGACGATGCGTCCCCAACCGCGCGCCTTCATGGGCTCGACGCACGCGCGGACGAGCTGGAGCATGCTGCGCAGGACGAGACGATATGCCGCATCCCAGTCGTCAAGCGATAGATTTTCGACCGCCCCAGGCTTCGGGCCGCCCCCGTTTGCGATGAGGATCTCCGGCGCGCCATAGGCCTGCCGCACCGCCGCCATAAGCGCGTCGACCGACGCTGGATCTGCGACATCAACCTCAAACGCCTTGGCGTCGGCTGCGCCTCGCGCCAACGCTTCTGCGGCCACGCGGTCGAGCAGATCTCGCCGCCGCGCTGCGATCGCGAGGCGTACTCCCTCGGCTGCGAGCGCAAGCGCGACGGCTTCTCCCAGACCTGAACTCGCCCCGGTGACGAGCGCGACGCGATTTCGTATTCCCAAATCCATGTGCGCCGCCTACGCGGGCAAGCGATGCTTGCCCTACTGAAGGGGCCGACTTCAGGTCGGCCCACGTTGCGCTTGCTAGGGCCGATATAAAATCGGCCCCTTCAGACTCCGAGCTGGGGTGTGATAAGCGTCACGCCTGGATTCAAGACCGGCATCTTCTCTCCACGGGACGATAGCGGAAGTCCGAAAACAATAGAAGGCACAAAGACGGCACCGCAACGGGATTAGGCTTTTGGCTCAGACTGCGCGCGACACCACGAAGCAGACGTTCCAACAAATTTTTGGCAGCGCAGGCCATGCCGTGTTCGCCTACGACATCAAGAGCGGTGCGCTCGTTGACGCCAATGACGCGGCCATCTCGCTCTTCGGTTACGCACGCCGCAAGTTGTTCAACCTCAAACTGGCTGACGTCATCGCACGCGACGAGGAAGAATTCATCCGGCAAAGCCTCCAAAAAGAAAAAGGCGCCGGCCCTCGAGTCGTGCGCTTTCGGATTGCCGATGTCGACGGGCACGTCACGCGAATCCAAGGCTTCGCGACACCGATAACGTACGCCGGCCGCCATGCGATGCTGATCAGCGTCTCAAACGAAGATGCGCCTGCGAAAAAGCGCGCGCGCCAGGCAGCCGAAGCGGCACCGGTCCCAGCACCGGTCTTGCTCCAGCAGGTGAGGCGTCAGGAAGCGCTGATCGAATTCGCCAAGGCCGCGCTCGTCGAGCAGTCCGACGTGGAGCTAAAGCGCCTTGGAGCGCGACTGCTGCGCGACGGTCTAGCGGTCGACTTCGTCCTCGGTTACGACTATCGATACGGCGATCGCACGTTGACGTGCGTTGTGGCCGAAGGTTGGCAGGGCGCTTTCGACGAGGTTTCGTTCGACACCGAAGGCGACTCGCTCGCCGCCAGATCGTTTCGTTCGCGCGGCGTCGTTGCGGTCCCCGAGATCGATGTCACGGACAAACCGGCGGATTCCGCATGGTTCCTCGACCGCTATTCGGTTCGAGCCGCTATCGGTATTCCGATCCGCTCCGATACGCGAGACTACGGCTCGCTGGTGGGCTACGTCAATCACCCGAAGCGTTTCGACGACGACGACGTTCGTTTCGCGTTGACGGTGGCCGGCGTTATCGCAATCGCGACAGAAGGTCTGCGCGCGCGCTCAATGGCGATCGCAACGGCGGAGCGCCTGACCGAAGTGCTCGCGAGTATCGTCGAACATTTCGTGCACATCGACCGTGCGTGGAAGATCAAATTCGTCAACGTGACCGTAGAGTCGCTCTTTTCTCGCCCCGCCGAAGATTTAGTAGGTGAACCGATCGAGAAGTGGTTTCCGTCCTTTTCGCAGGCCGAGCATCGGCAGCGCTACGAGGACGCTATGCTTCGCGGCATCTCCTCACAGTTCGAATTCCGCTCGCTGCTCAACGGACACTGGTATGAAGCGCGCGTCCGCCCGACACCCGATGGCATCGCGGTATACTTCCTTGATATCACGTTGCGGCACGACGCCGAAGATAAACGGCTCGATCACGAGCGACGGATCCGCCGCCTGATCAATCACATGCCGGCTATCCTGTGGGTGACGGATACGAATCTCACCCTTCAGACCTCGATCGGTGGAGCGCTGCGGCGGCTTGGCGCAGAAGACGATTCTATGGTCGGCAACAATCTGCGCACGATGTTCGACGATCCGACGGGCCCGACGCTAAGCTCGCACGAGCAGGCGCTCGCCGGCGAATCCTGCGACTACATGGATTCCTTCGGCGATCGTACGTACGAGAGTCATGTCGAACCACTCCGTGATTCGCATGGCGCGATCATCGGCGTGGCTGGTCTTTGCATCGACGTGACCGAGCGCATCAGTCTTGAGAAGACCCTTGCCGAAGCGCAGAAGCTGGCCCGCTTCGGCACGTGGACGTTCGACCGTCAGAGCGGCGAGCGCACGATCACCGACGAACTGCTGCGCATTTTCGGGCGGACTGCCGACGAGATTCCGGCAGACTTCACCGCTCTCGGCGATATCATCTACGCTGACGATGCGGCATTCGTGGCAGGGGCCATTGAACGCGCGATGCGGGCCGGTTCATCGTGGAGCATCGATCACCGCGTCAATCACAAGGACGGAAGCGTTCGGCACATCCAAAATGTCGGGCGATACGACGTAGATGAGAGCGGGGCCGCGACGCGCGGCTTTGGCAGCGTCTTGGATATCACGGAACGCAAAATCGCCGAGAGCGAACTCGTGCGTCTCGCCAACTTCGATGTCCTGACAAATCTACCCAATCGCATGCAGGTCGAAGTGCGGCTGTCGGAGTCGATGGGGCGAGCTCTCGAGCGCGGCAAGGTCGTCGCGTTGTGCTGCCTCGATGTCGATCGCTTCAAGACAATCAACGATACGTTGGGTCACGCCGCTGGTGACACGCTGCTGAAGGCCGTCGGAGACCGCTTGTCATCCGTCGTCCGGCGCGGCGACACCGTGGGGCGATTGGGTTCGGATGAATTCGCGATCGTGTTCGCCGACGTCGCGTCAGCGCCCGATCTGACTCTGCTCGCCGACAAGGTGACGGGCGTCTTCTCGGAGCCGTTTGTCATCGGGGGACGGGAACTGTTCGTCAACGCGAGCGCCGGATTCAGCATCTATCCGGGGGACGCGACCGACAGCGAGTCGCTCATCCGCCAAGCAGATACCGCGGTGCACACCGCAAAGGAGAGCGGCGGAAGTCAAGTGGCTTTCTTCAGCGCTGACATGCACGCCGAAGCAGACGCACGGCTCGAATTCCAGAACAATCTCTATCGTGCACTAGGCCGCGATGAATTCCGGCTGCACTTCCAACCCATCACCGACGCCGCAACTCGCGGACTCCGTGGGTTCGAAGCTTTGATCCGATGGGAACACCCGACGCTCGGCCTCGTCCAGCCCGATCGATTTATCCCGCTCGCCGAGCAGACCGGCCTTATCGTTCCGATCGGCGAATGGGTCTTGCGCCAAGCATGCGCTCAAGCGTCGGGTTGGCACAGCGGCGGCGCCGTCGATCCATGGGTTGCTGTCAACATCTCTGCGAGACAGTTCTCACATCCCGACCTTATATCGCTCGTCGGCGACACGTTGCGCTCCTCCGGACTTCCGGCCGGCCGACTGACGCTCGAAGTGACCGAGAGCGCGGTCGTACGGGATATCCAGGCGGGCGCCGGCACGATACGATCGTTGCGGTCGATGGGTGTGAAGATCGCAATCGATGATTTCGGCATCGGGTATAGCTCGTTCGCCTACCTGCGTTCATTCGCGTTCGACACCGTCAAAATAGATCGCTCGTTCACACGCGGCCTGCCGACCAAGGCAGAAGACGTCGCCATTACGCGCGGCATCATCGCGCTCAGCCAGGCGCTCGGCATGACCGTCACGGGCGAAGGCGTAGAAACCGAAGAGCAAGCCCGATTCCTGGCCGATGCGGGCTGCGACACACTGCAAGGATACTATATCGGAAGGCCAACGCCGCGAGTTGCGCTGTTGGATTGGCCCCAGCCCGACTGATCCAAAATCCAGTCAGGATAAAGTCTGCGATCGGTACGCGGCGCGCCAAGGTTGAAACGCGCGCGCCATACAATTGTGCGCCGGAGAACATCGTTAACCCGCGAGGCCACATGCTAAAGCGACGAGACGTCCTCAGACTGGGAGCCACCGGCGCGTTCGGACTGGCATTGACGAACGTCGGCAAAGCTATGGCCGGAGCGACCGGACCGAACGCTTCGTCGCCCCCCACGGCAGATGCAGAACTGGACCGTCTCACCACGGCCGGCCTGCGCGCTTTGCCGCCGCTGCAACCCGCGGACTCAGTCAGCCGAAGCGGTCAGACGAAGCGTTTCACACTCGCGCTCGCGGCTGCGACGGTTGAACCATTGCCGAAACACCGCGTACCTGTACACGCCGTCAACGGCGCATCGCCCGGTCCGATATTGCGAGCCAGCGAGGGCGACGAACTTGAGATCACGGTCGTCAACCGCCTGCCCAAGGCCACCTCGATCCACTGGCACGGAATTCCGATACCGTTCACCATGGATGGGTCGGGCAGTTTCTCGCAGCAAGCGATTCGCCCGGATGAAACCTTTGTCTATCGTTTTGTCGCGCCCCAAGCGGGGACGTATATGTACCACAGCCATCTCCACGAGCTGGAGTTTGCGTCGGTGAGCGGCATGTTCATCGTCGATCCGCAAGTCGACGGGCGCGAACCGCGCTATGCGTCGGACATACCGATTTTCATCGGTTCGATCCCGTGGGAGAAAGCGCGGACTGCAGAAGCACAAGCTATACTCGCCGACGGCATGCTGATGACCGACATGGCCGCCAAACCGGGCGCCGATCCCTTGCCAGGAATAGGCGACTCGATGGATCGCATGGATATGGTCGAGTACTGGTGCTTCAACGGCAAGACTTTTCCGGCGACGCAACCCATCGCAGTGCGATCAGGCGATCTCGTTCGTGTGCGTTTCGGGAATCTCACGAACATGGCGCATCCGATCCACCTTCACGGCCATTGGTTCCGAGTGATCGCGCAAGACGGCAGTCCGCTCGATCGGCCGCAGATCATGAACACCGTGCCGGTGCAGCCCGGTCAGACGATCGACATCGATTTTCTGGCGAACAATCCGGGCGTCTGGCCATTGCACTGCCACATCATCGCACACATGGTCGACAACCATGACGTGATGAGCGGCCTGATGACCGTGGTCCAATACGACGGCTTCGGCCTACCCGCGATGATGCAGGGCTAAACGGCCTTGTTGCCGCCTACCTGCGGAACAACTTGACGAAGTTGTTGACGAGCATCGCGCCGATTCCGGACATCTGATCGTATCCCGGCCCAGCATGATACGGCGGAATGTTGCCGGCCGTGATGTCGCGGAAATTGGCGGTCGTGCCGTTGCCATAGCCATGCGTAAGCCACGTCTTGTAGAGCGTCACGTTGAAGTCGCCTGCGCGCGCGCCTTCGACCTGATTGATCTCCGTCAGGGACGCGCCGAATATCGGCGACGACATCGATGTTCCCCCGATCGGGCCTGACCAGGATCCGCCGAAGAAATACGATCCGCCGGTGCCAGGGTCGGCGTCGAAGGCGAGATCCGGAAGGTTGCGCCCGCCCTTGATGATATGCGGCACATTCTGTTGCCATGACGGAACCACGAAGAGTTTCGAGACGCCGCCGCCCGTGCTATTCCAGCCGATCTCGCCAGTTTCGTTGCCGTTGCTGTCGACCGAAAGCGTTGTGCCGCCGATGGCTTCGCCGTGTGGAATGTCGACCGGCGTCCCCACCGCCACGCCCGAGCAGCCATCCCACGACGAACCTGTGTCGCCGGCCGACGAGTGGAACGTGATGCCGAGCGCGTTGCCTTGCTTGGCGACCGTATTGAGCGACGCTGGATAGCCTTTGTGGATCGCCGTCTCACAATAGCCGTAACTCGAGTTGAGCGTGTCGACTTTGTTGTCGCTGACGACCTGGTTGAAAATGTCGATGAAATTCGCGTTCGTCGGTTCATCGTACGTCACTTCGTAGACGTAGAGCGCTGTGCCGGGCGCGAGCGATGTGATCTGCTCGACGTCAAGCGTGGTCTCGACCGAATCGGGTCCGTCGCCCGGTGGCGGGCCGCCATCGACGAGAACGCGCGTAGTCGCGGGGCCCGTTCGATTGATGCGGAAATATGCGAGGAACGAATTCAGATCGCTGTCGAGGAAGTCCGCGTCAGTCGCGACGCCCGACGCGTGGCCGGTGCCGGTGAATCCCTTCAGCGACGGCAAATCGTACGAGCGAGTAAAAACAAGCGGTCCGTATCCGCCGTCCGGGCCGAAGACGGGTTTGACATCCGGGCTGATCGCCGGAGCGACGATGCGTCGACCTGTCCTCGGACCGAACGCGATGGTCGGCCGCATGCGACCGACGGCGTCCAAGCCTTGAACGCTGAAAACGAGATCGCCGATTTCTGCGGGCACGATGCCGGGGCGAATATTCGTGTACGTAAGTCTACCGTCAGCTGTGAGAACACGGTGAATATCGGTGTTGAAATATCTCGCCGCCACCGGCGCGGACGCCAACGCGTCCACAACCGTACGGTTCGAGAAGACGTGGGTGATCGTCAGCCCGCCGCGCTGCAGCGATGCGATGACGCGCCCGTACTCCGCCGGCGTGGGCGCGAAGTAGTTCGAGAATTGCTCCGGCGTTAGGAAGTGATGAAAGAGCGGCGAGGCGGGGTCGGCTTGCGCTTGCGTCAGCGATTCGAGCTCTGCATCGCGATGATAGTTCAGGACGACCGCGACGCGCACACGCGTTCCTGCCGGAGCAGTACCGAAGTCGCGCACGCCGGTGACTGTGCCGATCTCGATCGGTGATGTCGCCGCGGCGGCAACTGCGGTGCCGAGCGCAAACGTCAGAATTGCGGCAGCTAGAGAAAGGCGAGCAAGCATGGAGACCAACCTCATCAAGCGGGCTATTTTGCCAGATGTCGCTTACGTTCGCGCGCAGATACTACCTTTGCTCGCCGCCTATATGGGACTTTGGGCCAGGGAATTCCAGCAGAGTCCACGATGCGACAGAGCTTGGAGTGCCGATGTCTTTGGGTATCGCCGAAACATCGGCGAATGCAGCGCGATCAAACTCGCTCTGGACGATGCCGCCGTCTCTAATCACGATGTCGTCATCATCAATCTTTCTACCGCCTAAGCCGCTTAGCCGAACGCGCAAGGCTATGAGGCGTGCTCGTGCGTCGAGCATCGTGACTGTTGTCGTCCCTTTGCACCATCGACACCAATCTACAAACGACTTTCGGTCGAAGTGCCACGAGCTGCCAACCCGCAGAGTAGCGGGTGGAATGCCGAACATCGGCGCAGAGTAGAATTTGCAAAACGGATCGTCGCCCAGCGGCGGCCCGTCGAGTTGGAACTCATGTCCATGCCGGATGATGATCGAAGTTCGTATCAATTGTTCATTTTGCGCCGAAAACTTTCTCTTCCTGATAGTCGCATCGTTCGATTCAGTGTACAGGCTCGGGATATGGAGAAAAATCATCCTCGACAGAATGAAATCGTTTGATCCTCCACGTGCGACGGAGCACTTGATTGCCAGGGTTGACGGATCGTATTGGTCGACAGAACCATGTTCCGTGTTTTCCACAGACCTGTCGGAGATATGGCCCACCCACACGTAAACGTCTCGGCGGTGGATGTGAGGCGAGAGAAGAAGAGTTGAGGACGACGCGATACTTGGATTCGCCGACGTAAAATATGTCGTAGAAAGCGTCAGCGCAATCGACGCAGAGACGGTCGCGAGGAGTAAGCGATTATTACCTTCTTTGGTGATAGGGTTACCCGATCTCCAGCGACACAATTGTGTCGTTCGCAATCTTGAAGACGTGGTCGAGTTCGACTGGGCTTCCTGGAAAATTACCTTCAAGACGAGCGCGCACGATGACTATGTCTCTGTCCACAGTTGCGCTCAAAGGTTCGAGCGCATAAGTATACTTCGCGTCCGCCTCCCTCTTCCAACGCCGAATCGCATCACGGCCTCGATGATCTTCATCATCGTCATGAACCACGCCGTCTTCAGCAAAGCAACGTGCGATCGCATCCGCATCTTTCGCCTTTTCTGCCATCAGATAGTTCTCGACGGGGTCAGGTAATTTGGGTAACATCGCGATCCTCCTCGCGCGCCTACATCGACGTCGCGAATTCGACTGCTCGATCATCCGTCCAAGCTGCGCCGATCGTGAGCTTTTCCATCTCCGAGTCGGTCAGGTGCTCTCGAAGCGCGACCATCAACTTCTCAAGGCACCACTTCTCGGTGTATTCGCGTTCGTAGCCTAGAGCGCGAAAACGCCCGTTGACATATCCTAGAAGTCGGGCACCGTCGTGCGCATCGCCTCGCATAGCGGCGAGGAGCGCAAAATGCTGCAATACGATCGCGATGCCGAGCACGTGTTGTTCCTGCAGCGCACATTTTAGGCCCTCGCGCGCGGCCGGGAGCGCTGCGTCATAGTCGCCGTTCGCGATACAGTATGCTGCAAGATTTGTGTTGTTGATAGCAAGATAGAACGTATTGTGCGTATGCGACGCGATATCGCGAGCCTCCCGGACCATGGTCATCGCGGCGTCAAGATTTCCCCCGAAGAACTCGAACTCGCCAATATTTCCGAGGACCACGGCCATGCCAGAAGCGTCGCCAACCGATTTGAATATCTCGAGGGCTTGGGAGAAGAAGTTGCGCGTGTCGACGGTGTTATGGCCAGGAGATCGATAGAAAAGCCCTTGCAGATTGAGGCACACAGCGATGCCTCGCGTATTGCCGCAGTCGCGACTTGCGACTAGCGCACGTTCGCACTCGCGCTCTGCTTCGTCGGTCCGGCCCATTTGATAGAGAGCGAACGCTGAATCAAACTGTGACCACGCAGCGCGCCTGCGATCGCCCAGCTTTTCGTACAGCGCTAGCGCTCGCACCGCGCAATCATGTTTGGGCTTTGCGTGGCATATGCCGGCAAGCCCGAGCCAGAGTCGCGCCCCTTGCTCCGGATGCGTCGATTCATCAAGACGTGCCTGTGCACGGCCGATCCAATAGCGGCCTTCAGCCATCAGCCCGCCGTTGGTCCACAGGCGTTCCAAACTTCCGGCGATGATGGCGCCAAGCGGCACGTCCTTTTCGTCAGTTATTGACCACTCGAGCGCAGCGCGAAAGTTGTCCAGTTCGACTTCGAAAGGCGCAAGCGATAATGATCCGGGCACCGAGACGTGCGTCTGGTCGGCCATCTCAGCCAACCGCCTGTAGTAGTCAGCGTGGCTTGCGGCCATGCGCTCGCGGTCGCCGGCATCTTGAAGCTTCGCAAAAGCATATGCTCGCGTCGATTCGAGCAGCCGATAGCGCTCCTCCTCACCTGAAGTGTCCGCAGCGACCAGCGATTTGTCCGTCAATGAGGACAGCAGATCCAATATCTCGATTTCATCGACGGTGTTATCGGCACAGATCGCCGCCGCGGCATTGAGGCCAAAGCCGCCCGCGAATATCGCAACGCGCGCAAGCAGCGACTGCTCTTTCGCTGTGAGCAGGTCGTAGCTCCAATCGATCAGTGCCGTAAGCGTCTTCTGACGCGGCAGAGCGGTCCGGCTCCCACCGGTGAGGATCTTGAACCGATCGTCGAGGCGCTTCGCAAGGTTGGGGATCGAAAGCACTTTGACGCGCGCGGCCGCGAGCTCGATGGCGAGCGGAATACCGTCCAAACGCCTGCAGATATCGGCGACGATCGGCACCGAGTCGTCAGTGAGTATGAAGCGCGTGTCGGCCGCGGTGGCGCGCTCGACGAAGAGCGCGATAGCACCGAACTGATGCGCTTCTGCGACGCTCACGCCGGCGCTCGCCGGAACGGCGAGCGATGGTAGACGGTGCACAACCTCCCCGTCGAGACCCAACGCCTGCCTCGACGTCGCGAGGATTCGAATATCTGGGCAACTGCGCATGATGGCGTCGGCAAGCCGTGCCACGGTCTCCACGAGATGCTCGCAATTGTCTAGAACGAGGACTATTTTTCTACGCTTTAGCCAGTCGACTATAGCCTCGTCGACCCGCCGATCGTGCGCTTGTGACATACCAAGCGTCTGAGCGACTACGCTTGAGACAAGTTCCGGATCGCTGATCGGCGCTAAGTCGGCGAACCAAACCCCGTCCGGATAGAGATCTACGAGTTCCGCAACTGCTTGAAGCGCAAGCCTCGTTTTTCCAACGCCGCCCGAACCCAACAACGTTACCAGTCGGCGCGCAGCGATCAATGCCTTCAGTTCGTCGACGTCCTCGTCCCGTCCGATCAATCGCGTCAGCTGCACGGGCAAGTTGTTCGGCCGCGCATCGAGCGACGACAACGGCGGAAAATTCGCTTGAAGCCCAACGACGTCAAGTTGCCAGACGTGTTCCGGCTCCGTGAGATCTTTGAGCCGACGCAACCCGAGATCGACGAGCGATGCACCGTGCGGCAACGCGCTGCCGGCAGAATCGTGCATTCTGCCGGAGAGAAGGGTCTGACCACCGTGTCCGATAGACATGAGACGCGCCGCGCGATTCACCGCTTGTCCGAAGTAGTCGCCGTCACGCTCCGATGCTTCGCCGATATGCAGCCCGACTCTGACGCGCACGCCGTCGACCGCCGCAAAGTCTGCGCTCGTCAAGTCGCGCTGAATATCGATCGCTGCGCTCACGGCATCCGATGCAGATCCGAAGGCGGCGCAAAACGCGTCGCCAACTGTCTTGAAGATGTAGCCAGCGTTAGCCTCAATGGCGTGACGCACAAGCGTATCGTGCCGCTTAACCGCTGCGTCCATTGCATCGCGGTGCTTGTCCCATCTCTGCGTAGAGCCTTCGATATCGGTGAAGAGAAATGCGACCAACCCCGAGGGCAAACGCTGCTCTCGAAGTCTAGAAGACGCGGATCGCTTCCCCTCCGCCATATCGCGCGCCATTCGTCTCCGAGAGGAGAAAGTCCGTGCCGGACGGTACGCTGTTCAACCCCTCAGCCAGTCGTAAGGTGATGCTATGGCAACTGCAAGCAAGATCGGTATTCGCGGCGTCGACACGACGATGTATCTCGTCAAGGACGTTGACCGCGCGACGAAATTCTACAGCGACGTGTTGGGCTTTGCCCCGACGCTCAGTTTTGGCGTCGGAGCGGAGTGGACGTTTCCAACGGGTGAGACGTTCGGAATCGTCAAGCCGCCGACTGCGCCGTGGGAAAAGTCGGGTGGCGTGCACTTCGGCGTCGACGACATCAAAGCGGCGGTCGCGGCCTGCCAGTCGAGCGGTATCACGTTTGAGGACGACGCGAAGATCTACGAAACGCCCGGCTGTTTTCTCGCGTTCGCGCACGACAGCGAGGGCAACGAATTCATTCTCCATGAATTGAAGCCGCGCTAAGACAGGACGTCATGTCCGGCGCGTCCGGATAGCGATGATTCAATAACCGCGCTATCCGCACGCGATGTGGGTTGCGCGGATCTGCATCTAAGACCAATAGCTTCGGGAGGGTTAGTAAAATGATCAGCGGTTCGCGTTATGCGGCGGTGGCCGCCTCACTGACGTTAGTCGGAGCACTGTTCTTGCACGGCGACACCTCGCGTGCGGCTCACAAGCCGACCGCGGATATCACATGTTCGAGCCCGTCGCCATGCATCCAGTACGACAACACAGGCAACGGCCCCGGCATCAAGGGAACGTCGACAGCAGGAATCGGTATCGCGGGGACTACGTTTTTCAACAGCACGACGTTCGCCAACGGTACCTCGGGCGTCATCGGCGCCGACTCGAGTACCAGCGGAACGTTTGACAAAGGTGTGTTCGGCACGACGAAAATCGGCGCAGGTGTGAAAGGCGACGCGGTCACGGGCGTCGGCATTTGGGGCAAAGTAAGCGGAGCGGGTACGGCCGTTCGGGCGGAGACGTCGAACAACAACGCGACGCTGTTCGACGGCAAAAACGCCACAGGTACGCACGTCCTCAGAGTCGACAGCGGCGGCGACGAGTTCCTCTCCAGCACCCTCTTCGGCGGCCAGTCGTTCAATTCAGTCGAAGGTGTCGACGGCGAAGGGACGCAGATTGGTGTTGTCGGTCAAGGGCTGACAAGCAACGCCGCGGACCTCTACGGTACAGGAGTGGGTGGAGCTCTCATTCTGGACGGCGTCAACAGCGGCAACGTCCAGGTGCTCAAAGTGGACGACTCGGGAAACGAGACGATCACCGGGCAGATCTTCACTGCGGGCGTCTGCTCGACCGGCTGTGTGAATTCACATCAGCCGGGCTCGCGCGTCATCTCGTACATGCCGCGCGAAGCTGAACCGACCATGGAAGACGTGGGCGAGGGCCAACTCGTCAACGGGCGCGGATACGTGACGATTGCGTCGGACTTCGCGAGCGTCGTCGACCGCACGCGTCAGTACTTCGTCTTCCTCACGCCGAATGGCGACAGCCGCGGATTGTACATCAGTGACAGGTCGGCTACCGGATTCGCCGTGCGCGAAAACGGCAACGGGCGATCGACGCTCTCGTTCGACTACCGCATCGTCGCCAAACCGTACGGGGAAGCGATGCCGCGTCTGCCGCGCGCGAACTTCGCCGCGCAACCGAAGCTCATGCGTTCGATAGGACTCGGCAACCACTAGGAGGTGAACCGGGCCGGCCGCATTCGCGGCCGGCCCGGTATCACTCGGCGAACACTTCTTGGGCGATGCGAAGTGCAGCTTGCCTCCCGCGGGGTTTCCGGTGGCGTCGCGCTGTGAGTAGCTCCGATGCGATCCATGATTGCCCGCCTACAGGATGAACGCGCAAGCCAAGGTCACGTCGAGTCCGCCTCGCAAACGCGAACCGTAAGCCTTCCCAAAATCCGCATATGCGATACTAGGACGTTCGCACCCGTTCCCGACCACAGGTCCGCGCCTGGCTAAGGCGGAAGCGCCCGGTCCCCGGAGCTCACAAACCATTTGTATCGAGCCCGGACCGCGTTTTGCTATCACCTATTATTGAGTCGCAAAAGGGGTTATTCCATGTCGCGATTCTCGAACAATCGGCCTGTGTTGGCCAGCGCCGCACTTGTCGCGCTCCTCGCCGCGGGTTGCGGCGATCAAACGCACCTTCTGCCATACGTCCACGGCGCACAGGGCAGCGCGCTCCACCGCGCTTCGACCGCGGTCAATAGTTGGACTAGTGGCGCTCCAGATTTGACCGCGCGGCACGGAATGGCCGCAGCTGCCGTTGGTTCCAATATCTACGTCATCGGCGGGGAAAACCACTCCGCCGTCCTCTCTAAGAACGACATATACGACACGTCTACCAACACCTGGTCGACGGGCGCCCCGATGCCCACGCCGCGAGGCGGCGTTGCTGCCGCGGCTGTGAACGGCATCGTTTACGTCATCGGTGGCTTTCTCAAAGGCAATGCGTCGACAAACATCGTTCAAGCGTACAATCCGGTCTCGAATACCTGGACCACGATGGCACCCGAACCCGTCTCCGCATTTCAGCAAGATGCGACGGTGTTCAACGGCGACATCTATGTCGTCGGCGGCGTCAACGTAACGCGCTTGAGCGACGTGTTCGTTTACGATCCGTCGACGAACGCATGGTCGATGGCGCCTTCATTGCTGCTCGCGCGCCAATCAGCGTTCGTCGGCGCCATCGGCAGCGACCTCGTCGTCGCGGGTGGCTATACAAACAAGAACGCCGCGACGGCCGAGAGCGAAATTCTTGCGGTGGGCTCGAAGGTTTGGCACCCGAGACACTCGATGCCGGAGAAAACGACCGCCGGATGTGGGGCTGCCATCAACGGGCTCCTCTACGCAGCGGGCGGGTTTAAGTCTAACGCCGGCCTCACGCAGACCGAGTCCTACGATCCGACGACCAACGTCTGGACCGTGCTCGCTCCGATGCCGGTAGCGCAAGTGTATCCGGCCTCGGCCACCGTGAACGGGCAACTGTATTGCTTCGACGGCCAACCGCAGAATGTTTCGAAGATGGCACTGAATATTACACAGATCTATACACCCTAGCGGATTCCGGAAGATCGGCGGGGCGAAGATCACGGCGAGGCTCAAAGCCGTGGGCGCAGACATCGTCACGGCGTCGCGGCCGCGATGCGTCGCCTCAGCGCGGCAAGAATCAATGACGCAGCGCAGCCGTGCCGGCTGCAGCGACTAGAGCACGGTCGATTTGACCCACTCGCGCTACCTCGCGACGGAGTTGGCCGTGCGTTGTCGCGCGTGCGTTGGGCACGCGGTGGGCGACTATGCCCCGATAGCCACAAATGCCAGCGTCACGCTGGTTGGATGTTCCCTTGCGCCAACCGCACCTCTAGTGAAGCGACCTGCCTCTTCATGGATTCGTTTTCTCGTAGCAAATCCTCGGCGTCCAGATGATCGTATGCTGCCGCGGCGCCGATCTGCAGACCGGCGAGCGCCTTGATCTCATCCGGGTCGAGGCCCTCGCCATGGAGATGCGACCCGAAGAAGACGATCGCGGTGAGTTCGCGCCGAACCATGATGGGGAGTGCCAGAACCGGGCGAGCGGGCCCCGCCGGCACGGCCTCTGTGCGCCAGCGAAGGTCGTAAAGAGAAAGGGGCCCGTGCGCCGTTTGGGCGAGCATCAGGAGCGGATCATCTTCGGCTCCAAGTCGGGAAATGTCATCGCTGCTCCATCCCTCTGACTGTTCACGAACGAATATACCGTCGCGGTTCCGGCGGAACAGAGCGGCTGAAGCCAATAGCATCGCTTGCACGGGTTCGCTGACGAGGAAGTGCGCGACTGCGTTCGTCGTCGGAGCTAGCGGTAGTGCCGCCGCGCCACGCGCGAGCTGAGCCTCGGCTTTATGGCGCTGGCGGAAGAAGGTCGCGTCGATGAAAGAATCGACGCGACGATGGAGCCCGTTGAACCATAGGCCGAAAGCGACGACCGCGCCGACTTCCGCGATCGTTCCTAGCCGAGCGAGGCGTAGATAATCTGTGAAAAACCAGTCGATGATCGAGAAGGCACCGACGAGTATCGTCGTCAGTATCCCGAACACCAGTGTCCGGCTCACGACGAAGCTCACGTCGATGATGCGGTGCCTGATGACGGCATAGGCGAATACCAGCGGGACGATCACAGTCGAGAGTTGCATCACGTGCGCGACCCAAATTGGTTCACCTGTCCAATAGATATCGAGGTAGTTGTAGGCGAATTGAATCGCTAAGTTCACGCCGAACGCGACGACGACCCATCGGATCCGCTGCCGATCCTGGCCGCGAGCGTGGACGTAGGTTTCGATGAACAAGTACATCACCGCGAGCAAGAGCAGTGCGGGAATGGCGACATAAACGCGGGCGAACAGCTCGCCGGGTGGCCCGCCGACCCAACCCCACAGGTAGGTGTAATAAGTTCCGTATGCGACCAACGCGGTGAACAGCCACGGCGTCGCTCGCAGCGCCGACGATCGCCACCGCTTCAAGGGATCGTTGAGAAAACAGAGCGCGAACACAAGCAAGCCTACGATGCCGGCGGAATTGAGCGCCCATTGAATCGGGTACGCGATGTAGGGCCACGGATACGGGAAGAAGAGGCCGATGCTGTAAAAGGTGAAGGGCGCGTTCGCTAAGCAATAAAGGAAAAATCCCCACGTCATCACGCTCGGCCGCAGTAGCACGAGCGCGGCGCCGAGCGCAACGTAAAGGATCGCGATGCCAAGCACGGCGACGCGATAGGCCGCGTAATAGTTCTCTGTCGCTTGCGGAGCCGAAGCAAGCGTGACGACCCGCGAGTGGCCGTCGTGCTTGAGCCCAAAGGTGATGCTTTGACCGGCTTCCAGCGTGCCGGATTCTATTGCGTAATATCGGAACTGCGGCGGCGTTGATGGCAGATCGACGGTATCGCCGACCAACATGCCGGCTCTTGCGGCGGGCGAACTGTCGGCGACGTATGTGACCACGTCATCCCCGTCCAATCGGTAACCGAAATCACCGATGGGTACCCATATCCGTCGAAAGTCTAGCCCGCCCGCGACAAGGACGATCAGCGACAACGTAACTACCGCAAGAGTTCGCAATGCAGCGCGCTTCGACGGATCAGAGAGAGACATCGATCGCCCTACCTCTCACGACGAGATGACGGTGTGACGTATTTACCCCATAGCGATAACGCCGCGGCGTTTTACGGGGGCGCGCAGCTCGGGCTAGTTTCCCGTCGACAAAACCC
The DNA here is from genome assembly GCA_013290125.1 of Vulcanimicrobiota bacterium. Classification (GTDB taxonomy): domain Bacteria; phylum Vulcanimicrobiota; class Vulcanimicrobiia; order Eremiobacterales; family Eremiobacteraceae; genus JABCYQ01. The sequence continues at coordinate 48,755 of JABCYQ010000013.1, forward strand.
AGCGCCTTCGACGTAGCGGCGGTACGACGCGGTTGGGAATAGACCAATGGGAAATACGCAGCCCCCTTAACAAAGGAGGCTGCGCCGACTACTGGTTGCGGGGGACTGCAGTTCCCGTTGGACAAGACCGGACTGGCAGTCGCCCTTAGGGTGACTTGGTAGTTGCGGAACCCTGGCAAGCCGCAGGTACCTTCGCGCCCTCGACCATCCGACGGCTGTGGCTAGAAGCACTACGGCGACACCGGAATAATTGAGCCGAGCGTCAAATTCGTGGTTATGTTCCTTCTGCTTGCGATAATTGCAGTTGCACGGCTCTTCAATCATGTCAGTAGCGCCGACGTCGCGTCTCCCTCTCCGTTTTCGAATCCGAACTTTGATTCTGGCTGCCAGGCGTGGGATTATGGCTTGGACACTTGGCGCATTGTACCTGAGAGGGTCAGCGTAAAGAATGCGACCGTGGAAGTTTCATGGCATCTCGCCGATATTTACATCCCAGGAACGCCCGGGGCGGAGAACCAGGACTTTGACGGCGCCATCTCAATTCGACTCGATGACGCGCCCGTTCTAGCGAACTCGATGTTTTCGCGGGCCCACGATTCCGAACGGCCGCGAACCCTCACGATAGCTAACGCTAAGCCCGGGCGACACCATTTGGTGGTGGCTGTTTGGCAAGATGGATTCGAGTTGGGCCAGTTTGTAACGTGCTTCACAACTCCCAGCCAACAACAAATCACGCACAAGCAGTGGCGTGACGTAGGCGGTGAGGCCTGGCAATCTCCTTGACGCACGGTCGTGTCGCGAGACAAAAGAAGCGCAACACCAGTCAAACGGAGTTGCGCCTCTCGATTTCTTGCGGGGGCGTGATTTGAACACGCGACCTTCGGGTTATGAGCCCGACGAGCTACCGGACTGCTCCACCCCGCGTTCGATAGGTACCACGACAAGTACCACCGTACCTCCCGCGGCGTGAGCAACGCGCCGCACGTGGACGACAAAAGTCAGAGCGCCGATCTTCGTCCTTGGATCATCGGTTTACCGAAGTCCGAGCTGCATGTGCATCTCGAAGGTACGATGTCGCCGGCGCTGTATGCGCAGATCGCGCGGCGAAACGGACTGGACTTCAGCGGCGAAGCAGATGCGGCTTTCCTTTGTCATGACTTTGATTCGTTTCTCAACTCGTTTCTGCGCGTCGTTCGATCTCTGCAGAAGCCAAAAGATTTCGCGGACGTAGTCAAGGCCTATTTAGAAACGGCAACTGCCCAGGGCGTGGTGCATGCAGAAATCATGTGGTCGCCGGCAACGCAGCGCAAGTTCTTCCCCGATCTCGATCTCATCGCCACGGGGCGTGCGATCCATGCAGCCATGGCCGACGCGCGAGGCAAGACAGGCCTCTCATCATTGCTCATCCTTGACATGGTGCGCAATCTCGGCGAGTTGGAAGCCATGCTCGATATCGACCTTGCGTTGCAACTTCGAGATTACGGCGTTGTCGGCGTCGGTCTCGGCGGCGACGAGTCACGCTTTCCGGCGCGCGATTTCCAGCGTGTCTTCGAGCGCGCGAAACAAGTCGGCCTGCGACGCACCGTTCATGCGGGCGAAGCCGCAGGCGCGGAAAGCATTCTGGACGCGGTCGAATTACTGCACGCGCAGCGGATCGGTCATGGCGTCGCGGCGCGCGGATGCAAAGAGATCGTGCGATTGCTTCGCGACAACAACGTGACGATAGACGCTTGCCCGACGAGTAACGCGATCACGCAGGCGCTGCCCAAGAACGAAAAACACCCGCTGCCCGATTGGCTTGCAGCGGGTCTCTCCGTCTCTTTGAGTTCCGATGATCCATCGTTCTTCGCGACCACGCTCGCTGACGAATACGAGCGCGCCGCCGAAATGGCCCTCGGCCGCAGTGAGCTCGCGACGATCGCTAAAAACGGCTTCGCCGCCTCGTTTGCAGGCGGCGAAGAGAAGCGGCGTTGGTTGGAAGCTGTCGACGACTACGTCGCCAGATCAACTGCCCCCTGATTGCGGTGCCACGCGAAACGCCGCGATCTTACCGTCAGCGTCGAGCCGCACCATCACTGTCCACGTTCCCTTGGTGAACTTGGCGTCGAAGTCGTACTCCGACTTGAGCGAATCCGACGCGGTCGGCGTGAGCCCCTCATAGTCGCCGAGCGCGTGCAGCTTGTCGGAGAGATCCCCGACTTGCGCGCGCGTCACGGTTGGCACGAGCTGCGCATTCATGTCGGCTGTCAGCGCCGAGAGATCGTCGGCATACACGGCTTTCGTCGCGGCGTCCGCGAGTTTCTGAGCTCGGTCAGCGGGCGAGTTGGCGGCGCACGCGCCCATCATCAGAACTGCCGCCGCGAGGGCAGCGACCGTCAGAGTGCGCCGCAAATTACCCGTAATCAGATCGTGCCCCATCCGTACGAGACGACTGCGACAGTTCGCGCAGTTGACTTGTCCGCGACGGTGCCGTTGGTCGGAGCGGCCGCGACGCGCGCCGGAGCGCTGTATGCGGGCGCCGATAGTGTGCTCGACTTCAACATCGCGATCTTGCTGTTCTGCGTCGTGATGATGGAGTGCTGGTAGGCTACTTCCGACTTGAGCTCAGCGTTGGCAGCGGCCAAGTTTTCGTTGGCCTTCTTTTCCGATGCATAGGCTGCTTGCGCATCGTTGCGCTGGGCAGCGAGCGCGGCTTGCGTCTGCGCGTCCTGCGCGTACTTTTCGTGGACCTGGCGATTATGGTTGATGATGATGAGCGTTCCCGCAGCCGCGCCGATGCCGAACAAGATGTTGCGCGTGCTCGCGCCGCCATCGGCGCGCACCGCTGAAGCAGGCATCGTGCCTAGGAGTAGTCCGGCAGCCAGGACGCCGGCAATGGTTCGTTTTGTTATTGACATGAGAAGGGTACCTCCGCACAGGGTAACGCTTTATTTCTACCCTGAGTTTCGCCAAGTCAAACGGCGCACGCTTGCTTTGTCCCGCCCCGTGACGAACGTCACTGCCCAGAATTGACCGCTCCGCCTTCGATCTGCACGTCGGCAGCGCTCAATCCGAACTGCGCCGAAGCTTTGCGGACGGCACCTTCATACGCGTTCGCGGAAGCCCGCGCGTCGTCCGCGGTTCTTCCAAAGCCTTGGACGAACACGCGCAAACCCGGATTCGTGACCTGATTGTATTGTTGGCTGCCGACAAACGGTGAAAAACCGACGACACTCAAGTCGGGCCCGAAGTCCACTTCGAGCATCACGCGGTTTTGGGGACCGAACTGTGGCGGCGGCGTCTGCTGATGCACGCTCGTTATGTGACCAAGCGGAAGTCCAGTGAGCCGTGCGATCTCCGCCGCATGCAACTGCGCGTCGCGTAGCGCAGCGAGATAGGGATCTGCGCTCGCCAAAGGCGTCGGCGGAGTCATTCCGGGCGGTTCGCTCATGACATTGACGGATCCGGAGACGCCCTTTTGGTCCGAGGCCGCTGTGGCGGCTTGCGAGATCGCCGACGCAAGCTCCGGCGTCTGCGAAAATCCCGCGGGTATCTTGATCACGATCGTCTCGCTGATGCTCGCACCTCGCCGATAGGCATCCGGCGACGAACAAGCGGCCAGCGCCAATAGGACCGCCATCAAAATTGAAATCTTCGAGGTGCCACGCACGGGACGAGGTTCGATATTTTTTGCGAGTTCTCCGTGCCGCGCAATTAGTTTCATCATTTTTTCAGCGACGGTGGATAGATGGGATTCACACTTACAAGTTCCGATTGGAGGATCCGTCCGTGCTGAACACTTGTTCGAAGACCGTTGCTTTGCTGCGCCGGTCCGCAACTCTCGCCGCCGCCGGCGCGCTATTATACGCGAGCGTTGCGTCGGCGTCGCCGCTGCAGCGATCACCCGGCTTGCTTCATGGCCCGGACCTCTCCGGCGTTCGGACCATCGCATCAACCGTTCCTCCGAATGGCGATGTCAATCCCTATGGTCTAGTGGTCGTACCTGTTTCGCACGGCTCGCTTGCCGCGGGTGATATTCTGATAAGCAACTTCAACGACGCGCAAAATCTCCAGGGCACCGGCACGACCGTCATGGAGATATCACCGAGCGGTCGCGTGAGAGTCTTCTCGCAAATCGTCGCCGGTCAGGTGCCGGGATCATGCCCCGGCGGGATCGGCCTCACCACCGCGCTTGCGGTCTCACGCGGCGGTTTCGTCTTTGTCGGCAGCCTGCCCACCACAAACGGCATGGCCAGTACCGCACGAGCCGGCTGCATTCTCGTGATAAACAGCCTCGGCCAAGTCGTCGAGACCTTCGACGGATCTCTGCTCAACGGACCGTGGGATATGACAGAGACCGATGACGGCACGAATGTCGCGCTCTTCGTCACGACCGTGTTGAACGGAACGGTGGCGGCACACGGACACATCGTCAACGGCGGAACCGTCGTGCGCCTGAACATCTTTGCTCCGGGCGGTTCTCTTCCGTTCCTCGAATCGCTGACGGTCATCGGATCAGGATTTGCTGAGCGAACCGATCCGTCGGCGCTTGTCATCGGGCCGACTGGTGTCGGATTGAGCGCTGATGGTTCGAAGCTCTACGTCGCGGACAGTCTCAACAATCGCATCGCCGCGATTTCCGACCCGGTGACACGATCGACATCCGCCGGTATCGGCACCACGCTGACGTCGGGTTTTTCCCTCAACGATCCGCTCGGCCTGACCGTGTCCGCAAACGGCGACATCCTCACCGTGAACGGAGGCAATGGTTTTCTCGTGCGGACGAGCGCAAACGGTTCGCAAGTAGCCAGAGCGCTGCTCGACGACACCGGCAGTCCTCCTGGGTCCGGAGCGCTCTTCGGACTTGCACCTGGCCCAAACGGCAGCGTCTACTTCGTTGACGATGCGGCGAACACGCTGAATCGCTTCCATTGATCGAGGCGTCGGTCGATAAAAAGGTCAAACGAAGGGGCCGACTAGCGTCGGCCCCTTCAGACATCGCCAGCTCCTGTTCGATTCACGCGCCTTTTTCGGCGCCGATGTAGCGGATCCACTTGAGGAAGAGAGCGGGTTTCGTCGAGAGGCTGTTCGGGTCGCCGTACACGGCATAGAACTCGTTCTTGGAAGAAAGGAAGTGATAAGCCACGCTGATGTTCGCGGCGTCGAGCGGTGTGAAGTCGGGCGGCGCGAACGAAACGGGAAGATTGGGCCCGATCAGCCTGCGCGCTCCGATATCAAACGACGAGTTGCGGCTGAACTGCCAGTCCAGACTTGCGCGCTCGAGCCATTGCCGGCCCGAGCTCTCGCCCGGATACGAAGTCACGTATTGATTCTCATCGGTCTCGAGCGAAGCTGTGATGTCATGCATGAACGGCTGTGTGGTGACGTACGTCCAGTTGTTCAAAGTCCCATGATAGTAAGCGCCCGCCAGATGCTGCACAAACGTCGGGGTCGTCGTCGCTACTTTGAACCCCAAATACTCGCCGTTGGTGTTGAAGGGCAAGACGAGGTTCTGCGTCGTCAGAATTCCGGCCGATCCGGTGAAGAGCTGGAGTCGGATCAAGTCTCGGAAATCGACTGTAGCGCTCTGGCTCGCGTTGACTTGTGCGAGTTCCCCGGTATGCGTGCGGAAGTTCGAAGTGAATTCGTTGATAGCAACGTCGTGGACGGGCGCGTTCGGCGAGAAGTTCCATGTCTGGGAATAATTTGTCTCGAGACCCGCTGTGTCTGTCTGTGCGACGAATCCGTCCGCCGGCAGGTATTGCGCGCCCACCGACTGATAGGTCACGATCGCCGTGGTAGTGGCACCGGCGTAGCCCGTTCCGGCCTCGAAGTAGTCCGCATGTGCGGGGTCGGTCGTGAAGTTGCTCCGGTCCTCACCGCCGTTTGCGTACGCGAATATACCCGATTGCTTTTCGTGATAACCGGTGAAGAGCGTATCGACGCGATCGTGGAAGCCAGGCAGATCGACGCCGACCTGCTGGATAAACGCGCCGTATGTAGAGGCGGTACTGCGTCCCACGTAGTTGAGCGCAGCTGCCTGATCAGAACGCGAGAAGCCGATGGCATCGAATCCAGCGTACGACAACGGACCTTGCGTCCCCTCAACGGCGTAGCCGTCACGAAATGTCGGAATGGCCGGCGTGTACAGCGCGGTCGGGCAGCTGATGCAGCCGATCGCACCATCGAAATACTGCGTGAGCTGGGTGAAAAACGGGCGCACCTCGTTGAATTGCCGTTGGAAAGCGTTGGGCGAGATCGTCTGCTGGTCAACTTCGACATTGGAGTAGTCTGGGTGAACTGTCGCGACCACCGACGTGTTTGCAGAAACCGGCAGAGAGAGGTCGGCGCCCATCCGCGATGTGTCTCCGCCTTGCGCCGCGGTCGTGAGCTCGCCAAGTCCGTAGAGCCCCAGGCGCGGCTTCGTACGAACCGGGGCTGCGGCCACGGCGGCAGGTCCGTGGATGTCCGTCATCGTTCCGAAATATGTTGTGTCATTGAGCGTGCGCTGACCCACGACGTACGACCATACGGCCTCACCGCCAGTTGCGACCGTCACGCGCGTGAACTGCGCGCGCCAGCGTGTCGAACCGCCCGAGCGCATCACCGCGAATGGGATGCGCATGGTCACGGTGTACCCGGTCGGCGTGACCTTTGCAACTGCGTGCCACTGTGGCTCATACGCCGTGTTCTCGCTCGAAGTCTGATACCGCGCACCGCGCGGATTCGCGCTGAACGAATAGGCGAATCCGCCGGTGCCTTGCGGGTTGAGATAAACGGCGACGTTGTCTTCGCTCGCGACGCCGGGCCCGTTGGTGACCTGAGCTGCCGTGAGCGCCGACCGTTGAGTGACGACGAACGCCACGTCGATCGCGTCGCGATCTTGCGCGATATACACGGTCGTCGGTTCCGTCGCGGCGCGGCGATAGTTGAAGTCGTAACCGAGTGATATCGTGGCCGCTCCAGACCACGTCGTGTCCACATCGCCGCCCATCGTTGGGGCCTGAGCAAGCACCGGTACGCTGATGGTCGGAAGGCCGTCCGCGGACGCGCTCGAGGCACTGAGCGCAACCATTGCGCAGCACGCGGTCGCAAATCTTAAGTAATTAGTTGTCACGTTAAACCGATATCGCTCATCGACGCCTCACTCCTGCCAATACCGCGGCGTTGTCACGAACGTGTCATCGCACGGTGGCCGCGCGGTCTACGGAATCGCACCTGTGACGTATAACAGCGTCTATTTCGTGGCGCCATGACCATCGCGCTCAGTCGCTTCCATAGACAGAAGCGCAAAAATAGAAGAGGGCCGACATGAAGTCGGCCCCTTCAGATCATCGCCCCTTTCGTTCAAACGTAGAGGATAACGAGCGCTCGGCCTTGCCGGATCTGGAAATACCGATGCAGCACTTTGCTCGGTCCTACGCTACCGGCCCAGTCGATCGTATCGCCGACGTTTGGAATAGGTCCCTCATAGGCGATCTTTAGCAGTTCGTTCGGCGACGACGTGTCGGCAGGGCGGCTATTCGTGATCAGAAGTTGCATCATGCACCTGAGCGGCAGGAAGAGGAGACGGGGTGGCGGTCGAAGTCAATCGCGCGTTCGACATGCTCATTGATCGAGTCCACGACGTATAGTGGGGTCGCATTCAATGCATGAAATGCGGATGGGCTCAATGCGGCATCTGTGGTGTGGTATCCATTGCGTGGACGCCCGAGTGGCCGATACCCGCGGGGTACGACGGCATCATGGGCCACGAAGCCAAGCCGAAGAACAGCGCGAACAGAGCGATCCATCTTGTCATGGTGAGTTCTGCCTTTCCGCGGCCGCGATATGGCCGCATCGACGCCAAGCATAATGCATTTGAAAGTCGCGCAAACCCGTAATCTCCACAGTCGTAAGGCAGCAGGGTCTATCGCGAAGCCGCCGCTCATCGGCCGGTCCGCTATACTCGACCGCCTGGTGGCAAGCGACGCGCGGATGTTGGTACTGGTAGGCGAGCCGGGCATCGGCAAGACGCGCCTGCTCGCCGAGCTGCACGTAGCGACCGGTTCTCGCGATGACCGCTGCGTGTCGATCAGCTGTCTGCAGGCGAACCAAGCGATTCCATTTGAACCGCTCATCGCGTTGGCGCGCGGGATATGGCGCCGCTGCCGCGTCACCGAAGCACAACTGCGGAACTTCGTGGACTCTCGCGGCATCGATCGCCTCTGGTACTTTCGCGAGCTCATCGAGGCGGCCGTCCGTGATGCACCGTTGACGTTGCAGATCGACGACGCGCAGTGGGCCGACGCGGAATCGATGGAAGCCATCCTCTGCACCGTCGACCGGCTAGGCGACTCTCCGCTTCAATGGCACATCGCGATGCGCAGCGGGTATTCGCAGCTGCATCGCCGCTTCGAAAAGTTGGCCTCGAGCGGAACGGCGCGCATCGAACGCTTGGAGCCGCTGACAAAGGACGAGACGACCGAGCTCGCGCGCGCGATCCTGCCCGCCGAAGTGCAGGCCCGACTCAAGCCGCAAGCGCTCTGGGCCGACAGCGGCGGCAACCCGCTTTATGTAGAGCACTGCGCGCACGCCGCGACCGCGGACCGGCGGCTTGCCCGCGGCTCGCTGCGTCAGCTATTTGAGGATAGGATCGGCGCCGTTTCGAGCGCAGCCACCGACATCTGCTCGTGGCTCGCAGTCGCCGGCCGGCCGACTCCTCCACCGACGCTCGCCGCGCTGACCGGCCTGTCAGTTTCCGGCGCAGAGCTGCTGCTCGAAGAGTTGGAAGACGCAGGTCTTGTAGCGCTCGGCGACGGCGGCGCCGAATTCAGACACGCGCTGATCCGCGAGGCGTGCTACGGTCTGCTCGACGATGCCGGACGGCGCCAGCGTCACGAAGCGCTCGTGCCGTATGCCGAGAACGATTGGCATCGCGTCAATCATCTGGACGGGTCTGGTCGCCTGACCGAGGCCGCGGTCGCATACAATGCGCTGGGCTGGCGGCACATCGACAGTGCAGAACCCGAGCGCGCGCATGCTGCGTTCCTCAACGCGCTGCAACGTGTGTCGGCGGCCGATGCGATCGCCGCCGAAGCCCGCGCGGGGCGCGCGGTCGCGCTCGTCTGGTTAGGTCGGACAGCGGACGCTATGCGCGCGTGGCAAGATTTCCAGCTCGCCCGGACGTCGCCGTCCGATACGATATTCGTCACCGCCAACGTCCGACTCGCCGAAGCGGCGTGGGAGAACGGCGAAGACGTCGAAACCGCATTGCCGGTTTTGCAGACCGCGTTGGAATCTGCAGCCGACCTCGCGCCGCACTTGCTTCCGCGGATATTGTTGCTGCTCGGTGCAATTCTTGAGCGCCGCGGCGACTTGTCAACGGCGCAGGCGTTCCTGGAACGCGGATTGTGCGCCGCTGAGTCCGTGGCGAATTCGCGCGATGCGCTGCGGTTGCGCTCGTGGTTGGCGGTCGTCAAAGCGCGTCGCGGAGATCCCGCTGGCGGAGTCGCTATGCTCGAGGGTGTCGTCGAGCGCGCGGAGGCACTACAATATCCGAATGACGTCGCGCAGGCGTGCGTGAAGCTCTGTTACCTCGCCGACATGACGGGCGACAATGAACAATACGCCGTCTGGTGCCGGCGCGGATTGCGCGACAACGGTCCTGCGTCTATTTATTTGCGCGGCCTCTTGATGACGAATCTCGCTAGTGTGGAGACCGATGTCGGGAACTTGCGCGAAGCGCTGGCATATTCAGTCGCCGCCGAGCGTCTCACGTCCGCTCTCGGAGGCAATCTCGTGATCCGCGCGCTTTGCCAGCAGGCGATGCTGCATGCGACTATGGGTTCGTTCGCAGCAGCCGACGACTGTCTGACGCGCACCAAACAGCATCGGCAGCGTGCGTCCGAGTCGTGGCAGCGCGCGCTCAAGTATGCACGGGCGGTTGTGGACGAGTTGCGCGGCGACATCGTATCGGCGCGGGCGCTTTACGCCTCGACCCAAGTGGGTTTGGATGGCGCCGCGCGCACCGAAGTCTTCGATTTGCGATCGCTCGCGGGAATGGTGCGTACGGCCTGCCGTCTCGGTGACCTGGATGACGCGGTGTCCAGTCTCGCGCTGCTGCGCGCCGTCTGCAATCCAGGCTGGGTCATCGCGGATTCGCTGCTCGCAGAGGCCGAAGGTCATGTCGCGATCGCGCAAGGCAACACCAACGAGGGTTGCGCGAAGCTGATGGAGGCGCGAAAGACCGCGCGTTATCGAGTCCGCGACCTCGAGCTAGCAGCGACGGTGGCAGAAGCGCAGAAGGATCGCCGCGAGCTCGCCAAATGCATCGCGGCGCTGCAGCGGATCGAAGCGCTTGGCGTGGCGGCGGAATTTCGGACCCGCGCGCGTGCGCTAGGGATGCGACCGGGGAGCATGCGGCCGCGCGTCGGTTTGCTCACCGATCGCGAGATCGATGTGGCGCGCTACGTCGCGTGCGGTAAGTCGAACGGCGAGATCGCCCGGCTGATCAACGTGACGCGCCGGACCGTGGAGTTCCACGTCGCAAACATATTCCGTAAACTCGACCTGAATTCGCGCGTCGAATTGACCGCGCTGATGGCGACCGGAGCTGTCTCAGGCGCGCAGTTGAACGGAACGTAATATCGGGTGCTTCAGGAGAGGTAACCGGCGAACGGATCGTCCTTGACTTCGTCGCAGAAGCTTGGAAGGCTGAAGCCCGGTACTTTGCAGTAGCCCACGTCCGCGACGAAAGAATGTGCGCAGGCAGAAGGCTTGCGCTTCGCGACCACCGCGACCGCGTCGAGAAACGCATCGATGAAGTGCGTGCGCGGTGCGGCCTGAAGCACGCTCACCACGTCGGCGCGCGCGAGGATATCGAGCGACCCGCCAAAGTCGGCGCCGACCCCCGCGTTCACGAGCATCACCTCCGGCTGCTTGTGTCGTGCGATTCCGCCGTTATCATGCAGCGCGATCGCGTCCCAGGCGATATCCGTGCGCGCATCGGCAACCCCGTGGCTTGTTAACAACGTGCGTGCGACGTTGGCGCCGTCAACCTCGAACGGATTCGAATCGCTTATATATTTCGCACAAAGGCCCGTGTCGTGGAGTATCGATGCGACGTAGACGAGTTCGACGTCGTGGTCGATGTGCTTCGCTGTTGCAATGAGTTCAGCGAACAGATACGTCCGCAGCGAATGGTTGAGGATTTCGGTGGATTCTACCGATCGTGCTAAATCCAGCGCGTCCTTAGCAAGGGACGTATCCGGGATCGCGATTCCCGCGATTCGCTTGGAGGACACGGTCACGCTAGCCTGCGCCGGGACCGCCGCGGATACCGCGGCTAACGCGCCCAAGAACGTCGATCGAGTCATCACTCACCTCAGCAATAGCAGAAACGGGGTAGGTCCGAATTCGCGACGAATGAACAACGTCATGCGCGAACATTCGAGCGAAAAGAACAGCGTCGCCCAACCGCATTCAAGCACCGCCCTTCTCGATTCTCCCGTCGGTCCGCTTTTCGCGCGAGTCGAAGCCGGGGAGCTCATCGAGCTTTCATTTTCGCGCCGCAATCAGCGCGAACATTGGACCGAGAGACCCGGCGGGGACCACCCGCCCGTTATGCGCGCTCTGCAGATGCAGATGGGCGAGTACTTCGCGGGGCAGCGTCGGGCCTTTGATATTCCGATCCGGCTGATCGGTCCGACGTTTCACCTTCGCGTCTGGAATGCGCTTTTGGAAATCCCCTATGGCACTACGATGGCATATGGCGAATTGGCCAGCCGAATCGGAGACTCGGACGCGGCGCGAGCGGTCGGTGCGGCGAACGGCGCCAACCCGATCATCATCATCGTCCCCTGTCATCGCGTGATCGGCGCGAATGGAAAGCTCGTCGGCTTCGGAGGCGGCCTGGGCCGCAAGCGGTTCTTGCTCGACCTCGAATGCGGTCGCCCGGCGCTCGATTTGGGCCCCCGACTGTGAATATGGGCCCGTCACCGACTGCAAGGTAAGTCCGTCTAACCTTGCGAATTAGGCAAGCCTAATTGAGCGCGTAAGTCACGCCGAATAGGACCTTGCATGACGCACTCCGCTTTGAAGTCGGCGCCGGATACGCAGCCCGACGAGAACGAAGTCAGCCCAAACGTCGAAATGTACCTGAAATCCATCGTCAGACTGCACGATGGCAGCGGCCCGGTCGCCACGTCCGCGATCGCGCACGAGCTTGCGGTCTCCGCTGCGTCCGCATCGGCGATGCTCAAGCGTCTCGACGCCGAGGGTTACGTCGTGCACGATGGCAGGCACGGCGTGCGACCGACCGCGTCGGGTGCGCGGATCGGCGCGCTCACGTTGCGCCGCCAGCGGCTTGCGGAACGACTGCTCGTCGACCACTTCGGCGTCGCATGGGAACTTGCGAGCGCAGAGGCGTGCCGGCTCGAGCACGCGATCTCTCCCATGGTCGAACATCATCTCGCCCACTTTTTGAAAGAGCCGACGACCTGTCCGCACGGACATCCGATCCCACGCGCAGACGGATCGATGTGGCAGCACGATCGCGCGATCGACCTCATCGATCTGCCGCTCGACGTGCCGGCCAAAGTGCTTGAAGTGAAGCACGAAGTCCCGGAGTTGCTGCACTATTTGGGTGAGATCGGGTTGCGCCCCGGCGTCGTCGTCACCTTGAAGAAACTCGAGCGCGCGATCGGGCTCATCACGATCGACGTTGCTGGCAAAAAACACACGGTCAGCGTTCCGCTTGCAAACGACGTGCTCGTGCGTGACCCAGTCAACGCGAAATCGAGGAAATGATCCGGTGATCGCAACGATTTGTCGCCGGGTCGCGCTCCTTACCATCGTCATCGCAGTGTCGGTTTGCGGCGTCACGAGCGCGCGAGCGGATCAGCCGCTGACCGCAAACGCGCCATCGCAAGCCACGATCGACGCGGCCGAAGAGCAGGCCTCGAAGGACTACGCATTGCTGCCGGCGCTGCCCCCGGTGGCGCCCGGAAAACTCAAAACATTTCGCATCATCGCCGAAGTGAAGCCGTGGGTCGTGGCGCCGGGCATCACCGTCTCGGCTTGGACCTACAACGGAACCGTGCCCGGCCCGACGCTTCACGTCCGCGCAGGCGATCGCGTGCGCGTGATCTTCACCAACCACTTGCCCGAACCGACCACGATCCACTTGCACGGAATCGACGTCGCGCCCGATATGGACGGCGTGCCCGGTTTCAGCCAGGTGCCCGTCGCGCCGGGCGAGACGTTCACGTACGAGTTCACGGCGACTGATCCGGGCACGTACATCTACCACACGCATTTCGACGATTTCAACCAACTCGATCGCGGCTTGTATGGGGCCGTCGTCGTGGACGATGCCGCCAAGTCGAAGTACGAACGCGACTACCTGATGCTGCTCTCTTCGTGGCGCGTTTTCAGCGGATCCGAAAACTACTTCAGCATCAATGGCAAGAGCTATCCGCTGACCAAGCCGTACCGTGTCCACAGCGGTGACCACGTGCGCATCCGCATCATCAATATAAGCGGCACGGAATTTCACACGATGCACGTCCACGGCCACAAGTTCACGCTCGTGGACATCGACGGGCAACCGGTGCCGCTCGCGGCGCAGCAGAAGATGGTCACGGTGCTCGTCGGTCCCGGCGAGACCCGCGATATCGCGTTCACCGCAGACGCCCAACCCGGCACGTGGATGGTGCATTGTCACGTCGTCGATCACATGATGAACGCCGGCAACGGACCCGGAGGACTGATCACCGCCATTCAGTACGACTCCGCGCCGGACAAGTTCAGTTCGCTCGCGATGGCCGACATGATGACGCCGTCGCAAGGGGGCGGGGGCGACGAAGGCAGCGCTGCGCCGGCCGGACCTCCGCTTGCGTTCGGCACGACGCTGCTGCTCGGCACGATCGCTGGCCTCACGATCTTCTTCGGTCTGCCGTTCGCGGCGATGAAGCGCATCTCCAAAAACGGCATGGCATTCCTGAACGCGATCGCGATCGGCGTGCTGTACTTCTTGTTGTTCGATATCTTGCGCCAGGCCGGAAGCCCCATCCAGGCCGCGCTGCAGAACATGCGGTTGGGCGCGCCCGCCGCGCCGTTCATCTCGCTTGCAGCGATCTACGTCGGCGGATTGCTCGTGGGCCTGCTTGGGCTGGTCGGGCTTTCGGCGTGGCTCTTGCGCCGAGCGCGCACGTCCGGGCCCGATGGCGCGATGAGCCCAATGGCGCTTGCGACGGCGATCGCGATCGGAATCGGTTCGCACAACTTCAGCGAAGGGCTTGCGATCGGTCAGTCGGCCGCGACGGGCGCGGTCCAGCTCGCCGTCCTGCTGATCATCGGTTTCGCGCTGCACAACATGACGGAAGGATTCGGCATCGCGGCGCCGCTCGCGGGGACCGGCGCCGCCGGCGTCGGTGCGATAGTGCGGCTCGGATTGATCGGCGGGGCGCCGACCTTCCTGGGCACGCTCGTCGGCTATAATTTCGTCTCGCCGATACTGAGCATCGTGTTTCTGACGCTCGCCGCCGGCGCGATCATGTATGTGATCGGCGAGATGACGAAAGTCGGCGGGAGAATCGGCCATAAAGAAACCGCAGCGGCGGGTCTCTTCGTCGGCTTCGTCGCGGGATTTGCGACGGACCTCATCCTCAGCGCCGCCGGCGCCTAACGATTTCGCGCACCTTCGCCCGGATTCTGAACCCGGATTCTGAAGGGGCCGACGCTAGTCGGCCCATACCATTTAGCCCCGCCATCACCGGTCTATGTCGATGACCGGGGACGCGGCGGAAAATCGGGATATTCAACTTCCGCCGCTCGACTTCGGCGGCTTTCGCCGCCTCAGACGCCCCGGCTTTTCGACATCGCCGGTGATGGCGCCATACACTGCGCGACCGACGACGACCGCAAGTCGGGCCCTAAGCGAGGCGTTGAATGAGGAGCGGAGCCATGGATGGCGAGAGCGACGAAATGAACCGAGCGACGCAGCGAGCTGGATGCGAGCGAAGGAGCGTCCTCGCGGGGGCCTGACTTGCGGGGCCGTCAGGTGGGCAAGCGATGCTTGCCCTACTACGAAATCGGATATCGAAGGTCGAAGATCGACGGCCGAGTTATTCCTCCGGAGGGGCGGTCCGCGCCATCTCCGCGATCGTCTTCACGACGTTCGCGTCGGCGAGCGTCGTGGTGTCTCCGAGCGGCCGATTCTCCATCACGTCGCGTAGCAGACGCCGCATGATCTTTCCGGAGCGCGTCTTCGGCAGGTCAGGCGTGAACGTGATGTACTTGGGCCGCGCGAACGCGCCGATCTTTGATGCGACGTGCTTGCGCAATTCGTCCGCCTCAGCCGGCGAACCGATGCCGCCGCCCTTGAGCGTGACAAATGCCGCAACTGCCTCACCCGTGATCTCGTCCTTTTTGGAGACCACCGCCGCCTCAGCGACGTTGGGATGGTCGACGAAGGCGCTCTCAACTTCGGTCGTCGAGATGCGATGGCCCGAGACGTTCATCACGTCGTCCACGCGACCTAAGAGCCAGTAGAAGCCATCCGCATCGCGCTTGCAACCGTCAGCGGGGAAATAGTAGCCTTGCTTTGCGAAGCGGCTCCAGTAGGTCTTGATGTAGCGATCGTGATCGCCCCACAGCGTGCGCAGCATCGCGGGCCAGGGCCGCGTGATCACCACGTATCCGCCGCCGCCGAGCGGCACCGACTTGCCCTCGGCATCCACCACATCCGCGAACACTCCGGGAAACGGCCGCGATGCCGACCCTGGTTTTGTGTCGGTGAGACCGGGCAGCGGCGAGATCATGATCATGCCCGTCTCCGTTTGCCACCACGTGTCGACCACCGGGCAGCGATCGCCGCCGATGTAGCGCCGGTACCAAATCCACGCTTCCGGGTTGATCGGCTCGCCCACCGAGCCTAACAATCGCAAAGAAGACAAATCGTGCTTTTCGACATACGACGGTCCCCATTTCATGAACGTGCGGATCGCGGTCGGCGCGGTGTAGAGTATCGTCACCTTGTACTTCTCGATGAGCGCCCAGAAGCGATCCTTATCGGGATAGTCGGGCGTGCCTTCGAAGAGCAAACTCGTGGCGCGGTTCGCAAGCGGACCGTAGACGACGTATGAGTGTCCGGTCACCCAACCGATGTCGGCCGTACACCAGAAGACGTCGCTCTCTTCGCGCAGGTCGAATACGTTCTTGTGAGTAGACGAGACGCCGGTGAGATAGCCGCCGGTCGTGTGCATGATGCCCTTGGGCTTCGCCGTCGTTCCGCTCGAATACAGTATGTAGAGCGGATCTTCCGCCGCCATGTGCTCGGGATCGCACTGCGCCGGTTGACGGGGGACGATGTCGTGATACCAGACGTCGCGGCCATCCATCCAGGGAATGGGGTCGCCGACGCGCTTGAGCACGATAACGTTGCTGACGCTCGGCGCGCCCGCGAGCGCATCGTCGACGATTTGCTTGAGCGCGATCTTGCCGCCGCGGCGCCAGCCGAGATCTTGCGTGATCACTGCGACGCACGCTCCGTCGATGATGCGGTCGCGAAGACTATCCGCCGAGAAGCCGCCGAACACGACCGAGTGGATCGCGCCGATGCGCGAGCACGCGAGCAGCGCGACGGGAAGCTCCGGCACCATGCCCATGTAGATGGCCACGCGATCGCCGCGCTTCACGCCGAGTTCGCGCAAGGCGTTTGCCAAGCGGCACGTCTCGGCGAGAAGATCCGCGTACGTGATGCGGCGCTCGTCGCCGGGCTCGCCCTCCCAGAAATACGCGACCTGCGAACCGTGACCGTCTCGGACGTGCCTGTCGAGGCAGTTGAACGACGCGTTGATCGTGCCGCCGTCAAACCAGCGCGCGCGTTTTTCACCGGAATCCCAATTCAGCACGCTCGCCCATGGCGCAAACCACTCGAGACGCCGCGCCTCGCCCGCCCAGAATTCGTCCGAATCCTTGCTCGCGCGGGCGTAGATCTCGGGATCGTTGCAGACGGCCTTGGCCGCGAATTCGGGCGGCGGTGGGAACGTGCGGTTCTCCGCGAAGAGCGCTTCGATAGCTTGCGGCGGCGAGTCGTCGGGCATGATGGCTCCTCGGTCGTCGGGAGGGCGTCGTCGGCTGGCAGGATTGCGAGATGCGGCCGTTTGCCGCTGCACGCGCGAAACCATGCCGGCGTTCCGCGTCGAAAAAGGAGTCGCGGCGCCGCGCCTAACTCGCCGCGCACGGAGGACACATCTGTGCCAACACGCCGCTTTATCATTGTATCTAGTCTCGCCGCGACCGCATTGCTAGCAGGCGGTCTCGCCGCTTCGACGCGCCGACGTTCGGAGATGGTCGGCGGGTTCGCCGCCGATCCGGCTGAAGCAGCTCCGCCACCTGGACCGTCGGCGACGGCGAAATGCATGGCCAAGCATCTACAATCGTCGTTGCCTGCCGCGAAACTCGATGACGCGATGACGGCGAAGATCGCCGGCGACATCGACGGATTCTTGGATTCGAGCAAGTCGTTCCGCAATCGCGGCTTGCGCAACAGCGACGAACCGGACTTCGTGTTCTCGCCGATCGGAGCATCGAACCATGATTGACAATGCGATGGCATTCGCCGACATCGGCGAATTGGGAGCGGCGATCCGAGCAAAACGCGTGTCGGCAGTAGAGCTGGCTCAGTTCTTCATCGCGCGGCTCGAGCTCGTCGGGCCGAAGCTGAACAGCGTCGTGACTATCTTGCACGATCGAGCGTTGGCCGAAGCGAGCGCCGCGGACGCCGATCTTGCGGCCGGTCACGATCGCGGGCCATTGCATGGCATCCCCTATGGCGTGAAAGATTTGCTCGCTGCGCACGGCGGTCCAACGACCTGGGGCGCGACGCCCTATCGCTCGCAAGTCTTCGACAAGGACGCGACCGTGGTCGCGCGGCTGCATGACGCCGGTGCCGTGCTCCTCGCGAAGCTCGCCATGATCGAACTCGCAGGCGGTATGGGCTACAATCAAGCGGATGCATCGTTCACCGGACCGTGCAAGACGCCGTGGAACACCGAGTATTGGAGCGGCGGATCGTCAAGCGGCCCGGGCGCTTGTGTGGGTGCGGGATTGGTGCCGTTTGCGATCGGATCGGAGACCGACGGCTCGATCACGAATCCATCATCATATTGCGGCATCACCGGCCTGCGGCCGACGTACGGTCTCGTCAGCCGCCACGGTGCGATGGCGCTCTCGTGGACCATGGACAAACTCGGCCCGATGTGCAGAAATGCGACCGACGCAGGCATCGTGTTGAACGCGATCAAGGGGCCGGATCCGAACGATGCGACGTCGCTCGCGAATCGGATGACCGCCATGGTCATGCCTTCAGGCCCTCTGCGCTTTGCGAAGGTGAAAGGGGCCGAGGACAAGTGCCAGCCGGAAGTGCGGAAGAACTACAATGCCGCGCTGGTTGAATTGGCGGCTGGGTCGAATGTCGCAGAGATCACGCTTCCCGATTTTCCGTACAACGACATGGTCGGCATCATCATCGCAGCTGAAGGCGGCGCAGCGTTTCGCGACATCATCGACGACGGACGGTGCAAGACCCTCGCGGATCCCGACGGCCGAAGGGGCGGCTACTCGAATCTCGTGGCGCCGGCCGTCGATTACGTTGACGCGATGCGGCTGCGCGCGCCGATGCGGCAAGCATTCGCGAGCATCTTCGAAGCTGTCGACGTGCTCGTCTCACCGACCTTTTCAACAGTCGCGCCGCCGATCGCCGTTTCATTCGACAAGTCGTATCCCGGGTTCAGCGACGGTCCACTGATCACGGCGTGTAATCTCGTCGGCATTCCGGCTGTCGCAGCGCCGTCGGGCTTTGGACTTCACGGGCTCCCGACGAGCGTGATGTTTGTCGGCCCGGCGCTGTCAGAGGCTCGACTGGTGAGCGTGGCTGAAACGCTGCAATCGAAAACGGACTGGCACCGCCGCCGCCCCCCGCTCCCGGCGTGATCTGAAACGACCTAATGAAGGGGCCGACATAAAGTCGGCCCCTTCATTTCGGCCGCTTCATTAGAGAGTCGCCCTTGTAGTAGGGCAAGCATCGCTTGCCCCGAAGCCCAACGCATGCGTTTCATCGGCTTGCTTCTCATCAGTGCATGCATCTGGACGGCGACCTATTGCTCGGCGCCGGCACCGGCGGAGGCGATGAGCACCGCCGCGGAGATCGCGCTTGGCAAACAGCAGAACGCAGAGGTCGACGCGCAGAGCGTGATCGTGACCGATCCGTTTCTCACGCAATGGGTCCAGCATACCGGGGCAAATCTCGCGAAGTACCGAGCTCGCACGGACATCGCGTATCAGTTCGAGATCATCGACTCGAACGAGATCAACTCGTTCGCGCTGCCCGGCGGTTTCGTGCACGTGGACATGGGGCTGTTGAATTTCGTCTCCGCGGACGATGAGTTGGCGTCCGTGCTCGGCCACGAGATGGGGCACATCGAGCGGCGGCACGTCACCACGCTGAACCAAAAGGGCAACTTGCTCAGCATCCTCGTTGGCGTCCTTTCCGTGCTTTCGCCCATCGGCTATGCACTAGGCGGTTACGGCGGCGATCTCGCGTTCGCCAAATTCTCGCGCGAAGACGAATTGCAAGCGGATCAGTACGGCTTGCTGCTGATGTCGCGGGCCGGATATGATCCGCAGTCCTCTGCCGATACGCTCGCCAAGTTGGGAGCGACTGAAGGCGACGCGGACACGGACAAGTATTTCGAGGATCACCCGGGGGCGAAGGACCGCGTGTCGCACGTGCTCGGCTATCCCGAGCTGAGCCAGACCAACGAACCGCAGATCCTCGCACAGGCGCTGCACGATTCGGATGAAGGGCGGTATTCCTACGCCCTCGTGAAGTTGAATCGCGCCCTCGCTCTGACGCCCGCTGACGCACTCGCCGCCGACGGAAAGTCGAAAGCGTTGACCGCCGTTACGGCCCAGTACCAGAGCGTAGCCGCGAGCGATCGTTCCATCACGCTGCTTGCGGGCGGCGCAGGTGATCCGGCGATCGCCGCCGCGGCTGCGCAGCTTAGCATCGCCGACAGCATCAACGACGACGATCGCGCGCTGCTCGCGGATCGCGCGGCATCGGGCGGACACGAGATCGAGACGTTCGTCGGCCAGTTGAACGTCCTCACCGGCGCCGTGCCAAATCTCGGCGAACCAAAAGTGAAGGGCAATAACCTCGATAAGGCCATTGTTGGGCTCAATCGGCTCAATCGCGATGTCAATGGCACCATCGATCAGACATCGGATGTCATGGGCACCTCGCAAGGACTGATCGAAGACGTCCGCGGAACGCTCGGCGAGCTCGCGTCGCCGTTGCGCGCCGCCCCATTGGATCCGAAGTATCGCGTGTTCTTGCCGCAATATCCGTCGGCGACCGCGTCGCTCGCGGGCGCTTCCGACGATCTAGCCGACGCGGTAAATCGCTCTCGCGCCGCGGTTTCTACCGCGGCCGATTCCGTGAAGTCGCTCGCCGATTTCCTTGCCGCCCTGAATCGGCTGGACACGACGTCCGGCGACATATCGGCGAAAGACATGCCCGCGGTGCAGGCCGCGCTCGACAAAGCGCTGGCGGCATGGGACACCGCAAAATCCATGGCGGACGACGCATCCAATCGTATGTACGCCGCGCAATCGCGGCAGCTCGCAGTGCGGATCGATCTGCTCGACCTCGACTCGTCCCAGGCGCGCTTCGATGCGTATCGCAAAGCCCTTGCGTTTCGATTCCCGGGAATAGCCGAGCCGGATTACGCGACGGCGCAAGCGATGCAGGTGACGGCGGGCGAGCTAGGGCTGGCATCGTGGTTCGCATTTGAGACGTCATCGACGCCGCAGCGCGTCATCGCTCTAGCGCAAGCAGCCGGGCTCTCATGCGCGGACCTCGCCGTTCGACAGCATCTGTTCGGTGAGTCCATGGAAGTGGCTGAGGGTTTGCTCCTCCAGGATTACTTGGACGCGCCGCAACCGCTGCACACATAAGGCGCTTATACACTCGCAGGTTGACATTGTCCCGATGCTGCGCTAGTATATCGTGAGTAGATTCCTCGTTAGGTGAGGCGTCTGCACGAAGACAAGCCGCTGCCCGGAAAGGTCGAGAGACCCCAATGGGCCACCAGGCACCGCCGAAATAAGGCGGTATCTAAGCCGGCTAAGTCACCTGGACTTTATGTCGTGCAGTGCCAAAACTCAACGCATGAGGAGCCGGTCCGATTCTAGGCCGACCGGCGCAAGCTTCATGACCGTTGGGCGCGAGGAGCGCACGCGGTCTTTTTGTTTGTGGGAAAGGGGGTGAGCACGACCGTGGATGGCAGTGACAGGACCATATCATCTATCTATACGCCAGAAGGAGTGAAGTGCCATGACCCGTTTTTTCCCATTCGTAACCGCGCGCGCCTTGATCCGCGGTATCGTCCGCGGCTTCGACGCGGTGTTCACCCGGCGAGTTGCGTTCGTCGACCGGCTCTTCTTGCGCTGATCCAAACGCGCACGAAAGTCTAGCACCATGCCCGACCGCCGCCTGCTGCCGCGAATCTTCAATCCGCTGACCTTCGTTCGGCACGGAGAAGCGCGGCCGCCGGCGTCCCCGCCCACTCCCACGCCGCCGCGCCCGCGGCCGCGTATGTGGCGCTCGATCGTCATGTTCCTTTCCGTGGTTGGCCCGGGCATCATCACCGCCAACGCCGACAACGACGTCGGCGGCATCACGACCTATTCGCTCGCGGGCGCGCAGTTCGGCTACGGTCAACTCTGGATCTTGCTGCCCGTGACGGTGGCCCTCATCGTGGTCCAGGAGATGTGCGCGCGCATGGGCGCGGTCACTGGCAAAGGCTTAGCGGATCTCATCCGCGAGAACTTCGGCGCACGCGTGACGTTCTGGGTGCTCTTAGTGTTCGTGCTCGGCGACCTCGGCAACACGGCCACCGAGTTCGCGGGCGTGGCGTCCGCGGCGCCGATCTTCCAGACCTACGTGCCGCTGCTTTCGAAATTCGTTCTCGTGCCGTTATCGGCGATCTTCGTCTTCACGCTCGTGGTGCGCGGCAACTATCGATCGGTCGAAAAAGTATTCCTCGTGTTCTGCTTGCTGTATCTTTCCTATGTCATCAGCGGCCTGCTCGTCCATCCCCCGTGGCATGAAGTGCTCATACAGACCGTCGTGCCGCATTTCACGGCGAGCAAAGCGTACGCGCTCATGGCGATCGGCGTCATCGGCACTACGATCTCTCCGTGGATGCAGTTCTATATCCAATCGGCGATCGTCGAAAAAGGCGTAAAAGCGCAGGACTACCGCTATTCGCGCATCGACGTCATAAGCGGCGCGATCTTCACGGATGTGATCGCGTTCTTCATCATCGTGGCATCGGCGGCCACGATCTTCGTGCACAATCAGCATGCGCCGGCCGGTCAAGTGATCGCGATCAACGATGCGGGCGATGTCGCGTCGGCTCTGGCGCCGCTCGCCGGCAAGTTCGCGTCGCTGCTTTTCGCGCTCGGCCTGCTCAACGCGGCGATCTTCACGGCGTCGATCTTGCCGCTGTCGACGGCGTACTATGTCTGCGAAGCGTTCGGCTTCGAGTCTGGCGTTCAGAAGCGACTGTCGGAAGCGCCGTTCTTCTACGGATTTTATCTCGCGCTGATTGTCGTCGGCGCCGGCGTCGTCATTCTGCCGGGTGCGCCGCTGCTCGCCATCATTTTCTATTCGCAGGTCCTGAACGGCGCGCTCCTCCCAGTCGTGCTCATCTTGATGCTGCTCTTGATCAACAACAGACGCCTCATGGGGAAATACGTCAACAATTTTGCGTTCAACGCGATAGCCTGGGCGACGGTCGTGATCGTAGGTTTGCTGACGCTCGTGTCCACCGCGCAGCTGATCTTCCCGTCCCTCGGGTCCTGACAAAATGAAGGGGCCGCTCTGAAGGGGCCGACTTTATGTCGGCCCACGTTGCGTTCGCCAGGGCCGACATAAAGTCGGCCCCTTCAGCCGGCCCTCTTTAATCGCCGGCGGTTGCGGTCGAGGCCTGCGCGTGTTCGCGCGCTTGGCGAGCGAGTCCGATCGCGAGCGCGATCGCGGAGCAGCCGAGCGATGCGACGCCGCTCCAGCCCGGTCCGAAGCGCCCCAAGACCGAGGTCGAAATCGGCGGCATGACTATGCCCGATACGTTGTCGAGCGAGGAGCCGACGCCGAGAATAACGCCGCGCTGATCGTCCGGAATCGCATTGGTGAGCAGAGAGTTGAGTCCAGGCCGCGACAACGCCATGCCGATCGCGAAAAAGACCATCGTTGGCAGCATCGTCGGCAGACTATGGATGAGAGGTACACAAGCAAAGCCCGCGACGGAACACGCGATGCCGATATTGGAGCAGACGCGGTCGCTCGTCCGATCGGATATCTGGCCCACGACGAAGATCTGCAGCAGGACGCTGAACGCGCCGAACCCCGAGAATACATAGCTGGCTTGCCAAGGCGTGAATCCGAGCGCTTCCTTGAACATGAGCGAATATATCGCGAACCAGCCGTACAGCGCGAGCGAATACGCCCACATCTGCCAGAGTATCGGAGCGATGCGCTTGTCGGCGAGCGAATGACCGACGTCGGCGAGCGTGGAGATGGCTTGCGTCTTATCGCGATGGCGAGATTCGGGCAACATGAAGATCGTGAGCAGCAACGTCACGAACTGCAGCGCCGCGGCCGCAAGAAACGGCGCGGCGAACCCAGCCGCCGCGCCGTGGGATTGCGTGAAGCTCTTCATCAGGAATCCGCCGAAGGCCGGGCCGAAGACGATGCCGGCGCTGAACGCCGCCTGCACATACGCGAAGGCGCGCGTCCGCTGTTTCGGCTCGACAAGATCGGCGACGTACGAGTTCGTCACGCTGATGTTCCCGCCCGAGACGCCCTCGACGATACGTGCGACGAAGACCCAGAAGATATTCCCGGCAAAGGCGAGCATCGCCCAGCCGATCGTCGCGCCGATCTGGCTGACGATCAAGACGCTTTTGCGCCCGATCTTGTCGCTGACGCGGCCCCAGATCGGCCCTGCCAAGAGCTGACAGCCCGCAAATGTCGAGAAGAGCAGGCCGACCACGACATCCGACGCCCCGAAGTGCGTGATGAAGTACGGCAGGATCGGCAGGATGATGCTGAAGCCGAGAATATCGACGAATGTGACGCCCAAGATGGGCAGGAGGCGAGAGAAGAGCTGCATGGCGCGCACGGGCGATTCGGCGGCCCCCGCCGTCCGACCTAGTGAGATTTCGCCAAATGCCAGCCGCCGCAGAATTCGCAACCGTATTCCGTCATCGGCGGCGTGTCGGGATATGCGCTGCGCAGATACGCTGCGTGCGTTCGCGCAGCGCCCGGATTGGAGAATCGTTTCTTGGCGGTGCAGCTGCGGCGTTCGTGATCGAGGCCGCGAAAGACCGGCTTGTCGGTGCGCGGTCGCTTCTTCATTGTGTTCGCAGCGTTCAGCACGTGCTCGCCCAGCTCCCCGCACGGAGGAGGCAGCGCCGCCGAACGAGCAAAAGCCGATTGACACCTCGGATTGGAGTCGCCATGTCGGACGACAAGCACAGCTCTCCCGCGCGCCGCTCGCACGAACGCGTGCATCTCGGTGGGTCCGACGTGACATGGACCTTTGAGCCGATCTATAATTCGCCGTCCGAGTGGAACATCACCGCGCGGTGGATGGATTACGATCAGGCGCACTCGCCGGAATACGATGTGCTCGATATCATGCTGATCGCCGACGAGGTTCGTTGGCGCGCCAGCGAATTGATCGCATTGCTCTTCTCGAAATCGCGGACACTAGATCACGTTCGCCGCGCGCTGACCCTGAGCGATTGCATGGCGGAGATAGGGCGCGCGATCTCGCCCCCGCGTTACGTCACGGGAGGCCGCGTGTCGGCTCCGTCCGACGAGACACTGCGCGATTGCCAACGCATCAAGACCTCCGCCGATCGCGTGAACCGAACGCTCCGCCACGCGACGACGGCACAGGGCGTCATCGACGACCACGCGGCACAGGCGCTGATTCCGGAAATGAGCGAACTGGGCGAGTTGGCGCGCACGCTCTATATGCGGTGGTATGGCGAAGCAGGCTACGGAAGATGACGAAGTGGGCCGGCGCGACGCCGGCCCTTTAGCAACCATTCGAATCGCGACATTCGCGGTATGCCTGACATTCTGCGCTTCATTGCCATGTGCGGCAAATGCCGCGCCCGCAGGCGATCCGGGAGCATGGCTGCCCGGCGATTCCGTTTTTGGGCTCTTCCGCACGCTTCAAGATGACTTCTTCACTGAGGATGACGGCACGACATACGTCCAAACCGGCGACATTCCGGCGATGTGGCTGCGCGATTCCGCCGGTCAGTCGAGTCCGTACGTGCGTTTCATTCCGTTCTCGCCGCATCTCGACCGCGCGATCCGCGGCGTGATCGCTCGCGATGCCAAGAATATCCTCACGGATTCGCGCGCCAATGCTTTCACTGCCGGCTATAAGGTCTGGGAAGAGAAGTGGGAGGTGGATTCGCTCGCGTACCCGATCCGGCTCGCTTGGCTGTACTGGAGCACGACGGCGGATCGTCAGATCTTCACGCCGCGCTTCCATTGGGCGCTCGAACACGCGCTTCAGACCTATGATTGCGAACAGAAGCACGCGACGTGCTCGTCTTATCGAACGCGGTTCTTGGCAAACGACGGAGAAGGCGCGCCCTTCGCATATACGGGGATGATCTGGGGCGCATTCCGCCCTTCAGACGATCCAGTTCGATTTCCATACAACATCCCGCAGGAAGTCATCGCGGCGGGCGCGCTCGACGATCTCGCCCAGCTCGAGAACATCGGCTATCACGACAGCGGCGCCGGGCAGCGGGCGAACCAACTCGCCGCGCAGGTGCGGGTTGGGATTGAACGCTATGGCAGGGTGTCCGACATCCGCTACGGCCGCGTATACGCCTACGAAGTCGATGGCCGGGGCGGCTACGAACTCATGGACGACGCGAACGCGCCGAGTCTTCTGTCGCTTCCACTTATAGATGAGACATTTCAATACGATGGCACGTACCGCAGGACTCGCGCGTGGGTCTTGTCGAGCGCCAATCCTTACTATTACGCCGGGAGCTACGCCGAAGGCGAGGGGAGTCCTCACACCCCGACAGGGTGGGTCTGGCCGATGGGTCTGATCGTGCAGGCGCTGACGGCCACCGATGCGGCCGAGGTGCGCTCGATGATCGCCCAGATCGACGCAACGCGCGGTTCCGACGGCGCTATTCACGAGAGTGTGAATCCGGACGACCCGTCGCAATTCACGCGCGCGTCGTTCGGCTGGGTCAACGCTTTCGACGCCGAACTTCGGTTTCGGACTTTCGGCGGCTTGGAAGCGGAGCCTGGCAGTGCGCCGACGCCGATCTTGAACTCGCCGTTCGCGTCTTGGCTGTATGCGGCTCAGGTGATGCGCACTGCCCAACTGCTGCCGCTGGATCGTTAGGTCGGGGGAGGCGTGGACTTCTGATTCCAGCGGTGTTCGGGTTCACCCAAGCCGGCATTGATCCAGCGCGCCCAGACGAACAGCGCGTCGGAAAGCCGGTTCACGAATATCAGCGCGTCCGATGACACGCTCTCTGATTTCGCGAGACCTACCATCAGACGCTCGGCGCGGCGGCACACGGTGCGCGCTTGATGCAAGAATGCGCCTGGCCACGAACCGCCGGGATGAATGAAGTTGGTGAGCGGTTCGAGCTCGTCTTGCGCTGTATCGATCGCGTCTTCGAGCGCTTTGGCGTCGACGGCAGACACCGTCGGGGCACCCGCGCGCCGATCCGCAGGAAGCGTCGCGAGATCGCTGCCGACATTAAAAAGAAGATCTTGAACCCACGCTAGCCACGCATCGAGCACGCGCGTGCGCTCGATTCGGGCGGGCTCGTCTTTCAGCGCGCGGCGCGCGAGGCCGATGACGGTGGAGCATTCATCCACGGCGCCAAAACATTCGATGCGCCCCGAAGATTTCTCGACGCGCTGACCACCGACAAGTCCCGTCGTGCCGTCGTCGCCCGTGCGCGTGTAGATACGCGCTGGCTTTGGCATGACGTTACGAAATCCGTCCTTCGCGCGCGTCGAGCAGATCGGCCCAGCCTTTGACCTTCGGCTGGATATGCGCTGGAAGCTCGGCTCTGCGCACGGCAAAACGCGCGCGGTCCTCATCATCGTCGCCGTCGTTGAGGAATCCCGCCGTGAAGTCCGCGATCTCCGCAGGCGAATGCTTGCGGCCGTTCTTCCGAATCCACGCAAGGACCGCGGCGTCGTCGGGCGACGAGCGCACCGCCTCAAGTAAATCGGTGTCGCTGACGCCGAGAAACTCGAGCAGCGTCGCATCGAAAGAACTTTTTGGTCCGTAGATATATTCGCCGAGCGTGCCGGCGATCGTAGCGCGCGCTTTGTCGATCGTGCGCGGAAGCATTGCCATGCCGCCGAGGAGGTCGTTTGGACTGCGCGGGATCCCCTTGGTCAGGTCCATCTTAATGTATCCGTCCTTCAACGAAATCGAGCATGTCGACCCAGGATTGAATGCGGCTGCGTAAAGCCGTCGGCACGTTCTTCTCTGTCCACGTGTTCAACTGACCGCGGCCTGCGTCCGAATCGAGGCCATCGGTTTCGAGCGTTTCGAGGAGGCGCTCATCGTCGCGAGAGGCAACCGTGCGCGCGTTCGCGTGCAGCCAGTCCAGCACGGCGTCGTCGTCGGGCGATCGTCTGACTCCGTCGAGGAACGACTCGGCATCGACGCCGAGCGTCTCAAAAAGATACATATCGAAATCGCTCGACTCGCCGTATTTGTATTCGCCGAGTGTGCCCGCGATCGCGGCTCGGGCTTTGTCGATGGTGCGCGGCAACATCGGGATGCCGCCGAGTCGATCGCGCGGACTGCGTGGAAATGCTCTCGTAAGGTCCATGAGGATGTGTTTTTAGGGCAAGCGATGCTTGCCCTACTACGAATTAACGGATGAGTCCGAGTTCGCGGCCGACCTTGCCGAATGCGGTGAGCGCCTTTTCGAGATCGGCGCGCGAGAGCGCCGAACTCATCTGCACGCGAATGCGTGCCGACCCTTCCGGCACGACCGGGAACCCGAAGCCGGTGACAAACACGCCTTGCTTCAGGAGCGCATCGCTCATCTTGATCGCAAATGCGGTCTCTCCGACGATGATCGGGATGATCGCGCTCGGACCGTCGAGCGGTTTGAAGCCAAGCTTCGTCAGACCGGCCCGGAAGAACGCGACATTCTCGCGCTGGCTCGCCAGGAGTTCCGGATGTTCTTCGAGCTCCTCGATCGCAGCTAGTGCGCTGCACGCGACCGTCGCCGGCAGGGCGTTGGAGAAAAGTTGCGGCCGGGATTTCTGCACGAGCGTCTCGATCAGTGCCGACGACCCGGCGACGAAGCCGCCCGCCGCGCCGCCGAGCGCTTTGCCGAGCGTGCCTGTGATGATGTCGACTTGGCCGGTCAAGCCGAAATGTTCGATCGTGCCTCGTCCCGTCGTACCCATCACGCCGGTGCCATGGCTGTCGTCGACAATCGTGACGCCGTTGTATCGCTTCGCGAGAGCGACGAGCTCCGGGAGTTTGGCGAGATCGCCTTCCATCGAAAAGACGCCGTCGGAGACGATGAATTTCGTCATGTCGGGAGCCAGCGAAGCCAGTTTTGCCTCGAGGTCGGCCATGTCGGAATGTTTGTAGCGCAGGCGCTGCGCTTGCGTGGCCATCCGGCAGCCGTCGATGATCGATGCGTGATTCAGCTCGTCGGAGATAACAGCCGTGCCTTCGATTCCAATCGTCGGGATGAGCCCGGTATTTGCGGCCCAGCACGAGACATAGGTGATCGCGCCTTCTGTGCCGAGAAACGCTGCGATCTTCTCTTCGAGCCGGCTGTGGATGTCGAGCGTGCCGCAGATGAACCGGACGCTGGCCGTTCCCGCGCCGTACTTGTGCAAGCCTTCGATGCCGGCCGCGACGACGCGCGGATTGGCGGCCAAGCCGAGATAGTTGTTGCTCGAAAGCACGATGGCGTCGCCGGCCTCGACCATGTTGACGTGCGCCGACATCGGCGTGGTGATGTGGCGCAGCGATTTGAAAGTTCCGGCGGCGCGCAATAAATCGAGATCGGTCTTGAGTTTGCGGTCGTAGGTCTGGTTCATCGGTTCCTCATGCGTCAGCGATGTTCATGACGATCTTCGCGGCCTTGCCCTCTTTGAGAAGATCGAAGCACTCGGCGAACTTTTCGAACGGCATGACGTGCGTGATGATCTTCGTCAGGTCGATGCGCCCGGCGACGACCATGGCTTGCGTCTGGTACCAGGTCTCGAACATATTCCGGCCGTTGATGCCGAGGACAGTGAGACCTTTGAAGATTATGTGTTCGGCGAGGTTAAGACTGACATTGTCCGATGGTAAGCCGAGAAGCGCCGCACGCCCGCCATTCCTCACCGCGCTCAGGCCAAGATTGATAGCGGCGCCGCTGCCGCTCATCTCAAGCAGTACATCGGCGCCGTCGCCGTTGGTGAGCGCGAGAATCTTCTCGAGAACGTCTTTATCGCGAGCATCGAAGACGTCGTCGGCGCCAAGCGATTTCGCGAGCTCGAGTTTCTGCGGATTGAGATCGACAGCGATCACCTTTGCAGCGCCGGCGGCGCGGGCGACCGGTATGGCCATCAAGCCGATCGAGCCGACACCCGTGATCACGACCGACTTCGCGCTGACGCCAGCCGCCATGACCGTGTGCACCGCATTGCCGAGGGGGTCGAAGACCGCTGCCCACTCATCGGGCACGGCGGGATCGAGTTTCCAAACATTGTGCACCGGCATCGAGATGTAGTCGGCAAAGCAGCCGTCGCGATCCACGCCGATGATCTGCACGTGTTCGCAGATGTACTCTTGGCCGGTGCGGCAGAGCAGGCACGTGCCGCACGAGATGTGCCCTTCCGCGGAGACGCGGTCGCCAGGCTTGATGCTGCGTACGGCGTTGCCGACGTCTTCAACCACTCCCATGAATTCGTGGCCCACGATCAGCGGCGGCTTGATGCGGCCCTGCGACCATTTATCCCAGGACCAAATATGAAAATCTGTGCCGCAAATTCCGGCTTTGCGCACGCGGATCAGAACATCGGTCGGTCCGATTTTCGGGATCGGCGCCGCGACAAGCTCCATGCCGGGTCCCGGTCGCTGCTTCATGAGTGCTCGCATACTATTCGTCGGTCCCATACGGAAGTCTACGACTAGCAGTTCGGTCTCGCCTGTGAAACTGACTGCAGTTATGGCTGAGCCATAACGGCAGGTCATGCGCCGCGGATTCTCAAAACGCGATAATCCCCGGAAAAGCGCATCTCGTGCAATGGCGCCGACTTCGCGGGGTAGAGCGTTCAACAGTATATTGAAGCGTCACGTTTCCGCGTGTATTTACACGGCAGTCTTCGTATGTGCGGCGGTGATTTCCGCGTGCGGCGGTGGCGGAGGTGTGATTCCTTCGGTTCCCTCCACAAAATCGCACGCGAAGCCGATGTCGGTCTCGACGGGAACAAGCGCCTCGCTAGACGTCGCGATCACCATCGACGCCGTCGCGTCACCGAGCCCAACACCCACGCCGGCCAGCGCGTCGAAGACGACTCCGTCTTCGCATCGCGCGCGATTCCACCAGTCGGCGTCATCTGCGAATCTCTTGCTTTTCCTTTCGTTTGGCAACGAGAGCTTCAACGTGCGCCTCTCGCCTGACGCATCCGGCTGCGGCACACTCAATCGCGGACAAGTCGTCGACTGCACGACAGTTGTGTCTGTTGGCCAGACAAAGCTCGCCGGCAAAGCCGTGCTCGCGATCGCTTCGGGGAAGACGTTCCGCCCGCTTCGGACGTCGCGATTCTCGGTTTCGGCCACGTCGAACGGGCCGACGAACGTCGTCATCGCGATCGATCGCGCGACGGCGAAGATCAGCGTGACGTTTGGCGGCCCGCTTCCAGGTCCGCTCGATACGCCGTCGCCTGGCCCAACGGATACTCCGTCTCCTGGCCCGACGGATACGCCGTCGGGGAGTCCGACCGATACTCCGTCGCCGGGTCCCACGGACACGCCTTCGCCGGGTCCAACAGATACGCCGTCGCCGGCTCCATCTTCCTCAGCGACAGATACTCCGTCACCGACGCCATCCGCTTCAGCGACAGACACACCGTCCCCAACTCCGAGCCCGTCGCCGACAGATACGCCATCGCCGACGCCGTCGCCGACTGATACCCCGTCGCCGCCACCGACACCGACGCCGTCGCCGCCTCCAACCCCGACACCGCCGCC
>JABCYQ010000014.1 GCA_013290125.1 Vulcanimicrobiota bacterium
CCATCGTCCGCCGCGGCACCACCGGTCGATGTCTGCGCCGGGGACGCGGCGGAACATAGGGATGACCAACATCCGCCGCTCGACTTCGGCGGCTCTCGCCTTTCGACGCCCCGGCTATCGACATCGCCTATGATGCCGTGGCGACGCGTCGACAACGGCCGGCGCGGCATGCCCAAGCGAGGCGTTGAACGAGGAGCGGAGCCATGGATGGCGAGAGCGACGAAGTGAACCGAGCGAGAGAGCGAGCTGGATGCGAGCGAAGGAGCGTCCTCGCGGGGCATGCCGCGCGGCCATTGCGGTTGCGCCTCCGGCATCAAAATAGAAGAGAGCGAAACTTTCGTCTCGCTCTCTTCAGCCTATAAAAGCTTAGCGCTTCTTGGCCTTTTTGGATTTCTTAGCGGCCTTTTTCGTTGTTTTCTTTGCCGCCTTTTTCTTAGCTGCCATTGGTGCTCACCTCCATCCTGCGGAGCAATGGAGTGCGCTCATAACGAGCTCGGTGTTCGCTATTCGCTCAAACGTTCGATAGAACCCTTCTTTTCGGAAGTGACGCAAAAAGAATCTTTGAGCTGCGATTTGCGCGCATCACGTGTGAATTTTTTGTTCGACGCGATCGCGCAACGGCGCACCGCGATGTCCATACTTCGCTGCGATCATCTCCGCGAGCACTGCGACTGCGATTTCTTCCGGCGTCTGCGCACCGATGTCGAGTCCGATCGGCGCGCGCACGCGATCGATCGCTTCGTTCGCGAATCCAAGCTGCGCAAGCCGTTCCCGCCGCGCCGCGTGCGTCCTTTTGCTGCCGATAGCACCGATGTAGCGCGGCGTCGCGCGCAGAGCGATCTCGATCGACGGGTCATCGAACTTCTCATCGTGGGTGAGTATCGCGATGTACGTGTTGTCGTCCAGGCCCATGCCGGGCAGCACGTCTTCGGGCCAACCAACCGCGAGCGACGCCGCCTTTGGAAATCGCTCCGCATGGTTCAGTCGTGGGCGCGGATCCACGATGGTCACGCGAAAACCCGCCTGCGAGGCGAGCTCGCAGAGCGCCGCGGCGATGTGCACCGCTCCGACGATGATGAGCCGATCCTTTTGCACGCCGACGTCGATGAACACCCGACGATCCGCGATGGTCACAGTTTCAGATCGACCGCGCTCGATGAGCAGCAGCGCGGCTGCGGTCACGTCGCGGTCGAATCGCTCGTCGCCGAGGCTGCCTTGCATCGCACCACCGGCGACGACGACGGCTTTGCTCGCCGCGTCTATAGCGTCTCTATCCAATCGCGTGCAAAGTGCAGCGCGCGCGCCGGAGGCGAACACGCTGCGCAGCACCGCAAGTTCCGGGAGCTTTTCGATCAGGACGTCGATCTCGCCGCCGCATGACAGACCGATATCCCACATCATCGCACGGTTGATGCCGAAGCGCTCGATCTTCGGCGGGGAACCGTCGAGCACGGATTGGGCGGCTTCCGCGACGGCCGCCTCGACACAGCCGCCGCTCACAGAGCCCGCGATGCGTCCGGCGTCAGAGACGATCATCTTCGCACCTTCGCCGCGCGGCGCCGATCCGTCGACCCGGACGACCGTCGCAAGCGCGACCTTTTCGCCCGCTTCCGTCCAAGCGGTAGCGAGATCGATGATGTCCATCATCGCGCCAACGCCACTGGCGGCACGCCCTGTCTGCGCAGAGGCCGGCGATGGTCGACGGTCTGCAAGAGCTCCGCGAGCTCGACGAGGCTGCGCAGGTTGTTCGCCGGGAGAAAATCGTCCACGTACGGCAGCGCGGCGCGCATGCCGATCGTCTGCGGCCGATAGCCGGCCGAGCCGAGAAGCGGGTTGAGCCAGATCAAACGATATGCGCTGCGCTGCAGGCGGCGCATCTCCTTCGCGAGCAGACGCACGTCGCCGCGGTCCCAGCCGTCGCTGATGATGATAACGATCGCGCCGCGCCCCAACACTCGTCGCGCCCACGTGCGGTTGAAGTGGAAGAGGCTATCGCCGATCCTCGTGCCTCCAGCCCAATCGGCGACGCTCGAAGCGATCTCATCGAGCGCAAGCCGCGTGTCGCGATGGTGGAGTTGATGGGTGACGCGCGTCAAGCGCGTGCCGAAGACGAACGCTTCCACAGATCCGAGCGCGTGTCGCACGGTGTGCACGAAATGAAGCAGCAGGCGTGAATACCGGTCCATCGATCCCGAGATATCGCACAGCAGCACGAGATCCCGACGCTTGGTCTTGCGCCCGAGCCGGTACAGCTCGACCACTTCGCCGCCGCGGCGAAGGCTCGAGCGCAGCGTGCGTCGTGCATCGAAGGCGTCCGCGCCGGCGCGCGCAACCATTCGACGCGTTCTGCGCCGCCCTAAATCCCACACGCCGGGTTGCGCCAACCGGCGGGCGGCGTCGAGCTCGGCAGAGGTCATCTCGGCGAAGTCCTTCGCGTACAATCCTTCGTCTGCCGAAAACGTGAAGGATCGATCGGCGTCTTTCGCCGCGTTGAGCGAAGCTGGTCGTGCTGCACCGCCGTCGGCTGTGCGCGGATCCAGCGGTGCACCGGCAGTCGGTGCTTGCGTAGGATCGCCCGACTCGGATGGCCCCTCGCGATCGACCGGATCGTCGCGATCGCGCGGCACCCCATGGATCGGCGCGGTCGCATCATCCGCTCCGCTTACGCGCGCACGCCAGAACGCGTCGAACGCGATGTCGAAGCGGTCCAGTTCGTCCTTCGTCCGCACAAGTGTCGATCGTGCCGCAGCCTTCACGTCGTCGCGTCGTTCAAGTCCGACGCACTCGAGAGCGCTCGCCAGCAGCACCATGCGATCGGGCTGCGCGCGAAATCCGTGAGCGCGCAGTGCACGTCCGAAAACCAAAACGTTTCGAGCGAGGTTGGAGAAGTCGGCGTCGCGCACGGTTAGGTCCCGATCGCGGCTTGTCGCGCTCGGGCCACGCGCATTCCCATCGCGCCGTCCGCGACCTTTTTCACGTCCTCTTGGTATTTGAGCAGGCACCCGATCGTCTCGACGGCCACGCGCTCATCGATCTCTTGCGCGCCGAGCGCGACGAGCGCCGCCGCCCAGTCGATGGTCTCCGCGACGCCCGGATGTTTGTACAGAGGCTCAGCGCGAAGACCTGCGACGAACGCGCACGCCAAGCGAGCCAGACGCGCCTCGATGCCCGGAACTTTCGACGCGACGATCGCGGATTCGCGCTCGATGTCCGGATAGTCGATCCACTGATAGAGGCAACGCCGTTTTAGCGCGTCGTGGACCTCTCGCGTTCGATTGCTCGTCAGAACGACGATCGGCGGAACCGTTGCCTTGAACGTGCCAAGTTCCGGAACCGTCACCTGATTGTCCGAAAGTACCTCGAGCAGAAACGCCTCGAACTCCTCATCCGCCCTATCGATCTCGTCGATGAGGAGAACTGCAGGCGGGCCGCCGGAATCATCGATCGCCTGCAATAGCGGCCGCTTCACAAGAAACGCTGGGCCGAATATCTCTTGTTCGAGCGCCGCGCGCTCAGCGACGCTCGCGGATTCCGCCAACCGAATGTGGAGGATCTGCTTCGCGTAGTTCCACTCGTACAGCGCGTGATTGGCATCGAGGCCTTCGTAGCATTGCAGCCGGATGAGCCGGCGGTCGAGCATACGTGCGAGCACTTTAGCGACTTCGGTTTTTCCGACACCCGCTTCGCCCTCGAGAAAAAGCGGTTTGCTCAGCGAGAGGGCGAGAAATATCGTCACGGCGAGCGGACGATCGGCGACATACTCACCGCGCCGGAGCAGCGCTTCGACGTCGTCGACGGAGGCCGGAATCTTTGGATTCACGTGAGCCGCTTCGGGGCGGCGTGCGCTTACCCTACTTCACGGGCAGGTCGCGCGGGGAGATGCGCGTAACTAAAAAACGTGTGACTCGTTTTCTGCTCGGCGGCCTCGCGGTTGCGGTCGCCGTCGTCGTTCTCCTGGCCATGTTCGTGCCGAGCGACTTCGACCGAGACCTGCAGATGCACCGCGGCCCGGCGCAACTCATCGGTGCGCGGATGCCCGACGTCAAGGTCGAACGCCTTGGAGATGGCCCGATCGATACGAACGCATTTCGCGGCCGCGACGTTCTCGTGAATGTCTGGGCGACGTGGTGCGGACCGTGCCGACGAGAGATGCCGGCCTTGGAACGTCTGTCGAAAGCTGAAGGCGATCGCTTGCTCATCGTCGCGATCGACCAAGGCGAGGATGCATCGACGGTCGATTCGTATGCGAAGCGATTCGGGGTGTCGTTCCCTGTCGCCGTGGACGACGAACAGACGGTCGGTACGGTTCTGCATCTCATCGGCCTGCCCAGCTCGTTTTTCGTCGACCGAACGGGGACCATCCGCGATGCGGTCGACGGTGAGATGACCTACGACATGATGACGTCGAAGGCGCGCTCCCTTATCGCCGGAGGTTGAGCGGCGCGACATGAAAGGATCCATTCCCATGCCAGTTCTTTCGCCGGCCGCCCGATTGGCGGTGCTTGCCGCCGCCACCGTCGCCGGCATCATCATCGTCGGCGCGGGCGGCTGCTCGAGCAAATCGGTGATCTCCCCGCCGCATCCGCGGCCAAGCCCGTCGATCTCGCCGTCGCCTCTGCCGTCGGGGTCGCCGACGCCGACGCCGTCACCAACGCCCGCATACTTCATCGCTCTGGCATACGCGCAAGCATCACCGACCATCGACCCGACGTACGGCCAAGTCGACGGCATGTCGTCGATACCAGGACCGATCGTCAGCCCATCGCCGTCTATGAATCCGTTCGCCACGCCTGGACCGTCGCAGATCATCGCGGTCAACACCGGACAAAAAATACGCTTCTATAACTATGACGTCGGCGCGCATACCGCGTCGAACAACGGCACCTTGCCGTTTGCGGGAGCCACCTGGCCGCCGACGTTCAACAACATCACCGGCACGAGCGCGAGCCCCCAGGGCGACGTCATTTCAGACGTCAACTTCTCGACGGGAACGCTCGCACCCGGATCGCTGACCGCGCCGAGCCCTTCGCTCGACTACTTCACAGGCGCGCCAGGCATGTATTTCATGGCGGACTTCTATACGTACAATCCGATCCAACAGGGCGCCGTGCCGCTCCGGACCATCTTCATCGTATTCTGATATCCGGCCATCGGAAACCTGAAAGAGGACGGCCGAACCGTCCTCTTTCTTATTACATCCCGTTTTCACGCCGCTTTAAGTCCCCACCCATAGGCTTGAGGTGAGCAGACCTTCGTCTGCCGCCCTCGCATTGGGAGAATTTTGAGATGTTTCGACTTTCATCATCGCTTGCCAAAGTCGCCTTGGCGGCGTTCGCCATAGCGGCTGCTACCGTTGCGGGTTGCGGCGGCGGCGGCGGGTACGGTGGTGCCGCCCCGCCCGGACCAGGGCCGCAACCGTCCGCAAGCGCCGTACCCTCGATCACGATCGTCCTCTTCGCGCGAAATGTCGGATCGGTGAACGACCCGACGTTCGGCACAATCCAGGGCTTCACCCAAACAGCAAATTCACAGGTCTTGGGTCTAACGCCCGGACAACAGATCATGTTGAAGAACGGCGACAACGTCACGCACACGTTCAACGTCTACTCCGCATACCCGACGCCGCCGCCGGTCGGTGGCACGCTGGATACGAGCGCCTCGGGAACGACCATGTTGGCGGCCGGCTATCGCAGTGGTCCGATCACCGCGGGTTCGAGCGTCGGTCCGCTGACCGTCACGAATTCGACGGGCAATCTGTTCATCGCGTGCGCTTTCCACTTCGGCAGCAACGGGATGCAAGATGGAATGATCGTCAACGTCAACGCGACACCGGGTCCGCAAGCAACCGCTGCGGGCGGAGGCGCGTCGCCGCCGCCGTGCCACTACTACTGCTGAACGCGACCTGAACGGATCGATGAAGGGGCCGGCTTTATGCCGGCCCTCGGTCGATGAAGGGGCCGGCTTTATGCCGGCCCTCATTTTTCAAGGGCCGATATAAAATCGGCCCCTTCATAAAATCGCCCCTTCAGTCGGGTTTCAGGCATCGCAATTAGCATGTGACGAGCGGGTGCGGCGTTACGCCCTGTCGCCGCACCCGCAGAAAAATCGGACCGGCATCGCGCCGCTCCATGTCGAAGAGGATCACTCGTCGTGAGGAAGTCAGAGATCATAACGGTGGCCAGATGTGCGGGTCTCGCGCTTGCGCTAGCAGCCGCCGTAACCGCGGGTTGCGGAGGCGGTGGTTACACGACGCTTTACGGCCCGGGCCCGCGTCCGCACACATCCCCGTCGATTGCGCCGTCACCCACACCGTCGACGTCGCCTTCGCCCTCGCCGTCGACGTCACCGTCGCCGACCACGGCGATCGTCGCCGTCAACCTGACCGGGGAGTTGCCCGACAATGATCCCACGTATGGCACGCTACTTGGGTACTCCAATTCGACCGGATCGCCGAACAACCAGTCTTCCGTTGTGCATCTCACGATGGCAACGCCCGTGATGTTCGACGATTTCGACGGCGTGAATGTGCACACGGGCAGCTTCCTCGGCGACGCATCGGCCAATGGCGCGAACTTCCCGACTACATTCACAGGCAGTTTCAACCAGTCGCCTGCCGGCGCGATCATCAGCACCACGAATTTCAGCTCCGGAATTCTCAACCCGAACGGGGTGTCGCTCGTCTACAATTCCGGTCCGCCCGGCTTCTACATGTTCGGCTGCTACTTCCACTACGTCTCGAACGGCATGCGCACGATCATCATCGTCCAGTAGGAGCTGCAGTACCGATCGCGACATCCGCGAGCGTGATCCTGACCGTGCCGTCGACGACCTCGACGTGCACGGTCTTCGTTTCGCGCGTCGAGAATATCGCCCACGTGGCTTGCGACGTAGCGTTGTCGCGCGCGAAGCGCGCGCTTCGCGGCATATGCACCTCGTACCAATCGGCGACGCTTCCAAATCCGTCAGGCGAGCTGAAGACCGCGAGCCGGCCGGCGACGGAACCGGACTCCGACACATGCGGATAGACCGGCATGCCCGCGAAGGAGCGAGCGCGCTGATCCGAATCTGTTAGATGGTGAGGAGCGCACGACGAGAGCAACACGAGCGCACAGGCTGCAACAGCATGCAGCGCGCGCGACATGGGGATCAGTCGCCGACGCCGGCGGCCGCCGCGGTCGGCATCACGTTTGCGAAGTTCTTTGCGAGCACCGTATAATCGGGCGCTTCGTATTCCTCGATGCGGCCATCGTCGCATAGTTGCGTCAGCGCCGGGTCGATCGGCAACTGCGCCAAAAGCGGCGCGCCGCTCTCGACGACGAGCTGCACGCCTTTGCTCGCACCGAAAAGTTCGAAGCGCTTGCCCGTCTCATGATCGGTGAAGTACGACATGTTCTCGACGAGACCGATGACGGGCACGTGCAACTGCTTCGCAAATTTCAGCGCTTTGCTGACGATCATCGTCGCGAGGCCTTGCGGCGTGCTCACCATCACGACGCCATCGACGGGAAGCGCCTGCAGAACTGTCAACGGCGCGTCCGACGTGCCCGGCGGAAGGTCGATGAGCAGATAGTCGAGAGCGCCCCACTCGAGATCGTTGTAGAACTGGCGGATCGCGTTCGACACCATCGGTCCGCGCCAGATCACGGCTTGGCTGTCGCTATCGAGGATCAGGTTCATCGACATGACTTGGATGCCGCTGCGCGACGCGGGCGGGTGCGGCTTCTTATCTTCACCTTGATACGGCCGGGCGGTGATGCCGAAGATCTTCGCCATGCTCGGTCCTGTGATGTCGGCGTCGAGGACGCCGACTTCGTAGCCCAGCCGTCGCAAGGCAACGGCAAGGAGACCCGTCACGAGCGATTTCCCCACGCCGCCCTTTCCCGACATGATAGCGACGACGTGTTTTATGCCGGGCTTTCTCGTTTTTGCAGGAGGCGGCACGGTCGCGTGGTCGTGCGCCGGCTTGGCGCGCGCCGGCGGAACCGTTCCGTCCGCGATGTAGCGCTGCAGATCCGACATCAACGCGTCGAGGTCCAGGCTATGGACGGCGGCTCCTTGACGTATCGTCTCACGCGTCGACACATGGCAACCGGCGCACGGGAGTCCATGCGCGCCGAACACGCGGTCCGACCCTGGATGCGATTCGACGACTTCGCGGATCGTGACGTCGGCTGAAAGGGGAGACTGCATGTCTCGTTCTTCTAGCGTCCCGAAAAGGACCCTCCCCCTTGCTCGCGAAGCCCCGTCACATCTCGCATTCCTTCACTATTTCGACGGCTTGCCGCATCTCGCGTTAGCCCGACAATCCGTTTTCATTGCTAGGGGAGATTCCAAGACGATGCTGCGCAACATCGGCGCTCCGCGCACGGCCTCAGCCGCTCTGCTCGTTCTCGCGTTTGCACTCGCCGGGTGCTCGGGTTCCGGCTCCGGTTCCAATGCTACTTCTAACGGCACGGCCGGCGCGAGCGCCGGGGGCAACGCCGCCGGCGGCACCGTCATCAAGATCGGCGCCGACCTGCCGATCTCGGGCGCGGATGCCTCGGATGGCGTTCCAACCAAGCTGGGCGTCGAACTCGCGATCATCGACGCCAACAAGCAGAACCTCGTGCCCGGATTCACCCTGCAGACGGACATCTTGGACGATGCGGTCAACGGCGTGCACAATCCGAGTCAAGGCGCGAAAAACGTACAATCGTTTGCGAGCGACGACGCGGTGCTCGGCATCGTCGGGCCGTTCAACAGCAACGTCGCGAAGGCGGAGATACCCCTGACCAACAGTTTGGGGATCGCGCTAATCAGCCCCGCCACCACAAACCCCGATCTCACGAAGGGCCCGAAAGCGCTAGAACTGCGCACGACCAATCCGCAGACGATCACGTTCTTCCGCGTGTGCGCGACTGACGATATCCAAGGCCCGGTCGGTGCCGACTATGCCTATAACGACCGCCACCTGCGCAAAGCATACTTGATCGACGACAACGAGACATACGGCCGCGGCGTCGCGGACGCTTGGGGAGCGCAATTCATAAGCGATGGCGGCACCGTCCTCTCGCACGATCACATCACGAAGGGTCAGCAAGATTTCCATGCGCTGCTGACGCGCGCGGCGGGAGCCGCACCTGACGTCGTCTTTTACGGCGGCGTCACCGCGAACGGCGGCGGCCTGATCCGCAAGCAGATGAGCGAAAGCGGCATCGGCAACGTCGCGTACTTCGGCGCCGACGGCGTGCGAAACGATCAATTCCTCACCGACGCCGGCGCCACCGCCGACAACGTCTACGCGACCGTCGCGGCGGTGAACGCGAGCACGATACCCGCAGCGAAGCAGTTCCTGACAGACTACCAGACCCAGTTCAATCAACCGGTGGGCTCGTATTCGGCGGCCGGCTACACGGCGGCGATGGTCTTGATCAAGGCCATCGGACTCGCGTCCAAAGCCGACGGCGGCAAGATGCCGACGCGCGCGGAAGTGCTCTCGCAGCTTCGCTCGATCAAGTCGTTCCAAAGCATCATGGGGCCGTTCGCATTCGATGCCAACGGCGATACCACGAATAAGATCATCTCGATCTGGGGCGCGCAAAAAGACAAGTGGGTGTTCTTGACTCAGCGGAAGTTCGCCGCCAAGTAACGCTTCGTGTTCGAGATCCATAACTGCGCGCCGCAGTTCATACAGCAACTCATAAACGGCGTCGCGCTAGGTGGTTTGTACGCGCTCATCGCGCTCGGCTACACGATGGTGTATGGCATCATCGAGCTGATCAACTTCGCACACGGCGACGTCTATACGCTTGGATCGTTCATCTCGCTGTCGATCTTGGGCCTCATCCCGCTCGCGACGATCTCCAACCCCACGGTGCTCGGCCTGATCGCTTTGGCCGTCATCATCTTGGCGGCGCTGCTCTGCGGCATCATCGGCGTGCTGATAGAACGCCTCGCGTACCGGCGCCTGCGCAACGCGCCGCGCCTTGCGCCGCTGATCACAGCCATCGGCGTGTCGTTGATCCTCGAGAACATCATGCAGATCTGGAAGGGCAACTCTGAGGTCTCGTTTCCTCAGTTCCTTCCCGATCACTGGCACCAGATCGGCGGGGTTCGATTCGACGATCGCTCGCTGATGGTGGTCGTCGTCAGCCTCGTCTGCATGATCCTGCTCAACTTCTTCGTCTTCCACACGAAGCTCGGCAAAGCGATGCGCGCGACGGCGCAGGACCGCGACGCAGCGCAATTGATGGGCATCAACGTCAACTCCACGATTGCCTGGACTTTTTTCATCGGTTCCGCGCTCGCGGGCGTGGCGGGCTTCATCTCAGGCATGTACTACGGCACGACGTTCTTCTTGAACGGCTATCAGGCCGGTCTGAAGGCGTTCACGGCGGCGGTGCTCGGCGGCATCGGCAATATCACGGGCGCCATGCTCGGCGGTTTTGTCATCGGCATCATCGAGACGATGACGTCGGGCTGCATCTCCGATCAGTGGTCGGAAGTCGCGGTGTTCGCCATTCTTATCTTGACGCTGGTCTTCCGGCCAAGCGGTCTGCTCGGCCAGCAGCTGCCGGAGAAAGTGTGAGGAGCGCGTGCTGAACAGCCTCGTCACGTGGCTGCCGTTCGGCCTTTCGCGCTACACTGGCCGGCAGGTGCTGTTCGGCGGATTCATCGTCCTCGCACTCCTGCTGCTGCCGATCGTCGACTCGAACAGCTCGCACGTCTCCGCGGTCGCCGACGCCGGTTATATCCTGCTGTTGGCTTTTGGCTTGAACATCATCGTCGGCTACACCGGGCTTCTCGCTCTCGGTTTCGCCGCGTTCTTCGCGATCGGCGCCTACACGTACGCATTCGTCGCATCACCGCAGCTCGCAAGCCCTGCGCACCCGGATGGCTACCACGTCTCGTTCTGGCTCATGCTGCTCGTCAGCGCAGCCGTGGCCGCCGCGTTCGGCGTGATCCTCGGGGCGCCGACCTTGCGGCTGCGCGGCGACTATCTCGCAATCGTCACGCTCGGGTTCGGCGAGATCGTGCCCCAGCTGTTCCAGAATCTCGACAAGTGGACCGGCGGCCCGGATGGCATCGCGGCCGTGGACCAGCCCGTGCTCTTCAACTACCACTTCGGCTTCAATCCGACGCCGTACTATTATCTCTACATGGCCGTGATCTGCATCTGCCTGGTCTTGCTCGCGAACTTGCGCAACTCCAGGCTCGGACGCGCGTGGATGGCGATCCGCGAAGACGAGCTCGCGGCCGAGCACATGGGCATCAATACGATGACGGCCAAACTTCTCGCGTTTTCGATGGGCGCGGCGTTTGCGGGTGTGGCCGGAGTCATCTATGCGGCGAAACTGAGCACGATCAGCCCAAGCGGTTTTGACTTCAACATGTCGATCATGATCCTGGCGGCGATCGTGCTCGGCGGCATGGGCAATCTTTCCGGCGTGTTGCTCGGCGGGTCCATCGTCGCGATGCTCAACTTCCTGATCCTGCCACAGGCGTCGAACTGGGCGCACGCGATCGGCGCGAGCGTTCACAGCACATTTCTCATGAACGTGGACCTCACGCAATATCGCTTCATGTTATACGGCATCATCCTCGTGCTGGTCATGTTGTTCAGACCGGAGGGCCTGATCCCGAGCGCTACCGTTCGCGCAGAACTGCGCGAAAGCATGAAGAGCCCGGAGGTGGCGTGATGGCGCTCCTCTCGCTGCAGGGCGTGACCAAATCGTTCGGTGGACTGACGGCGGTCAAAAACCTAACGTTCGACGTCGAAGCCGGCGCGATCATAAGCCTGATCGGTCCGAACGGCGCGGGCAAATCCACCGTCTTCAATCTCATCACGGGCATCTACATGCCGTCCTCTGGTTCGATCGTCTTCGACGAGCACGCCATCGAGGGCCTGAAACCGCACTCAGTCGCAGCGCGCGGCATCTTGCGCACGTTCCAGAACATCCGCCTCTTCTCGCACATGACCGTGCTCGAGAACGTGCTCGTCGGCCGGCATGCGCGCATGCGCTCGGCCGCGTGGGACTGCGCGTTCCGCACGCCGTTCGCGCAAAAAGAGGAGCGCAGTTCCGACGCAGCCGCGATGGAACTGCTCGAGTGGATCGGCCTATCGCGCTTCGCGACGGAGTGGGCGCGCAATCTTCCGTACGGCATGCAGCGGCGGCTCGAGATCGCGCGCGCGCTGGCGTCCGAACCGAAGCTGCTGCTGCTCGATGAACCGGCGGCGGGCACGAATCCGGCCGAGAAAATCGGTCTCATGAAGCTTGTGCAGTCGATCCGCGACCGCGGCGTGACCGTACTGCTCATCGAACACGACATGAAACTGGTCATGGGCATCTCGGACTACGTCCACGTCCTCGACTACGGTGAAGAGATCGCGCACGGCAAACCCGATGCCGTGCGCCACGATCAGCGCGTCATCGAAGCTTATCTCGGAAAAGGCGCATGACGCAGCCCGTTCTCGCGTTGTCCGGCATCGAGACCTACTACGGGCGCATCCAGGCTTTGCGCGGCGTGACCCTCGATGTCAACGAAGGCGAGATCGTCGCGCTCATCGGCGCGAACGGAGCCGGCAAGACCACGACGCTGCGCACGATTTCCGGACTCCTGAAGCCTGCGCGCGGAAGCGTTCGTTTCCGGGGCGAGGATCTGGCGCCGTATTCAGCCGATGCGATCGTGCGCATGGGCGTCGTGCACTCGCCCGAGGGACGGCGAATTTTTCCGCGCATGAGCGTGCGCGAGAATCTCGAGCTTGGGGCGTTCGCGCGCACCGACGGATCTGGGATCAAGAACGATCTCGCGGAAGTGCTCGCGCTCTTCCCGCGATTGAGCGAACGCATGACGCAGCGCGGCGGTACGCTCTCCGGGGGCGAGCAGCAGATGCTCGCGATCGCGCGCGCGCTCATGTCGCAGCCGAAGGTCCTGTTGCTCGACGAACCGTCGATGGGTTTGTCGCCGATCCTCGTGGACACGATCTTCTCGGTGATCCGCGACATCAACAAACGCGGCGTGACGATCCTGCTCATCGAACAGAACGCGCGCAAGGCGCTGCAAGTGGCGTCGCGCGGCTACGTGCTCGAAACGGGTGCGATCGTGAAGGCCGGCACGGCTAACGCGTTGCTCAACGACGACGACGTGCGAAAGGCATACCTCGGCGAAGACTGATTATTCCGATCTGTAAATTTAGGGGCCGTCTGAAGGGGCCGACTTTATGTCGGCCCTCGTCAATCGTCCTTCGAATTCAGATCCGCGTCATCCCGATCGTACTCGAGGAT
Organism: Vulcanimicrobiota bacterium; assembly: GCA_013290125.1. Classification (GTDB taxonomy): domain Bacteria; phylum Vulcanimicrobiota; class Vulcanimicrobiia; order Eremiobacterales; family Eremiobacteraceae; genus JABCYQ01. Next base: position 13,266 of record JABCYQ010000014.1, read on the forward strand.
ATCTCCCGGTGTACACTCGAGCACGAGGCAGAGCTTTGACAGCGTGTCGAATCTCATGCCCCGTACCTTGCCCGTGCGCAACAAGCTGAGTTGGGTTTCCGAAAGGCCGATCTTCTCGGCTACATCGCGGGCGCGCAGCTTGCGCCGCGCCAGCATGACATCTAACGTGACGCGCACCGGCATCAGACGAACTGATCCAATTTCGATTGCAGCTTCTGTCCTTGCCGCGCGAGCAGGATGAGCACGAGCCCGACTAGAGCAAGGGTGACGTTCTCGACGTCGAGATCCATTCTGACGCCGCGCATCTCGCTGAACCCGTTGCCGAATAGATAGATGAGGCTTGGCTGCACGACCGCGGCGGCAAACGCGCCGAGCATGAGACAACCTCCGATGTTTTTAAGCCCGCATACCACGGCGGGGCCGAACGCGTCGCCACGATCCATGCGGACGATGGCCTCAGACGCCGCCCAGAGCGCCCACAAGTAGAAGGCGGGCGCAAGCAGGCTGACCCAGTACACTGGGGTCATCATGACTTTGCTGCCGCCCTCGAGATGAAGAAGCTCAGGCGCGCCCAGATTCGCGAAGAACAGCGAGAGCCCGAGCGCCAGGGCCATGAATCGGGTTAGCAAGGCTGCAAAGGGGACGGATGGTCTGGGCACTGAAATCTCCTGCTTAAACTTTAAGTTATTTATATACAACACAGTTTACTTTAAGTACTACTTAAAGTCAAGCCCGATTTCGGCCGGCTGTATAGGGAGCACCGCTTTCCCGCGCGGTCGTTACCTGGGCCGACTAGCGTCGGCTCCTTCAGAGAAACGGCCAGGGCCGACATAAAGTCGGCCCCTTCAGGCTGTCGGCCCCTTCAGGCTGTCGGCCCCTTCAGAGAATCGCCAGCCGGGGAGCGAGCTATGGTGGGGTCAGCTGCATGATGAAGTCGGTCTGACTGCCGCCGTACGAGATCCAGACCGCATGCGTGGACGGATCCACGGCCACCGTGTGCGCGTGTTCGGGCACGATCACATCCGGCAGCGCGACGAGTCCAGTCGTCGTCTCCTGGACGACAGAGAGCAAGCCGGTACCGCTCGCGCAGTACACGCGCTGCGTTCCCGGATCGAATGCGATTTGATCCACACGCGGCGCGATCGGCGCCTGGCCCATGATCGCTCCCGACTTCATATCCATCATCACGAGTATCCCGTTTGATCCTGCGATGAACATGCGCGCCGCCGCCGAGTCGATCGCCTGGCCGTGCGGCGTGGTCGCCGGCAGCGTCGACCACGTCGCAGTCACGGCATTGGTCGCCGGATCGATGACGAGCACCGCATTCGTTGAGACGATGTTCTGATACAGCTTGTCGGTGCCCGGATCGTAGTTCAGATACTCGGGATCTTGCGGAATCGTGATCACCGGTCCAGGTTTGTTCGTGCGGCCGCTCACGGTGAAGATACGAGTCCCTGCGTCTTCGTCGACGTAGACCGTGTTGTTCTTCGGATCGAAAGCCATCGCGTCGCCCGGCCCGGGCGTCAACGGTCTGTCGTTGAGCACGAGATTGTCGCGGTCCACGACAGCCACCACGCCTTCGACGGTGCTGACGAAATATTTGCGGTCCTTGACGTCGATCGCGATGCCGTGGGCCGATCCGACGTTCACCTGACGCAGCAACGCGCCGGTGTCGAGGTTGAAGACGTCCATCGACTTCGATCCCGTGTGCGCGACGAGCAGATAGCGCCGCGCGGCGTCCACGTACATATAGTCGAACGACCCAGGCGAGCGAGGCACGGCGATCGCGGGCTTGGCGATGAGCGGAGCGGGCGAAGCGTCTGCACGAGCCGTCTGCGGTGCGGCTGCGAAAACGAAGCAAAGCGCGATTGGGGCAATGAGCCAGTGACGACGCATGTGGTCGCTCCTATCCGGTTTTGACGCCGACGCCGATGCCGTCGCCGACGGGCAAGATCACGGCGCGCAGCGATGGGTGTGACAAGAAACGCGCGTTAAACCTTCTGATGCCGACGGTGGCGGGATCATCGTCGTTCGAAGGAACGGTGGAGGCGCGGTGGCTCCAAACCAGATTGTCTGCTACGACAAGGCCGCCCGTCCTGACATTCGGCAGCACCGCTTCCAAGTAGTCCGCATATTCGGTCTTCACCGCGTCGATAAAGACAATATCGAAGCGGCGGTCGCCGAGATCCGCGATGACGGCGAGCGCAGGCCGTTCCACTATCTCGATCCGCTCCGCAACGCCGGCCTCGGCGAATAGCGCACGCGCGGTTACCGCTCTGCCGTTATCCGGTTCGACCGTGACGATCGAGGCGCCGTCAAACGCCTGCGCCATCCACAGAGCCGAGTAGCCGTTCGCGGTCCCCAATTCGAGGATGTCCCTCGGCTTCGCCAGCGACACGAGGAGAGCGAGCAGCCTCGCGCTCGCGACATCTAACAGCGGGATCGAGTCGCGCTCGCATTCCACTTTTGTCCGCTGGAGCAGCGGAGACAATTTCGAACTCAGCGATTCGATGTAGGCGTCATCGCGCGCGACGTCGCTTTGTACGGGTTCCGACGCGGCGGCGATCGCAGGGCGCAGAGCGGCCATGAGTTCGGCGGCGCGGCGCGCGCCGCTAGCAAGCGTCGCGAACGTCGCGCGATCGTCGTCCGCCTTCGACCGCCTCTCGCCGAGTTCGGCGCCGACCAGAATGCCGCCCACCGCGTTCGACAGATCGTGGAAATTTTCGCGAGGTGTCCGCGTCACGAACCACGCCCCTTTCGTATGACGATGCGCACGCTGCGACGCGCGCGTGCGGATCGCCGCGCGGCGTCGAGGACGGTCTGCACGCGCAGGCCATCCAAGAATGTCGGCGCGCTCGAGCTCCCGCCGCGCATCGCGGCGATCGCTTCGCCGAGAAACGTGTAGAACGCGGGTACGAGGCGATGCGAGCCGGGCGGGAATTTCTTGCGCGTACGCGCAGGCGCAGTAACCGGAACCGCGCCCTGGCCCTCTCGAATGCCGAAGAGCTGATTGCCGTCGATCCGCAGTACGCCTTTCGTGCCGCTGACGATGATGGTGGATGTAGCTGCCGCCGCCGTCGCGCATAGCTCGATCGACGAGATGACGCCGCTCGCGTGGACTAGACGGACGCTCGCATTGTCGTCCGCGTCGACGGTTCCAGCAGCCCCCTGCCGCCGCGGCTGCTGTTTGACTTTCGTCGCGAGCGTCGCGTCGACTTCGCGGACTTCGCCCGCAATCGTCCGGCAGAAATCAATGGCATGCGAGCCGATCGCGCCCAAGATGCCGCCGCCGCATTTCGCCTGCGATTGCCAGCCAAAACGGTAGTCCCCGCCGGCCGCCATCCAACTCGAGATCTCGACAAACGCGATACGTTCGACCTCGCCAAGCCACCCGTCGTCGACCAATTCGCGCATTCGTAGCCGCTCCGGCAAAAAGCGGAACTCATGATCGATCAGCCCGACGCGCTTCGCTTTGTGCGCCGCCTCCACCAGCGCGCGCGCCTCACGCTCGTTCATCGCGAACGGTTTTTCGCAGATGACGTGCTTGCCCGCGCGCAGAGCGGCGAGCGCGATCGGCGCGTGCAGGTGCGGCGGCGTCACGATGCTGACGAGTTGCACGTCGTCGCGCGCGATCGCCTTGCGATAGTCGTCGGTGAAGAACGGAACGCCGAACGTCTGCGCGGTCAAGCGCGCTCTATCCAACGACTGCGAAGCCACGGCCACGAGTTTCGTCTCGGGGTGCGCGGCGATCGCCGGCATCTGACATCGCGCGCCGAAACCCGTTCCGATCACGGCGACTCCGATCTGATCAGTCGGCATCTGTCCTCATTCTCATAGCAATGTGAGTTGGTCCGGATCTTCCACCGCCGCGCGGCGCGCCTCGTCCGGCACGAGGTCGCCGAACCGACCGACGAAATCCGCGATGCGCTTGAGGAGATGTCCGCGATCCTCGTCGCCGGCGTACTCCTCCAACAACGCAAGTTCGCCGCCTTCGCGCCGATAGACGTTCACTTTGTCGCCCACGACGACGCCCTTGTCGAGCAGCGCCTGCGCCAGGCGGCGATTACCCGGCGCGCTGAACGTCTTCTGCGTCACCGATTCGCGCCGCGCGAACGCGAGTGGTTCGAACCCGCCGGTTCGGACGCGCTCGACCGCCTCGCGTACGAGCGGAGCCACATCGGCTTGACGGCCTTGGATGAGTGCAGACGCTATCGCACGCAACATCGTGGAGCCGAACGGCTCATCGCGGTTCGACTTGAGCGCCGAGCCGCGTAATACTATTTCGCCGCCGGCCCGCTCGAGCGCGTACGTCTTCGCCTTGAGCGAGAGCATCGCCGGATAACGCTCCTCCACGACGAGGTTGAGGCCTTCGCCGATCGCAGCATTCGCGCGCGCGACGATTCCGACCGGATCGCCTCCTGAGGGCGGCACGAAGTACGCGCCATCGGTATCTGCTTCGATGACCAGACATTCTTGCGCGCGCAGCTCGGCCACGATCTGTTCGAGCACCGCGCGCCCGGCTTCCGTGATGGCGCCGGCGGCGGTCGCGTCGTTGAAATGCAGACCGTTGGTCCCGAGGAATCCATAAAACGAGTTGATCAGTATTTTGAAGGCGTTCTGCAATCCGTCGGCGGCGAGGTCGTCGCGGCCCTCCGCGCGGGCGCGTTCCGCGATGCGCTTCGCCTCGATGCGCCGCAGACGCAACGCCGTGAGCAACGGAAGGAAGACGTCGAGGTCATCGTCTTGCGGTTTAATGCCGCGCGAGATCATGATGGACGGATAGAGACTCTCGACGTCGCACTTGACGACGTTTCGGAAGAGCCCGGTCTCGAACGCGACGGTGAATCCGCCCGCCACCGGACCGACGGAGCGCGGACGCGGGATCGAGTGGCGCGCATGGAGATACGCGCGGACCATCAACCGCTCGATGCGGCTGCCGATTCCGACCCATGCCAAGCCCTGCAGCGACTCGGGCACGAACTGAGCCTGGTAGAACTCGTTCGGCGTGACGAGATTTGAAAGCCGTTCGGCGTCGCGCGCGTCGTCCAGACAGTAGGCCTTGAGCTTGGCTCGTTCGGCCGGATCCGCCCAGAGGCGCCGCATCTTGGACGCGTCGACCATCGCACGATCTACGACGCCGATGCCGAGATGTCGCACGATCGACTTGAGTTTGTAGTTCGGCAGGCGGCGACCGACGTCCCAACGCAGCGCGCCGAAGAACGTGTCGTTGACTTGCCGGCCGTGAATGCGGTAGTACTTGACCAGCATGCCGTTCTGGCCGGAACGCCGGATCGAATCGTCGCGCTGCAGCGGCGTGCGTCCGTCGCGGCCGAGCAGAAGCGGAACACCGGCGCGCCGAGCGCGCTCTTCGAGATACCAGAGATCGAAATTGAAGATGTTATGGCCTTCGACGATGTCCGGATCGCGTTCCCGGACGATGCGCACGAACTCGGCGATGAGCGCGCCTTCATTCTCGAACTCGTCGAGCCCGAGGACGCGTTCAAAACCCGCGTTGTCGCGAACGCCGATGAGGCAGATCTCGGCACCATCCCTGTGCGGCACCACGTCGAGCGTCTCAAGATCGAACTGGAGTCGGCGAAGGTCGGAGAAGAGCAGGCCCTTGTAGAACGTCTCACCGCTCGCGACTAAATGCGCCGTGATCGGATCGAGGTAGACGAGCCGTTGGTCCGCTGCGAGATTGGCTGCGATGCTCGCGATGCGGGTAGCCTCTGCGCCGATCAGAAGATGGCGCATCGGGTGGCGTCCGGAAAGCTCGATAGATCCGGCCAGCGACCGCCGCGCCACGAGCCACGCCTGCAGCGGCACGTCGACCCGTTCCACTCGATCGCCGACGCGTCGATAGGTCCGTGCTATCCCCGCTCCGGCATCCGGTTCGACGGCCACGATTCCTTGGGTCGCGCCTGCGCCGGCGAGTATCCCTTCCATTGTGTACACTAGCCCGGGCCTTCCCTCGCGTCGCTTCGCCGTCCCTCTCGCGGGCTTTCGAACACGAGGCCGCTCGAGCGCGCTAGGACTGCGTGGGTGTTGGGGCCGGTGGCGGCGATGCGATGGGTTGATCGCTGGACAGGCCGATCGGAAGCGGTGCGAGGGATTCACCCGGCGAGGGTGTCACGGGCGCGTAGGGCGTGGGCGTCGCGCCCGCGCTGCCGCTTATCACGCCGCTCGGCATCGCAGCCGGGTGGAGCACAGGTACTGGCGATCCTGGCGAATAGACGTTTGCAGCGTTGGCGTGCGCGCCCATTTGGTTTCCTGAAATGCCGATGCCGGGCGAAATTCCGGGGACCGGCGGCGTGCCGGCGACGAGGCTGACGAGTTTCACGATCCAATGCGCTGTGAGCGAATACGATCCGTGCTTGCCGTGCGCGTCGACCGCGTTGCCGTTGCCGGCTAGCTCGAGATCGGTGCCGACCAACAAGTGCCTGGCCGGTTGAAAATACGCTTCGCCGGTCAGGACGGCAGCGCCGATCAGCCGTACCGCGCCGAACTTAGAGAGCTGAGGCTGGCCCGCAACGGCCGCAACGCCGGTCAACACTGCTTGCAGCATCGTATCGGCAAGCGCGCCCGACTTGAAGTTCGCTTTGCCGTGGATCTGCGCGCGCGCATGTGCGAAAGGCAGCATGAGATCGCCCGAACCGTGCCACTCGGTGCCGATATCGAGCGACGACGCGTCCAGACCGTTCAGAACGAGCGACGCCGGCGACAATCCGTCGAACGCCGTATTCGCGGCGCTGCCGTCGGCCGCGATGACAGGGCTGTCGCTCGGCGCAGCCGCTGCAGAGCTCTGCCGCAGTGCGCCGGCCGTCGCGATCGCAAGAACCGGTGCGCCGGCGTCCGTGAATCCCTCTACGGTGAGCGCCAAGCTGCTCGCATCGTGAAGCAGCGACGTCTGCGCAACGATAGTTCCGTCGGCGCGCGCGAAGCGCACGGTGAGCTTGGCGTCGCGCGCGATCGCATAGACCTGCTGCTCGCCCGTACCGTACGCGTGACCCGGCAGAAAAATCTGTCCGCCCGCCGCGGCGATGGCAGCCGTGAGGATGAATCCGAGTGCCGCAACGGGTGCGGCTTCGCTCGCTCTCACCGTCTATCGACCTGTCGCGATGGGACTTGGGGTTTGCGTGTAGACCGGTGCGGGAGTCTGCGGCGCCGGCGTGCTCGTGGCCGCGGTGGCGTTCGGCGTTGCAGTCGAGACCGCCGTGACCGCAAGCGCGCCGCCCTGCTTCCAAGAACGCAACTGCAAGTTGACGGTTTCGGTTTTGCTGATGTGCTTGACGTCCGTTCCGGCCACCGCGACATCCGTCTGCCCGCGCACCGCACATCCGATCAGAAGACCGAGTGCTGCGTCGTAGTATACGGTTCCGCCCGTGGCGATCGTGCCGGAGGCCGGCGCACCCGCGATCTGCGCTACGAATTGACCTCTTGCCGTCTGCTCGATCACGCTGGCCTGATAAGTCTGGTATTTCTGCAAGCCGGTGACACGGCTCATGACGGTCATCGTCTCGCCCGCCCCGCCTGTCGGCACGCCGGTTTTCCACGTCGAACCCGAGACGAGCGCGCGCGCGCCGAATCCTTTGCTGACGCCGTTGATGTAGCCGAGCGCTTGATCGATATCTTCACCGAGCAAAGGCTGCGCGGCATCGGCGCGGATCTCGCCTTCGGGCGTCAGCGCGGCGCGCCACGATTGCGCTACGTCGACCGGTTGTCCGTCCGCCGTGCCCTGATAGACGACTTTCAACAAGCCGTGAGCTGTGCCGTCTGCATCGACCCGATCTATGGACAACGTCTCGGTGCCCGCGCCGCTTGCGTCGCTGGTCATCGACGTACGCGGGTCGGCGCCGATGGCGTGCATCTGCACTTCGAGGTTGAAGTCGTAGATGACCGTATCGCCCGGCGCGAACGAGCGCTGCTCAACCGGTGCCGATGCGGCGCCGAAACAGAAGAGCGCGACGAAGAACGTCGCGATCGTCGTGGCGGTTCTTCTGTGTGCGCCGACCATAGCTGCAGGTTTGACAGCGAGCGCACCCAAACCCTCGCAGCATGCGCGCCGCTCGCTCGCTCTGCGATTGCGTCATGCGCGGTCGACGAGTGTCCGCTGCGCTACTATTCGTTCTCGCGCTCTCGTGGATCTACGCGGCCGTGCCGGCGCGAGCAGATGATCCGTACGATTCACCGTTCGCCGTGGCAGTGCGCGAGAACACGCAGCGCTTCCGTCTGGCGATGTGGGCGCGCGCGGACGGCTACGTGCAATCCACCGACACGGTCGCTGGCGTCGGCGTCATGTACACGGATCACGACGATTTCAACTCGCCGGATCTCGCACACCCGACCGTGCTCGTCTTCAACGAGGCCGGACAACTCGTCGCTTGCGGCTATCAGTTCGCGCAGGGCACCACACCGCCGGCCGACTTCTCAGCCGTGCCCGCTTCCGCGTGGTATGCGATTCCGCGGCACCTGCACTACAACATCACGGTTGGCGACAAGACGTACTTCGCGCAAGCCGCGTGGGATGGCGACGCCCAACCCACCGCGGCCGAGCTCATCAAACGCGGGCTGATGCCGTCCGACGGCACGCTGTTGTTCGCATTCGTGCACCCTGCGACGCGCGCGCTGCTCGTGTGGGCCTGGCTGCCGAACGCTGCGGGCTTATTCGCGGGCGAGAATTCGCTGCTTCCGTAACCGTCGTTTTAGAGAACTTTCTCCAGACGAGGGTTGGGATTGTACGGCCGGCCTGCCTTGTGGCATTCGCGCATCGCGCCGTCGATCTCGACGAGTGCGATGTCGGCCGTGAAATCGAATTTGCCTTCGAAGAGCACTGATCCGACCGCGTACGCGTCGACTGGAATGCTGTTCGCCTCGAACGCCAATATTTTTTCAACGTTGAAACCGCCGGAGACGATGATCTTGACACGCGTGTGCCCGGCTGCGTCCAGGGCGCGGCGGACGTTGAGGACGAGTTCGGCGTTCACGCCAGTAGGATCGAACGTGCCCATCTGATCGAACAGGCTTTTATCCACGAGCGTTTCGGCCGTGTCCAGCCGCACGCCCCATAGCCGGTCACCAAGCTCGGTCGCGCACGCGAGCGCCGTATTCACGCAGTCGTTGTCGAAATCCACGAGCGTGATCACGTTGACGCGCGGATCGACGAGCTGCGCGAACTTGCGCACGGCGAGCACGGTATCGCCGCCGTATGCCGCGATCAAGCTGTGCGGCACGGTTCCCAACCCGCGGCTGCCCCACCACTCGGCTTGCGCGTCGGTGCTGACGCCGAGCGCGCCGCTGATATAGGCGGCGTAGCCGTCACCGGTCTGTACGAGGTGGTGATCGAAGCGCGCTGGGAAAAATAAGACGTTCTTCCCGCTCGCCGCGGCGACGACGGCGCTTGTGTTGGTGGCGACTTTCGTGCGCCGTGCGAGGACGCCGAGATAGTCTGTCTCGAGATGGGCGAAGAGCGTGTAGTCGCCTTCGATCGTCATGACCGTCTCGTACGGTGCGATCCGGTCGCCGTCGTGCAGCGCGCGCAGATCGAGTCCGCTCCAGCCGTTTTCCCACGCGCCTTCAGGGCTCTCGCAGCCGCTGCAAAGTTTGACGATCGCGATCGCTTCATCGATCCCGCACAACACCGCCTGTTTCTTGTTGAAGACCTGCATGCAGACGCGCGGCCGATGGCCGTCGCGGATGAGGACTTCTTTGACGCGATTGAAGTAGGCATCGCTATAGTAGCCGGCGCGCATCTTGTCGACGGGCAAGTTGAAGACGGCGGGATCGAGGCGGCGTCGTGCAGGTACGGTCGTCATGGAAGTGGCCATCACGTTCTTGCGACGCGGGGCGCCGGCCTGTGCGGCGCGAACGCTGACCTCTGTGACGAACGCACAGATCGCGGCCCGGCTCGGCGAGATCGCCGCGCTCATGGAATTCGACGACGAGCCGTTCTTCAAGATCAAGGCTTACGAACGCGCCATGCGCAGCCTCGAAGACGCGGAGACGCCCGCGCGCGAGTTGCTCGCCGCGCACACGTTGACCGAACTGCCTGGCGTAGGCGCCGCGATCGCGAAGAAGATCGATGAGATCGATCGCACGGGCACGTGCCCGTACCTAGATGAATTGCGCGGCAAATTTCCGCCGACCATTCTCGAGTTGCTGCGAGTGCCCGGCGTCGGCGCAAAAACGGCTGTTTCTCTCTTCAGGGATCTTGGCGTCACCGGCATCGCCGATCTTCGTCGCGTCGTCGACGACGGTTCCATCTCGAAATTGCCGCGGCTCGGCGCAAAGGGCATCGAGAATCTGCGCGCTGCGCTAGCGCAGCTGCAGGAGCGCACGAAACGGATGCGCCTCGGCGATGCATGGCCGCTCGCGCAAGCCATCGTGGCGGCGCTTGCTGAAAGCGGCCTCGCGAAAAACGTGACCGTCGCCGGGAGCGCGCGGCGTATGGAGCCGACGGTCGGCGACTTGGACATCATCTGCACGAGTTCGCGCGGTGCGGCGGCCCTCGAATTCTTCACGAAGCTGCCGCAGGCCGAGCGCATCGTGGGCCGGGGCGAGACCAAAGCCACCATCTGGGCGTCCCCGGGTATCTCGGTCGATTGCCGCGTGGTGCCGCACAAATATCTCGGGAACTTGCTGCAACATTTCACCGGCAACAAAGCGCACAACGTACTTTTGCGCGAGTACGCCAAAGCGCGCGGCCTTAAAGTCAGTGAATACGGCATAGAAGATGTGGAGAGCGGCAAAGTCCGCGCGATGAAGACGGAGGAGGAAGTCTACGAGGCGCTCGGCATGCAGTACATCCCGCCGGAGCTGCGCGTCGGCTTGGACGAAATCGAACGCGCTCGCGCACGCACGCTGCCCGAACTCATCTCGCTTGACGACATCCGCGGCGACTTACACGCGCACACGACGTGGAGCGATGGGTCGCGCAGCATCGAAGAGATGGCCCGCGCGTCCGCGGAACGCAAACGAACGTATCTTTCGATCTCGGATCACTCGCCCGGCCGCGCCGTTGCGCATGGCCTAGACGAGAAACGGCTTGCCGAACAAATGGCTGAGATCAGATCAGTGCGCGACAAGTACGGCGTGCATTTGCTCTGCTCATCGGAAGTGGACATCCGGGCGGACGGCACGCTCGATTGGCCGGATAAAACCCTTGCGAAATTGGACATCGTGGTGGCCTCGATCCACTCCGCGTTCTCGCGCTCGAAGGACGAGCAGACGCAGCGGCTGCTCAAAGCGATCCGGAATCCGTACGTCAACATCATCGGTCACCCGACCGGCGCTCAGATCGAAAAGCGCGCGGGTTACGAATTCGATACGGACGCGGTGTTCCGCGCCGCGGCGGAAACCGGAACTGCGCTCGAGATCAATTCCAATCCCATGCGCCTCGATTTGAACGCATCGCTGGCGCGGCGAGCGAAGGAGCTAGGCTGTACGATCGCCATCGACACGGATGCGCATGGCATCGACTGGCTGGATCACATGTTCTACGGCGTCGGCACGGCGCGCAAAGCCGGCTTGACGAAGGCCGATGTATTGAACGCACGCCCGCTCGCGGGCGTCCTCGACTTCGTAAAACGCAAACGCCCAATACGATAGATTTGAAGGGGCCAACGCTAGTCGGCCCCTTCAGAACGATCCGAGGCGCGAGAGCAGCTCGGCCGACACTTCGAAGCGCGGGTTGACGTAGGAGCCCTGAAAATAACCGTGATAATCGCTGCCGCATGTGGTCAGTAGTCCACGATGGCGCGCGATCGCGCACAGTTCGTCTTGCGCCGCGCGATCATACGCGGCATAGTTCGCTTCGATAGCATCCATGCCGTCCAACAGTTTCAGCCAACCGCTTCCTTCTCCAATGCGGTGCGGATGGGCGAGCACGGCGATACCGCCCGCGGTGCGGATCGTCGCGGCCGCAGCGGCGGGCGTCGGCAGCTCGGCGTATGCTGACGCAGGCAGCGCGCGGAAGAATGCGCTGAATGCCGAATGCACACGTTTCGGGTCGCCGCCTTCAACGCCGCGGACGCACAGGCGCTCGATGAGAGCGGGCAAGCGGACGGCGCCGCCGGCAAAATCGCGCTCCCACGAGATGTCGTGACCGTCGCGCGTTAAAGATTCCACCCAGCGGCGCTGATTTTGGGCAAAGTTGTCGCGCGCAATAGAGCACGCGCGCGCGAGGCTGGCATCGCCGTCGCGAAATCCAAATCCAAGCACGTGGATCACGCGTTCAAGCGCATAGGTCGTCATCTCGATGCCGGGCACAAACGTCACGCCGCGAACGGCGCACTGTTTCCGGGCGTCAGCATGACCCGCGGTCGTGTCGTGATCGGTCAGCGCGAGAACTCCGACGCCGGCGTCGACGACGACATCGACCAGAGCAGACGGCGACAGCTCGCCGTCGCTCTCGAAACTGTGGAGATGAAGATCAGCGTCCAACGCGGGCGCGGATCGGCTGGGGACCGTTATGCTCCGCCGAAGCGGCGCGCGCGCCGGCCGAAATCCGCCACGGCAAGCGCCAATGTCTCGCGCGTGAAGTCGGGCCAGTAGACGTCTGTCATCCACAACTCGGTGTAGGCGACTTGATAGAGCAGGAAGTTCGACAGCCTGGCCTCGCCGCCCGGGCGGATGAGCAAATCGGGATCTGGCAGATCGTGCGTGTGCAGGTACGAGCCGATGGTGTTCTCATCGATGGATTCCGGATCCAACGATCCTGCGGCGACGTCGCGGGCCAGCGCTCGCGCGGCATCGCCGAGCTCCGACCGGGCACTATAGTTGACGGCCAGATTCAGAACGGTGCCGGTGTTGGCGGCGGTCTTCTCGACCAGGTCCGCGAGCGCGCGGCGTGCAGCGGGCGGCAGCGCCTCTGGATGGCCGATGATCCGCACGCGGACGTTCTCGCGGATCAATCCCGCGAGTTCGTTGCGCGCAAACGCGCAGCACAAGTCGAACAGCACCGAGAGTTCCGCGTCGTCGCGTTTCCAATTCTCCGTCGAGAAACCGTAGACGGTCAGATATTCGATCCCGAGATCGCTGCATGCGGTCGTCGCCTCGCGCAGCGAGATGATGCCTCTGCGATAGCCTTCGACGAGCGGCAGCCCGCGCTCGCGCGCCCACCGGCGATTCCCGTCCATGATGATAGCGATGTGGCGCGGCAGCTGATCGGGTACGGCCTCCGGCGAAGGCGCGATTTTTCTGATGATCATCGTCAGGTGGTGACCAGACGCGGCATCGTGCGACCACGTGCAGCCGATTGCGAATCCTCTGCGCGCACGTGCACGTCGCGCACGACGGACTCCAATTCATCCACGTACGCGAGGAAGCGGGCGCGACCGCTCTTCGTGATGCGGCAGACACTCGTCGGACGGCCGGATCCGGTGTGACGCGCGATCGTGACGATGTCGACTTCAGAAAGCGCGTGCAGGTGCCGGCTCAGGTTGCCATCGGTGAGCCCGCACGATTCTTGCAGTTCTGTGAAACTCAATCCATCCGGATGCGCGATCAAACACGTACAGACGGCTAAGCGCCCGCGTTCGTGAAAGATCCGTTCGAGTCCGGCGTACGCGAACGGCGCGTCGGCCGCTTGGCCGGCGTTCGATTTGCGCGCAGTTTTCCTGACGCTCATGCTGTTTGACGAGACTCCTCTTCGCGGGCGAGAACGTAACCGATGTACGTCTGGACGAGACCGAAGCCGATCGGCATGACCCACCACGACAAGGGCAGGTCAGGGTTGGGTGAGAGCAGCAGTGCGACGCCGATGCAGGCGAACAGCACGCCGGCGGAGACCACGGGTTGCGGAACCATCGAGCGCGACGAGAACAGGCCGACCGCGTAGCACGAGTACCAGACGCCCGGAAGCATCGCATACATCTCGTGCGCGGCGAGCGCCGCGCTCAAGACCGCGCCGAGGATCACCGCCGGCAGGATGCTCAAGCCGGCAGTTCGCGTCTGGCTTCGCGCTTGCAAACCAGCGGTTCGCGCGTACCAGATCCCTAGCGCGCCATAGTTGACGACCAGCGCCACGCCGAGGCACGCGGACCAAATCGTAAGATAGGTGTAGATCTCCGTGGAGCTCTGCGGATTTGGCGCGAGGACGAACTGGACGAATCCTGCGCCGACTGCGCATAACCCGCTGAAGGCGGCTGCCGGACCAGAGTAACCGCGAAATTGTTGACAATTCGCGAGGCGGTCTCGCACTTCGGCGAGATCGGCGATAGCACGCTCGACTTCCATCGGGCGTTTACTTTGCGAGACAAAGCATCCGCTCCTACCGAGCGGCCTTGGGAGATGCAAGCAGGCGGTTCGACGATTGCACGACAATGTACCCCATGCCCCTATATTAGGGCGGGCCTTGCGGACAGCCGCTCGCTCTTTACAGGCAGCGTTTTCAAGGGTACGATTGATGAGCGGTGCGGGGTATACCCCGCCAGCCTAGGAGCGGACCAAACGTGCAGAATCCGACCTTCAAGGACAAAACAGCACTCGTCTCGCGCTTGCACAAGATCGAGGGTCAGGTCCGCGGATTGGCTCGTATGGTCGAGTCCGACGAATTCTGCATCGACATCCTCACCCAAATCGCGTCCGCACGCTCGGCGCTTGAGAGCCTCGGCATGGTGTTGCTTCAACAGCACGTCGAAGGCTGCGTGCGCGATTCATTCAAAGCCGACTCCGGTACCGAGCGGGTCGAAGAACTTATCGCGGCGGTCAACCGCTTCATAAAAACGTAGCGAAGGTAGGAGCATCAGCGCATGGATCTCGACGACGTAACGATCTACCACGGCGGCCAATTCAAGGCATATGGTGACGCACGCATCGGCCTGCTCACGCACGGCCTGAACTACGGCACTGGCTGCTTTGAAGGTATTCGCGGCTATTGGAACGCCGCAGAGAATCAGCTCTACTTCTTCCGCCTCGCCGAGCACTACGATCGCATGCGCTCGTCCGCGAAGCTGCTCATGCTCACGTTGCCTGAAGACACGGAAGCGCTCTGCCGCAATACGTTGGAACTGGCGCGCCGCAACGATTATCGTCAAGATGTCTACGTGCGTCCGATCGCGTTCAAATCATCCGAAGAGATCGGGGTCCGGCTGCACAACGTCAAGGGCGATTTTGCGATCGTCGCGGTGCCGCACAAATCTTATTTCGACGCGTCGAGAGGTCTGAAGGTCGGCGTCGCATCGTGGCGCCGGATCGACGACAACAGCGCGCCCGCGCGCGCGAAGCTGACCGGCGTCTACGTCAGCTCGGCGCTCGCCAAGACGGAGGCCGTCGAGAACGGCTTCGACGAAGCGATACTGCTGTCGTCTGACGGTCACGTCTCTGAGGGAAGCGCGGAGAACCTGTTCATGGTGCGCGGTGGCCGCGTCATCACGCCGCCCGTCACGGACAGTATATTGGAAGGCATCACGCGCGACTCGCTGATCGAGTTGTGCCGTACCGAGTTGAACATCGAAGTCGTGGAGCGCAGCATCGACCGGAGCGAGTTGTACGCGGCCGAAGAGATTTTCTTCTCGGGCACCGCCGTCGGCGTCGGGCCGGTCATCGAAGTCGATCGCCGGCTGGTGGGCGATGGGAAGATCGGACCCATCTCGACCGCACTCGGTGATCTGTATGCCAAAGTAACCCTAGGCAAGATCGCCCAGTACCGGCAGTGGGTGACCCCCTGCTTTCCCTCGCTCGTAGCCGGCGCGGTCTAGCCGGCACCCGTTCTGAAGGGGCCGACTTTATGTCGGCCCGGCTTATATAACGTAGGCCGACATAAAGTCGGCCCCTTCATTCTGTCGGCCCCTTCGCGCGTGTCGGCACGTTTCCACGATGTGGTAGTGCGATCTAACCATACGAAGAGATATCAAGTAGCAGGTGTGACCGACGTCACTTGTGAAGGCGACTCCATCAAAGTGCGGCTGTGGTCTAGACCATGGTTCGTACGGAGACAGTTTCGAGGACGGTTGAAACCGGACTGACGCTGCCCTAGATTCGAGCGGTTAACAACCGGTCGGATTTTGCGACAGCCGGGTCCGAGACTCGCGAATCTCGAGACCGCCGTGGGCCGGCGATCTCGAGAAGCGGAGTCAGCAAAGGACGTCAGCCGCGCCCGAGCTCGCGAGCAAGACCGAAAAGAAGGAGCCCTTCAGCCATGCATCTTCACGAACTCGGTGGCGTTTTATACAACGTCCTCCACAGCCTAGGCGGCGTGCTAGCCAGCATCGGCCACTTCATGCACACGTTCGACACGGGAATTTTCCCGGGTCTGCGCTAGATTCTCAAGTAAGTCAACTAACCCCGGATCGTACAGCGCTCCTCCGCCTGCATTTAGGCGGGCGAGCGCTGTCTCTTTATTGACCATCTCGGTTCCATCGTAACCGGTAAGCATCGCGACGTATGCGCGCGCGATCGCGATGATGCGCGACGCAAGCGGAATCGCGTCGCCGCGAAGCCCGCGCGGTCCGCCGGCTCCGTCAAAGTGTTCTCTGTGGAACTCGATCCAATCGGCGATCTCGCGCGGCAGCAGCGCGTCGGAGCTGCGTACCATCACGGCGCCGATCCGCGGATATGACATGTATTGCGCTATCTCGGCTTCCGTCAGCCCGACGTTCATGCGCACGCGATACGGAATTCGGCACTTGCCGATCTCGTGCAGTTCGGCGGCGAGTCCGACCATCGCGACCTCGCGTCTGCTCATCGCAAGGTTTCGCGCCATGCTTTGCGCGATGTTCCGGACTTCGCGACCGAACTCTACTGACTCGGCCTCAAGCAGGTGCGAGAGATCGCGGACGAGCGCTGTGGCTTGGTCCTGAGCGCGATCGAGTTTCAAGAGTTTCACGGATGTGCCCAACGTCTGTTGGACAAAGTTGATCTGAGCCACGACGATGTAGAATAGAGCCGTGGCAAGTATTCCACCAAAACTATACATGGCCACTAACATGTAGGCATACAGCGATGCAACGATGCCAGGTCGAACGAGCGCGAGGACCGGAAATCGGGCACCCATGATGCGCGAACCAAAAGCGACTAGTATGTTCGTTGAGGTCTGCCATGCGATGCCGACGCAGATAACGCCGACAAAGAAGATCGCGGGCTCGGCGATGGGCCAACGCGCCATGGTGTCGCGGAGGACCGCCCATATCGCTAACATCGCGTATGAACTTATTGTCGCCGCGCCGATCTGACAACCCAGCGCGAACGGAGCTGCCGCCGGGGCGATCTCGCCGTCGCGAAGTCTTCGTATCTGAATCGTAGAGACGGCGATCGCGCCGATGACGATTGCCCACGCACCAAGGGAGATGGCCGACGCGGCCATGATCGCGGTCAGCGGAGCGACGGTTGATCCGGCGGCCGTCTGCGACCGTTCGGCAAAGACGACGAACGCCGACACGATGATGACGGCGAAAACGGTGCTGATCCGTGTATCGAACGTCGGTGGAAACGCGAGCAAGAGCGCGGCGCCGGCCGCAGCGAGCAGCACGTAAAACGCGCGCGTGGCGACAAAGCGCCACCGCTCGGTATGCGCGACTTGTTGCTTGTCGACTGCCGCGACGTGCGTGCTCAATCCGTCCCTATACATGCCGTGCCGGGCGTCACGTCCCAACCGTGACGCGCCGCACGGCGAGTCCTATAGAATGACTATCGTTGAATTGGACCGATATGAGAAGCGGCGCGTGCCCTAGTCCGACCGGTCGTGACCGAAGTCACGTACAGCCGTTCGATAAACCGCTGGTCTTGGTCAGCGAGCGGCTGGAGATTCGGTCAGGAACGCGCGATACGTCAATTTCGACGCCGTTCGGATGAACTTCTCACCGTCGTCGAGGTCCTCCAGGTGCGTCGCGAACACGCAGATGACGTATGGCGCGCCTTCGAGGTAGACCACGCCGACATCGTTGAGCGTGTCGTGCAGCGTTCCGGTCTTGTGCGCGATCGCGAGGCCTTTCGGCAGATCTTTCGGGATGAGTGTGTTGTGACGCTGCTCGGTGAGGATCGCGAGCATTCGATCGCACGCATCGTCCGTGATGATGCGCCGTTCGGCGATCATGATGAGCAGGCGCATCATCTCGTTCGCCGTCGTGCGCAAGCTTCGGATGTCGCCATCGGATCGGATGCTGTCGCCTAAGCGCGTCTGCGAGAGCCCGAGGCCGTCCATCGTCGCGTTGACGTTCTGGCGGCCGACGAGCCGGATGAGCATGTTCGCGGCGGTGTTATCGCTTTGTGTGATCATGAGCCGCACGAGCTGGTCGACGGTGTAGCGGTTGCCCCACGGCGCGTCGCACAACGAGCCGTAGCCCGAGTCCCGATCGGCGTCGGTGAGCGCGACCGTGGAGTCCAAACTGAATCGTCCCTGCGCGATCTGCCGAAAGACCTCGACCATGACCGGGATCTTGATCGTGCTCGCGGCCGGCAAATTGACGTCGCCGTTGATCGCGATCGCGTGGCCGCCGCTCAAGTCCGCCACGGAGATCGCGACGATACCCGGCGAGAGAGTCGCCAGCCGTTGGAGTTGAGGTTCAAGCGCAGTCAGCGGCGAGCCGAGCCACGCGTCGGTCGTGTCCGCGATCGCGGCCGGCTGTATGTTCGACGCCGCCAGCAGCAGACAGCACGTCAGCGCGGCAGCAATCGTTCGCCACATCATATCTATAGTATATCGTCAAGCCGAAGCGCGTGCATTAACCGCTAGCGCTCGTATGGTACGCCGTCCGAAGCGGGCGGGCGGGCGCGGCCGATAAAGCCCGCGATCGCCACGATCGTCAAAAGATACGGCAGCATCTCGAGGAATTGCGCGGGCACCGCGCCGCCCTGCAGCACGATCTGCAAGCTCGAGAACAGCGCGAAGAACGCGCAGGCTCCAGCGGCTCCGAACGGCGTCCACTTCCCGAAGATCACGGCTGCCAGCGCGATGAAGCCGCGGCCGGCCACCATGCCGTCGGAGTAGATGTGCGTCTCGCCCACGGAAAGGTACGCGCCGCCGAGCGCCGCGAGGGCGCCGCCGGCGATCGTGGCCGCATAGCGGTAGGCCACGACGTTGATGCCGGCGGTCGCCGCGGCTCGAGGTTCTTCACCGACGGCCCGCAGGTGGATGCCGATACGCGTCCGATAGAGGATGACGTGCACGACGACGACGAGCGCAAGCGCCACCCACGTCAGCACGGCCTCATTTCGCAGACCCGGAACTTCAGGCGATGCTCCCGGCTGGCCGAAGACCGTCGAGACGAGGTACGCCGTCATGCCGAGCGTCAGGATATTGATCGCCATGCCGACCACGATCTGATCGGCCGACTGCGCTAGCGCGAAATATGCGAGCACAGCGGCAAGCGCCATGCCCGTCAGTACGGCGACGAAAATCGCGAGCACGACATCGTGCGTCCGGTACGATGTGACGACGGCTGCGAAGGCGCCGCCCGCCATGATGCCCTCGAGCGCGATGTTGACGATGCCGCCGTTCTCTGAGATCACGCCGCCCAGCGCTGCGAAGATGAGCGGCGTCGCCTTCTTGGGCAGCACCTTTGCCACCGCCAACGCGATAAGCCACGGCGTGCTCACGAGTCACCTTCGATCCGCGCTGGACGCCGGGCGAGCATGAGACCGACCGGCAGCTTGCGCGCGGCGACGAACAGGATGACGAGCCCCTCGACGACCGAGATGAGATCTTTCGGCACGCCCGCGAGAGACTGCATCGCCAACGCGCCGTTCTGCAGCGCGCCGAAGAAGAGCGCGGAGAAGATAACGCCGATCGGATTGGTAGCACCGAGCAGCGCGACGGCGATGGACGTGAAGCCGTAACCGGGTGAGAGCTCAGCGTTGAAGCGGTGCAGCAAGCCGAGAACTTCGGTGGCGCCTGCGAGTCCGGCAAGCGCGCCGCTCATAAGCATTGCGCGCACGATGACGACGCGCGGATCGACGCCTGCATAGCGCGCCGCGCGCTCGGATTTGCCGACCGCGCGCAGCTCGTACCCTGCGACCGTTCGCCCAAGCCACCACCAGAGATACAGCGCGAGAAGAATCGCGAGCGGCAGCGCGGCCGTCAGCCGCGTATTTGCGATGATCGGCGCCATGACCGCCGTCGCGGCGATCGGCGCCGTCTCTGGCGCACTCAGGTCGCCCCTCAACGGCCCGCTGACGAGATAGCTCGATCCGAGGAACGCGACGTAGTTGAGCATGATCGTCGTGATGACTTCACTCGCGCCGAAGCGCGCGCGCAATACGCCGGCGATACCGCCCCATATCGCGCCGCCGATCGCGCCGGCGAGAAGACACAATGGTATTTCGATGATCGCCGGGGCATGCAACGCCGCGCCGGCGATAGCCGTGCTCAGCCCGCCCGCCACGAGCTGCCCCTCGGCGCCGATGTTGAAGAGGCCTGCGCGAAACGCCACGGCCACGCCGAGCCCGGCGAAAAGCAGCGCGGTTGTCTGAACAAGCGTTTCGGCGGAACCTTGCTTTGACCCGAACGCGCCGTGCAAGAGGGCGCCGAACGCCGCTATCGGATTCGTGTGGAAGGCCAGCATGACGAACGAAGATACGATCAGCGCGAGCGCAAGCGCGCCCACCGGGCCGGCCGCGTGCCGCAGCGCATCACGCAACGGAGTTTACTCCCGCATCACGCAACGGAACTGACTCCCGCCATGCAGGCTCCGAGTTGCGCGTCCGTCGCGGACTCTGCTGCGAACTCGCCTGCGATCCGACCTTCGCTGAAGACGACGATACGATCAGAGAGCGCCCGGATCTCGTCAAGGTCGAATGAAATGAGCACGATACTCGCTCCGCGATCGCGGACGTCGCGCAGCCTCCGATGGATGGTCGCGGCGGCGCCGATGTCGACGCCGCGAGTGGGAGCAACGCAGATCAACATCCGCACGTCGTCGGTCATCTCGCGGCCCACGATGAGTTTTTGCTGCGTGCCGCCGGAATACGCCACGGCGGATTTCGCCGGATCAAATCCCGCCAGCGAATAGCGCGCGTCGATCGCGCTTGCCAGTCGCTGGCCGAGCGGAAGGTCGAGGCGCATGCCGCGCCTCGTGCGCCGTTGATCACCGAGCAGCGCGTTTTCGGCGGTGTCGAAGTCGAGCACGAGCCCTTCGCGCTGCCGGTCGGCGGGGACGTAGCGCATGCCTGCGGATCGTCGAGCCTCCGCCGAGAGCCGGGAGACATCGCGTTCCGCAAACGTCACGCTTCCGCCCGAAGGCGGCCGAAGTCCGTAGAGCGCTTCTGCGAATTCGGTCTGTCCGTTGCCTTCGACGCCGGCGAGCCCGAGGATTTCGCCCGCGCGCACGTCGAGGCTCACGCCGCGAACTGCCGGCAGGCGATCGTCGTTCAAGACGCTCAGGTCGCGGACAGCGAGTGCGACGTCGCCCGGCGCCGTGCGGCGCGGCTCGCGCGCATCCAAGTCGATGACTTTGCCCACCATCAGTGTGGCGAGCGTCGCGGCGTCGGCGCGGTCGATCGGCAACGACCCCGAGACTTTACCACGGCGTAAGACCGTGACGCGATCCGCAAGCGCCATGACTTCCTTGAGCTTGTGCGCGATGAGAATGACCGCGCGGCCTTCCGACCGCAGGCGTCTGACGACATCGAAGAGAGCCGCGGTCTCGGCCGGCGCGAGCGCTGCGGTCGGTTCGTCGAGGATGACGATGCGTGCATCGCGCTCGAGGACTTTGAGGAGCTCGACTTGTTGACGCGCGCCGACATTGAGCGCTTCGACCCGCGCCGCAGGGTCGAGCCCGAACTTGTAGCGCGCCGCGAGTTCTCTGACTTCGGATTCGGCCGCCGCGCGGTCGGTAAAGCCACCGCGCGTGCGTTCCCGACCGAGCAGCACGTTCTCCGCGACCGTGAAGCGGTCGATGAGCAAGAAGTGCTGGAACACCATGCCGATGCCGGCACGCATCGCGTTGGAGCACGACGCGAACGATACGTCTCGGCCTTCGATGCGAATGGAGCCGCCGTCCGGGCGAAGAACGCCGTAGAGCACGTTCATCAGCGTGCTCTTGCCCGCGCCGTTCTCGCCGATCAGCGCGTGGACTTCGCCGAAGTGCACATCGAAGTCCACCGAGTCGTTTGCAACGAGCGAGCCGAAGCGCTTGGTGATGCCGTGAGCCGACAGCGCGGGCGGTGGAGCGGCCGGGCCGCTTTGGATCACTTCGTTGCGGCCAGGTGCACCGGAACGAACGCCTTCAATTGGACGAGCGTCGACGGCACGACGAGTTTGCCGGCCACGATCAACTTCTCGTACGCCTTCTCTGTGGCGAGCGCGCCCGCCGGCAGGTAGCGGCGCGTATACTTCATCTCTGTGAGTCCGACGCCGCCTTCCTTTAGTCCGAACACCAGATTGCCGCGCGGGAAATCCGAGCGTGAAGCGTCGGCCGCGAGCGCGAGCACCGCGTGATCAACATGCTTCAACGCGCTCGTGAGCACTTTGCCGGGCGCGATGCCATCTTGATCTGAATCGACGCCGATGACATAGTAGCCCGCCGGGCGCGACTGCGCTTCATCGATCGCGCCGAGCCCGCACTTCCCTGCCGCCGCATAGACGATATCTGCGCCTTGATCGAAGAGCACGCTCGTGTATTCTTTGCCGCTGGCGACGTCGTCGAACGAGCCGGTGTACTTCACGAGCATCGTCGCGTGAGGATTCACCGATTCCACACCGGCGGCGAAGCCCGCCTGGAATTTTTCGATCAGCGGCGATTCGATTCCGCCGAGGAATGCCACGACGTTCTTTTTTGTCGTCAGGCCGGCGATCACGCCGGCGAGAAACGAACTCTCTTCCTCTCGAAACGTGATCGATGTGACATTCGGCTGATCCACGTCCGAGTCGATGATGGCGAAGTGCGTGGCCGGGTACCGCGGCGCCACGTCGTTCAGTGAATCGTGCATCAAGAAGCCGATCGCGAAGATCAGATCGTTGCCCTGATCGGCGAGCGTTGAGAGATTCGGTTCGTAGTCGGTCACCGAGCGCGACTGCAAGACCGTCACTTGCGCGCCGAGCTGCGTCTTAGCCCATTGGAGACCGCGATTAGCTGAATCGTTGAACGACTTGTCGCCTAGGCCGCCCACGTCTGTGACCATCGCGAGTTTGATCGGTGAATTAGTACCGGTCGCGTTTGTGCCAGACGCGGCCGTCGATCCGCTGCCGCCACTCGAACAACCGGCGAAGAGCGCGGCCGCAGCCGCCAATATGAACAGACGCCGCATGAGAAAAGCCTCCGGACGACGGCGATGGTCCCGTGTGGGACCTACGCCGCCACTCGAATTGTCGCCTTCCGATACCTTGTGCCGTCGCTCAGGGCCGCGGAAAGGCGACAACCTGCCAGCCGAGGTTCGAGTGACAAACGACGAAGACGTGATTCTCGCTTACGGCCACTCCTGCTGAGTTTCCGGGCCTCGCCTCAAGGACTGTGCGCCCGTTATCGACATTTACTCCGCGTAGCTCGCCGTCAGCGAAGCCAATGTAGGCAGTGTCGCCCGCGACGGTCAGGTTGGAAACGGGTTGATTAGTGCGTTCCTGGGTGCCCGAAAATACAATAACGAACGCCACTGTCAAATTTGACAGTGGCGTTCGTTGCAAGACCTACGATTTGTCTTAGTGCAGCGAGCCCCACCGATGGTCGAACGTCACGGTGAGCACGTGTGGTGCATGCACGAATGCGGTGGTGCAGTAGAACCCGGCTTTCCCGAAGCAGCTTCCCGTATAGCCCGGCGCCGCCGGATACGGCACGCCGTTTTGGAAGTTCGAGAACAATCCGGAGTTGGCGTTGAAGATGTTGGACCAGCCGACGTGCAGCGTATCGTCGCCGATCGGCGTGTTATAGGAAGCGTTGTAGACCCAGAACGGCAGCACGTTGAAGCTGTTGTTCTTGGCGAAATAGTCCGCGCCGAACGTGGCTTCGGCGTGCGCGCGGTTGTGGTACTCGACCTGCCAGCCTTCCTTGTGGATCGGCACGCCGAGGTATTGTTGATTGTCCACGACGTTGCCGAGAATGACTTGAGTCTGCACATCCACTGCGGTCGGGTAGGCTGACTGAATATTGTAGTAGGGATTGATGTTGAAGTTGTTCGTCACGGCGATGGACGCGTTGGCCTCGATGCCCTGGAAGACCGTTCCAGCGAGATTCACCGGTTTTTGGATGAAGAGGATGGGCGTCGAACCGTCCGGACATTTCGGCGGTGTGGGGCTCGGGTCGAAGCATAGTCCAGCCGGAGCGGGAAACGCACCTGTGAAGATGTGGTCTGTCAGATTCGTGCGATAGAGGTCGAGTCCGACGCTGCTGGCGCCGAACAGCTGCTGCCAACCGATATCTCCGCCGGTCGCAGTCTCAGCCTTGAGGTCCGGGTTACCTGAAGAAGCCGCACAGAATTGGTTTGGCGGCGGCGGGCAGCCGGCCGCTGTGCCGGAATCGCTCGAATTCGTATCGAGGTTGGGATTCAAATCGGAAAGCCGCGGCGCGGCGAAACCGGTGCCGATCGAAGCGCGGATGACCGTCGAATCGTTCGGTTTGTTGACGACCGCGAGACGCGGATCAAAGCGCTTGACTTTCAACGTGTCGTAGTCGCTGTAATAACCCGCCGCCGTGAGGTCGAACTTGGGACTGAGCGCGTCGTCGTCGCGAACCAGATACGTGCGCTCGATCTCCGTTGCTTGACCGTTGGGGGCTTTAGAGAAATCGATAGCGGTCGTCGGTATGAATCCGCCGGAGAAGTTTGAAGCGCTGCCGAAGTTGTAGTAGTCGCCGTTCGCGCCGAAGCCGGCGATGAGCGTGTTGTTCCCAAAAACCTTGGTCCAAGTCGCGCTGTCGCCCGTCAGTCGATCGGCTGACGTCTGAATGAAGCAGCAGCCGACGTTGAAACTGGAGTTCGGGGTGGCGGAATTCTCGCCATCGACGACGCGGCGAATCCATTGGTGATACGTGCGCAGCTCAAGATCACCGCCGCCGATCGTGCTATGCAAATCGAAGCCATAACGCGGTTGGATATTCCAGACGTAGTTGCCGGGGAATCCGAAGAAATACGGGTTGCCGTTAGGGTCGAACACGCAGGTCGTGTTGTTGGAAAAGCATACCTGGCTCGGATTGGACAGGAGTCCCGTCTGGTCGCGGATGTCGGATTCGTCTGAGACGGTCAGAACTCCATACGTCGAATTCGAGAGGTCGTAGCGGATCTTTCCCAACGCCGAGCGCACCTTGAATGCGAGCGTGGGATTGGTGACAAAGCCGATTTCGCCTGGATTGAACGAACCGTAGTCCGCTCGGAACGAAGGCGGGATGAATCCTTGCGTGCTGTATTGATGGACATCGAATAGATACCCGAAGCGGCCGATCGTGTTTGTCTCTGAGAGGTTATAGTCTGCCGAACTGTAGCCGCTGACACCCAACTGGAGCTCGCCGCCTTCCGTCGCAGCCGGATCACGCGTCACGAGGTTCACAGTGCCGCCGATGGTATTGGCGCCAAACAACGACGTGCCGCCGACGCCTTTCACGACCTCGACGCGCTGATAGATCGCCGGCGTCAACGCGGAGACGTCGAAGTCGCCGAACTGGCCGTTGCGAAGTGGTTGACCGTCTTGGAGCACGAGGACCTCGTAGCCGGTATTGCTGCCGCCGGCAAAGCCGCCTGATCCCCGAATCGTAACGGTTGCGACGTTTCCCGGCGCGCCGTTGTCGAAGTGCTCAATCGTGACGCCCGGCGTCGTTTCGAGCAAGTTCTGTACTTGTGGTGCGGCCTGATTCAGATAGGTCTGGCTGGTGATCGTCGTTGTGGCGGCCGACGAGTGGTTGAGGACTTGATGGCCGATAGCTACAACGCGCCCCAGCGACGAGATCGTGGCGCCGCTGACCTGTTGCAAGAACACGGCGAGTGAGAACTGCTGGCCGTCTGCAAGGGGGAACGGCGAGGTATCGAACGAGAGAAATTGCGAAGCGGAGGCCCGCAACTCGTATGTTCCCGGCGTCAGTCCGGTGAATGCGAATTTGCCCGTCTTATCGGTCGTGGCGCTTTGGGATCCGCCGTTGACGAGCAACAAAACTTTCGCGCCGCTGATGGGCGCTCCCGACGTTTCGCTGACAACCGTGCCGCTGATCGACGCAGTCGCGGCGGCGCGCGCCGGTCCGCCGCTGAAGAATAGGGAAATCGCCGCGAGCATGAGCGCCGCGAGCGGCGTGGCCTTCTTGAACATCGAATGCTCCAATATTAGAAGACGTCGGTTGCAAGGGGTTCCGAACGCTGTTCTTTCGTTTAACGTTCGGGTTTTTGGCTTTTCGACCGGTTCCTCGCCTGCCGAAAAATGGGGGAAAAGGCGGAATATTCTTTCGTTCAGAGCAATACGCAAACGCATTCGCATTATCCACAGGCTGTGCATAGGAGTCTCCGGCGATGATAGAGCGGAGCGCTAGACGCATCGATCTTATCGGCGTTCCGATCGATCTCGGCGCTGGAAGGCGCGGCGTGCGTCTGGGTCCGGACGCGCTCCGGGCGGCGAAACTGAAAGAACAGCTCGAGGCGCTGGGCTGCGACGTCCGCGACCGCGGTGACGTTGGGGTCCCGCGAGCAACACACGAAGAACCGGGCGGGCGAGGCATGCCGCGGTACATCGATGTGGTCCGTACCGCGTGCGCAAACACCGCGGACGCAGTCGAGGCATCGATGCGAGATGGAGCATTCCCGATAGTCCTGGGCGGCGACCACTCGTTAGCCACGGGCGCGCTCGCGGGGACCGCACGCGTCGTCGGCGGGCAGGGGCTCATCTGGATCGATGCGCACGCCGACTTGAATTCGCCCGCGTCCACCCCAACCGGAAACCTGCACGGCATGTCGCTCGCATCTGCGATGGGCGACGCGCCGGATATCTTCCCGCCGGCACAATTTCACACACCGGCGGTCGATCCGAAGCGCACCGTCTTCATCGGGCTGCGCGATTTGGACGAGCGCGAACGCGTGGTGATCCGCGAACGCGGCATGACCGCGTTCACGATGACCGACGTCGATCGCTATGGCATGGCCGAATTGATCAATCGCGCGATCCAGACCGCGGGCCGGGGTCCGGCGAGCGCGCACATCAGCCTCGACATCGATGCGGTGGATGCATCGTTCGCGCCGGGAACCGGAACGCCGGTTCCGGGCGGGCTCACGTATCGAGAAGCGCATCTTGCGATGGAGATGCTCGCGGAGAGCGGCGTCGCGCACTCCATGGAGTTGACGGAGGTCAATCCGATCCTGGACGATCACAACGCGACGGCACGACTTGCGACCGGACTCATCTGCTCGCTGATGGGCAAACGCATCCTCTAGTGAGACGCATCCTTTAATGAACGGACCCGCGCGACGCATCCGCTAGCGCTCGTCGCCCTTGTCGCGCTTGCGGTGGCGGGCACCGTTATCACCGGCGCAACCGACGGCGGTAATCTGCTCGCGGCAGCCGCGTCGAGCCGCACGATTCCGGTGCCGCGCGCGCTGATCATCATCATCGCCGGAGTGTTCGCGGGTCCGCTGCTGTTCGGTACCGCTGTCGCGTCGACGATCGGATCGGGCATCGCCGACTATTCGCGCCTCGGCCCTTTGCTGCTCGGGGCCGGAATCGTCGGCGCGATCGGAGCGCAATCCGTCGCATACTTCGCGCGCGTGCCGACGAGCGGTTCCGTCGCACTCGTCGGCGCGATGGTCGGCTCGCTGTGGGCCGGACCTGGACTTGCAGTCGTGCATTGGAGCGGCGTCGAGAAGGTGGCGTTCGCGCTGGTCGCCTCGCCGATCGCGGGTTTCGCGGCTGGTGCGTTCGTCTATGCGGTCTTGATCGCAGCGCTGTCGCCGCTATCGCGAAAGGCCGGAGAGCGCCTCATGCGCCTGCAATACGTGGGCATCGCGCTGCAAGCTCTGGGTTATGGCGCGAATGATGCCGAGAAGACGGTCGGAATCCTTACCGCGGCGGCGGTCGTAGCAGGCGGCGCTTCGTCCTTCGCCGTTCCCTTCTGGGCGATCGTCGTCACCGCGCTTGCGTTCGCCGTTGGGTTGATGTTCGGCGGTCTGCGAATCGCGAAGACGGTTGGCAACCAGCTGTTCTCGATCCGTCCGCAGCATGCGCTCGCTTTTCAAATCGCTGCTGCTGCGACCGTGTTAGGCGCCGCGGCAGTCGGCGGACCGGTGAGCACGACGCAGACGACTGCGAGCGCCATCATCGGGGTCGGTGCGAGCGCTAACCTGCGAGCGCTGCATTGGCGCACAGCTGCGAAAATCGTCGTCTCTTGGCTTTTGACGGCTCCGATTGCGTTTGGCGCCGGCGCGGCGGCCACGGAGCTTACACACCTGCTGCTTCCCCGAGGTTAGACGCGATGTGGTTGACGAATCTTTTCGGCTCGGCGCATAGCGACCGATTCTTTCGATTGCTTCGCGACCATACTCGCGTGCTCTGCGAAGCCGCCGACCTTCTCAAAACTTACGTCGCCGGCGGCGACTCGTCGCTGCCAGACGCGATTGATTTGCTCGAGCACCGCAGCGACGAGATGGTCTTGCGCATGACCGAGGCGCTCAAGGACACGTTCGTCACGCCGATCGACCGCCAGGATCTCTACGGCCTCACGGAAGCGATCGATGACATGGTCGTGTATCTGAACAACGCGGCGCGTGAGGTCAGGCTGATGCGCGTCACGCCGACCCCGCAGATGATCGAGATGGCGAGAATTCTCGCGCAGGCAGCGCGCGATGTCGACGGCGGTATAGATGCGCTGGCACGCGATCCGAGTCGAGCGTCGGAGGCCGGCCGCGCAGTCATGCACGCTGAGAGTCTGGTGGAGAACATCTATCGGGACGTGATCTGCACGCTATTTGATAGCGACGATTTGCACAGCGCGCTCAAGCTGCGCGAGATCTACCGCCATCTGAGCAACTGCGCCGATCGCGCAGATTCGACCGGCCGTCTGATCGGCAAAATCGTGGTGAAGACGACGTGACGCGTGGACGATTCCCGTGAAGAGGGCGACCGTAGAAGGGGCCGACTTTATGTCGGCCCTACGTAACGTCACGTGGGCCGATATAAAGTCGGCCCCTTCAGACAATCTATAGTTGACCGGTCAGCGTCTGGCCGGGCGTCATCTCTAAAATGCGCAGACCTGAAATATCCGCGGTCAGCTTGCGCAGTTCGTCTGGGGTCCCGGTGAGGATCGGAAACGTCCCGTAGTGCATCGGGATGACGAGTTTTGCACCGATCAACCTTACCGCGTACGCGGCCTGCTGCGGATCCATCGTGTAGTGACCGCCAATAGGAAGCATGACGATGTCCGGTTTGTAGATGTCGCCGACGATCTTCATGTCCATCGTCGCGGCGGTATCGCCGGCGTGATAGATCCGTATTCCGTTCTCGAACGTGAGTACGTAGCCGGCGGCTTCGCCTCCGTAGATCAGCGCATCGCCGTCGGCGATTCCGCAGCTATGCGTCGCGTGTGTCATAGTCGCTTTGATGCCGGCCACCTCGACCGTTCCGCCTTTGTTCATGCCCTTCGTGTCTTCGACGCCTTGCTTCCCGAGCCAGACGCACGTCTCGACGATGCCGACGCACGCGCTCTTGTGTCGCTTCGCTAGAGCTACGACGTCGCCCATATGATCAGAGTGCGCGTGCGTGATGAATACGGCGTCGACCGCTTCCTGTCTCTTGAGTCGTGGCGGGCACGCGGGATTCTGTTCGAGCCACGGATCCACCATCACGTGCTTGCCGTCCGGCGTTTTGAACGCGAACGTCGAATGTCCGCACCACGTGATCTCGAGCGCGCCGATATCCATGCGAGTAGATTTTTATCCACAAGGTCCTTTCCCTACCGTTCATAAACGCCGTCGCAATGAATCACTTGCGCGTGCTGACGCTGAACGGTGCTTCGTTCGACCATTCACCACTCGCAACGTTGATCGCATTGGCGCCGGATATCGTCGCCGTGACCGATGCGACCGCGTCCACTGTCGCAGCGTTCGCCGGTGCGCGCGGCATGCGTTCGACGACGATGACGACGGCTTCGGCAAATGGTGAGACCGCCGCCGTTCTATGGCGCTCCGATATCGCCGTCGACTCAACCGATCGTTTCGCATTGGGCCAGAACGGGGCATCGGCGAGCGCGTTGCGCATATCGTTTTTGCACGCCGGCGATCCGGTGAGCGTGTTCTGCGCGAGGTTGTCGCCGGACCCGGCATTGGGCGTCGGCCAGCAGGCGCGCCTGGGCGGGCTGATCGATGCGACGCGCGGCGCCGTCCTTGCGGCTTGCGAGAATGTCTGCGCGCAACCCGGCGTCCGATGGTCGCGCTGCGGCGATGCGTGGCTCGGCGCCCAACGGCGATTCCTCGCACTTCCGCCGCACACGGACATCGGGCGGCTCGCGCGCAGCTCGTTCGGGCTTGCGCCGCGATCACCGAACACCGTAGCGTCACAGGCTCGCGGTCCAGCGTGGTACTGCTCCGATGAGTTCAGCGTGCTCGAGTCGCGATCGATAGCGGCTGGGAACTCCGCCAACCCCGCGCTCCGTTTCGCCGACGTCGCGCTGAAATCGGTGCTGAACGATCCTCACGTCGCGGTCGCGCTTTAGTACTTGGCGGTCGCGCTCTAGCTCTTGATATCTGTGACGGCGCTCTGCTCTGCAAGACGAGCGAGCGCCGCCTCGGTTTCGCTTCGCACCCACGCATCTTGCTCGCGATCCAGCAATTCACTCAGTGCGGCGCGTCCTTTATCGCCGTTCAGGCGCGGTCCGAGCTGACCAAGCGCCCAAGCCGCGTGCCCTCGAACAGTCGGTTTGCGATCGGTCAGCGCTTCGATCAGCGGCGCGATCGCGCGTTCGTCGCGCGAGTTGCCGAGCGCGACCGCGGCGTTGCGCTGCAGGACGGCTTTACCGCGCCAGGCCATCGATGTCGGTTTGAACCATTTTTTGTAGCGGCCCTTGGTCATCAGCAGTACGCTCGGAAGATCCACGGAGGTTCCGATCTGCGGCAGCGGTGAGAACGTTCCGCGCATGCAATCCGCGCCGCGCTCTTTGCGCTCGTTGACCGGACAGAACGTCTGACAGTCATCGCACCCCCAGATGCGGTTCCCGATGTGCGCGCGGAATTCGATCGGTATCGGGGTCTTGAGCTGCGTCAGATCGGATATGCAACGGCGCGCGTCGATCGCACCGTCGGGCCCGATCGCATTGGTCGGACAGCGGTCGATGCAGACGCGGCACTCCCCGCAGTTCTTCGCGAGCGGCTCGTCCGGCGCAAGATCGAGTGTCGTGATCAGCTCGCCGAGCAACACCCACGAACCGTGCTCGCGCGTGAGGACGTTTGCGTTCTTGCCGTACCAGCCCAATCCGGCGCGCACGGCGGCAGCGCGATCCACGAGCGGTCCGGTGTCCACGCAGACGAGACACGACTCGCCGCTGAACTCCGATTCGATCCACGTCGCGAGCTGGCGTAACTTGCCGCCGATCACGCGATGGTAGTCGTTGCCCCACGAATGGCGCGAGACTGCGCCGCGCAGACCGGGCGCGTACGGATCGTGCGGTTGGTCGTTTGTCGCGTATGTCATGGCGGTGCAGACGATGCTGCGCGCTCCGGCTAGCGCCTGCGATGGATCGGTGTGCCGCGCGATCTTCTCCGGCGGAAAACGCCACTGGCCGAGCATGCCATCGGCTGCGCGACGTTCGAAGACGGATTTGGTCTTTGCAAACGGATCCGCCGCCGCCACACCGACAAGGTCGAATCCAAGTTCGAGCGCGCGAGCGACGACGCGAGCCTTCGCGTCGCGGCGAGCGGCATCGCCGTTCAAGACTACGCCGGGCTTGTGGTGTTGTTCGGGAATTCGAGCGTGCAGACGCCGTGCACCGGCAGACCGTTGAGCGTTGCCGGCGAGTACGCGGACTGCTTTGCCGCCGCAAGCGCCGCTGCGTCGAAGTCGGCATTGCCCGAGGACTGGGTCAACGTGACGCTGATGATTTCAGAGTCGGGGCCGATCTCGACGTCCACTCGCGCCGACCTGGCCGTCTCCGGCAGTCCGGCAGGCAACGGTGCTTCGCGGACGACGCGTGCCGGATTGTCGTCGCCCCAGACGACATTGTTCGCGAGTTCATCGCTATTGCCGCCCGTGTATGCCGCTGCTGAGGTCGCCGAATGCGATTGCGCGTTGGGCACTTCGGTCGCGGAGACTCGCGGCGCCGTCTCGTCGGCCGGCCTGAATTTCGCCGGCCGGTCGAGCGATATCTGGGCGACGCGGCGGGATGCTTTGTGAAGCGGCGCGACGCGTCGCTCTGCGCCGAGCTCGAGATACTTCAGCATCGCGACGTTCAAGGCTGTGCGCTTGGCGATGATGGGCGTCGGGGTCGGAGTCGGGGTGGGCTTTTCAATCGGATCGCGGATCGAACGCGAGAGCGTGATGACCGATACCGCGTCCTGATCCGACGGACCGGCATTGCGCCACCACGGTGACATGGCAGCTACGGACGTGCCGAAGGAGACATGCAGCAGACCGGAGCCGATGATGAAGAGCGCGAGCCCGAAGAGCACGCGCTTACGTATGCGAGGTTTCTCGACAAGGGAAACGCTGGAAGCCGGAATCTGGTCGAACATGCGACTGCTCCGGAGAAAGATTGCGTGGCGTAGTCTGCCTGCCCGCGTCTGCTTCCACCCACGCAGTGCCCGCGCCTTTGGCGAAAGCATGGGCTTGTGCCGCTAGGAAGAACACCCTTAGGGTGATCGACGCTTCTCTCCCGAAACTGAAATTGTACAAGGCCGACTGGTGCGGATACTGCGTTCGGGTGATGCGCAAACTCGACGAGCTGGGACTCGCATATGAAGGCGTCGAGGTGCCGATTCCGCACCGCGACAGGCGCGAAGTGATCGCCGTCTCAGGTCAGCCGGAAGTGCCCGTATTGGTGGACGGCGACGTGGTCATCGACGACGACGACAGGATAATCCCGTACCTCGATGCGCGCTACGGCCATAAGCCAGAGTGACGTTTTGAAGGGGCCGACTTTAAGTCGGCCCTGGCGAACGTAACGTAGGCCGACATAAAGTCGGCCCCTTCAGACAATGGTAACGTGGGCCGACATAAAGTCGGCCCCTTCAGATAATCCGGCGACGTTCAGATAATCCGGCGACGTTCAGATAATCCGGCGACGTTCGAAAAATCTGGCCACGTTCGAGTGCGTCAGGCGTAGAAGCCGCGCGCTTCGTATGCTTCAGCGACGCGACGGATCGCAACCATGTACGCCGCTGTGCGCAACGTCGTCTTGTGGCTCGCCGCGGTGTTCCACACTTCGTCGAAGTTCTCGCGCAGAACGTCGCGCAGTCGCTCGTTGACCTCGCGCTCACGCCAGTAGTAGCCGGCCCGGTTCTGCGCCCACTCGAAGTACGAGACAGTGACGCCGCCAGCGTTCGCCAAGATATCTGGGATGATCGTCACTCCACCTTGTGCGAGCATGGCGTTCGCGCCGGCGGTCGTGGGGCCGTTCGCGCCTTCCGCGATCAGATGCGCTTTGATGCGTTTGGCGTTTTCTTCTGTGATCTGGTTTTCGAGGGCAGCCGGCACGAGGATGTCGCAGGCGAGTTCGAGGACCTCGTTGCTTCCGATCGGCGTTCCGCCCGTGAAGCCTTCAAGGCTGCGCTTCTTGTTCTTCTTGTTCGAGACGAACTCGATCGCGGCCGGGATGTCGATGCCATCCTTATTATGGATGCCGGTGAACTGATCGCTGATCGCGATCACCTTGGCGCCTTGTTCGTGCAGCAGCTTCGCCGAAATCGAACCGACGTTGCCAAACCCCTGGATGGCGATCGTCGAACCTTTGATCGTGCGGCCCATCTTCTCAAGGGCCGCTTCGATCGTGATCATCACACCGCGGCCGGTTGCCTCGACGCGCCCGCGCGAACCGCCGATGCACAAGGGTTTGCCCGTCACGACGCCCGGCGTATGGTTGCGCAAGTGCATCGACACGGTGTCCATGATCCAGCCCATCGTCTGCGAATTCGTGTTGACGTCAGGCGCGGGCACGTCTTTATCGGGTCCGATGATCTCGATGATCTCCGCCGCGTAGCGCCGCGTGAGACGCTCCACTTCGCCGATGCTCAGCTTGGTCGGATCGCACGTGACTCCGCCCTTAGCGCCGCCGAATGGCAGATCCACGACCGCACATTTCCACGTCATCCAAAACGCCAACGCCGTGACTTCGTCTAACGTCACGCCCGGGTGATACCGCACGCCCCCCTTCGCAGGTCCTCGCGCGGTGCTGTACTGCACGCGGTATCCCGTGTACACTTCGAAGTCGCCGTTGTCGCGTTGGAACGGCAATGACACGATCACTTGCCTCGACGGGTGCGTCAGCACGCGGCGCATATTCGCGTCAAGGTCGAGTTTCGCGGCCGCTTCGTTGAAATAGGCGATGCCTTCGCCGAACACGGAGGCTTCGTGCAGCGGCTGTAAATCGTTCTTTGCTGGCATTGGCGCGGCTTTCTGTTAGACGTTGAAGCGGAAGTTGACGACGTCGCCTTCTTGCATGATGTACTCGCGACCCTCGGAACGAAGCAGACCGGCTTCGCGCACTGCCTGCAATCCGCCCAGGCGGACGAGATCCTCGAAGCCTGCGATCTCGGCGCGGATGAAGCCGCGCTCGATGTCGCTGTGAATGGTGCCGGCGGCTTGCGGCGCTTTCGTGCCGCGCGCGATCGGCCATGCGCGGGTCTCTTTTTCCCCGGCGGTCAGAAACGTCATCAGATCGAGCAGCCGATACGCGGCTATCACGAGCGCGTCCAAGCCGCTCTGCTCCAAGCCGTAGTCCTTGGCAAACGCGGCGGCTTCATCCGGCGGCAGGCCGGCCAACTCCGCTTCCAGTTTGGCGCAGAGGACGACGGACTGTGCGCCTTCTTCGCGCGCTCGCCCCTGAACCGCCGAAGCTCTTGCTTTTGAAGCAGCCGAGCCCGACTCGTCCACATTCGCGACGTATAAGGTCGGCTTTGCGGTGAGCAAAGCTAGCTCCTTGGCTAGCGCTGTCTCTATACTATCGCGCGCGAACGTCCGTGCGACTTGGCCCGCATCCAGCGCGCGCTTGAGATTTTCGAGCGCGACTACTTCTGGCGCGAGCTTCGGATCGGTCTTCGCGCGTTGCCGCGATTTTTCGAGCCGCTTTTCCACGCCGACGAGATCGGCGAGGCCGAGCTCGATGGTGATCGTCTCGATATCGCGCAGCGGATCCGGTTGTCCGTCGACGTGCACGACGTCCGCATCGTCGAAGCAGCGCACGACCATCGCGATGGCATCGACTTCGCGGATGTGCGAGAGAAACGCGTTGCCGAGACCTTCGCCTTTCGATGCACCGCGCACGAGTCCGGCGATATCGGTGAACGTCGTCGTGGCCGGCACGATCTGCTTGCTCGCGAAGATCTTCGCAAGTTCAGGCAGCCGCGAGTCTGGAACCGGCACGATGCCGACGTTGGGCTCGATCGTGCAGAACGGATAGTTGCTCGCGGCGACGCTCGCGCGTGTGATCGCGTTGAATAGCGTGGATTTGCCGACGTTCGGCAACCCGACGATGCCGCACGAAAGGCTCACGTCGAGTCTGTATCCGATTCGCCGCGCGCAGGTTCAGGCGCACCGCCGGGAAGCCAGCCGCGATCCTGCGCCGCGATCGCGATCCGCTCGCGGATGCGCGCGCGAGTCGCCGCCGTCGCCACGCTCGCCGTGGGTATGTCGATACGAAACGTCACAGAGTCCGAACCGAAATCCGACAGATAGACTTCGATGCCGTCGATGGGTACGTTCTCGGCGCTGGCCGCCGATCGCGCTATGTCGGCAAGCTGCTTGCTCATATCCCCGATGCTGCGCCGCAGCGGCAGCGTCAGCGATATCCACGACGACCGCGCAAGGCGGCTCGCGTTGGCGACCGTGACGATGTTGCCGTTGGGGATGGCGACACGTCGGCCTTTGTCGTCGAGCACGACCGTGAGGCGCAGGCCGAGCGATTCGACCGTGCCGGTGATGATGCCGTTCACGATCGTGACGATCTCGACGGTGTCGCCGATCTCGTAGATGTCGTCGAAAAGGAAAAGCAGGCCCGTGAGCACGTCGCGCACGACCGATTGCGCGCCGAACGCGAGGCCGGCCGTGATGAATCCGGCCGACCAGATGGCCGGCGAGACGTCGATGCCCCAGATGCTCAAGCATGCGAGGACGATGGCGACGAGCGTGACGCCCGCCACAACGGACTTGATGAGCGATCCGAATGTCGCCGCCCTTGGGATGAAACGCGTGGCGAATTTCCGGGCGAAAAGCCTATCCACGAGCGCGACGAAAAGCCGCCAGAGGATCAGACAGACGGCGACCGCGATCGCCGATTGCCAAAGGCGCGTCACGACAAGATTCACGTCGACTGCGTGTGAGTCTAAAGACATGGCGGACGGTCCCTTTTGCTTGCCGCCCGGGCACCGGCCTTCCAGGAACGGTCAATTTTCGGCCCGAAGGGCAGTAAAGGTCGTACACCAAGGGCAAGCGAGGCCGCATGCGTCATGCGTCAGATGAAGGTAGACAAACTCGGGATCGATTTGCTGACGCACGACCCGGTCGTCATCCTCAAGGATGTCGACGGCAAGCACTATCTCCCCATCCTGATCGGACCGTTTGAGGCCACCGCGATCGCCATGGCGCTCGAAGGCCAAGCGGCGCCGCGCCCGCTGACGCACGACCTCATGAAATCGCTGCTCGACAACGTCGACGCGAAGGTCACGAAGATCATCGTCCACGACATGCGCGACGGCACGTTTTACGCGAAGATGGTGATCGAGACGAGCGGCGAGACCAAAGAGATCGATGCGCGGCCCAGCGACTGCATCGCGGTCGCGTTGCGGTGCGACGCGCCGATCTACGTCACCGACAAGATCGCGCTCGAAGAGGCGGTCCTCGATCAGAAGTCTGAAGAAGAGGACATCGAGCGCTTCAAGAAATACATCGAGACGCTCAAACCGAGCGATTTCAAGAAGTCGTGAGCGGAAGTTCAAGACGAGCGGCCGGTCGCCAACCGGCCGCTTCGATTTGTGTGGATGGAGTATGCGATTGAAGAACGCGGCCGAGATCGGGATCTTCGGAGGCTCCGGTTTCTATTCGCTCCTTGACGGCAAGCGTGAAGTCAAAGTCGAGACGCCGTTCGGCGCTCCGAGCGATGTGATCGCACTGGGCGAGATCGCGGGGCGTAACGTCGCGTTTCTGCCCCGCCACGGCAAGTCGCACTCGCTTCCGCCGCACATGATCAACTATCGAGCAAACGCTTGGGCCATGAAGGAGCTCGGTGTGTCGCGCATTATCGGACCGTGCGCGGCGGGCTCGCTCCAGGCGGGCGTGAAGCCGGGCCACTTCGTCGTCTGCGACCAGCTCATCGACCGCACCAACGCTCGCAAAGACACATTTTACGACGGGCCGATCACGACGCACATCTCCTTCGCCTACCCGTACTGCCCGCAGCTGCGGGGCTTGGCCGCCGAAGTCATAAAGGCGCGCGATATCACGTGTCACGACAAAGGCACCGTCGTCACGATCCAGGGTCCGCGCTTCTCAACGCTCGCCGAGAGCCGCTGGTTCTCGTCCCTCGGTTGGGAAGTCATCAACATGACGCAGTATCCCGAGGCCTATCTGGCCCGCGAGCTTGAGATGTGCTACGCTACCATCGCGCTCATCACCGATTACGACGCGGGGTTGGAAGGCGTCGCCGGCGTCACGCCGGTCACGCACGAAGGAGTGCTCGAAGTTTTCAACGCGAACAACGAGCGGCTCAAGGGCGTGCTCTTCGGCATGATCGAGCGCATGCCGGACGAGCGCACGTGTTCGTGCGGCTCGGCTCTCACGGGCGCCCGTCTTGGCTGATCTGCCGCCGCCGTTCGTCGGTCAGCGACACGTCGTCGAAT
Organism: Vulcanimicrobiota bacterium; assembly: GCA_013290125.1. Taxonomy (GTDB): domain Bacteria; phylum Vulcanimicrobiota; class Vulcanimicrobiia; order Eremiobacterales; family Eremiobacteraceae; genus JABCYQ01. The sequence goes on from JABCYQ010000014.1 coordinate 51,129, forward strand.
ATTTCGCCCGGCTCGGACCCGAACGTCTCTCGCAGGCCTATCTGCTGCACGGCCCGCGCGGCACCGGCAAACTCACTTTTGCGCGCATGCTCGCGTGGACGCTAAACTGCGAGCGGCCGACTTCGTTTCCTCTCGGCTTTTGCGGCGTCTGCGGTCCCTGCGTGCGCGGCTTGAACGGATCGTCCGGCGACATCCTCGAGATCGACGTCGAGTTCATACAGGCCACGGCCTCCACAGAACGCAAGACCGACAAACTGGGCATGGATCAGGTGCGCGCGATCATCGAACGCATGCAGCTCAAGTCGTTCGAGGGCGGCCGGCCGATCTGCATCATCCCAGGCTTCGACACCATCACCACAGAGTTCGTGCCGAACGTCTTGCTCAAACAGATCGAAGAACCTGGACCGCAGAAACTCTTCTTGCTCACCGTGGAGCGGGAAGATGCGGTGCTTCCGACTATCCGCTCGCGTTGCACATCGATCCGCTTCGACCGGCTTACGGAGTCCGACATCACGCGCCAGCTGACCGCGTACTATGGCATTGCGGACGAACAGGCGACCACGTTCGCGCGCCGCTCGCTCGGAAGTCTGGGCGATGCACTTGCGGAACGTGAGGGCGCCACATCGGACATCCGCGAAGCCGCGCGCTCTTGGGTGTTGGCGTGTCTGACGCGGCCGGATCGGCTTCCGGAGATGGTTGATTTCGGCAAAGACGCGCCGCGCGAGGTCCTCGATGAGACGCTTCGTCAGGCGCGCATCACGGCGCGCGACGTGATGGTGCGCTCGATCTCTGGCGACGACGCGCTCTTCGACATCGCCCAGCGCGAACGTTACGCGCGTGCGCAGAGCGCGATGGGGGAGTCCGCGACGGTGCGGACCGCAAAAGCACTCGGGTTCATCGACGAAGCGATCCTCATGGCCCACGACACCTATGCCGCACCGGCCACGATCTACGGTTGGCTGCAAGTGCAACTCCGCTCGCTCGCCGCATCGTAATCCGACGGTGAGCGACGCGATCTCAAGCCTCTCGCACCTCGACTGTCCGAAGTGCGCCGCTGTTCAGCCGGCGGATGCGATCGCACACCTCTGCTCGTGCGGATCTCCGCTGCTCGCTCGATACGACCTAGCGCGCGCCGGCGCCACGCTGACGCGCGATGCCCTCTCGACGCGGGCGTGGGATCTCTGGCGTTACGCGGAGCTTTTGCCGATTCGCGATCCGGTGCGCAACGCGGTCAAGCTCGGCGAGACGGTCACGCCGATCGTGCCGCTCGCGAATGTCGGCAAAACCGTCGGCATAGCGATGCTCTCGGTCAAGGATGAAGGGACGTTGCCGACCGGCAGCTTCAAAGCCAGAGGCGCTGCGGTGGGCTTATCGCGGGCGCGCGAACTTGGCGTCACCCAGTTCGCGATGCCGACTAACGGCAATGCGGGCGGCGCGTGGGCCGCCTACGGTCGACGCGCCGGAATGCGTGCGCACCTCGTGATGCCAAAGGGCGCGCCGCTGATCCATCGGCACGAATGCGCCGCGGTCGGTGCCACGCTGACCTTCGTGGACGGCGTGCTCGCCGACGCCGGCGCGCGCTGTGCTCAGATCGTGCGCGACACGGGAATATACGACGCCTCCACGCTGCGCGAGCCGTACCGCATAGAAGGCAAGAAAACGCTGGGCTTTGAGATCGCAGAACAAGGCGGGTGGCGAGTGCCGGACGTCATCCTCTATCCGACCGGCGGCGGCGTCGGCATGATCGGCATCGCCAAGGCACTGCACGAGTTGATCGAGATCGGCTTGATCGCGGACCGCCTTCCTCGCATGGTGGCCGTCCAGTCCGCGGGTTGCGCGCCCATCGTGCGCGCGTTCGAAGCGGGTGCGCGCGAATCGAAGTTCTGGAACGATGCCAAGACCGTTGCCTACGGCATCACCGTGCCGAAGGCGCTCGGTGATTTTCTCGTCCTGAACGCGGTCTACGAGTCCGGGGGCTGCGCGATCGCGGTGGAAGACGACGAGATCGTCCAGACGCGCAAGCGCGTGGCCGAATCCGAAGGCATGATCCTGTGTCTGGAAGGAGCGGCGACGATCGCGGCGGCGGCTCAGTTGCGTGCGAGCGGTTGGATTCGCGATGGCGAGCGCGTGCTTGCGATCAATACGGCCAGCGGCCTCAAGGGCGACTTGACTGCCAGCGCGCCATAACGGCGTCGCGGATCTCGATCGCGATCTCGTCCTGCGATCGCGTGCCGTCCACGACGATGAAACGCTGCGGCGCCGCGGCCGCTAGTCGCCGATAACCGTCTGCGACGCGCTCGTGAAAAGCCGATGGCTCGGCTTCGAGCCGATCGGGAAGTGCCGACCGCGATCTCAGGCGCTCGCGCGAGAGTTTGACCGAGACATCCAAGAGAAACGTGATGTCCGGCTCGAGACGCTGCGTCGCGAACATCGTGATGTCCAGCAGCGTCTGTATCGGAAGGCCGCGGCCGAATCCCTGATACGCAAGCGTCGCATCCCAGAAACGATCGCATACCACGAGCCGGCCCTCGGCGAGCGCCGGCTCGATGACCTTATCGCACAGTTCCGCGCGCGACGCGCTCAGGATCAGCGTTTCGGCCTGCGGCGAAAGACGCCCGAGCGGATCGATCAGCAATCGCCGCAACTCTTCGCCGAGCTGCGTGCCGCCCGGCTCGCGCGTGAAGACGAACGGCACCGACGTGCCGGATAGGTAGTCGTGCAGGAGCCGGATCTGCGTGGACTTGCCGGCCCCTTCGATGCCTTCGAACGAGACGAACAGACCCGAGCCTATTGCGCCGCATCCTTATACACGCGCACGCGCCGATTGGGTTCTATGCCGGTGGAGCGCGAGAGCAGATGATATTTCTCCACCATCTGATGCTGCAGACGGCGGACGTACGATGATTGCGGCGAGAGCTCGACCGGTTTGTGATGCAGCATTACTTTGTACACCGCCTCTTCGGCTTCGCGCATCGCGAGCTCTTCGTCGTCCACGGTGGGGAGATCGTAGAGATCTTTGAGACATGTCTGGATCTGCGCCGTGGTGTTGGTCTTCAGCGCGTAGATCGGGATGTTCTGCGCCGCGATCTCGCGCAGCCGTCCGTTGTCGCGCCGCTCGAGTGCTTTAAGGGTCAGGACGACATCTGCGTCATCCCACTTGCGCGCGATGAGCGCAGGAACGCGCAAGTTGGCGACGGCGCGCTCGATCTTCGATCGGCTCACGCCGTATGGGAAGATCCGGATGATGTCGGTGGCGGGTTCGTCGTCGTCTTCGTCGGCAAGGGCGAAGACCGATGGCGTCGCGTTGCGATCGTAGCCGTGTGACCGCGTGTGCGTGTGGGCGGGGGCGGAATTATAGCGCGTCTGCACGCTCTGCGCTTCCGCTTCTTGCACCACTTCGACTCCGCCGCCGTCGGTCCGAACCCTGATCTCCGGTTTCGGTTCGTGGCTGCGCAGCATCGCGTCCACGACGTCGGCGACCGGCGCGTGCAGCGCCAGCCGATCGCGGTCTTGGATCTCGATGACGACGTCGAATGTGGGCGGCGCCTTGCGTTCGAGCACGGTCTTGCGGGTGCCGCGGCGCTTGGCTTCTTCGTCCGAGAGAGTCACCGCGCCGATGCCACCGACTAGATCGGAGAGCGTGGGATTCATGAGGATGCTCTCGAGGTCCAAGCCGTGCGCCGTCCCTATGAGCTGCACGCCGCGTTCGGCTATCGTGCGGGCCGCGAGCGATTCGGCCTCGGTGCCGATCTCGTCGATGACGATCGCCTCGGGCATGTGGTTTTCAACCGCTTCGATCATGACGGCATGCTGATTGAGCGGCACGTCGACCTGCATGCGCCGCGCGTGGCCGATGCCTGCGTGCGGGATGTCACCGTCGCCCGCGATCTCGTTCGACGTGTCCACGATGACCACGCGCTTGCGCAAGTCGCCCGAGAGAACGCGTGCCACTTCGCGCAGCATGGTCGTCTTGCCGACGCCGGGCTTGCCCAACAATAGTATGGACTTGCCGGAACGCACGACGTCGAGGATGATATCGATCGTGCCGTAGACCGCGCGGCCGACGCGGCACGTGAGGCCGATGATCTTGCCGTTGCGGTTGCGCAGACAGGAGATGCGGTGGAGCGTCTGCTCGATCCCGGCGCGGTTGTCCTTACCGAATTCGCCGATGCGGGCCACAACGGCCGCGATGTCGTCTGCGCTGACCGGGATCTGCGACAGATAACAGAAATCGGACGGGAAGCGAGCTTCGGGGAGCCGCCCAAGGTCGAGAATGACCTCGATGAGTTCTTTGAAGTTCGGAAGATTGACGAGCGCCTGCCGGATGGGTGGGGTGAAGATGTCGAGTAGTGCGTAGAGTTCCCAGTCGCCGGTATCGGGGTGGGCGAGGTCCTCTTTCAAGATAACGTCACCTCGTGCGATCGTTATGGAAGCACCCGGACGGTGCGGAGCGAGTCGTCCACGGGGCCTTGGATGTGAATGCCCGCGCGGAGTTCGCGTGTGAGATAGTCGATGGTTTCATCCGTGATTCGTTCGCCCGGGCATAATATCGGGATGCCGGGCGGGTATGGCGTTATCACCTCCACACAGATCCGGCCTGCGCTTTCGATGAATGGCACTTCGACGTAATCGCTCAAGAACGCCTCTCGCGGCGTGACAACTGCGACAGGGATGGGCGGCAGCGAATACGCGTCGCGATGGCGGCTAACAGGCACGCCAAGCTCCGCTTGCTCTCCGTCGCCGATCGAGCGCCCCTTTGCCAATGCGGCGATCGCACTGACGAGCGCATCGACCGATCTCTCAGTATCTCCGATCGTTATCGTCCCGACGAGATTGAAGTGATCCGCCAGGTCGAACTGGACCTTGTAGCGCTCGCGGAGGATGCGGTCCGCATCGTAGCCGGTCATGCCGAGCTCTCTCACATGGACGACGATGCGCGTCTCATCGTAGCCCGCGACGCCGGGTCGGCCGATCTGCTCCGGCCCCATGCAGTAGATGCCGGGGATCGCGTTCAGTCGTGCGCGCGCATCGCGCGCCAGTGCAAGCGCTCTGCCGAGCAGCGTCTCTCCCTCGGTGGCCATCTGCATGCGCGCCACGTCGAGACTGGCGAGCAGCGCGAGCTGCGGGCTCGTGCTGGCGAAGATTCTTAATGTCGCTTCGAGCCGACCGGTATCGATGCGCGTGCCGACGACGTGGAGCATGGCCGCTTGGCTCATCGCGCCCAAGAGTTTGTGGGTCGAATTGACGCATGCGTCGGCTTTTGCGGCGGTCGCCGACTGCGGCAGGGCGGGATGGAAATGCAGATGCGGACCCCACGCTTCATCTACCAGCAGCAGCTTGCCGCGCGCATGCACGATGTCGGCGATGGCGGCGAGGTCGGCGGTAGCGCCGTAGTACGTCGGGCTTGTGAGGAACACGGCGACCGCGTTCGGTTCGTCGCGCAGGCCTTTTTCGACGGTTGCCGGCGTGACCGCATGGTCGACGAAGAGTTCATGGTCGAGCTCGGGTTTGAGGTAGACGGGTCTCGCGCCGCTGAGGATCAACGCGCTCAGCGCAGATTTATGGCTATTGCGCGGAAGAAGAACGGTGTCGCCCGGGCGCACTGCGGTCATTAGCATGGCCTGATTTCCGGCGGTCGATCCGTTGACGAGGAAGTAGCTGTGGTCGGCTCCGTATGCGGCGGCTGCCAGCTCGTGCGCGAGTTTGATCGGGCCTTCGGGCTGACTCAAGTCGTCGAGCCCGAGGACTTGCGTCAGGTCGATCTTCAGGATGTTGTCGCCGATGAAATCTCGCAGCAGCGGGTGCATTCCGACGCCATGCTTGTGTCCGGGCGTGTGGAACGAGACTACACCGTCGTTGACGTAGTCACGAAGCGCATCGAAATAGGGCGTGTTGGATTGGTCGAGGCGCGACACGGCGATTGACCTCCGGGTGCTATAGGGAAGATGTGTCCGGAGGTTACCAGAACTCCCAGAAGTGACTGCACGAGGGGAGAAGCCGATCGATCGCCATCGCGCCCCATGTTCTTTTTTTGATGTAGGGCGGACCTCTATGGTCCGCCGCGCTTCGCCCGCGTTTGATTTGAAGGGGCCGACATGCCTGAAGGGGCCGACTTTATGTCGGCCCGCGTTTGGTGCGGATGCGCGTATTTAGATGAAGGCCCTTCGCCTCAAGGCTTTCGGCGGTACCGACGTACTCGAAATCGCCGACGTCCCCGAACCCCGACCGCCTCAAGACGATGAGCTAGTCGTGCGCGTCCGCGCGGCCGGCGTCAACCGTGCCGACACACTGCAGCGACGCGGTTTTTACCCCGCGCCGCCCGGATCGCCGCCTGACATTCTCGGTATGGAGTTCGCCGGCGAAGTCAGCGCCGTTGGCCCGGGCGTTCGCGATCTCCGCGTCGGCGATCGCGTCATGGGACTTGTGGGCGGCGGCGCACAGGCCGAGTTCGTCTCGACGCGCGAACCTCTCGTGCTGCGCGTGCCGGATTCTGTGAGCGACGTCGAAGCCGGCGGCATCCCCGAAGCGTATATCACGGCGCACGACGCACTCTTCTCACACGCCTCGCTTGTCGCTGGCGAACACGTACTGATCCATGCGGTCGGCTCCGGCGTTGGACTGGCCGCGGTTCAACTGGCAAAGGCAGCGGGTGCTGCGACTTACGGTTCGGCGCGTTCGCCCGCCAAAGCGTCTCGGGCGAAAGAGTTGGGGCTTGACCATATCGTGGATCCAAAATCGCTCGAGTTCCCAACCGTCGACATCGTCATCGACTTCGTCGGCGCGGATTATCTGCAGCGCAATGTCGCTTGCTTGGCCATGCGTGGCCGACTCGTATTCGTTTCGACGTTGAGCGGAGCGCGCGCGGATCTCGACATCTCGATGCTGATGCGTAAGCGCCTCAGACTTGCGGGCACGATGATGCGCAATCGCGACGACAACGAAAAGGCCCGTGCGACGAAGGCATTCGGCGCGATGCTGCCGTTCTTCGCCGATAGGCGCATCGTCGTGCCGATCGACCGCGTCCTACCGTTAGGACAAGCCGCGGCGGCGCATACAGCGATGGAAGCCAACGAGAATTTCGGAAAGATCGTCCTGACGCTCTAGGCGGCCGCGTGATATACTCGGCATGAGGCAAAGACCATGCTCGAGATCGACGTTCCGCAGACGAAGCCGGCGACTGAATGGGTCAATGGCCGGGCGCTGCAAAAGATGAATCCGCGAGAGCGGCACAGCCGCGCTCAGGGAGCGTTTCTCGTCGCGCTGTTGGCCTGGGCTCATGAGCACGGCGCCGGACGCGTTGGGGCTGAATGGGACTTCCGACTAGCGCCGCCGGGTGAGCCAAGGCGGCCGCTCGTCCCCGATGTCTCGTACCTTTCGTATGTGCGGGTCAGCTACGATGACGATGACGGCGCAAGCATTCCGATCGTCGCGCCAAATGCAGTCGTCGAGGTGTTTTCACCAGGCGATGCGCGACGCGACGTCGACGAAAAGATACGCGTCTATCTTGCTTCCGGCACCGAGGTGGTATTCACGGTCGATCCGATCAAGAGAGTCGTTGACGTGTGCGATGCACGGGGCCGTAAGCGATTCATTTGCGGGGATGTTTTGACGCACGAATCGCTCGCCGGATTCAGACTTCCAGTCGCAAAGATCTTCGAGAAAGTCGCTCCGCGCGACTGATTTGCTCTAGGACAGTGGCCAGCGTTTCAAGCGCCACACAACCCACGCGCATGCCACGAACATAGCAAAGATCGGCGAGAGGATCAGAATGATATGCGCAGTGTCGAACACGCGCAAGAGTAAAGGGTTGAAGACCATCATTCTTTCTTGAATCGTCTGAAGCAAGCCATTAGCGCCCCAGCCCAACCCGCCTCCGACAACCGGCGCGACTACTAAGGTCGGAAAAAGCGCGATCGGGCTTTGCGCACGTGCTACCGTCACTTATGCGATCGGGAAGAACACCAAGCCGAGCACCACGCCGAAGAGCGTGTCGAATAGTGTGGGGTATACACATTCGCCGAAAGTCGGCAGGTCCGCCCCATAGAGAAAGTGTTGCGCCACGAACAACGCGCAGCTGACAGCGGACAATCCGAGGCCGGCCAGCGCGCCGCCGGCTGCGCCGTACGGCATCGCTTGGACGAACCTCTTAAGCTCGCCAAGTATCGCAGCTTGCATCATTTCCGCTGCATCGGCGGACTGAAGTATCCCTGCCAACCGTCGTCACGCCGGCGCCGCTCGGAATTTGCAAAGATCGCTATGCAACTTAGCCAGAACCCGACCGACGCAGAGATCGACACCGGTGCAAACGGTCCTACGAACCTCAAGCCAAAGACGGCGATGAGAATCGTTCCGATCGCGACGCCGATCAGTGCGTTGAGCAACCGCTCTTTGCGCAAAAAGATCAGGTACGCGATCGGTACGAAGACGGCACCCCAGACCGTGCCAACAGTGGCCGCGAGATCCAGCGCGTTCAGGAACGGGACCGCTCGGAGCGATAGAATGATCAATCCGCACACGAAGCCGAACACGGCGCCAATCGGCACGCACGCGAGCGCGCGCCACCAGACCGCGATCGAGCGAAGGCTCGTCGGATCTTCGGGTTCGCGGTTGGAATCGATCGTCACGGTGCTCAACCTAGCGACGAAGGGACTACGGTTCGATTCGTTCTTCGATCGAGACGTGATACAAGAAGAGGTACTTGTACCACTCGCCAGGCAGCGTGTGGCGCTTCACCTGGATCCATGGGATGTACTTCGGCATGCGCGGCTTGCGCGCGAGATGCATGTTCGCGTCCTGCGGCGTGCGGTTGTTCTTGCGGTTATTGCACGCAAGGCAGGCGCAGACGAGATTTTCCCACGTGGACGGACCGCCGATGCTCTTGGGCACCACGTGGTCGACAGTCATCGGGCCGTCACCCTTGCGCGTGCAGTACTGGCACGTGTAGTCGTCGCGCAAGAGCACGTTCTTCTTCGTGAGAGCCACTTGCTGACGGGGGCGCCGGATGTAGTAGAGCATGCGGATGATGGACGGCATTCGCATCTCGAACGTGGCGGCGCGGAGCGGGCGATCGTGGGTGTGGAGAACCTCGGCTTTGCCCGAGAACACGAGTTTCACCGCTCGCTGCAACGATGTGACGTTGAGCGCTTCGTAGGTGGCGTTCAAGACGAGGACGTCGACCATGCGAAGTCACGGACCCCCTGTACGCGCTTCATTTATCGCGATTCAGAGCGGTCCCCTGCCTTGCGATAGTCTTCAGCCTTTGACCAGCGCCTGTTCCACCATCTCCACGAAGTACCGATGGACCCGCACGTCATTGGTCAATTCAGGATGAAAGGACGTACCAAGGAACGAGTTCTGCCGGACCATGACGCCTTTGTCATCGACGGTTGCGAGGATTTTGGCGTCGCGGCCAGCTCGTTCGATCCACGGCGCGCGAATAAATATTCCCGGGAACGGTTTGCCTTCGATCCCGTCGATGTGCAGTCGCAGTTCGGCGCTTTCGACCTGGCGGCCGAACGCGTTGCGCTTCACTTCGATGTCGAGAAATCCGAGCGTCGGCTGTGACGATCCGACGACGCTGCGCGCCATCATGATCATCCCCATGCAGGTTCCCCATATCGGTGTGCCGCGTGCGGCGAGTTCTCGCAGGGGCTTCACGAGACCGAACCGCTCGAGTACGATCGCGAGCGTCGTCGATTCTCCGCCGGGCAAGACAAGGCCGTCGACCTTTTCGAGGTCTTCAGCGGTCTTGACGCCGCGCGCCTTCGCGTCCGCGTTGCGCAACGCGTGGAGATGTTCTTCGACGTCGCCTTGCAGCGATAGCACGCCGATCGTGGGTCTTTTGGCCATGTGAATTCGTTCAACCGTGGGCCGGCATAAAGCCGGCCCCTTCAACAAAGATCTACCAGCCGCGGCCGGCCAGCAGTTGGTCCTTTGGAATCTGCGAGATCTCGAGCCCGGCCATCGGCGCGCCGATGGATTTCGACGCTTCCATGATCTTCACCGGATCATCGAAGAAGTGCGTGGCGGCGACGATCGCCTTCGCCGTCTTCTCCGGCTCGGAACTCTTGAAGATGCCCGAGCCGACAAAGATCCCTTCGGCGCCGAGCTGCATACACAGCGCCGCATCTGCCGGCGTCGCGACGCCGCCCGCGACGAACATGACGACCGGGAGCCGGCCTGCCTTTGCGACGTCGCGCACGATTTCGATGGACGAGCCCAAATCGCGAGCGACGGAGACGAGCTCTTCCGTCGGCAAGGATGCAAGACGGCGGATATCGTCGTTGACCTGGCGGAGGTGGCGGATCGCTTCGACGATGTTGCCGGAACCTGCCTCGCCCTTCGTACGGATCATAGCGGCGCCCTCGGAGATCCGGCGCAGCGCCTCGCCGAGATTGCGCGCACCGCAGACGAACGGCACGGTGAACTCGCGCTTGTCGATGTGGTAAGCATCGTCGGCCGGTGTGAGCACTTCGCTCTCATCGATGAAGTCAACGCCCATCGCTTGCAGCACCTGTGCCTCGACGAAGTGTCCGATGCGCGCTTTTGCCATCACCGGAATCGTGACCGCGTCCATGATGCGCTGGACGATCTCGAGATCGGCCATGCGCGCGACGCCGCCTTCTTTGCGGATGTCGGCTGGCACTCGCTCGAGCGCCATGACCGCGACCGCCCCGGCCGCTTGTGCGATGATCGCTTGCTCGGGCGTGGTGACGTCCATGATGACGCCGCCTTTGAGCATCTGCGCGAGACCGCGCTTGACTTTCTTCGTACCTTTGTTCTTCACTGTGGATCGGCTCCTGACGGTGATACGCGTGCGTTTCTATCCTTAACCTAGCACACTCGCGCCGCGCTTGAGTACCCCTATGGGAACAACCAAGACGCCGGAGCGGTCCGGCGCCCCCTAGTGAAGGTGTTGGTTGGTTGCCCAACCAAGAGCGCGGGCGTGCTTGAATCATCCGACACGCGTTCAAAAATCGTCGACAGCGCACGGTCTTTGTTCGCACGCAACGGCTTCGAACGGACGAGTTTGACTGCAGTCGCGCGCGACGCCGGCGTCAATGGCGGAAGCATCTATCATTTCTTCCCTACTAAATACCGTCTGCTGTGCGCCGTGCTGCAATCGTATCTCGACGGCCTCAAGCCTGTGATCATGCAGCCGGCTTTCGCTTCCGCGAGCGACCCCATCGAACGGGTCTTCGCAGTACTCGACGGCTATCGAAAGCGAGTATTGGATTCGCAATTTCGATACCGCTGCCCCATCGGCGCATTGGCGCTTGAAGTCGCCGACCAAGACGACGAAGTCCGCGCGTTGATCGCGCAGAATTTCGCGAACTGGCGCGTTGAGATCCGCCGGTGCTTCGAAGCGGCCAAAGACCGTCTGAGCACCGACGCCGACCTCGACCAGCTTGCGTCGCTTGTACTCACGGTCATGGAAGGTTCGGTCATGCAGTGCGCTGCCGAGCAATCGATCGAACCATTCGATCGATCGATCGCGCAGTTGCGAAAACACGTGACGAGTCTGTCGCGCGCGGCCGGACGTGAAGCGACGCAAAGAGAAAGGCGGAGATCTCGTGGATAGGCGACAGATAACGATCGTTGCGTGTGCGCTCGCTCTTGCGACGCTCGTCTCCGGCGCCTCGGCGCCGGTCAGGCCGATCGACAAACTGGGTTGGCTTGCGGGAGGCGTCTGGTCCGCGGACGCTTCGGGACTCGGCGGGAGCGTGACACGCATCGACACCCGCTACGAATGGACCCCGAATCGCAGCTTCATCCGTTTTACAACCGACTTTGTCTCCGGCGGCAGCGCGAGCCCGCACTACGCGGGCGATCTCTTTTTTGATCCAGGCGAGCGATCGCTCATGATCTGGTACATGGACGAGAGCAACGCGATCACGAGCGGTCACATGAGCGTGGATGGAAAGCTATGGACCATCTCGTTTCGCGGGGATGGGGATGTCGTCGGCGTCGCAGGCAGCGTCGACTATACGGTGGACATCGTGCGCACCGGGGATGACAGCTATACTTGGACGCTCTTTGCGGACGTCGATCACGCCAAGAAGCAAGTCTTCGCGCTCACCTATCGACGGTCGACATAGAAATGACACCGCTATGACACAGGATCGAGAAAGGTCGCTAGAGTTCTGGTTCGATTTCGCGAGCACGTACTCGTACATCGCCGCCATGCGCATCGAAGAATTGTGCCGCACCGCGGACGTCGCTCTTCAATGGACGCCATTCTTGCTCGGCCCGATCTTCGGCTTGCAAGGCTGGAACGATTCGCCGTTCAACCTCAACGAGCGGCGCGGCACGTACATGTGGCGAGACATGGAAAGACTGACGGAGAAATTTCGGTTGCCTTGGATCCGGCCGACGGCATTTCCGCGTGCTTCAACGCTTGCGGCTCGCGTCGCGTGTTCTATATCGGACGAGCCGTGGTGCGGAGATTTCATCCGCACGGTCTTCACGGCGAACTTTGGTGAGGACCGGGATATCGGGGATGCAGCAGTGGTTGTCGACATCCTACGGCGCCTTGGCTTGCCTGGGGACGAGACCGTCGCCCGTGCATTGGAACCCGACCAGCGTGGCCGGCTTCGCGCCAACACTGCCCGCGCGATCGAGTTGGGCATCTTCGGCGCGCCGAATTGCCTCGTGCGCGGCGAACTTTTCTGGGGCGAAGAGTCGCTCGATGATGCGATCTCTTGGACCGCCCATCCGTAGGGCGAACCTGGCCTAGTCTGAACGCCGCGGCACGATGAAACATGTCGACTGCGCGGTCGCATAGAGCTTGCCGGACGAGTCGCGCAACTGGGCCTCGGCGACGATGATGGTCTTGCCGCTGTGCAGGACCGTCGCGATGCACGCGACCTCGCCGGCCGAAGCAAAAAGCGGGCGGATGTATTTCACCGACAGGTCCGTCGTGACGACGGTGTTCTCTATAGACGGAAGCATCGTGACGGACACGTGGCCGAGAGCGAGATCCATGAGCGTGCAGGCGAATCCGCCGTGCACGACGCCAAACGGATTGTAGTGCCGCTCCGACGGCCGGCCGGTGACTTCAATGCGACCTTGCGCGACGTCGCGGATGGCAAATTCTACAAACTCGCCGACGGGCGGATAGTTCGTTCCATGGTCGCGCATCTCGCGCACGTATGTCAATCCGTCCATAGATTTTCCCGTAGTAGGGCGAGCATCGCTTGCCCTTGGGCCGACACAAAGTCGGCCCCTTCAAAATAGAACGTGGGCCGACGTAAAGTCGGCCCTTCGACGCTATGTCATTGGCCGGGTTCGAGCGAATCCGAGACGCGATCGAAGCGCAGAAGAATCGTATCCTCTTCGATCGTCGCATAGCTGCCTGCGGCGATGTGAAGGTCGTACGACCCGCTGATCGGCGCGAGGGCCGTCGGCTCGTAGACGATCGTCGAATCTCCGCTCAACTCTCCGGCGCTTACAGTCGACGTGTTCGAAACACGGCTCTCGTGGATCGTGACTTTCGGACCGTCAACCTTGGTGACGTCGTAGGTCTCCTTTAGGCCCGTATGAGCAGGTCCGTCCACGACCCATTGTTCGTCGGCCGTGTAGGCATGCGCCGAACCAAGCGAGCGGCAGAAGAACCCGAGCAACTGACGCGTGATCATCTGAATGGACTCCGGCGCGAAATTGATCGAACAGTCCGCGCCGACGTTTCCCGTATAGGTGTGCGGCGTGCCGGTTGAGTTCCATGTCTCTGTGACACGCAAGCCGAGCGTGCCTGCGGCGACTTGCATGACGTCGACGGTGATCGTCCCTCGATCGCTCTGCGCCGCTTCGGCCTGCTGATTGCCGTAGTACGACGTGGTGTTCTGTGAATGCGTATCGCTATACGAAGCGGTGTAGACAACTTCGCGCAACGGCGTGGCTGCGCCGGACGCGGCGGCTGGATCGACCAGGCCGAGCGCTATCGCTAACAAGACCTGCGCTAACATGTGCGACTTCCTCCCCGGTTGACAAGAAGGGGCCGACGTAAAGTCGGCCCCTTCGGCGTTGTTGTGAAGCTTCCGACCTACATCTTGAACTTGAGGTCGAAGACCGCTGTGAACGGCGATCCCGCAGGCGTTTGTACGTACGGGAACCGCTCGCCCGGATCGATCGTAGAGGTTGGATTGTAGAAGTTGGCGCCGTAACCGAAGCCGTTGCCTCCACCGGAGTAGCTGCAGGTGTGGTTGTTGGCGCCTTTCGTCCACGGCTCGCTGGCGCCGCCGAAGCAGCTGAAGTAGACGTTGAGGAGTTGGAGTTCGGCCGTTGCATGCGGCGACACGTCGTAGCTGAGCTGCATGCCGAAGTTGACGTTCGACGGATTGCGGAACGTGCCGAACGTGTCGAAGTTGTGCGACACGGGGTCCGGAATGCCGCCGAGCGGCGCGAAGCATGTCGCGTTGTATGGCGAACCGCCGGGCGCGCCGTACGGGTAGCGCGGGTCACCTGTGGGTGATCCGGGTAGCCCCGCCGTCTGCCCGTTGGAGCAGAGGAACCCTTCGTCGGGCGCTATGCCTGCTGCCACCAGGGGCACGCCGTATGCATTGCCCTCGGTGAACTGGAACGCCGGCGTGATGTCGAGCTTGTTGTGGCGGAAATTCAACACCGCCGTCACCAAGTTCGGTATTGTAGACGTTGGAATCGACCCGAAGATGTTCGCGTTCGGGAAGAACGTGTTGAGCTGCGTCGACGGGTACGTGCCGTAGAGGTCGAACAAGCCTCTCGGCGGTGCGTTCCAGTACGGATTTGCTATAGAGCCGGCTGCGCAGCCCGGGTCGGGTGCGCCGCCGCCGGTGAAGCAAGGCGCTGCCGCGACGCCGGTCGCGGTCGTGCCGCAGATCGGACGCGTCGGTGCGGCCGCGCACGCGCTCGTATACGCGTTGTACTGTTTGATCGCGTTGTTGATCGTCGAGAGCAACGAGCCATTGCCGTTGGGCAGCGGCGAATAGCGCGTCACGTTGTTCTCGTGCGTGTAGGAGAGCAGTCCTGAGAAGCCGTTGGCGTTGAAGTCGCCCTTGCTCAAAGCGAACTCCACACCGCTGTCGGTCGAATTGCCGATCGGCAGTCCGGATGCGAAGTTCGTCAAGAAGCTGATCACGATGCTCTGGTTTTGGTCCTTCGTCTTTCTCAAGTACGGCGTGACCTTGAACGACATGTCACTGCCTCTGAAGCGATGCTCCCAAGACACGTCGCTGTTGTACGCGACTTGCGGTGGGATCACGTGACCAGGCGTGGTGAACCCGTACTGATAGAACGACGGCGCGATTGCCGCCGGCAGGTTCTGCTGCGCCGTGTTGTATTGCTGGTACGCGGCGTTGGCAGGTTCTGCGCTCACGGCGTATTCGCCACGGAACACGTCGTTCGGCGTTGTCGAATATGTGAACGCCACGCGCGGTTCGGTTTCATTGTACTTGTTGTTGCTCGGCGTGTTCACCATCGTGGCCGGCTTCGTACCCGCCGGACATGCCGTGCCCGGTCCGCTCGGATTGAAGAACGGCGATGAGCCCGGGGCGGTGGAGACGCACGCGACCTGGTTCCATGCGTTGAACCAGAACGTACGCGCGAGTCCTTGCGTGTTGGACCCGAGGAACTTGTAGTTGTCCAGACGCACGCCGAGGCTGAATTTCAGGTGCTCGGTCGCCTGGAGGTCGTCGTTGAGGTCGAAGCTCGTGAACGTGGGATCGACCTGGTTGAGGAAGCCGTGATTACCGTCTTCTACTACAAGGTACTCGAAGCCGGCGGGCGCGGGGCTGCCCGGCAACGGACTACCGAACGTCGTCCTGCTTGCGCCGCCGCCTCCCTCGCATGAAACGGCTGTCGCGAGATTCGCGACATTGTAGCAGAGACCATTAAGCGGATTGGCCGAACTGACCAGTTCGGAGAGCGTGCTGTTGGGGCCGGTACCATACGTGGAGTTGTTGTAGCGCGTGCTCGTCGCGTGGACGACCGACGCATCGATGCTGAACAAGTTCTTGTCGTTGATCTGATCGGCGAACGTCGCCGAAACTCCGCGCGTGTGCGTATCGAGATTGTAGTCGGGGATCTGGTTCAAGACGAACGGAAACGCCGTTCCCGTGGCGCCGTGATTGAACCACCACGAGTAGAACGTATAGCCGTAGACCCTCAGGTAGGCCGAGCTGCCGAAGTTATGCTGATACTGCAGCTTTTCGATGCTCTGACCGACTTGCTGGCCATCCGCCGCGTTGAATCCAGGTTGACACGGCAACGTGCAATCCGGAAAGGCGTATGGGGTGATGCGCGAATTCGCATTTCCCGGAACGGCGACACCTGTCGGGCCCTGATAAACAAGACCGCTCGGAGCTTGGATGAGCGGGCCAGTGCAGCTGAAACCGGCGAAGAAAGGACCGCCGTTCGCGCAGTCCGCCTGCATCGCCGGGTTCATGTCGCCAGGGGTGTTGTAGAAGCTGGTCAACTGATACGAGTTGTCGAATAAGAATTGGATGTCGTCTTTGCCTGCGTCGTTCCGGTGCGGAATGCCGAAGTGCAAATTGATGACGTCCTGTGAATCATTGGCAGTGGCCGGCGAATCCCACGACCAGGGGCCCAGAATATAGCCGCTCGGGCCAAAGAATGGGCCAAAGCCCTGAGCATAGCAGATCGTGTAACTCGCGTAGTTCGGATTCGTCGCTGGGTTACAACCGGCAGCCGGACCGCCGGGCGGGCCCTTGAAGTCCAGCAGCGTGACGTTGGCGGGCGAATTCGTCAGCGATGCGCCGTTGAACTGATCGGTTATCCGCTGCGACGTGATCGACTTCTGCAAGCCGACGTAGTACGTGAAATTGCGGTCTGCGGTCGCGCCGCCTACCTCGAGATCGATCTTGTTGTAGAGGTTCGGACCACCAGCGGCCAGTGTGGCTTCGCCGAATCCCGGATACGTGCCATTGCGGATGACTTGGTTCACGAAACCGGCGATGCCGTTGGCACTCGTGCCGACCGGGGCGCCACCGGTGTAGACCTGTAACTCCTGCTGGCCGAGCGTCGCCAATTCCGTCGCCGGATAGTTGTCGAACGAACGGTTGACGGGAACGCCGTCGAATTCGTACGCGGTATCGGCAAACGTGCCGCCGCGGATGGACAGCGTACTGTTGTCCCAACCGAGACCGATCGCCGACACAACGCCTGGAACCGATGCGAGTTGTGAGTAGGCGTTGTCGAGACCGCCGGTTCCCGCGAGTCCGGAGATCTTCGAACCTGTCGAGGCATTGATCGAGTAGATGTCCGTGGTCGTTCCGGGCTTCACCAGTTGCATCGAACTGGCGTTGACCGTGACTTTGCCTAGCGTTCCGACCGCCTTCGCTAGTGTCACGCGAATCGTCGCTGAGTTGTCGGACGTGACGGTGACGCCGCGTTGTTCGGTCGTTTCAAAACCGTCTGCTGTCGCAGTGACGGTGTACGTGTCTGGTGCGAGCGAGACGAACGTGAAATGTCCGCTCGAGTCTGTCGTCGTGGATACGGATTGGGATGGCGATGTCGCGCTGACCTTAGCGCCGGCGATCGCCGAGCCACTCGCCGCGAGCACGTAGCCGGTCATCGTTCCGGTGGTGCCGGCCAGTGCCCATGTTGCCTGGCAGACCACCGCGACGATCGCGACTAACGCGACGCGCAGTAACCGAGATCTCATCTGCGTTCCCTCCAAAGAACAGAAGCGATGGAGCGACATGCGCTCCACCGCCATGTCTTGGACGGTGTCCGCTAATTTGCTGCGGTGTGCGGTGCCAACATTGTGCCGCGCCGGCGCAGCGCGGTGACGCCGCGACCCGAAGCGGCGCGGCTGCGACCGCGCGCAACTGAAAATGCCGCGGTGGACAATGCGCGGGCGTACGCCTCCCGGTCTATATGATCGATGCCGATGGCGACGAGCGGTGCCATGCTCGCAAGCGCTTCCGCCGCGTCTGCGAACACGCGTGACGGCTGTGCGGCGCGTAGTTCGACGATCTCGGGCACGGCTGCGGCTAGCAGCGCATCCCGGACAAACGCGTTTTGATCGTCCTGATTTCCGATCGATCGGAGCCCTGCCGGCGCAGCATCGACGATCGCGGCGCAAAAACCATCGTCGATCGCTATCGGCCCGACTCCGCGGCGCATCTGACCTGAGATCGCGAAGAGGTCGTGGTGCAGGACCGAGTCTTCAAGCGAAGCCGCCATGCGCCAGGCGCGCACGCGGATACGCTGTGCTCCCGCCACATCGCCGCGACGGTCGAGCACCGCGCCCAGTGTCGACATCGCATACGCGATGCCCGACGGAGAACCGTGGCGCTCTGCCATTTCCAGTGCCGAGATGGCCACGGATTCGGCTTCTCCAGCCTCGCCGGCGGCAAGAAGCCGGCGCGCGCGGATGGCGTCGACTTCAGCTCGAAGCCATGAGTCGGGATATCGTTTCACCCAATCTTCCGGCGGCTGCCACAGCATGCCGGCGGCAAGCGCCGCCTTACCGGCGATGACCTGCGCGACGAGCGAGTATGATCTGTGACCGCGCATGCCGACGGCGGCGGCGAATGCGAACCGGAAGGCCCGTTCGTAGGCACCGAGTATGAAGGCGAGCTTCCCTTCGCCGAGCGCCGAACCCGAGAGCAAAACGGCGTCGCGCCCCGCCATGGCCAACTGCCACGATTGTTCGAGACTTTGCTTTGCGCCGGCGATGTCGCCGCGGTTGATCTGCACTTCCGCTTCGGCCTGACGGACGCGCGCAACGCTCCAATCGCCGCCGGCATTGCGTTTCATGACGGCCACGTGTTGCGCGATCGCCGCGGTGTCGCAGCGCCGGCGTGCCGGCCAGCGCGATGCGTCGGCGATGTCGTAGAGCAGATCGGGCAGCGCCGAGGCGCCTAGCAGCTCCGTCGACTCCCGCACGTCGGCGAGGATCTTCTCCGCGCGCGCGTAGTCGCCGCGGCCGTGCATCTCGCCCGCGATGCGCAGCATCGCTCGGCGGCGGAAATGATCCGAGCAGCGCGCGAGATCGTCGTCGGTGACCGGCTGACCGGCCCACACGGCGAGCGTGACACGAAAATGACCGAGTTGCCCATAGGGGTCGATGTTGCTCGCGTCGAGCAGCGCAAGCGCTTGTTCCGGGGCGGTCATCGAGATCTGATGCGCGATAGTCCAAAGATAGATGGAGTCATCCGGCGGTGAACTCAAGATGTGCGCGACCGTTCCCGCGAGAACTTCGAACGCTTCGGCGCGGTAGCGGAAGAACTGGCGGCGCGATAGGTTGAACTTGTGCGTCGCAGCGCCCGTCGTCGCACCGTGGACATCGCATGTGAAGATGATGTCGCGCAGGAGCTTCGTGCGGTTCCCGGCGTCGGTGAACGACATCTCCAGCAAGTGCATGACCGCCTCTTGGCACGTCGCCATGCCGAAAGCATGACGCAGCAGAAGCGCGAGCGGCTGACGTTCCAGTTCGTGCGGCTTGCTGACAACGCGCAACATGTTGCGCAGTTCTGCGTTCGAGTAGCCGCTGCGGCGGTGATTGCTATCCATCCGGCACCAATTTTCCGCCGACGCTCGCATAACACGTCGACCTACTAATTCCTTCGGAGATAGCGTTGCGGCATCCCAGCGCTACACTGCTTCAGAAGGCACCAAAATGTGCCAGCTTTGTGCCATGGCGCAAACCCGCGAAATCGAGTCATGTGCCGCACGTGTGCCCGCGAGCAGGGCGCGACAGATCACGTTACGCAAAGACCGCGACTATGAAAGTCTTTCTTGAATCTCGAACGGTCGCGAACGTCACGCTCTATCCGGATCTGGCGTCGCTCACCGTCGACGGCAGACCGATCTCGGTGAGTTCGACGGAGTTCGCATTGGCGCGGGCTCTTTTCGATGAACCGGGCACCGTCGTCTCGCGCGAACGATTTTACACCGTGCTTCGCGGCAAAGGTGGCAGAGAGGCGGCGAATCTCTTGAACGTTTTTATCCACAGCGTGCGGCGCAAGCTGCGCAACGCCGGCGCGCGCGCAAAACTCGCAACCGTTCGAGGCCGTGGATACGTGGTCACAGCACCGCAGTCGATGGAACAAGCCGCGTATCGTCACGCTGGTCCCATACGGAACGGTCAAAAGGCTCATAACCGAGGACAATGACCTCCGGCGCGCTATGGTAAACGAACCCTTAGCATAGGGTTGGTTTCCATTCGCGTTTGGAGTTGAAGATGAAGCCTAGCGGAGCGCACCTCCGCGGCATCGCCATGTCGATCGCCGCGTTCATAGTACTCGTCATGCCCGGAGGCGCGACGAAGGCATTCGCCGATCCGTTCGCATCCAAACCGCTGTGGGTCCAAATAGGCCCGACCGGCGGAAATGTGGGCTCGGGCAAGCTCAACGCATTCGCGTTTGTGCAGAGCAATCCGAACATCATGTTCACGGGCGGCGGCTGGGGCAATACGCCGCGCGAATCTCCCTCGCAATCCGGTGTCTATCGGACGATGGACGGCGGCGTCCATTGGACGGCGGTCAACAACGGTCTGACGAATCTGGACGGCACGATCTCCTCGGTCATCAACGGGCTTTGGCTCGACCAGTCCCTTCCGTCAGTCGTCCTCGCTGCAACGGAGTTCGGCGGCACGTTCCGCTCGACCGACGGCGGGACCACTTGGCTCAACGTCGATCGGTCCGAATCCACGCAAATCGCGCAGGTCGGCAGCTCGCTCTACCTCGCTACCCGGCGCGGAGTCTTGGTATCAGGCGACGACGGTGCCACGTGGTCCGTCTCGCTCGCCGTCACGCACGGCGCTTCGACGGTAGTCACCGCATCGGGTGCGACCTATGCCGGCACCGCGGACGGCAACGTCTTCCGACTAAGAGCCGGGGTCTGGACGATGACCGGCCATGTCGGCACGGGACCAGTCCACAATCTGGCGGTGGACCCGTTCAACGCGAAGATCGTTTACGCAAACGTCGACGACAAGGCTGCATGGAATCAGGATCTCTACGGCTCGATTAACGGCGGCAAGACGTGGACGTTTATCAACTGTCCGTGTTCCATCGGCGAGCAGGCGATCGCTTTCAGTCTGGTCGTGCCGAACCGGATGTATCTCGGTGACGACGGCGGCGGCTCGATCTACTATTTCACCGCAAACGGCAATCCCAATCCGAATATCCAGTTCGGCGCGCAGCCGTTCGGCGTCGACATGCGCTACATCGTGCCGGCCGCCGGACTGAGCAAGACCGACGACGCGTGCTATCTGTTAGAAGATCAGGGGCTTTTCTACGCCGCGCATTGCACGTCTGGAACCGCGCCGCCGCTGAACAACAACGTAGCCGACACGCTCGCCTACGACGTGAAAGTCACGGCCGGGGGGAAGAACATCATCGCGCCGCTTCAGGACAACAGCGTGGTCGAGACCGCGGATGGCGGCAAGCATTGGAACTACGACAACAACGCGGCCGGCGCGGGCGAAGGCGGCGAGGCTTCCATCAGCCCGCTCGACCCGACGCACTGCTACTTCGCGCACCCGGATGCCGGGCTGTACATCTCGACCAACAGCTGCGTGTCGTTTGCGGGTCCGTACACGAACGGGTTCGAGTCGCTTTCGTTCGATCCGACATCGGTGATGAAGCTCTACGGCATTCTGAACGGTGACACGAGCGCAGCGACCGTCGGGGTGAGCACGAACGGCGGAACGGTGTGGAACAATACGCCGTGGCACTTCAGCAATCCGTACCAAGTCGTCGTCTCGCCGGCCGACGCGAATACGATCGTCGTCGCAACCGGCACCGCCACGACTGCGCCGCATCTCTTCTATACGCACGACGGCGGCACGACGTGGCATAAGGCAACCGGCTTGCCGAATGCTGCCCTACCGAATCAAGTGACGCAGTGGTACCCAGTGCATCGCTTCTTCGCGGCATTCGAGCCTGGCGTTGCCGGAACGCTTCTGCTCATCGATCACGACCCCACCACCGACAACATCCTCGTGTTCAAGAGCACGAACAATGCGCAATCGTTCTCGAACGTCATGACGTTCGTGCAGCCTTCGCCGTCGCGGCCGTGGCCCCACCTGCTCTTCCCCAACAGCGACGAACGAGTCATCCGCGCGACGCGCTATTACGCGACCCGGTTCTTCGGCAATCGAATCGCGTTTAACGAGGGCGCGAAGCCGCCAACAGTACCGGCCGTTGTGGTCACAACGCGTTTCGGCGCGTTCGTGTCGTACGATGTCGGCGTGCATTGGATGCGCGTGGATACAAAGGCGATCGCGCACCACTTCGTCGGCGCCGACTGGAACGGTGGGTTCCTGTACTTGGCGTCGTTCGGCGAGGGCGTGATTCGGACGTCGCAACCACTACAGTAGGGCGGACCTCTATGGTCCGCCGACCGAACGAAGGGGCCGACTTTATGTCGGCCCACTTTTATTCGCCTGGGCCGACATAAAGTCGGCCCCTTCAGATCGCTTCCGGCTATTGTCTAAGGTTGAGTGATCTGTAGGACGTTAGAGACCGTGATGTCTGCGGTGCCGCCGGCGCCGACGATCGTCGGTGTCGCGGACTTGTTGTTTGGCGGTGACGATTCCGCGAGCGGCCAGTCGGCGCCGATGACGAACGCCCCGTACGATCCAGGCGCCAGCGTTCCA